>JBDTJX010000112.1:0-4685 GCA_039935655.1 Candidatus Dormiibacter sp. | reverse complement strand
GGTCGATCAGCGTCAACGAGATGGGACGATTCCCGGTGCGATCGTCGTCGACCGGAACGTCCTCGAGTTGCGCCTTGATCCCACCTCTCCCGATCACATCCCTGAAGTGACAGACCGAGACCAGGCCGTGATCGCGATCTGCAGCCAGGGCTACTCGTCGAGCCTCGCCGCGGCTACGCTGCAGCAGATGGGATTACGTCGGGCGAGTGATGTCATCGGTGGGTTCGAGGCCTGGGCGGCAGCCGGGTTGCCGGTCGTGCCGTGGCAGCCGAACTCCGTCACCGATCGAGACCCTGGCGGAAGCCACGACGATGATGACCAGCCCCCACTGCTGCTCCCAAAACAGTACGACGAGCCCTCCGTCTTCCGGGTGATCAACCTCTTGCGCGAAGGCCGCCGACAGCGGGCATTGCCCGATTCGCCGGTTCCAAGCGTCTGCGTCCTCGATCCCGACGGCGACGTCGTCCGTCACCTCAAAGCCGACCGACTCGCGCGGCGTCACCAGGGCTGGGCCTGCTACCACTCGGAGCTCTGGGTCACTGACCGCGTTGATCGTGAGATTGGGATTGTGCCGTGTGCCGTCGGAGCACCCTATGCGGTGCTCGTTGCCGAGGAGCTCCATGCGTCAGGCTGCGAACTTATCGTGTCGGTGACGTCTGCTGGACGCATTCTGCCGATGGGCGCACCGCCGTACTTCGTCGTGATCGAGAAGGCGTGGCGCGACGAAGGCACCAGTCTTCACTACCTTCCGCCCAGTGAGTGGTCGCATCTGCGCCCCGAGCTGAGTGCACTTCTTATCAGGGCCTTTGACGGGCTCGGCGAGCCAGTGTTTACCGGCGCCTCGTGGACCACCGACGCCCCCTTCCGCGAGACTGCGACTGCCATCGCCGCGGCTCGGCACGCTGGCGTCCACGCCGTCGAGATGGAGGCCGCCGCGCTCTACGCGTATGCCACGTCACGCCAACGAGATGTCGTGTGTGTCGCCCACGTCACCAACACCATGGCAACTGCGGGCGATGACTTCGAAAAGGGCGACAATGGCGGGACGCGGCGCATCCTGGCGGTGGTCGACGCCATCGCGACGGCTTGGGCGGCCCAAGCCAGCCGGCGATAGCGCGACGTCCAACAGGTCCTCTCGGTCCAAACCGATTGGCAAGACGCGGCCGATCTCGCGCAAGCGGGAGGTGACACCACGGCTGCCACGCTGTACTCGAATGTCGAGACCTATCGCACCTGAAGCCGCGACCAAGTCGCTGAGACGCGATCGCGTCGTTTGGTAGTTCGATTAGGAGAGAATCTCCCACGCTTACGACACGAGTTCGGCGAAGCCAACCTCGTACGACTCGACCCGAGGCCTCGCCGCGCCCATCACCGCCGCTGCTGCCGAACGGATGGCTGAGCCTGCGTCTGCGGTGGAGTCGAGATCCGACTTGGTGGTCCACACGGTTACGGACATGCTGTTCCCGGACGCACGGTCGCCAAACAGCACCGCGGCCCTGAAGCCGGACAGCCGCGACACCGCCGAGATGACCTGCGACTCGTAGTGAGCGACGCCCTCGTCGACCTTGGCGGGATCACCAGTCAGGCTTGTGACGCGAACCCAGTTGCCGGCCTCCGTTGGAGACGGCCGGTGCTGCACCAGTATTTCGAAGTACTCCGACGTCGGGTCCTTGGCGCCGAAAAGGGACGCCGCATCGCGGCGGATTCCGCTCATCGCCGACTCGCTTGCGCGCGCGGCCGCTTCGTCCTGCCAGAACGTGACGCTCATGCTGGCACCTGACTCGCGGTCGACCAGCAACCGCGCGCCGGCATACCCGCCCTGCTCGTGCAGAGCCGGAACGACGCGTGACGCGTAGTTCTCGATCGCCGCGTCCGCCTTCGATGCATCCCCTTGCAGACGAAGAACTCGAGCGTACATCTGTGCTCCTCCAACCGTGCCGAGATCCTAGGGGATCGGCAGGCGGTGACTGTACTCGCTCGCGCCGCTACTGCAGATCGGGAATCGATCAGCCGATAAGAGTCGACGCGACGCTCGGCCTCCCACTCTCAGTGCCGCAGCGCTCACACGCCGGATACGAGGTTCGAATCCTCTCTCCCCAGCTAGAGAGGATTCGAACTCAGCGCTTGACCAAGGGGAGACTGATGAGAGCGGCCCCGCCACGATGGGCGGGGGTCGTTGACGTGTGCCGACGCCTTCGTACGAGTTTCACCCGGGCGCTCAGCTCGGGCTTTCCCACGCGGGACCGCCTACGCTGAGAAACGCTCAGGGATTGCCGGTTGGTGGCCGATTTCCAGAGGTCGTTGCCGTTTCAGTACTCCTGCGGCTCCCGCAGGGTGACAAACCGGGGCGATACGAGAAGGTCACCCTGTCTGATGCTTTGGCACTTTCGCGGGAGACGCCCTTCTCCCGCTGTCGCGTTTCGTATGGTCGCCGTTGAGCCGCATGTGCTCCGGCGTGCCCCCCGTTGATCGCCATGGGTTTTCGGGAGAGTAATGACTCGCGAATACGGATTGCGACACGTACCTGGGCAGGTAGGTGTTTACCGTCGAGGCGCACGGGCCCGTCGACGGGACCGCAGCGTTGCCATAAAGAAGCCCCCGCTCCGGCGCCGCCGGGCCGGAGAGTAGTGACTCAGGAATTCGTAAGTCACTACTCTCGGCAAAGTGGTCTTACTGGAGCACGCCTTCCCGTGAGGGTGTCCGGCTGACTATTGATTCCGGAGGGCTGGCTGGAAGGCGATCTTCGCTTCTTAAAGCTTGCGATCGCGGTAGGGACCGCTCTCGCGAGCGGCCCCCCGCACAGATCCCAGCGAGCGCTGCTAACGCACTGGGCTCCTGCCTCAGGTTCTGGCGGCGAAGCGCACATCAGGATAGGGATGCGAGATGCGGGTCGGCGGTAGCCACGTAGCGATGAGACGGTTCATCCGGTCCCAGGTCAGGCGATGGCGCTGGCTGCGGCGCCGAAGCGCCCGGTGCCAGTGCCGACCCACGTGGTAGCGAAAGCTGCCGAGGGCACGTCCGTTGCCCGGCACCGCGTAATACGCAAAGTGGCCGCGCACGACGCTCCTCAACCACCGCCCCTGCACGGGAATGGGTAGATGACGGCTGCGCTGCAATCGGTATTTGACCTGATGCAGCTTGGCCCGCATCCGTTTCGACATCGTGATCCGCTGAAGTTTGAACTGTCCCGCCCGCGTCTTCCCGCAGATGTGCGTGAAGCCGAGGAAGTCGAACGTCTCCGGCTTTCCCAGTCCTCGCGCCGCTCGGTCCTTGGCGGCGAACCGCCCGAACTCGATCAGGCGCGTCTTCTGGGTATGCAACTCCAAAGCGAATCGGGCAAGCCGCTCGCGCAGATCCACCAGGAACTGCTCGGCGTCGCCCTGATGTTCGAACCCAGCCACGAAGTCGTCGAGGTAGCGCACCACGATCATGTCGCCGCGCGCATGTCGCTTCCTCCACTGCTGAGCCCACTGATCGAGGACGTAGTGGAGGTAGACGTTGGCGAGCAGCGGCGACACCGATGCCCCCTGCGGTACTCCCTCCGGGCTCTCCGACCAGCTTCCCTGCTCGATGACCCCTGCTCTCAGCCATTTCTGGATGAGCCGCAGGACCCGCGTGTCTCCGATCCGGTGCTCGAGAAACCTCAACAACCAGCCGTGATCCAGGCTGGTGAAGAAGTCGCGGAGATCCGCGTCGAGCACCCAGTTCACCTTCTTCCGCAGGATCCCGGTGGCGAGCGCATCCAACGCATCGTGCGGGTTGCGCCCTGGCCGACACCCGTAGGAGAAGCCCAGGAAGTCCGTCTCGTAGATGGCGTTCAAGACCTCGACCACCGCGCGCTGGACGATCTTGTCCTCCAGCGAAGCGATGCCGAGCGGCCGCTGCCGCCCGTCCGTCTTGGGGATGTACGCCCGCCGCGACGGCTGTGCCCGGTAGCTGCCGCAGTGCACCCTCGTGAGCAGGTTCTGGAGGTTGCCCTCCAGCTCCTCTCCGTAGGCCGCCCACGTCACCCCATCCACCCCCGCAGCCGCCGCCGGGTTCACCGCCCGGTACGCCGCTCGGAGACGGTCGAGGTCGACGTGGTGCAACAGCGCCGTGAACCGTGCCTTCCGATCCTTCAGTGCTGCTTCGCGCACACGGTCCAGCCCAGGTGACACACCTTGCCCGGCGCTGCGTCCGGAGCGTGCTGCGCTGTCCGTGTTCCCCTTGGCCGACCCCCTTTCCTCCACCACCTCCGCGGCCACGGCCTTGTTCGGCGGCTTCGCAGGTAATACGGGGTCGTCTGACTTCCCAGGCTCGTACATCTCAGGCGTGCGGCCTCAGCCTTCTCTGAGCGGCCCGCCCGGTGATCAACCGGATGGGCGGGCCTGGGATCTCCCGGTTCTCGCGCGTGGAGATTCCGCGCATGCACAGGTTCTTCGACCGCGCGGGGTTCGACGACAGCTTGCAATGGCGCGGTCGTCGATGTGGCCTTCCGCATAATTGGACAGCGTCGGCACCCCGAAGAATCACTTTTCGCGGCTCAATAGCCCGGCCTGCGCGTGCCCCTGTCAACGCTTCGCCGGCGCCCTCACGGACACCGACGCATGACTCGGGGCCATCGTGGGTTGCTAGCCCTTCGATGCAGAGCTCTTTCATCTCCTTCTCCACGCCGGTTTATCCCGGCGCACCCAATAGGTGATTGA
>JBDTJX010000111.1:0-12118 GCA_039935655.1 Candidatus Dormiibacter sp. | reverse complement strand
TATGACCGGGCGCCCAAACGTCCCGGCGGAGGACCTTGGCGCGTGCCGGTAGACCAGACCCTGCGTTGCCGCGAGTGCGGCGTTGACTTCATTTGGACCGAGGGAGAACAGGAGTTCTTCGCCTCTCGCGGTCTGACCAACCCTCCATCCCGTTGCCCGAGCTGCCGCGCGGCCCGCCGCGCAGCCAGTGGGGGTTCCGGCGGCGGCTACGGCGGTGGTGGTGGCGGTGGCGGCGGCGGCAGCTACGGCGCTCGCTCCAGCGGGCCGCGCCAGATGTACGAGGTGACCTGTGCCGGGTGTGGGGGGATCGCGCGGGTTCCCTTCCAGCCACGCGGCGACAAGCCCGTTTACTGCAGCGACTGCTTCCGGCCTTCGGGCCGTTGACGGAGGCCGCGCCCGACGGCGCCATCGCGATCGGTAGTCGGGTGACGTTTCCGTACGGCGGCAGCCGCCGTACGGGGACCGTCTCCGATGTCTCGGTGATGCCCGATGCCAATGGCAGCAGGACCGTCTCCTACCTGATCGACGTCGGCACACGCAAGGTGTTCGTCCAGGGCGACGGCATCCAACTGGCCAGCAATGCCCCGGTGGCGGCCTTCGACGCCGTCGCCGAGGGCGTCGCGTATGGACGCAAGCGTCCGCGCAACCCCCGCCGTCGCTGACTGTCGACGAGGCCTCGGCTGACTGGCGACGAGGTCCCGGCGCGGTGACTTCACGATTACGGCCCGGGCCGATCGCGCCGTCCGTCGTATTCTTCTGTTGATGGCTCACACCCCCTCGCGCGGACGGATTTCGCTGCGGATGGCGTTGATGTCAGTCGGCCTCGCCGCGATCCTCGTCGGGGCGGGTCTCATCGTTGTGCCCCTGGTCGGCGTGTGGCAGCGGAGCAATGTTGACCAGAGCGCGCTGAGCACCTGGCAGAAGGGCGGCTCCAATGCCCTGGCCGGCGCGCCGACGACTCCCACGGCCGCCGCCAAGACGGCCACCTGCGGATCCGGCTCGCCCGCCGACTACGCGCTGGTCACCTTCAGCGCGCCCGCAGTCGAGCACTACGGTGGCGTCGCCACCGACGGCACCTGGGATTCGCTGAACAACCGCTCGATGGTGCATTACGCCGGGACGCCGGGCCCCGGCCAGGCGGGCAACTCCATCATCGCCTTCCACCGTGAGCCGGACTACGAGCACATCGATCAGCTCAGCGTCGGCGACACCGTCTCCGTGCAGGACCGCACCTGTCACACCTTCACGTACAAGATCACTGGCAAGTGGACGCTGGATCCCGCCAGGGTCACCCAGCTGGTGCCGACCAGCGGCCACGACCTGACCCTGGTCACCTGCACTCCCTTCTGGGTGGATTCGCTGCGCATCATCTGGCGCGCCACCCTGGTGTCACCGAGCGCCTGAACCAGGTCAGTGCCCGGCCGGTGAAAGGCCTAGGGCTGGACGCGGGCCATCCGCTGGAGCCGGGCAATCCGCTCCTCGATGGGAGGGTGCGTCGAGAACAGCGCTGCCAGCGATGCCCGCCGGTTGCCGAACGGGTTGACGATGTACAGCGGTGCCAGCGCCGGGGCCACCTGCATCGGGACCACCGCTGTCCGCGCCTCGAGCTTGCCCAACGCATCGGCGAGCGCGAGGGGATCGTGCGAAAGCAGGGCGCCATCATGGTCGGCCTCGTACTCCCGGGCGCGGCTGATCGCCAGCTGGATGATCACCGCGGCCGGCGCAGCCAGCAGCGCGACGAGCAGGGTGACGAGAATCTGTGGGCCGCTCTCCTCCTCATTGCCGCCCATGAAGAAGAGGGAGAACTGGGCGATCTGGGCGATGATCGAGATGCCGAGCGCGGCGGTGGCAGCCACTGAGGCCACAAGGATGTCGCGGTTGCGCACGTGGCTCAGCTCGTGGCCGAGCACACCGCGGATCTCGCGGGCGCTGCAGAGGTTGAGGATCCCGCTCGTGCAGCAGACGGCGGCGTGCGACGGGTTGCGGCCGGTGGCGAACGCATTGGGCGAGGGGTCGTCGCTGATGTACACGCGCGGCTTGGGAATGCCGGCGGCGGCGGCCAGCTCAGCGACGATCTGGTGTAGCTCGGGCGCCTGCTCCGGGGAGACCTCGACGCCATGGGCGGCACGAACCGCGATGGTGTCGCTCTTCCAGTAGGAGAGCCCGTTCATCGCGAGGGCGATGACGGCAGCGACGATCAGCCCGGTGCGATGGGCCACCAGCCCACCGATGACCAGGAACAGGGCGTCGAGAACAGCAAGGAGGAGGGCGGTCTTGATGTTCTGCCACATGTGGCAAGGGTACCCAGCCGAGGTCCCGGTAAAGCGGCCGCGGCCGTGGGTCAGGTGGGGAAGCTGCCGTGGTGACGTGGTGCGTCGTCCCTGATGCGGGTCGCGTAGGCGGCGAGGCGCAGCACCAGCTCAGCGCGCAGGTCGGCCGGCGCCACCACCGCGTCGACGATCAACTCGTCGGCGAGCCGGTAGATGTCGATGTCCTCGCGGTACTCGTCCTGGAGCTTCTTGATGAACCCGCCGCGCTCATCGTCGGGAAGTTCCTGGATGCGGTTGTAGTAGACCGCGTTGACGGCCGCCTCCGGGCCCATCACCGCGATCTGCGCCGAGGGCAGGGCAAGCGTGCAGTCGGGGTCGAAGGCCGGCCCGGCCATGGCGTAGAGACCGGCGCCGTATGCCTTGCGCATCACCACGCAGATCTTGGGGACCTGTGCCTGGGAGAGCGCGGCGATCATCTTGGCGCCGTGCCGGATGATCCCCTGCCGCTCCACGGCGGTGCCGATCATGAACCCCGGGACATCGGCGAGGAAGAGCAGCGGGATGTTGAAGGCATCGCAGCAGGTGATGAAGCGTGTCGCCTTGTCGGCGGAGTCAACGAAGAGCACTCCGCCCTTGAAGCGTGGCTGCGAGGCGACGATGCCCACCGCGCGGCCGTCGATTCGCGCCAGCCCGGTGACCAGCTCTCGAGCGAAGAGACGCTTGATCTCGAAGAATGAGTCCGCATCGACAAGGGCGTTGATCACCGCCTGGACGTCGTAACCGCTGCCCGGCGCCAACGGGATCGTCTCCTCGATGGAGGGTGCATCTGCGGGGACGGGCAACCCGGGAACATCCGCGACCTGCCCGCGCCACGATTGGGGCATGTACGACAGGTAGCGGCGCGCCGCCTCGATGGCGTCCCGCTCGCTGGTGGCAAGCAGGTCGCCACAACCGCTGACGGTGCAGTGCATCCGGGCCCCGCCCATCTCCTCCAGTGACACCTTCTCCCCCACCACCACCTCGGCCATGCGCGGCGACCCGAGGTACATGGACGCGTTGCCGTCCACCATGAAAACGGCGTCGCAGAACGCGGGGATGTACGCGCCGCCGGCGGCCGACGGGCCGAAGAGCACGCAGAGCTGCGGCACCTGGCCGGAGAGACGCACCTGCATGCGAAAGATGCGCCCGGCGTGGCGACGACCGGGGAACATCGCCACCTGGTCGGTGATCCGCGCTCCGGCCGAATCCACCAGGTACATCATGGGGATCTGCAGCCGCTCCGCTGTCTCGAGGATGCGGACGATTTTCTCGACAGTGCGCGCGCCCCACGATCCCGCCTTCACCGACGGGTCGTTGGCCATCACCGCGCAGGTACGTCCGTGCAGGGTTCCGATCCCGGTGATGACTCCATCTGCAGGCAGGTCGTCGGCGAGGTTGTTGGCCAGCACACCATCCTCGACGAATGCTGTTCGCTCGTCGAACAACAGCGCGATGCGCTCACGGGGCATGAGCTTGTTGTGCTCCGCGAGCTTGGCGCGTGCCTTGTCAGATCCGCCGCTGCGCGCCCGCCGCAGACGCTTCTCGAGGTCGGACGAGTCGTGCGCCGGTGTCGCCGGTGCGGAAGCGACGTCGGTCATGCCACCGGCTCCCTGACAGCGGCTCCGGTCCACACGCCGGCGCGGTACAGCTTGCCCGGCAGTTCCATACCGAGATCGGCGGCGAGCGTGTTGCTCACCGCGCAATAGGTGACCAGGTCGCACCCGTGCGCGCCGCCGGCGCTCGACACTGCCTGCAACGCGTCCTCGCTGCAGACATTGCCCGTCGAGCGCGGCGCGAACGGGCAGCCACCGAGACCCCCGGCGCTGCCGTCGAATCGGGTCACGCCGGCCTCGTACGCAGCCAGCACGTTGGCGACGCCGAGTCCACGGGTGTCGTGCACATGGAGCGACAGGCGCTGCTCCGGGACGACCTCGCCGGCGCGCACGCACATCTCACGAACCGCGGCGGGATGGGCCACCCCGATGGTGTCGGCGATGCCGACCTCGGCAGCCCCACGGCGGACCAGCTCTGCGCACAGGTCGACGACACGCTGGGGGTCGACGACGCCTTCGAAGGGACAGCCGAACGCGACGGACACCGCGACGTCGACTGCGCACCCCGACGACCGGGCGTCGCCGACCACAGTGTCAAGGTCGTCAAGGGACTCGGCCACGCTGCGATTGACGTTGCGATGGTTGAACGTGTCGGTGGCGCCGATCGTGTAGAGGACGTTGCGTGCCCCGTGTTCCAAGGCCAGCTCGAGGCCGCGACGGTTGGGGATGAGCACACGCAGGCGGCCCATCGGCTGCGGCCCGAGCGCGCGCAGCACGTCAGCGGCGTCGGCCAGCTGCGGCACCCATCTCGGCGACACGAACGAGGTCGCCTCGACCCGGGGCACGCCCGCCGCGAGCAGTCCTTCGATGAGCCGGACCTTCACCTCGGTGGGGACCGTGGTCGCGATGGTCTGGAGACCGTCGCGCGGCGCCACGTCAGTCCAGGTGACCTCAGCCATCGGCGGTCACCCTAGCAGAGGGCTAGACTGAGCCCGCGCGATGCCCCGGTTCCGTCTCACCACCTACCTGCGCGACACCTTCGGGGTCGAGGATCTGCGGAGCTTTCGCCTCTGCGGCATGGACGAGGTGGGGCGCGGCTCCTACGCGGGCCCGCTGGTTGCCGCCGCGGTGGTGTTGCCGGCACGGTTCCGCCATCCGCTGCTGCGCGACAGCAAGCTGCTGACGGCCCGCCAGCGTGAGACTGTCGGCGCGATCATCCGCCGGCGGGCACTGGCCTGGGTTGTCGCCGAGATATCGGCGGCCGACATCAACCGGCGCGGTCTCGGTTGGGCCAACGTGGAGATCTTTCGGCGCCTCGTCGACCTCGTCGATGCGGACGGGTACTGCTGCGACGGACGGCTGCGCATCGACGCGACTCGCACTGTCCACTGCCTGGTCAAGGGCGACAACCTCGTGCCGGCTATCTCCGCGGCGTCGATCATCGCCAAGGTGCACCGCGACGCGATCATGACCGCGATGCACGACGGCGCTCCGCAGTACAACTGGGCCAGCAACAAGGGCTACGGGGCACGCGAGCATCGCAACGCCATCATCAGCCACGGCCCGCACCCCGAGCACCGTAACGTATTCATCGACGGGCTGCTGCAACTCGACCTTTCGTTCGATCTCATCGAAGCGTGAAGACGGCGCCGCGGCCCGCGGTGGACACCACCGTCTTCTGCGATGCGGCATCGCGATTCGCCAGCGGCGTCACGGTCGCGGCGGCCGCCCACCACGGTCTGCACCACGTCATCACCGCAACAGCATTCGCCTCGCTGTCGATCGATCCACCGATGGTGCTGCTTGCGCTTGACCGCGCCGGTCAACTGCTCGGGCTGGTGCGCGACAGTGGCAGCGTCGGGCTCAGTGTGCTATCCAAGGGGCAAGAGGAGATCGGCCGCCGCGCCTCGGCGGGCGGTCGCCGGCCGCGGAAGGCCGTCGACGGGGCGGCAACGACAACGGCGCTCACCGGTGCGCCGCTGATCGTCGGTGCACTCGCGTGGTTTGACTGCGAGGTTGAGTCGATCTACGAGCACGGCGACCACGCGATCATCGTCGGGCGCGTCGTCGCCGCCGCATCGACCGACGGCGAGCCGTTGGTGTACTTCGGCCGCCACTACCGAAAGCTGGGCCCGCAGCTGGGCAGTTCCGGAGTGTCCCGCTGAGGCGTCAGCCGCAGCCGCAGCCTCCCCCGCAGCACCCGCCCGACCCGGTTGCCGGGCCGCCCGTGGTCGCCGAGGTACCCGCCCCGGAGCGCGTCACCGCCACCTGGCTGATCAGCGGCATGCTGGCTCGGCTCTCGCAGCTCGGGCAGAGGGCGGCGAGCTCACGGTCGCCCATGCTGCGCAGCACCTCGAAGGTGGTGCGGCAGTCGTTGCAGCGGTATTCGTAAACGGGCACCTGGCGAGCGTAGCACGCGCGCGGCCGCGTCCCCCGTTCGGACCGCCGGAGTTGCACGACGAACATCTGTTCGCTATCATAGAGCCATGTCCAACACCCCGATGGAACTGCTCCTCCCGCTCGGCGAGGCGTCCGTGGCCGACGAGCTCACCACGCGTCGCTGGCAGCACCTGATGACGGTCGCCGGGATCGACCCGCGGTCGGCTCAGCGCCTGGCCCGGGCTTTCCCTTCGCTGGCGGCGGTGTACGGCGCCGGCGAGGAGCAACTCGTCCGCGTCGTCGGTCCCGTGGTCGCGTCGCGGATCCGCTGGTTCCTCGATGCTCCGCTCGACACCGGTTTGTCGCTGCCCGCGGTGGCCAGCGCGAGGGCAGCCTGACAGTTTTCCCCGTGACCGCGGGCACATTTCGCGTCGAGTCGCCGCCCCACGTATGATCGTCGCTCATCAATCAGCGATGGGGCTAGAGGAGGACGCACGATGTTGGGACGCAAGTCGAAGTCAGCGGTGATCGAACGCGAGGTTTCGAATGCCGGAACGCGTGCGGCCGAGGTCGTGGGTGAGGCGGCTTCAGTGTTCGCCGAGCGCGCCGTCGCGGCCGCGCAGAATGCGCAGCGGGTGGCCGCGCCGGTGCTGCGCTCAGCCGGGGAAAAGTCGGCGGAGACGCTGAGCCACGCGGCCGAACGCGCCGCCGTGGTCCTGGCGGACGTCGGCGAGCGCCTCGCGGAGAGTGGCGAGGAGCGTGCCGGCAACGCTGCCATCGCAGCACGTGAACGCCTCGCTGATGCCTCCCAGGCTCTCGCCCAGGCGGTGCGCCCCAAGAAGCGGCGCCGCTTCCGCCGGGTGCTGGTCATCGCGCTTGCCGGGGGTGGAGTCGTCGCCCTGTTGAAGTCGCCACTCCGCACCAAGCTGTCCGACCGGCTTTTCGGCGCGCCGCCCGACTTCGACGACGACGCCCCGGAGTCGATCACCCTGCCGACGCCGGCCGCCGCCCAGGCCGCCCCGGCACCGTCCGCGGAGCCTGAGCCGACGAGTGAGACCGCCGTCGCGGACGGCGGCGACTCCAACGGTGTGGCCTCGGGATCGGCGCAGACCAAGAGCGAAGGCGCCGCGAGCTGACCCGGTGAGCCCCGACGACCGCCGCCCGTTTCGGGGCGCTCCCTTCGACCGGGGCCGCAACGACCGTCCCGCCGGCCCCGGCCCGGAGCGCGGCGACCGCCCACCCTCGGACCGTCCCGGGTTCGGCGCGCCGCGCCCGTTCGTGCGCACCCCGACACGAGGAGGCGACCTGCCGCCGCCCGATCACCGGGTGCGCCTGCGGGACGGTGATCGGGAGATCGAGGTCACCGGCAACCCGGCGTTCGTCCGCCAGGTGCTCGACGACCTCCCGGCGCTGATGGCCCGGCTGCGCGGCGAGGCGCCGGGTCGTACAGCGATCTCGATGCCAGCGCCCCCGGCCTCGCAGCCCGTGATCGACGTTGCCGCAATCGAAGACGGCCTCGCCGCGCCGACGGTTGAGGACGAGGTGAAGGTGTCCGCACCGGCGGCAAAGGCCTCAGCGCCGTCCGGCGCGCGCAATGGGGCCCGCCGGACCGCGCGCGCTGGGGGCGATGGCGACCTCGAACGCCAGGTCTTCGAGGTGCTCCGCGCCAGTACGCGACCTCTGGCCATCTCCGCCATCCGCGAACGGATCGACAGCCAGCCGACCGGGCAGGAGGTTCGCAGGCTGCTTGAGCGTGCCGGCGAGCGCATCAGCCGCTCTGCCGATCGTCCGGCGACCTACTCCCTGCGCTGACAACTCGGCGGCCGCGGGCGGCGCCCTTCCCCCCGCAGCGCAGGAACACCACCGTGCTCGGAAACTGTACTATCGCCTCAAACGCGTCGTACTATGCAAATGGGCCGTACGCGACGTTACAATGGCCCGACCGTTAGGGTGGGAGGGGGCCGTGGATCCGGTCATCATCGCGGCGGTCGTCGTGCCTGTCGTTGCGCTCATCGTTCTGGCGAGTGGCCTGCGCGTCATCGCCGAATACCAGCGCGGCGTCGTACTTCGGTTCGGGCGCCGCGGGCCGCTGCTCAACCCCGGCCTGCGCTTCATCCTGCCCTTCGGCATCGACAGGGTGATCAGGGTGGACCTGCGCAGCTCGCTGTTGGAGATCCCCGCCTTCGAGGTGTTCACCCACGAGGGCGTGCCGCTGCAGGTGAGCGCATCGGTCCATCTGCAGGTGCTCAACCCGACCCTCGCGGTGACCAGGGTGATCGACTACCGGCGGTCGACTTCCCGGCTCGTCCAGGCGGCCCTGCGTGAGGTCGTTGGCCACACCACCCTGCGCACCCTGCTCGTCGAGCCGGAGCGGGTGCGTGACCCCCTGGGCACGTTCGTGGACGCGCGGACAGAGCCGTGGGGGATTCGCATCACCGAGATCGACATGCCCGACATCGAGCTTCCTGCTGCGATGCAAAGGGCCATGGAACAACAGGCGGAGATCCTCGCCCGGCACCAGACCGAGCGAATGGAGGCCGACGCTGAGATCGCCACGGCGCGCCGCCTGGCCGCCGCCGCCGAGGTCCTTGCCGCCCAGCCCTACGCTCTGCAATTGCGGCTCATCCAGGCGCTCACCGACATGAACAACGAGAAGACGACGGTGGTCGTGATGCCGTTGCCCACGGAGTTCGTCCAGCCGTTCGTCGACCTGCAGGGACGCAGCCACACCGGCCGGGAGGCCGATGCCGGGGGCAGCTCGAGACCGACGGACCCGTCTGGACGTAACCCCGACCAGTCGCGCTGACACTGTGCGCCGTGTTCACCACGTCTATGCTCCGCGGCGATGCGCTACGCGAGAGCGGTAACCGGCCGTTGGCGCACACCCGACCCGTCCAAGTCGCCGCGGCTCACCGACTCGCAGTACGGCCACGCCGGCGTCACCGGTGCGGGTCCAGTACTTCACCAACCGCGGCAATACGCCGGAACCTCTGAAGGGCCGGTGGCTGAGCAGGCGCCGGTCGACGCGCGGCCGGCGCCCGCCTGCAAGACGTGGGCGGGGCAGGATTCGAACCTGCGACCCTGGGGTTATGAGCCGGGCAGGGCCCGATTCGCGGGTGTTCGCGGGTGACCGTTTCGTATTCAGGACCGGTGCAATCGCGTCGGCGACGTCCGCCGGATTTCGCCCATGTTCGCCGCTGGTGATATCAGTATTGATACCAATTGCCGACCCTGGGGCTTGCCGCCGGCCCTCATCACGAGTCGCCGTCGAGGAGACATCGCCGTTGCGCTGAACCGCCGTCTCCAGGCCCCTGGCGGGGGCACGACGACCCGGCACCGTCGTCTTGCGGACGCTCGTCCGGACTGCCAGTGGTGTTCGAGAATCGCACACGCAAGAATGAGGACACTATGAGGACACTTTGTGCTCAATATATGTCGACATGAGAACTCATGTCGGCCTCACCCACCGCGTTGACTCCGCCGTCGCACCAGTCCGTCTCCTCGACGTCAACGAGGTCGCCGATGTCCTCGGTTGTGGGCGTACCTTGGTGTACGAGCTCATCGGTCGCGGCGAGCTCCGCCGCGTCAAGATCGGCCGCCTGACGCGCGTGCCGGCGGCTGAACTCGACATCTACGTCCAGCGCAAGCTCGCCGTCGATGACGACGCAAGTGAGCGCGAACGTCGACGGACGCGCCCGGTCACACGCGAAGGGACACCGACCCTGCCGTTCTGACCTACCGCCGGCCTGGCGGTCCGCCGACCCGATGAGCGGCTTTGTGGGCCTCGCGGTCGAGTCGACGTCGCTCAGCGCGAGTCAGGTGCGGTGGGGCGGCGAGACGGAGAAGCTCCAGCGTCTCCCCCCGGGCGCGATCCCACTCCCGCTTGGCGCTCTTCGGACCCCTGACGTCGAGCGCGCTGCACTCCTCGACAGCGGCGAGGAGCTCCGCGAGCGCGCTCGACGCCTCTTCACTCGGGCGCGGCGGCAGGTGGACCGAAAGCACGCCAAGGTCGTAGGCCGCTCGGTAGGCACGGATCCACCGCCGAAAGGCGCGGCGACAGCGTGCCTGACGCTCGCGGACCTGGCGGCGGCGGTGGGCGGCTCGTAGGGCGGCCTCATACCCGGCGAGCTCCTCGAGGCCGAGGTGTCCGCGCGGACTCGGCCACCGCGGAGCGGTCTCACGGACACCGGCACGCCGTCTCCGATATGCCGCACTCCGGCACGCGGTGCCGCAGAACCGGGCGGGACGGCCCGGACCTGCCGGCTCTGGGAAGGTCTGCCCGCATGCCTTGCAGCGTGGTTTCGTGGCCGCCATTTCGTGACGCACTGTGGCACCTGCGCACTATCAGTGCAAGTGTGTGCGATGAACTATCGGTAAACGAGCATGAGAGACGGAAAGGAGGTGGAGAGGCGCGAACCAGAACACGAGAGCTGGGGACTGGACGGGCGCAGGAAGCAGTGGAACGATTGAGCAGGGCGATGGGCAATGCGGCGGTGCGGAGAGTGCCCTGTGCGCTTTAGGGCGTGCGCGGAACTCCCCCGCCTCCCGCCGTTGGCCCGAGCGGGGGGCGCAGCAGTGGGCGACCAGGGTCATCACCAGACAGCCGCTTCCGGCGATGCCGGCGCAACCGCTGTAGATTCCCTCGCCAAAAGTGCCGCTCCTCCACGGTGTGCCCCACCGCCTCGTTCACGCGCGGTGCTCCGTCCCCGCACTGGCTCTACACCGTGCTGAAGAAAGCCTCGGCGTCAAGAGCCCTGTCATCCTTCCCGCTGTGCGCCTGACTGGGTTCCACACACACACACACACACACTGGGCCTGCCCCGGTTTGACGGACACGTTTGTTAGGCCGAGCACACAGCAGCGTGCTGGGATTCGTAGTCTGCCGGACTGAGGTTGCCGAGCGTCGAATGCCGGCGCCCGCGGTTGTAGAAAGCCTCGATGTACTCGAAGATCGCAGTCCGCGCGGCGGCGCGAGTCGGCCAGCTGTGCCGGTAGACGAGGTCGAGCTTGAGCGTCGAGAAGAAGCTCTCGGCGACCGCGTTGTCCCAGCAGTTGCCGGGGTGGCTCAGGCTGGAACGAATGCCATGACCCTCGAGGACGTTGGTGTACGCCTCAGAGGTGTACTGCGCAGCCGCGATCGGTGTGATCGATCAGGGTGTCGGCAGGCGCGCGATGAGCCAGCGCCATGTGCAGGGCGTTGAGCGGCAGCTCGGTGCGCAGGTGATCAGCCATCGCCCAGCCCACCACGCGACGCGAGTAGCAGTCGAGGATGGCGGCCAGATACAGCCAGCCCTCCCAGGTGCGCACGTAGTCGATGTCCGCGACCCAGAGTTCATCCGGCCGCGTCGGCGTGAAGTCGCGCTGCACCAAGTCGGGGAGCACTGTTAACGGATCCCCGATCGTCGTGCGTCGGTAGCGGCGCGGGAAGCGTCCTGCGATGCCGGCATGACGCATCAGCCGCGCGACTCGCTTGCGGCCGTGCAGCTCCCCACAGGCGTGCAGCTCGGCGTGGACGCGTGGCGCGCCGTACGTCTGCCGGCTGCGGGCGTGGATGGCGGCGATCCGCTCGGTGAGCGCGACGTCCGCGCGCGCACGCGCCGAGAGCGGATGGATGAACCAGTGGTAATAGGCGGCGCGGGAGACCTTGAGCACGCGGCACAGCGTCCTGATCGCGTGGTTGACTTTCTCCACCTCGATGAACCGATACCGGCTCACCGGGTCTCCTTCGCGAAGAAAGTTGCTGCCTTCTTGAGGATGGTTCTCTCCTCCTCGAGCACACGAACCTGGCGGCGGAGTCGCGACAGTTCTTCGCGCTCAGCCGTGGTCAGCCCACCCCGCTTGCCACCGTCGACGTCGGCTCGCTTCACCCACTCGCGC
>JBDTJX010000110.1:0-5745 GCA_039935655.1 Candidatus Dormiibacter sp. | reverse complement strand
TCGAGATCGCCGAGGCTCTCGATGTCACCCAGGGGAACATCTCTCGGGTCGAGCACGCTGCTGACCTGTATGTGTCGACGCTGGCTCGGTATGTCGAGGCCCTCGGCGGCAAGCTCGAGCTGACCGCAGTGTTCGCGGATCAGGTGGTCTCGCTGACCCTGCCCGACGGCGGGCGGGCCGCATAGGTCAACGCAGTGTGCGCGGGCTAAGAATAGTGTCGGTCAAATCGGGTCATGCCCAGGAATGAAAACGAGCCGATCGAGCACGCTCCACACTCATCACCAAAGGCGCCGGGGGAGGACCGCATTGGACCCGCAGACATTGCTCACATACCGTCGGACCGGCGTTGTCGCCGAGGACAGAGGAAGCCCGTGGAGGAGCTAAGCCTCGGGGTGGTCGCCCGATCCCACAGGCAGAACGAGTACCGGCTGCCAATTCACCCGTCCCACCTCGACCGGATCGACCCTGCGCTGCGCACACGGATCTTTCTCGAATCGGGCTACGGCGCGCGGTTCGGCGTCTCCGACGATCAGCTCGCACCGCTGGTGGGCGGCCTGCGATCTCGCGAGCAACTCATCGAGGAGTGCGATGTCTGCCTCCTTCCCAAGCCGACGGCGAAAGACCTGTCCGACCTCCGAACAGGGCAGGTACTGTGGGGCTGGCCGCACTGCGTCCAGGACGAGACCGTCACCCAGCTCGCCATCGACCGGCGGCTGACGCTGATCGCCTGGGAGGCCATGAACCACTGGGCGGCCGACGGCGCGTATCAAGTCCACGTCTTTCACAAGAACAATGAGCTGGCCGGCTACTGCTCGGTCCTGCACAGCACCCAGCTGATCGGTACGACGGGCGAGTACGGCCGCCGGTTGCGCGCTGCCGTCATCAGCTTCGGCGCCACAGCGCGGGGCGCGGTGACTGCGTTGCACGCGCTCGGCGTTCTCGACGTCAGTGTGCTGACGCACCGCGACGTCGCCGCGGTCGCTTCGCAGATGCACACAGCGCACCTGCTGCAGTTCGAGCGGGATGCCCGGGACCCGACCCGGGTGGTGGTCCTCGACAGTTTGGGGCCGAAGCCGGTCGCCGAGTTCCTGGCCGAGCACGACATCGTCGTGAACTGCGTTCTTCAGGACACCGATGCGCCGCTCATGTTCGTCACCAGCGAGGAACTTGAGCTGTTCGCGAGCGGCAGTCTGTTCGTCGACGTGTCCTGCGACGAGGGTATGGGGTTCGAGTGGGCTCGTCCCACGTCATTCGACAACCCGATGCTTGGTGTGGGCGCGGGCGTCCACTACTACGCGGTAGACCACAGCCCGTCGTACCTGTGGAACTCAGCCACCTGGGAGATCAGCGAAGCCCTGCTGCCGTACCTCGGGACAGTGCTGGCCGGGCCGGCGGCATGGGAGACGGACGAGACAGTCCGCCGGGCGATCGAGATCCGCGACGGCGTGATCCAGAACCCCAAGATCCTGTCCTTCCAGGGCCGCTCAGAGGAGTTCCCGCACTACAGACTCTGATCCGACGGCCCGTGTCCTCCAAGCTCCTACGATACGTAGTGCGGCACCGCAAACCCGGGTCTTCAGCATTGAACGATGCGATGGTTGCATTCATGTGCCGAATGGAGTCGGGTGAGACGCGTCCGTCACCGGTTGTCGGAGAAGGGGCAAGCTCCTCGATCTGGTTCAGCAGCGCCACGTAGCGTGGCACGGCGCTTCGAGGACGCGCCGGCCGAGTCGACGACGCAGATTCGCACCACCAGTTGGCTGGGGACCTCGACCAGTCCGCACGGCGGACTTGGCGCAATAGCGCGACCGCAATCGCCCTGGGGCGGAAGACTGCGCCCACTGCGGCACGGCGCATCACCGGCCGGTGAGGGCCGGTGGGTCGGGTCAGCCAAGAGCCTCGAAAACGGCTGGCCTCATCCGTGCCCGCGGCGGACGGGTGACGATCGTCAACCGGCTTGGACTGGAGGTCACGTCGTGCGAGTGGTACCGCGTCGTCTTCATGGAGCTGGCCGGCCGTCTCGGACCAGGATGGCAACTCAAAGAGCCAACGGCGACGAGCACGAACGCGCGAGTTCAGTGGGCCGCGGTCGGATGGTGATCAGGAGCGGCCGACGATTCGCGCTGGCTTCTCAGCGCCATTAGGGACTCGCTACAGGGATGATCCAGGCTGCGACGCCATTCAGCCGGCCGTCTACGGCGAGCGTGGGAGCACAGTCCACCACCCGAGAGACGAGCTTGCTGGCGAAGGAGACCTAGGGATGAGCGAGGCGAACCAGCGGTTGCGGGGTGCAACGGGTAGCGCATCCAGCAGCTGATTGGTGTGGTTCTCGGCGAGTTCAACTGTCTGCACCTGTGCTTCCACCTCGTAACGGGCGGGCGGTCAGCCCTGGGGAACCCCGGTACCGTCGCGCCGGCTCTGGAGTGTACGGTACGCTACCGTACCGAGCGCTGTCCAGTCGTGCCGATCTCGATGGCGGCCGTCGTCAGCTTCCTGATCGGTGTGTTCAGCCAGAAACGACCCCACCGGGAACCGGCGTGGCCTGGAGGCTGTGTCCTGCGAGTGTTACGGCGTCCTCAAAGATCAATCGACCGGCTCGTGCGAGGGCGGCCGTCGCGGTTCCTCACCAAGGTTGAGCCCCCGCCTGGATGATTCGCCGAGGCGTGTGAGGCCTCACTTGGCGACCAGGTACGCGATGGGCAGCCCCGCCATCAGCAGGAAGGCGATGCCGACCAACGTATTGGATATCCAGCCGCTGCGAAAAACGTGCACCGCCTTCCGGCGGTTGCCGAGTATCAGCATCAGGAGGATCAATGGTGGCGCGGCCAGCCCATTCAAGAGGGCTGAGTACACCAACGCCTTGATCGGGTTGAGACCGACAAAGTTCATCAGCAAGCCGACCAACATGGAACCGATGATCACTACGTAAAAGCCGCGGGCGTGCCGGAGGCTCTTTGACAGTCCCTCGTGCCAATCAAGCGTCTCCGCCAGCGCGTAGCCGGTTGACCCCGCAAGAACCGGTACCGCAAGCGCTCCAGTGCCGACGATTCCCAGCGCGAACAGCAGTCCCGCGAAATTACCCGCGATCGGCTTCAGCGCCTGCGCTGCCTGGTCGGCGGTGCCGATGTTGGTGATCCCGTGCGCGCCGAGCGTTGATGCGGCCGATACCAGGATCGCGAACATTATCAGCACTGCTGCCGTCATCCCGACGATGACATCAACCTGCATTCCGGATACCCGGCGTGGACTCGGCTGTTGCGCTTTTTCCCTGAGGTCCTCCGTCTCCTCGACCTCCTCGCTGCATTGCCAGAACATTAAATAGGGGGAGATCGTGGTCCCGAAGATGGCGACAAGGCCGCTTAGATAGGCCTTGCTCATGCTGAGGTGGGGGATCGCCAGATTGGAAATGACTGCGCGCCAGTCCACGTGAACCACAGCCAGCACGGCGAGGTAGGCGAACAGTGAAAGTGTCAGAAACCTGAGCAGTCTTGAATACTGGTGATACTGAATGAAGACTTCCAGCACTAGGACGACGACCGTGATGGTGATGAGGAGAGGAACGAACGGAACTGGAATCACCAGGCGTAACGACGCGGCCATGGAACCAAGGTCGGCCCCAATGTTGAATGTGTTGGCCGCGGTAACGAGGAGCGCTGCGAAGTAGAGTACGGGTGCCGCGAAGTTCTTCTTGACAAGCGACGCAAGACCTTCACGCCCCGCCAGACCAAGACGGCCGGCCAACTCCTCGACCGCGGCTGCAAGAAACAGCGATACGGGAACCGTCCACAGCATCGCGAGCCCGAACTGCGCACCGAGCTGGGAGTAGGTTCCGATCCCCGAGGGATCATCGTCAGCCGCGCCGGTAATCAACCCCGGGCCGAGGTGGCGGAAGGGGGTCAGTCGGCCTCGTCGGCGACTCGTCGGATGCACAAGGGGATGACGATCGGATCCCGCTAACGGTTGGCGTCGCGCCCTCACAGCCCGACCAGACTAACCGTCGGAGAAGCCGGCGTAGCGGTTGACGGGGCATCCCAATCGGCCGGGGACAACGGCGAGTGCCCGAAGCGGCAGCCACTCGCGAACCACTCTCCGGACACCTGCCGGACGAGCCTTGAGGATAGAGCGCAGGTAGCGCCAGCCAGCGGGTTGGTGTCAGCGGTGAGGCAAAAGCGGGCTTCGGAGCTACCTCACCTGGCCGGTTTTGACTCGACGCTGACACCGAACACGGCCTCGACCACGCTGTCGACGCTTCGGCATGTCCCGGATGCGACGGCTCGCTTCGCTGCACTCGTCTCGGGATTCCACGTCGCCTTTCAAGGCTCGCGGAGCCGGGACCGGCGTCCGCTCAAGACGAGTGCGGCTCCACCCATTGACTTTGTGCCGCAAAGCATAGTAAGTTTGCGGCGCAAAGCTGGAGGAGCAACACGAGGAGGCGCAACATGACCGGAACCCGCGAGATCGCTCAGTTCGGGGGAGCCGACGACGGAGGGCTCGGCCTCCGAGAGGCGGCGACACTGCTGGAGCAGACAGGGCGGCAGGCGCGGCGCGAACTGGAACCCTATCCGCCGTGGCTCTTCGTGGTCAGGGCGGCAATCGTGCTGGCGGTGGGCGGCGCGGCCTGGCTCTCGGTACGCGGGCAACATCCCTACCAAGGCCCGACCGTTTCGGCCATCCTCGTCATAGCGCCGTTGCTGGTCGTCAACCTCGTCGCGACCCTCGCAGTGGCCAGGCGCAGGACCACCGGGGTGAGCGGGAGATCCCGGCTACGCCCGGTCGAGATCACCGTCATGGTGGTGATTTGGGTTGGTGTGTATGTGGTGTTGGGGGTGTTGGCTGGCGCCGGAGTGAGCCCCGCGATCGTCTACGGCTGGTACCTGGTTGGGGTGCCGCTGATCGTCGCCGGCATCGCTTGGGCGGCCATCATGGCGGCACGGGCAAACTGGCGTGAGTGCGGCACCGCAGTCGCGGTCGCCGTCGTCGGCGCGGCGGCCGTGTTCGCGGGACCGGTCGGGGCGTGGGCGGTCGCCGGGGTCGGCCTGTGCATCACGCTGCTGGGCAGCGCCGCCGCCATTGCTTGCCGGCAGCGCGCGTGACGGTATGTCGATGGCCGACGACGCGCTCGACCCGCTGATCCATGTTCCGGCCCGCTTGCGGATCGTCGCGACGCTGGCGGCGTTGGACGAAGACGACACGCTGTCCTTCACTCGCCTGCAGGACATGATCGGGCTGACACCCGGCAACCTGATCGTCCACCTGCGCAAGCTCGAGGACGCCGACTACGTCAGCAGCGAAAAGACCGGCAACGGAGCTGCTTCCAGAACCACAGTGGCGCTGACCAGCCGCGGACGTGCGGCACTCGACGCCTACACGGGGGCGTTGCGCGCCTTACTCGATGGGCTATAGACAGTCCGACTCGTCGCTCTCAGAGGGGAGTGGGCATGCCCCGGGCACCCGCTAAGTGACGCCCTCATGGTTGGCGAGAAGTGGCCGCGGCCGACCCACACGCGCGGGCTTATCGCAAGCACTGGGCGTGACCCACTTTGACGGACACATGTCTTGGCGCGCACCGCCCGACCAGAGAACCCGATGACAACCAGGTGCTCGCCATTGCCGTGGTGGGACGAGCCGATGTGATCGTCACTGGCGACGCCGACCTGCTTGCTCTCGGCACCTTTGAAGGAGTCGCGATCATGACCGTCGCCAAGTTCGACGACGTGCCGCCGGGCGAATGAACTGGCGCACCAA
>JBDTJX010000109.1:0-5491 GCA_039935655.1 Candidatus Dormiibacter sp. | reverse complement strand
GGCTAGTAAAACGTTCCGCGGCGGAACCAGCAGGGAATGGAGATGCGAAGCGCGCGCGACCGAGCGCTCGAGCTGCTCGGTCCCTTGGAAGCCCGGATCATGGATGCGGCGTGGGCGGCCCGGCTGCCCGATCCTTTCGTGGTCCGCGATGTCCACGAGGTGCTCTCCGACCTCGCCTACACCACGGTCATGACCACGGTGAGCAGGCTCGCCACCAAGGGCATCCTCGGTGTCGAGCGTTCGCAGAGCGCGCGTGCCCACCATTACCGCGTCGCCGAACAGCCGCGCCAGATGATCGAGCGCTTGAGCCGCGCCGAGGCGGGCCGCGCCGTTGCGCGCTTCGGTGACGCCGCCTTCACCGCATTCACCGCGGAGCTTGACCGCCTCAGCCCAGCGCAGCGCCAGCGCCTTCGTCGGTTGGCCGACCGGTGAGGCTGTTGCGATTCGCGGTGCTCGCCGTGACAGGCGCATTGTTCGCGTCGTGCCTGGTCAGCACCGCTGCCATCTGCCCGGGGTGGCGCTGCGGTGACCGCGCCTCGTCCGCGGCAATGACGGCAGTGGACGCTGCCCTGTTGGTGGTCGGAGTGCTGGCGGCAGCCGTCGTCGCTCGCGCGGGCTGGCTGACCTGGCGGGGACGGCGGTCACTGGCGACCTTGCCCCCTGTGCGCGGGCGTGATGGGATCGTGGCGCGCCGCCGCCTCGGCGGTCGAGCGCGCCTCACCGGAGGCGCAGGCGTTGCGTTCTGCACCGGCCTCGTCCGCCCGCGACCCTATCTCAGCCTGGACGTGGTCGATGCTCTCGACGACGACGAGCTCGAGGCGGTCCTCATCCACGAGCGCCGTCATGCCCTGCGCCGCGACCCCCTGCGACGCGTGGTGCGCCGGGCGCTCGCCGACGTGCTCTGGTTTGCACCAGCGGTGGCTTGGTGGGCGGAGCAGCGGATTCGTCGCGAGGAGATGGCCGCCGACGCGGAGGCGGTCAGCCAGGTGGGCCGGCGCCCGGTTGCCCGCGCCCTGCTCAAGCTCTGGGCAAGCCCCGAGGATGACGTCTTCAGCGCGGCGTACGGCGACGCGGCGGCCGCCCGCGTGGCCTGCCTGCTCGGTGACCCGCCCGCTCCGGACCGGGTGCCCCGCCGGCTGCTGATCACGAGCGTCGCGGCAGCGGTGGCGAGCATCCCGCTCGGTATCTGTATCGCCACCTTGATCGTCTGACGGCGACGTCCGTGCCGCTCAGGATCGACGGCTGAGGCTCGCTATATCAGCGGGTGTGTTCATCGGACCGCCGCAGCCGTTGACGAGATCGGTGATGCGCGCCAGCTCGGCTGCCCCCAGGTGCCACTCGGTGATCAGCCGCTTGTCAAGACCCTCGGTGGCAGTCCAGCGCCAGCAATGGCAGCAGCATGGTCCCTTGTCCGCGGTCATCTGCATCGCCGCGTCGAAGGTGGCCTTGTTGGCGCCGGCGAGCACGATGCTGCGGTCGTCGTCGAGGAGGCTCTTGGCCAATCCAGCACGGATGTCGTACGGATCCGCGGGGATTTCGGAGAGGCTCGCATATCGTTTGAGGCTTTGTACCTGGTGCTGGTACTTCGCCATGTCCATGGCGTTGCAGCACGACCCCTGGATGCGCTGGTCATCTGCGTAACCGACGACGGCGCTCGGCTGCAGGCCGCAGAAGTTGCTGTGCTGGGCGGCCAGGAAGGCAAATTATTTCTGGGTTCCAGCGGGAGCGCCGCCTTGGTCGGCGACAGCCAATGCACCAACCCCGCCGCCGTTACCGTGGGTGCTCGGCACGGTCACGCGCCCGATCACAAGGGCGACGCCGACGATTCCGATCGCCCCGACCAGCCAGGTGCGCCGGCCCCATCGGTCGCGCAAGCGCGTCACCTCGTCAATGCGCGGCTCGTGATGCGCTCAACTTCCCGTCACGATCGGCCTGCAGGGCCGCGATCTGTGCTTTGAGATCGGCAATCCGCTCCTCCGATCCAGATGATCCGGGTGCGGCGCCATCCCCCTTGGGCGCGGCACGCATCGACCACATCATGGCCACCATTGAGAGGGGGCACGCCAGCAGCAGAAACAGTGGCACGAGGCCAGCGGCGCGAGGCGCAATCATCAGAACAAGGGCGCCGGCGCCGCCAAGCCCAACCAGAACCTTCCAGTTCAAGCATTGCCTCAACGTCATCGGTTGCACCTCGGTTGGGACGGATCCGGGATTCATGGATACTAGCTTGCTATAGTATCATCGCCCGGCTCGCTCAAAAGCGTGCCCACGACGGTTCGGAGTGCGATGTTCCAGATCCTGCTTGTGGCCTGTTGTTTGCTCGGCTGCCCGCTGCTGATGGGTGGAATGATGTGGTGGCTCGGCCGCGACACCGAGACTGGTCGCCTCGAGCGCGAGGTGCGGCGACTCAACGCGGCTGCGGATCTGCGGCGAGCGGCTCGCGACACCTCGCTCCTCCAGCAGAACAAGACGGCTGTTGCGCCGCCCGATCTGGTGCGGCTGCAGAGCGCCCTGAACGGAGATGAGTGGCCCACCGTCGCGGCCGGGCGCGGGCAGGATCGGGCAGCGGAGGTCACGTCCGGGGACGTCGCCTGAACCTCGGCAATCGCGTTCGCGATCAGTTGGACACCTGTGCATTCGGCCCCGTCCTCGGCGGGATCCTGACCCTCGCCGGTAGCACGGGGCGGGTCGGCGCGGGTTTCGTCCTGCTGGTGCTCCACGGCCACAGCCTCCGCCTCGGCCTCGGCCTCCCCTTCCTGGCGCTGAGCCTCTCGGTGAATCGGCCGCAGAGGTGGCTGCAGCGCGCCCGGCGCGGGATAACGACGATGCGGCTGGCGTCGGGTGGTCTGCTCGCCGTCATGGGAGTGCTGCTACTCACCGGCGAGTGATACCCGCTCATGACCCCTCTCCTCCGTCTTTACGCCCACGTGCAGTGGCCGCCGGCTTAGCCGATACTATTGTCCACTAGTAGCCGGGTACTACGGTCCAGCAGTAGCCGTTGGTCTTGCGACAGCGGATTGATGGGAGGAGCAGACATTGCGTAGCCATTCGCCAACCCGAATCGGCCGACCCGGGGCGGTCGCGGTTCGGTTCGGCGAGGGGTGCCGGGGCGCCCGCTGCCGAGCTCGCGGTGGCCATCGATGAGCCGGAGGCGTAAGGTTCACGCCCGAGCCACCACCCCGGCGGGAGCGCGCCATGCAGTTGCACGACCGCAGCCCCGACTGCAAGTTCCCCCTGAGGTTGCGGCCCCTGTCGACAACGAGGAACAACCGCAGGGGCTGACGGTGAGCGTGTGGTTCGACTCCGTGGCCGCTGCGGAGCCGTACGCCGTCAGGCTGCGGTTGGCGGGACGACGGATCGGCGTCGCGAGGCAGGGTCCCCGCGACGCTTTCATCCGTGACGAAGTCATCGAAGGCATCGTGCCGGACAGCGGTCCGGTCTCGGTGACGACCCGGGTGTTCGACATCAACGAGGGGCAATGGAACGTCGACGCCGCAGTGGTGACATCGCAAAACGGCGCCGCTCGCTCGCGGCCTCACACCCTGAGAGCGCCGTCCGCTGTTCCAGTGCACCCCGCCGCCTGGTCGTGGCCACGCTGGAAGCTGAAGGTGGCTCCCGCCGGTCCGGTGAAGACGCGCCTGGCCCCGCTCACCGGGTTCGACCGCATGCCCGCTGTCATCGCCGGTAGCTGGACGGCGCTGGTCGCCCTGGGCGTCGTCATCGGTTTCTTGTTCCAGGGGAGGCTCCTGCCCCGCGAGCACGTCGATCCCGGCCGGGTCTTTCTCGTCTCCCTCATGGTCGTTGCCGCAGGCAGCCTCGGGGGCAAGCTGTGGTTCATCGGGCTGCGACGCAGCCTGCATGGAGTCTGGTGCGACGGGATGTGCATACAGGGCGCTCTGGTTGGCGCCGCCGTCGTGATGATCGCGGGCTTGGCGGTGTTGCACCTTCCCATCGGGGCCGTGGTCGATGGAACGACTCCGGGCCTCTTCCTTGGTATCGCCGTCGGACGGGTCGGCTGCTTTCTGACCGGTTGCTGCGCCGGGCGACTGTCGGCGTCGCGCTGGGCGCTGTGGTCCTCGGACCGGCGGGTGGGAGCGCGCCGCGTCCCCACCCAGCTGCTGGAAAGCCTGTCGGCGCTGGTCATCGGCCTGGCTGGCCTGGCGGTGATCCTGCACACCACCACGGCAACATCCGGCGCGCTCTTCGTGGCCTCCTTCGCCGCGTACACCCTGTGCCGACAGCTCCTGCTTCCGCTGCGAGCCGAGGGCCGCAAGACGTCTCGGGGTACAACGGTCACCGCAGTCGTCGCGGCTGTGGTGCTCTCTGCCTCGGTGGCGGTGCTGATGATCGGGGTGCGCTGACGCCTGTCAGGCGCGGTGCGTCAGCGCGTCGAGTTGCTGCGCCACCCCTGTGACCGTCCCCAGGTATCGGCCCACGATGCGGCCTCGTTGGTCGACCACGATGACGGTCGGCGGGGCACCGACGCCAAACGCCGCGGCGATGTCGCTCGAGGCGTCGACGACGCTGGGGTAGCGAACATGAAACTCGCGAACGTAGGACTGCGCGGGCGCGAGGCTGTCGCGCATGTCGTCACCGAGGAAGCGGACGCCGCGGCCCTCATAGGCGTTTGCCAGCGCGTTGAGGTCGGGCTGTTCGGCGCGGCAGGCAACGCACCACGACGCCCAGAAGTCGATGACCACCATATCCCCCGGTACGCGGTGACATCGACGCCCTCGCCGTCCAGGCCGACGCCAGCAAGCGCCGGCGCCGCACTCGGACTCACCCATCCCGGCGGGCCGTTTGCAGGGGCACCGCTCGGGCGGAGACCACACGCCAAAACAAGGAGGCCGAACACCGACAGGCGGCTCCACCCCAGACCGCGCGGTGAGCCTCTGCGCTGCTGCCGTCCTGCACGGCCCACCCTCAGCACGTCGGAGGGCGCCGACTGCGCAGCAGTGGCGCGAGCAGACCGCTCAGTGAGGCTTTGTCCAAGCCACCGAGACGACGGCTGACGACGTGTCCCGACGCGTCGGCGATCACCGTGGTTGGAGGCGCCGGCACGTCATAGGTGGCCGCACGGTCAGCGCCAGGGTCGGGAATGCTCGGGTAAGGCACGCCGAACTCCTGAATGTAGGCGCGTCCATTGGCATCATCGTCACGCAGGTCGACGCCGACGAAGACCACGCCGAGCGGCGTATAGCAGCGGGCGATGGCATCGAGGTCGGGCTGCTGCTTGCGACAGGGACCGCACCACGATGCCCAGAAGTCGACCACGATCGGGTGATCTCGATGGGCGCTCA
The DNA here is from genome assembly GCA_039935655.1 of Candidatus Dormiibacter sp. Lineage (GTDB taxonomy): Bacteria > Chloroflexota > Dormibacteria > Aeolococcales > Aeolococcaceae > Aeolococcus. Next base: position 191 of record JBDTJX010000109.1, on the reverse strand, counting down.
TGTCGAACCAGCCGCCCTGGAGGGTCGTCCCGGAGAGCGGGGGCAGCGTCTGCACAGTCGACGAGCCGAGGTCGGTGCGAGTGCTGATGTCCTCCTGTAGCCCGCAGGCGGAGAGGAGCAGCGCCGCCATCAGAAGGTGTGGCCAACGTAGCTTCATCAACCCCTTGCCGTCCAGCCTGCGATACTAGGTG
>JBDTJX010000108.1:0-16130 GCA_039935655.1 Candidatus Dormiibacter sp. | reverse complement strand
CGACCTGGATCGGCTGGAAGCGCCGCTCGAGGGCAGGGTCCTTCTCGATGTGCTTGCGGAACTCGTCCAGAGTCGTCGCACCGATCGTCTGCAGCTCGCCGCGAGCCAGCATCGGCTTGAGGATGCTGGCGGCGTCGATGGCGCCTTCGGCAGCACCGGCACCGACGAGCGTGTGGATCTCGTCGATGAACATGATGATGTCGCCTCGGGTCCGGATCTCCTTGAGCACCTTCTTCAGGCGCTCCTCGAAGTCACCGCGGTAGCGGCTGCCGGCCACGAGCGAACCGAGGTCAAGGGTGTAGAGCTGCTTGTCCTTGAGCGTCTCGGGGACCTCGTTGTTGACGATGGCCTGGGCCAACCCCTCGACGACGGCGGTCTTACCCACGCCGGGCTCACCGATGAGCACCGGGTTGTTCTTGGTGCGCCGGCTGAGCACCTGGATCACCCGCCGGATCTCCGCGTCGCGGCCGATGACGGGGTCGAGCTTGCCCCGCCGGGCCGCGTCGGTGAGGTCGTTGCCGTATTTGACCAGCGCGTCGTATTTGGCCTCTGGGTTGGCGTCGGTGACGCGCTGGGAGCCGCGGACCGCCTCGAGCGTCGCGTAGATGCGGTCGGCGGTGACTCCGGCCTCGGCCAGCAACCGTGCCGCCTCGCCACCCTTTCCAGCGCGAACCAGCGCCAGCAGCAGGTGCTCGGTGGAGACGTATTCGTCCTTCAGCCGCGACATCTCGTCGAACGCCGCCATCAGCACCTCGCGCAGCGCGTTGCCCACCGCCGGCTCGCCCCCTCCGTACTGCTTGGGGCGCGTCTCAAGCTGGGCTTCGAGGCGAGCCGCGAGGGGCTGGGGGGGCACCTCGAGCCGCTGCAACAGGGAAGGGACCAGCCCATCCTCCTGGCGCAGCAGGGCAAGCAGGAGATGATCGGGTTCGACGGCTGCATGTTGCAACTGCTGGGCCGCCTGCTGCGCCGCCTGCAGCGCTTCCTGGGATCGTTCAGTGAAACGGTCGAGACGCACGCCTCGTAGTACCCCATCCGCAGCCGCGGGTAAACCCGGAATGTTCGTTCGCACCGATGCTCGCGTACCATGCGGCCAAGTCGCGATGTCGTCCGTTTCCCGCACCATCCGCACCGTCGCCGTCATCGCCGTGCTGGCCGTGGTGGGCGCCGGCTTCGTCCTCAGCCACGGCGCCGCCCCCATCGCAACGGTGATCCAGGCACGCGCGAACCGGTCCCTGGGCGTCTCCGACCTGGGGCGCCCAGCCTGGTTTCGGATGAGCCTGGTCGACGACAGCGTCAGCTTCTACGAAGCCGAGCCACCGGCCAAGCCGCCGGTCATTGCCGCCGCCGGCGGCATCCTCGTCGACATCGACACCGGGGCGATCCTCTGGCAGCACGACGACCACGCCCAGCTTCCCCCGGCGAGCACCACCAAGATCCTGACTGCGCTGGTGGCGCTGGAGAACTTCAGCCCCGACGAGGTGGTGACGATCACCGCCGCGTCGCTTCACCAGGCCTGGGACGAGACCCGTATGGGCATCGCGGCGGGACAGCGTTACACAGTGCAGGAACTGCTGACGGGCATGTTGCTTGTCAGCGGCAACGACGCCGCCACCGCGATCGCACAGGACACGGTCGGGCTCGAGCGCTTCGTCGCCGCGATGAACGCGCAGGCGGCCGCGCTCGGGCTGCACGATTCACACTTCACCAGCCCCGTCGGCCTCCAGGACGCATCGCACCACGCGTCGGCCTACGACCTCGCCGTTATCAGCGCCGCGGCGATCCGGCACTTCCCCCTGTTTGCGCAGATCGTCGGCATGCATGACGCCATCCTGAGCGCGAGCGCAGCTCACCCGGAGTTCGACCTGCACTCCATCAACCAATTGCTGTCGCTCTACCCGTACGCCGTCGGCATCAAGCCGGGCTGGACCGGCGACGCGGGCAATTGCCTGGTGGGCATGGCAGTACGCAGTGGTCACCGGCTCATCTCCGTGGTCCTCAACGCCCCGTACGACTTCCATCAATCGCGCGTGCTTCTCGACTGGGGATTCACCCGGGAGGGGCTGCCGACGACGCTGCCCACCCCCACCCCCACCCCCAAGCCGGCCCCGACCGCCCATGGCTGACGGCGCGACCGAGCCGACCGGGCCCAGCACCCGCCTGACCGTGCTGGGCAGCGGTGACGCGTTCAGCGGGTGCGGCTGCAACGCCGCCTACCTCGTCGACGACCGCGTCCTCGTGGACTGCGGCGCCCCGGTCCAGATGCTGCTGCCCCGCGCCGGCGCTTCCGTCGCGTCGCTGGACCTCGTGCTGGTCACGCACTTCCACGCCGACCACACCTATATGCTGCCGATGCTGCTCGGCGCCCGTGCCTTCATCGGTGAGCCGCGACCCGGCCTGTGCGTCGCCGGGCCACCGGGAACGCGCGAGTACGTCGAGCGCCTCCTCGCCACCGGTTACGGCAGGCACCTGATGACCATGATCGGCGACCGCGTCAGCCCGCAGTGGGCAGTGCTCCAGGACGGTGCCAGCGTCGAGCTCGCCGGCTACCGGGTCGGGGCCGCAGCAGTGGTGCACAGTACCGGGCCGTCGCTGGCGTACACCGTGCAGCGCGAGGACGGACCGGTGCTCGGTTTCAGCGGCGACACCACGCTCTGCCCCGGCCTGCGCCGCACCATCGCGGCCGCCGACGTGATGGTCTGCGAGTGCACGGGCTGGAACGAGCCCACCGACGGCGGCCACCTCTGGCGCGGCGAGCTCGAGGAGCTCATCGAGAGCTACCCGGACACCCGCTTCGTGCTCAGCCACCTGCGCACTCGCGGGACTGTGTCCGGCGCGATCATCGCGCATGACCTGCTCGGACTCGATGTGAAAGCCCGCCGGTAGGGCCCCGGTGGTCCTCAGGGGGTCGTGCGGCGCTTGCGCAGCACGCGCCACGCCAGGCCGGGCAACACTCGAGCCACGTGGCGCCATGCCACCTCGATGCGCGACTGATCCTCGGCGCCCAGCCCGCTGCGCGCGTACCAGGCTCGGTCGCTGACCGCGGCTATGTCGCGCAGGGCGGCCACCGGTGCTGAGCGGGTCGGCGCGCGCGCCAAGGCGGCGCTCAGGCGGCCCACGTATTCCTCGAAGGTCAGCGCGTTATCGCGGGGGACGCCGGCGAGCGCGCCGACCAGGCCGAGGCGGCTCCAGATGCCGCGAATCGTCCGGGGGCGCAGGAACCAGGCTGCGAAGAGGGCCAGGGGGACAAGTACAAGTGCTGCGCCGATGGCGACGCGGGTGAGGGCGGTGCCCGGGCCGCCGCCAGCGCCGCGGAGGGTGCCGGTCGGACCCGGGTGGCTGCGCTGGGCGTTGGGGGTCGGCGCCGCTGAGGGCCGGCCGCTCGGGCTGGGTGGCGAGGTGATGGCGCCGTTGCGGGCGAACGGCTTGTAGTCGCCCGCGATCGACGACGGCGTGGGCTCGAACGGGATCCACCCGTAGTTGGGGAAGTACCCCTCGACCCAGGTGTGCGCGTCGTTGCTGGTCACCTGCCAGATCGACTCGGCGTCGACGCCGCGGGCCGCTGAGTTGGGGGTCGTGCCCGGGCCATAGCCGTTGACCAGCCGCGAGGGGATGCCGACGGCGCGCAACATCGCGCCCATGGCTGTTGCGAAGTACTGGCAATAGCCCTGGTGGCTGGTGGTCAGGAAGTACGTGACCGGCCAGATGCCGCTGCCGGCCGCTGGCTGCCGGGGGGTGAGCGTGTACTTGAAGAGCTTGGGATCGCGCAGCTTGCTCTCGATGGCCGCGGCGGCGTCGTACGGATTTGTCGTCGCCCGCGTCCACTGCTGCGCCAGGGTGCGGATCACCGTCGTGCCGGTGCCGTTGTCGGACAGCTGCAGGAAGCCATCGCGCGCGATGAACGACGGGTAGGTGGCGCCCGCGGTGCGCAGCTGGGCGGTGGTCGCTGTCGACTGCGTCGCGGTCACCACGAAGGACGAGCCGGCCACCTGATGCACGCCGGTGACGGTGTCCACGGTCAGCAGCTGCCCAGCCAGGCCGGGCTGCACGAGGCCGCTTGCCCGGGCCGCAACGGTGGTCGCCTCAGGCTCACCCGGGAACGGCAGGACGCTGCTCCCCGACGGGTCGGCGCTGACACTGACGCTCGCGGTCACCGTCTGCTGCAGGCCGCCGACGCCACCGTCGGCGAGGGAGCGATCGCGCGGGATTGCTCCCGGGTCAACCACCTCCTCCGCGAAATCGCCGTTGTTGAGTGCGCTCTCGTCGGGCAGCCAGTTGCCAGCGTCGAACACGCCATCCGTCGCCATCCGCAGGTACAGGCCGGTCAACGTGCTTGACCGATAGGTCAGCACCGGGGTGTCGGAGAGCGTCAACGCGCCGCCCGGGATGGTGGAGGGGCTGAACCGCACCGTCCCCGACGACAGGCCGACCCCGCCGGGCGAGGTGCCGGCCCCGGTGCCGCCGTGCGACCCGCCGACACCGAACAGCCGGCCGGAGATATCCGTGCTGGTCAGCGGCGGCAGGACCAGGGCGAGCACGACGATCAGCACGCCCCCCACTCCTGCCGCCGTCGCGAAACGTCCGTCGGTCCCGGGCAGCACGCCCACGCGGCGCTGCACCCAACTGTCGTTGAGCCGGTCGAGGTGCACCGCCGCGATGACCATGATCGCGGCCACCGCGGTGACCGTCGCCGCCAGGCCGACGTTGGTCGCGTCCGGCGCGTTGATGACAGCAACGGCAAGAATGGCCCAGGCAGGCGCCGTGGCAAGCGCCCCGCGGCGCTCGCGCACTGCGAACCACGCCGACCACGCACCGCACACCCAGAGCAGCGCGCTGAGGCTGACGTTGAACTCCCACGAGGCGTTGCCGAGCAGCCCCGTCGTCGCCGCTCCCGCGTACTGCCCGACGAGGTGAAGGATGCCGCCCGGCGGCCCCACCGGACGTGCCCCGAAGGTGGTGGGCAGAAGGGTTGCGAAGAGGAGCACTGGGGCTGAGAGCAGCGCCAGCTTGCGCGACAGGCGCCCGCGCGCCAGCACCACCGCCTCGACTGCTCCGGCAATGCCCACAAGCACCGCTGTCGGCGCCGCCTCGGACCAGCCGCCGGACAGCACGGTCCACCCGGTCGCTGCGACCAGTGCCATCACCAGCAGCGTCGTGCTCGACGAGCGGATCGAAACCGAGCGCGGGCCGGCTGAGAGGGTGGCGACGCTCATCGTCAGTCGCCGGCGGCGCGCGCCCTCTCACCGCTGCCGAGCACATCGCCGCGTCGCACCAGCCACCAGTCCAGCGCCAGGCGCCACGCCGCCGGGATGCGCATTGGTGGGCCGGGGGCGCCGAACGACGCCGTCTCGAGCATGATGGCGAGGTGCCTTTGCCCGCGGCTGCCGGCATCGACCAGCGCCTCGACCCAGACAGCGTCGCGGTCCGCCGTGACCACGACCATGCCGCCGCGGCCGCGCCAGCCATCGCCGTGACGGCCGATCACCTGGGCGAGCGGTGCGGAACCGTCGGCGCGCGCCGTGGCCAGGAAGTCCAGCAAAAGCATGCGTTGCGCCTCGCCCCGGCCGGCGCCGAAGCCGTGCATCTGCGAGTCGTTGGTGATCAGCCCGACGGCCTGGCCGCGGCGTGCCACCGCGTGCACGATGGACGCGGCGATCGAGATCGCGTACTCCAGCGATGACTCCGGCGCGGCGCCGTAGTGAACGGCGGCGCGGAGGTCGAGGATGACCAGCAGGTCCGCGCTGTGCCGGGTGTCGTAGGTCCGGCTCATCAAACGCCCGGTGCGGGCGGTGGACGCCCAGTGGATACGGCTCATCCCGTCATGTGGGTCGTAGTCGCGCACCGACGACACCTCGGGCGGTACGTCGACGGCCTTGCCACGGCGCATGTCGCCGGCACCGTTGCCGCTCCACAGCGGTCCGATGTCCTCGAGCGGGTGCAGCGCCGGGTACACGATCACCTCACTGCGCGACGCCACGCGCACGGTCCTGTTGAAGAGACCGAACGGATCTCCGACGCGCGCCTCCAGCGGCCCGAAGCGATGACGTCCGCGACGGCCGAAGCTGCCCCGCGCCGTCCACGACACGCTGTCGCCAGCCCCGAGCGCGCAGGCGCGGCCCGCGGCGTAGCCGGGCAGATCGCTGCGGTCGTGGATCTCGCAGTACGGCACCCACATCAGGCTGCGGTTGTGCACGGTGAAGCGCTCGCTGAACGCCTCGCCCACCGAGAACGTCCCCTCCGGCGACGTGCGGTCGACGCCAATGCGCCGCGCGATGGCGCGCGTCCAGAGGTACGCCAGGATGATCAGCGACAGAAGGATGTAGGTGAGTGTGTAGGCGAGGTGGATTCCCGTGATGCCGGCAAAGAAGCTCAGCGCCGCGATGCCCGCGATCAGCGGGACCCGCGAGCTCACGACCCCTCGCCGGCCATCGCCTGTCGCTCAGCGGGGACCGTCTCGCCGGCCAGGACTTCGTCGATCACCTGTGCGGTGGTGACGCCGCGCAACTCCGCGTTGGCGCGGAGCACGATGCGGTGGCCCAGTACGCGGGGCGCGAGAAGTTTGATGTCGTCGGGGGTCACGAAGTCCCTGCCCTGGGCGGCGGCGCGCGCCTGCGACGCGTGCAGCAGGCCCAGGCTGCCGCGTGGCGACGCCCCCAGCGCCACATCGGAGTGGTCGCGAGTGCGCTGCACCACACGCACGCAATATTCCTTGAGAGAGTGGTGGCACCAGACGGTCTGGAGCTCCTGTCGGCACGCCTCGATCTCGCCGGCCCCGGTGACCGCCTCCAGGCTCTCGAGCGGCGATTCGCGCTGGAAGCGGTCGAGCATGGCCACCTCGTCGGCGAGCTGAAGGTAGCCGAGGTTGACCTTGATGAGGAACCGGTCGACCTGCGCCTCGGGCAGTGGGAAGGTGCCGCCGAGCTCGATCGGGTTTTGGGTGGCCAGCACGATGAACGGCTCGGGCAGAGGATGGGTCACCCCGTCGACGGTGACCTGACCTTCCTCCATGGCCTCCAGCAGGGCCGACTGCGTCTTCGGGGTGGCCCGGTTGATCTCGTCGGCCAGGAGGACCTGGGCGAAGATCGGGCCCCGGCGGAACTCGAACTCGCTGGTCTTCATGTTGAACACGGACACCCCGGTCACGTCGCCGGGGAGAAGGTCAGGCGTGAACTGGAGGCGTTCGAAGTCGCACCCCGTGGCCCGGGCCATCGCCTTGGCCAGCATCGTCTTACCCACCCCGGGCACGTCCTCGATCAGGACGTGGCCACCGCAGAGCAGTGCCAGGACACAGAGCTCGACCTCGGGCTCCTTGCCCACGATCACAGTCCCGACGCTGTCGACCAACCGGCGCACAACGCCTTGGACGAGGCCCATGGAAGCTCTCCTGCACCGGCGGTTTCGATCTCTGGTGGAGTATACGGACGCTTCAGTTGGTTCGATCGCGGAGAGTTGATGTAGAGTTCACGGAACGGGACAAGCGCACCAAAGGTTATGTAGTAGAGTGACCCGGGAAACGCGCGATCCGAGCACTTGGAGCCAGGGCGGGCTCTAGTTTCAGGAGGGATGCAGGTGGCCCAGACGCAGGAACAGATTCTGACCACCGGCGAGGCGGCCGCACTCTGCGGGGTCTCCCGTTCCACTCTTCGGCGCGCCGTGGCCCAGGGCCACCTCCAGGCCTGGCACACGCCCGGCAAGCACCTGCGCTTCGCCCGTTCGGCCTGTCTGGACTTCGCGCGGTCGCTGGGCCGCGTGGACCTGGTCGGCCAGGCCTATGGCCGGGAGGGGGCGCCGGCGCCCTCACGAGCCGGCGAGGGAGCGAACTCCCGATAGGCCCTCGCAGCTGCAGCGCGCCCGGCTAGCGTCGGCGGGAGAGGAGCCCGCCGATCGAGCCGCCGACCAGGGCGAGCATGTCGCCGCTGATCAGGTTGCCCATGCTCATCGGGCCGAGGTCGACCAGGGTGTGCGTGCCGCTGGCCAGGGAGCTGTGCACGATCGATGCCTCCTGGGCGAACTGGAAGAGGGCCCCGACGGCGATGAACCCCGCCCCGACCACCACGCCCTGGTAGAGCCCGAAGCGACCGGCCAGGCGTGCGGCGACGAACCCACCGAGCAGCACTGCGAGGAAGGTCGACACGCCCACGATGCCGCCGTCGGCCGACTGGAACCCGGCATTGCCGAAGGCGGCGTTGGCCACGCCGAGCCCGACGTTGCTGAGAACGAACAGTGTCACCTCGCCGGCGACCAGGCCGACGACACACGATCGCCAGGAGATCTGACCGCGTTCCGCCTGGGCGGCGGAGACGGTCGGGCCCCGCGGCGGCTGCCCCGACGACCTGGGGCGAGCGGGGGCACGGCGGCGCTTGGCTGCGGGCATCGCGCAGAGTATACGAACGGCCCCCGCGCGAACCGTCGCGGCTCAGCCGGAGGCGGCTCCCTCAGGCGCCTGGTTGACGTGGTTGGCGTAGAACTTCTGGATCTCGGCCATGTTCAGGGTCGAGCCGATGGGATCGAACCAATCCCACGACTCGACATCCCATTTCTCCTTCTGCGCCGGGTAGGGGACGGCGATGAACTTGGCATACGGCACCACGCCGCCGGGGTCGCGCGGGAGCGTGTGGTACCAGGTGTTGAGCGTCGCCAGGTCGGCGTCGCACCCGGTGGGACAGTTGTAGGTGACCACGATGTAGCCGTGCTCGAGGTTGTGCACCCAGTACTCGGCGGTCAGGCTGGGCAGCGCCGACGGCGTGTACACGCCCGGTTTGATCGGCGCCACCCCGACGCCGAGGCTGTAGTGGCAGCCGCTGGTGGGCGGGTTGTGCAGGTAGGTCACGATCGTGCCCTGGGCGACGTGGATGTGCGGCATCTCGTCGATGGGCTGGCCCACCGGCGCCGTGTTGGTGTTGGGCGGCGACGGCGAGTACGCATTCTGTCCGTTGGTATCGCAGGTGCTGTTGCCGACGAAGTTGACGGTGACCCCGTTGGTGTTCGAAGCACCGCCGCAGGCGCTGAGGAGCGCGATCGCGACGAGCAGCAGGACAGGAAGGCGACGCATCGGGCCCACTGTATCAGGGGACATTTGCCCTGCCGCCGCGGCCGTCTGCCGTGTACGGTGCGCCGATGCGCGTCATCGGCCTCACCGGCGGCATCGCCACCGGCAAGTCGACCGTGGCCGGCATGCTGGCTGCGTGTGGGGCTGTGGTCGTCGACGCCGACCTGCTCGCCCGTGAGGTGATCGCCCCGGGACAGCCCGGCTTTGACGAGGTGGTGGCCCGCTTCGGAGGCGACATCGTCAACACTGCCGGCGTGCTGGACCGCGCCGCGCTGGGCGCCATCGTCTTCGCCGACCCTGCTGCCCGTGCCGACCTGGAGGCGATCACCCACCCGCGGATCGGAGCGCTCATGCAGGCCCGTATCAGTGCCGCGCGGTCCTCCACGGCCCCTCTTGTGGTCGCCGACATTCCCCTGTTGTTCGAGAACGGCCGCGACGCATCCTTTCCACAGACGCTGCTGGTGTACGCGCCACGCGAGGCGCAACTGCTGCGCATGCGACAGCGCGACGGCCTGGACACCGAGGCCGCGCAACAACGCGTCGACGCGCAGATGCCCATCGACGAAAAGCGCAGCCGCGCCACCTGGGTGATCGACAACGGCGGATCGCGTGACGACACCGGCGCGCAGGTCACCGCCTGGTGGGGCGACGTCGTCGTGGGCAACGCTGCCGGTTGACCGGCCGTCACACGGCGGGCGCGCGCATCCCATCGATGAGGAGGGTCAGCAGCTGTTCCTCGTCGCGCGCATAGGCCTGCGCATCGTCGCGCGGGAGAGTGCCGATCACGTACCCGGTCAGGACCATCTCGGCGACGCCGAGCACGACATACGTGGCCAGCCTGGCGTCGAGGTCGGCACGCACCTCGCCGTTGGCGCGGCCCTCGGCGATGATCCGCTCGATGGGGTCGAACGCGACCAGGACCGCGGCGATGTCGTGGGACTCGAGAAACTCGTACGAGCGGGTGATCTCATTGATCATCACTGTCATCAGGTCGTTGTCCTGCCGATATGTCTCCACCCAGAAGTGGATGAGGCGGCGCATCCGCTCGCGGAACGGCGCCGGGGTGCGCGCCAACTCCTCGAGATAGGCCACGTACTGCGCCCAGCGCTCCGCGAAGATGGCGCTGAGGATCTCCTCTTTGTTTCGGAAGTGGTGATAGACGAGCCCGTAGGCGATCCCGGCACGCTCGGCGATGTCGGCGACGCGGGTGCCGTGCACGCCGCGGCGTGCGAAGACCTCGGTGGCGGCCTCGATGATCCTTTCGCGAGTGCGCGCACTGCGCCGCGTCGGACGCGCCGCAGGACGCGCGCTCACGCTGTCACCCGCGCTGCGACCAGCCGTTCGAACTCGGTGTCATCGACACCCACCTCGGCGAGCACGGTGCGGCTGTCGGCGCCGTACCCAGGAGCGCTTCCTGCCGGGGAATGGCCGCGGTCGCCGACGTGAAAGGGGAACCAGCCCAGCTCGCCGCCGACGTCGTCGGCGCGATGGCGCACCTGTGCGTCTTCGACGACCTGGTTGACGTCCAGCACCGGTTCGCAGCACACGTCGTGACCGGCGAAGTGGTCGCGCCAATGGGCGCGCGTGCCGGTGAGCAGCGCGCTCTCCAGCCGCGCGGCGACGCGCTCTGCCTCGTCGCCGGTAGCGAACGCGCCGTCGCTGATGTCGGCGACGTCGAGAAGCTCGCAGAGCTGGGTCCAGAACTTCGGCTCCAGCGCAGCGACGCTCATCCAGCCGTCGGCGCACCGATACACCCGGTAGCAGGGATGGCCCCCGTTGAGAAGCATCTGCGCCGGCTGGGACGGGCTGCCGTGCAGGACCGCCGCGATATGCGGCGACATCCAGCTCAGCACCCCGTCGACCATCGACACGTCACAGTGGCTGCCGGCCCCGGTGCGATCGCGCAGCCGCAGCGCCGCGAGGATGGCGGCCACAGCGCCGAGCGAGCCGCCGCCGATGTCGGCGATCTGAACGCCGGGGGCGACCGGCCGTCCGTCGCCGGTCCCGGTGATCCCCAGCGCACCCGCCCGGGCCAGGTAGTTGAGGTCATGGCCGACGAGCAAACGATCCGGCCCATCCTGACCAAAACCGGAGATGCTACAGACCACCAGCCGTGGGTTGTGCTCGTGCAACGCTGCCACGCCCAGCCCGAGCCTGTCGAGGACGCCGGGCCGGAAGCTCTCGAGGACGACATCGGAGCGCTCCACCAGCTCGAGGAAGAGCTGACGTCCCCGTGTCGACTTGAGGTCCAGCCGTAGCGAGCGCTTGCCGCGGTTCAGGCTGGTGAACATCACCGACGTTCCCTCTTGCAGCGGCGCCATCCAGCGCATGTAATCGCCGCCGTCGAGGTCCTCAACCTTGACGACGTCCGCACCCAGCCCGGCCAGGATCATGGTGGCGAACGGTCCCGGAAGCAGGCGGCTCAGGTCGAGGACACGCACTCCGGTCAGGGGCATCGGTCAGCGACTCTAATGGAGCGCTCGCGGCGGTTGCGGAACGGCTGTGGTAGATTGCAAAGCCAACCGCATGGTCAGCAACGCCGAGGTGATCCGATGAAAACGGTGTGTTCCACACCGATGACGGCACCACGCGTTGGCCCGGGGCCGGAGGAGGATGGGGAGCATGGATGAGCTTGTCATCAAGGTGCCCTCGCCGTTCAGCGGCGTCGATGACGTCGGCTTCAGCGCCCGTTATCCAACGCAGGCATGGAACGAACGTCTCCGCGATGTTCCCTTCATCGTCGAGGGGCCGTCACTGCCGATGCGCCGTCTCGTCGAGCGTCTCAGCCTGTTCACCGCCAAGGACTCGCTGATCACCGTCACGGGCGACGACGAGGCCTACAGCTGGACCGCCCCGGTGCAGCTCACCGACGAGGTCTGCGTGCTAGCGTTTCGCGACCAGAGCCTGCGCGAGGCTGCCGGCGATGATGCCCAGGCCGGACGTCAGTACATCTGGAACCTGGTCCGTCCGCTGGCATTCACCTTCCTGCGCGATTGCGTGCGACTGGGGGGGCTGCGGCTCGCCGACCGCATCGTGGTGGTGGTCGACGTGGGCCACGGGCCCGTCGTTGACCTTGAGTTGCAGCGCTCGGCGATCAGCGCCGAGAACGGCACCCTCCTGCTCGCCGCCTGACGATCAGACGCGCGCTCGGGCAGCCGCTGCCTACGGGAGAGGTGTGGCGATCGGTGTCGCCGTTGGACCGGGCGTTGCGGTCGGGGCAGGCGTCGGTGAAGCGGCTGGCGTCTGCCCCGGTGCCAGGGTTTGCGACGGCGTCGCCGGCGGTCGCGCCGGGGCCGTCGGGCAGTTGGCCAGGGCCGGGTTGAATGCTGTCGGGCCCGGCGTCGGCACCAGTGCAGTCGCCGTCGGGCTCGGGCTCGCGCTCGGGGTCGTGGCCGCCTTCGGAGTCGGGGTTGGCTTGGGCGTGGCGGTCGGGACTGGGTTCGGCGTGACCACGTAGGGCGTGTAGGACGGGCAGGGTGGAAGCGCGGGCACCGGCGGCGAATGCGATCCAGTGATCGCCAGCGACAGCGCCACCGCCACGGCGCCGATGAGAACGGTGGCAACGAACGTGATCGCGCCCCACTCTCGCCGGAACAGGTTCACGAAGCCACCAGCTGCAGTGCCTCACGCAGGGCCGTCGCCAGGGTGGGGCGGTCCATGGCCAGGCGGCCGTTGGTGGCCAACCAGCCGGCCGGCGTGCCCACGTCGAGCAGCTCGCCGGAGAACTCCACGCCGTGCACCGGTCCGACGTCGAGGAGCGCCGCAATGCCGTCGGTCAGCTGAATCTCGCCACCGGCGCCCGGCTTGGTGACGCGGAGCACCTCGAATATGTTCGGGGTGAGCACGTAGCGACCCATGATCGCGAGATCGCTCGCCGCCTCGTCGCGCGCCGGCTTCTCGACCACCGCCGTGACCCGGTGCAACCGGCCATGCGACTCCGTGACCGTCGCGCATCCGTATCGCGAGATCAGCTCGGGTGGCACGCGCATCAGCGCAAGGATCGGCGTGCGGTGCTCGCGGTACGCGTCAGCCAGCTGGCGGAGCACCGGCACCGGTCCGTGCGAGAGGTCGTCCGGGAGCATGCACATGAACGGGTGATCGCCCACCGCGCCCGCCGCGCACAGCACCGCATGGCCGAGGCCGAGCGGCTCGTCCTGGCGGACCCACGTGAAGTCAGCGAGGTTGTCGCAGTCGCGCACCGCCTGCAGCTCCTCCAGCTTGCCGCGCTTCTCGAGCAGGTGCTCGAGCTCGGGCTGGACAGTGAAATGCTGCTGGATCAACTCCTTGCCGTCGCTGATCACCACCACCATCTCGCGCGCGCCCGCGGCCACCGCCTCCTCGACCGCCCATTGGATGACGGGACGATCGAGCACCGGCAGCAGCTCCTTGGGGAGCGCCTTGGTGGCGGGGAGAAAGCGTGTCCCGAGGCCGGCGGCCGGGATCACGCAATGGCGGAGTTCCACGGCGGCGCATTGTCGCCTGTGCGGCGTGCGCCATGCTCTCAGTGGTCTGCAAATCGGCGATCCGTACACTGTCGCCTGCTGTGAGATGGGCGTGGAGGTGCGTGTGAGGCAGGCCACGACGGTCGCCGAGGGGGCGGCGGCTGTGCTCGCGGCCGCGCTCGATAAGGCGATCGCCGCCGGGGAGATCGTCGCTTCGGAGCCGCGACCAGAGATCATCGTCGAGAAGCCGGGAGACCGGAGCCACGGTGACCTCGCCACCAACCTGGCACTGCGCCTCGCCAAAGCGGCGGGGATGCCGCCACGACGGATCGCCGAGGTGGTGGTCGCGCACCTCGACACCAGCGACATGATCGCCTCGGCCGAGATTGCCGGTCCCGGGTTCATCAACCTGCGCCTGGATCCGCGCTGGGTGGCGGCCCGGCTCGCCACTATCGTCACCGCCGGTGACCGCTGGGGCGACGTGGCGCTCGGTGCCGGCACCCCGGTGCAGGTGGAGTTCGTCAGCGCCAACCCGACCGGCCCGGTGACGGTGGGTGCAACTCGCGGGGCGGCGGTCGGCGACGCGATCGCCAACGTGCTCGAGGCCGCCGGGCACCGAGTCGAGCGCGAGTACTACATCAACGACGCCGGCAGTCGCATGCGCACCTTCTACGAGAGCTGCGCGTGGTTCTACCGCCGCCTCTGCAGCGTCGAGCAGCCGCCACCCGCCGAGCCCTATCCCGCCGCCGAGCACGCCGCGCAACTGCTCTTCGCAGAGCACGGGAGTGGCCTGGTCGACGAGGACGTCGCGCGCATCGGCGCGCACGGGATCGCGGCGCAGCTCGCTGAGATCCGGCAGGACTGCGAACGGCTCGGCATCCACTTCGACAGCTGGTTCTCCGAGCAGTCGCTGTTCGACTCGGGGGCCGTCGCGACCATGCTCGAACGACTCCGCGACCTCGGATTCGTCACCGACCGTGATGGTGCCGTGTGGTTCGAGGCGACCAAGCTGGGGCTCGACAAGGATGACGTGCTGATCCGCTCCAACGGGATGCCGACGTATTTCACGACCGACATCGCCTACCACCTCGACAAGCTCGAGAAGCGGGGTTTTCACCGTGCCGTGGACGTCGTCGGCGCCGATCACATGGGTCACCTGCCGCGCATGTTCGCCGCGATGCGCGCGCTCGGCATCGACCAGTCGCGACTCGACATCGTTGTCACCCAACTGATCACCGTGGCCGGGGCCAAAATGAAGAAGGCCGATGGCCACTACGTGACCCTCGACGAGGTCCTCGAACAGGTGGGTGGCGACGCCATCCGCTTCTTCCTGATCAGCCGTTCAACGGGTTCGACCATCGACTTCGACCTCGACCTCGCGGTCAAGGCCGGCAACGAGAACCCCGTGTTCTACGTGCAGATGGCGCACGCACGGTGCGCCGGTGTGTTCCGCCAGGCTGCGGTCGAGGGCGTCGCCGCTGCGCCGCCCGACCTCGCGCTGCTCGGCGCTGACGAGTCGCCTCTGGTGCAGCTGCTGCTCGAGCTGCCCGAGGTCGTGAGCGCGGTGGCACGCGACCTCGAACCACACCGGCTGACGTTCTACGCGCAGGAGGTCGCCGCCGCCTGGCATCGCTATTACCACGACCACCGCATCGTTGACGCCGCGCAACCGGCGTTGAGCGCAGCCCGGCTCCACGTTGCCGCAGCCGTGCAGGTCACGCTCGCGCGCACCCTGCGGCTGATGGGGATGTCCGCCCCAGACCGGATGTAGCCACACGGGTGCGCGCGGGGGCGGCTCGTATACTGCGATGCCCTGCCCCGTTCGTCTAGTGGCCCAGGACACCGCCCTCTCAAGGCGGAGATCATCGGTTCGAATCCGATACGGGGTACCAGGTTTTGAATACAAAACCGAGCCAGCGCGGCGGCTAAAAGATATCCGGACCGGCCAAATGTTGCCCAAATGTTGCCCAAATCCGCGATACTGGGCAACATGACGCGGGAGCACGCGGCACCGTCGGCGTGAGCCGAATCCACCGCCGTTCGGCGGGGGCCTGGGAGGTCATCCTCGAACGAGGCCGGGACCCGCGCACGGGCAGGCGTCTGCGACGCACGTTCACTGTCCGTGGCACCAAGAAGGACGCCGAGCGCGAGGCTGCGGTTCAGCTGACAGCGATGACGCGGGGTACCTACATCGACCCCAGCAAGGAGACGGTGGGTCAGTTCCTCGAGCGCTGGCTCCGCGACTATGTCGAGCCTTCGCTGGCGTTGCGGACGCGATTGCGCTATCGGGACATTGTCGAGCACGACCTCATCCCCCACCTCGGCAATATCCCTCTCCAGAACCTTCGTCCGACCCACGTGATCGCGGCCGAGCAGGCGTTGCGCGTCGGTGGTAACCGGAAGACGGGCGGTTCACTGGCGCCCGCAACGGTGAGGAAGATCCACAACGTCCTGCATAGAGCGATGGGCCACGCCGTTGCGTGGCAGGCGATCCCGCTGAACCCAGTTGACGCCGTTGACCGTCCTTCCATCCCGGCCGCAACGGCGCGCACGCTCACGGCCGAGCAAGCGCGAACGCTGCTGACCGTCCTCGAAGACCATCCCTTCGGATTGCCGCTTCGCACCGCGCTGCTCTGCGGCCT
>JBDTJX010000107.1:0-38766 GCA_039935655.1 Candidatus Dormiibacter sp. | reverse complement strand
CGTAGTGATGGACCCACTGGCCTGCGGGAGTCCCTGGCGCGGTTCTGGCGTCACCCCGCCATGGTCGGTGAACTCAGCCAGCTTCTCGTGGAACTCGATCGACGCTCTGAACGACTGACTTTCGCTGACGCCGATTCCGCAGAGCCACTTGCGGCTCATGCCTTGTACTCGCGAGACGAAGTCCTTGCCGGTGTAGGTGATGCGGCCGCTAACCGACCGCCGACCATGCGCGAGGGCGTTCGCTGGGTAGAGGGCTCCCACACTGACATCTTCTTTGTGACGCTGCGGAAGAATGAGAAGCGATTCTCTCCGACGACCATGTATCGGGATTTTGCTGTCTCTCCTCGCGAGTTCCATTGGGAGTCGCAATCCACCACGACGGAGCGCTCAACAACCGGGCAACGCTACGTCAACCATCGCCGCGATCGGTCGCGAGTTCTGCTGTTCGTGCGCGGTGCGGCTCCGTCTCGGTTTGTATTTCTGGGTCCGGCCGAGTATCGCGGCCATCGAGGTGACCGACCAATGGCGATTACGTGGTCTCTGGAGCGGGAGATGCCAGCGGAGTTCTTCCTAGAGGCGCGGGCAGCAGGATAGCGCCCACGCGTCGGGCCAGCAGCAACGCAGCCGTCCTTGACGGTGGTATGGGCGCCGCGCGAATCTGAGTCGACCCACATCTCCTCTCAGTCGCGGACCCTGAACGTGGCGCACATCCCACCCAACCCTCGGCAGGACGGGACGCGGCCACGCTGGGGTCGCAGGCCGAAGGTCAGGCCTCGACGCCCTCGAGCACGGTCTCCGCGGGCCCAAGCTCACGAACCCACTCTGGCTCCGCCACGTCACTGGCAGCGGCGACGCGGGTGGCCGCGCGCCGCCCACGGATCGCCACCACCAGCACGAGCACAGTCGCACCCACGAACAGCGTCGCCGCGATGAAGGCATGGTCCGCGCCCACCACGAACGCCGCGCGCGCACTGGCCACGGACTGCCCGGTAACCACGCGCCCAGCCGACCCGAACACCGACACCAGCACCGCCAGGCCCAGCGCGCCACCCATCTGCTGCATCACGTTGACCAGCCCGGATGCGGCCCCGGCATTCTCCGGACGCACGCCGGCGAGCGACGCCGACGTCAGCGGCACGAATGCCAGGCCGTTACCTGCGCCGAACAGCACCAGCGACAGCAACAGGAATGGATAGCTGCTCGTTGCCGACAGCTGCGTGAGCACAAGCATCGCCACGGTCGAGATGCTGAAGCCCACGACCATCACGGCCTTGGTGCCGAAACGCTCAACCAGGCGCCGCGCGCTGAGTTGCGACATGGCGAACAGAGCCACGCTGAACGGCAGGAACGCGAGCCCAGCTTGAAGGGGCCCGTAGCCAAGCACGTTCTGCAGGAACTGGGTGAGGAAGAAGAACATGCCGAACATCCCGGCGACGAGGAACAGCCGCGCGACAAACGACGCGTTGCGGCTGCGGTCGGCGAACAGCACCAGCGGGGTGATCGGCTCCGAGGCCCGACGCTCGAGCACCACGAACACCGCGAGGAGCGCTGCGCCGAGGCCGAACGCACCCACGGTCATCAGGTTGCCCCAGCCGTTGCTCGCAGCGCTGACGAACCCGTAGGCGAGCGTGGTCACGCCGATGGTTGACGTCAGAGCTCCGAGGATGTCGAAGTGTCCGTTGCGACCCGGCGTCTCGGTGAGGGAACGCCGCGCCAGGAAGTACACCGCTAGGCCGATCGGCACGTTGACGAACAGCACCCACCGCCACGACGCCACCTGGGTCAGCAGGCCGCCGAGGATGAGGCCGATGGCACCGCCACCGATGGACACGGCCGTGTAATAGCCGAGTGCGCGAAAGCGCTCGCGTCCCTCGGGGAACATGATCATCAGGAAGGCCAGAGCTGACGGCGCAGCGAGCGCTCCACCGATGCCCTGCAGCGCGCGGGCCCCGAGCAGGAAGCCGCTCGACGGCGCGAACCCGCCCAGGAACGAGGCGAAGGTGAAGAGGCCGATGCCGGCCATGAAGACGCGCTTGCGGCCGAGGAGGTCGCCCGCACGAGCGCCGAGGAGGAGGAAGCCCCCGAAGGCGAGGGTGTAGGCGGTGATCACCCAGGAGAGGCTCGCCGGCGAGAAGTTCAGCGCCGTGGCGATGTCCGGGAGGGCGATGTTCACGATGGTGGCGTCGAGGACGACCATCAGCTGGACGGCCAGGATGATGCCCAGCACCAGGCCGGGGTGAGCCTGGCGCTCGGTCGCCCGGCTGGCCGGGCGGGGGACGGTTGCGGTAGGAGCCACGAGAACCTCCAAGAGGGTGTAAGATGGCGAAACGGAAGCTTCCTCCGGAAGTATACGGAGGCTCCCTCCGTTTAGTCAAGAGCATGGTGACCAGTCGTGGGACGTGAAGTAGCGCCGGCAGAGCGCGAAGCGATCTACACCGACGAACCGGCGTCCGCCGAGCGGCACATCCGCGCCGACGCCGCCCGCAATCGCGATCTCCTTCTTGATGCGGCCGCCGCCGCCTTCGCCGCCCGCGGCGCCGACGTGCCCCTCGAGGACATCGCCCGAGGCGCCGGCGTGGGCATCGGCACGCTCTACCGGCACTTCCCCACGCGCGAGGCGCTCGTCGAGGCGGTGTATCGCCACGAGGTCGGCATCCTCTGCGAGCGCGCCGACGAGCTGCTCAGCACCCTCCCCCCCGACCAGGCGCTGGCCGAGTGGATGCACCTGTTCGTCCGGCACATCGCCACCAAGCGGGGAATGCTCTCGGTGCTGAAGCCGATGATGAACGCGAACTCCTCGCTGTCCGCCGACACCCGCGGCCGCGTCGTCGACACCGCCTCACGGCTGCTCGCCGCGGGCGTTGCCGCCGGCACCGTCCGCGATGACATCGAGGGAGCCGACCTGGTCCGGGCCGTCGGTGGCATCTGCATGTCGACTGACCAGGAGCGGTCTCAGGCGTCGGAGCGGCTGGTGGGGCTGCTGTTTGATGGACTGCGGCACGGTGCGGCCTCGCCGCCCGCCGCAGCCCCGTCCGCCGCCGCGCGGGACGTGCCGGCCTAACCCGCCTCCTCTGGCTCTACCCAGGGGCGAGGCGCGAAGGTCTCCCCGGTGGCCGCCGCATCCTCGATGCCATCCCAGATGAACTGTTCGAGGTGATCCGCATCCCGGCTCCAGCACCACAGCACCCGATGCCGGGCGCGGTTGAACCGAATGGCCAGCGGCTCGACAACGTGTGTGGCGACAGTCCCATCCTCGGCCCGGTACGTCACTCGCAGCACCCGGTTGTCGCGGATGGCCTCCTTGATGAGTTTGGTCACCTCGGGGATTGGCACCCGTCGACCCTATCTCCACAGACCGCTACCCTGCAGCCGTGCTCGCCGACGACCTCCTTGTGTCCCCTCGGACCGCGCTGTAGGCCAGGTTGTCGAGTGGCTCGTCTGGGCCGCTGTACTGGGCCATGCCGAGCGCGTCACTCACGTCTTCCTTCCGCTGGATGACCGTGGCGTCGACGGCATCGTTCGGCGTGTCGAGGACGAGGCGATGTGCGCGTCCAGGTGAAGGGTCGGGCTGTTATTGCGAACGGCGGCATCGGGATTGTCGTCAATCGCACTGCATTAGAGGATGCGCACGTTCGTGCAGGGAACTGGCAGCCTCCTGCCAATCGGCGTACCATCGCCCTACGTAAGAAGGTGAACGGAGGAGTGCGGAATTGGCGCAGCGGATCGATCGAGAGGCTGCCCCACTCTTAGACGAGATCCGTGAGATCTTCGGTCTGAGCGAGAGCGAGCTCGCCGACCTCTTCAGGGTGCGGCGATCTTCGCTGACGGCATGGCGGTACGTTGGGATTCCTCAGACCCGCCGGGCGACAGCGGAGCGCCTGCAGAGCCTCGCCCGCGTCATGGATCGTGAGTTGATGCGGTCGCGCATCCCCGAGATCGTGCGGACGCCTGATGCCTGGCTCGGGAACCGAACGATCCTGGATGTCCTGATGGCTGACGGACCCGATCCGGTGTACGGATATCTCGGGCGTCTGTTCGCTTACGCCGAGGGCGCTTGAAGTCACGGACTCGGTCTGGGGCGTACGTGCGGGTTTTCAGTCCAGGCTGGAGCGACCCCCTTGATACGGCACCCAGCCGCACGAACGGGGGGCGCTGGAATCCTCCAGGAGCCTTCGGCGCACTCTACCTGTGCGCAGATCGCGCGGTGGCCGCAGCCAATGCCCGAGCCCAGCACGCAGGCCGGGCCATCGGGCTCTTCGACCTCAAGCCCGAGCGCCGACCGCACCTGCTCTGCGTCCACGTGCCCCGCAGCATCTGCCTCGACGTCGTCAGCGCGGCAGGAGTTGCCGAAGTGGGTTTACCAGCCGGCTACCCGTTCGGCGTCGGGCGCGAGCGCTGCCAGCGCATTGGACGGCGCGCCTACCGAAACGGCTCATACCGCGGGATTGCGTGCCGCTCGGCGGCCGAGTGCCGTCCGGCGGCGTGGGTTGGCGAAGAGTTGGTCTGGTTCGATACGTCCCCCATCTTGGTGGAGAACGGGACGCGGCTTGACTTTGCGTCGTGGTATCCGGATCCCGTCCCGTAGCCGCTCACAGGTCGAGTGCCGTACCCATGCCTGCTGCCAATGCGGCGTCATAGACCATGCGGGCAACGACGGCGTCCTCGAACGCGCTCCCCGTCGACTTGTACACCGTGATCTCGTCATCTGATTGCCGCCCAGGTCGGAGACCGGCTAGCACCTCGCCAAGCTCGCTGACCGTCGCAGGATCACGCCCCTGCAGTTCGATTGCGCCGGCCGGAGGTGGATTCTCAGCAGCCCCTTTCCATTCCACGAAAATCCGAGCCCGGCGGATCGTCTCGGCATCCACCTCGGGCCCAAACGTCCCCCCCACCGAGGTCAGATGGGCACCACGCGCAAGCCACCCGTACGCTGTGATCGGTTCGTGCGCGTCGGTGCAACAGCAGACAACATCGGCGCCCCGAATGGCCTCCTCGAAGCCGTCGACCACGACGCATCGCGAGTCCTGTGCCGCGACCTCCTCAGCTCGCTCGCGATCACGCGACGCGATGCGAATGACGGTGAAGTCTCGCACCAGCGGCACCGTCGCCAGGTGCGAATGTCCCTGCACCCCGGCGCCGAGGATCGCGAGAATGCGCGCGTCAGTCCGGGCGAGCAGGCGCACCGACACCGCAGCGCCTCCGCCGGTTCTCATCGCGGTAATGTGGGTGCCATCCATGACGCTCAGCGGCGTTCCATCCTGCTCATCGAAGAGTGCGATCACGGCTTGATGCGACGGCTTGCCGCGTTCGGCGTTGCCGGGGAACACGCTGACCGCCTTGATAGCGAGACCCTGTTCGGCCACCCAGCCCGGCATCGCGCCAAGCAGCCCTGCCTCTGCACGCGCAGCCGTCCTCGGCGGAACCGACGTCGCCCCTGTTGAGTACGCCCGGAATCCCGCCTCGAGTGCCGCGAGCATGTCCGGCAGCGACAGCAACGCCTCGACGTCGGACCTACTGAGGAACAGCATCCACGGTGTCCGGTTGGGGCGAGCGCACCACGTCGGCGATGAACTCCGTCAGCCCGGCGAAGTACACGGCCTGGTCGTCGTACATCGCCATGTGGCTGCCGTTCGGACAGAGCAGGAACCTCCCGCCAGGCAGGCGCGCAGCCATCGTCTCCATGTACCGGGGATCCATGGTGTCGTGGGTGGCGCCGATGACCAGTGTCGGAACCGTGATGGCCTCCAGGTCAGCGAACCGATCCCAGTCGACAAGTTTGCCGCTCGCCCCCAGCTCGCTCGGCCCCTGCAGTGGCACGTAGATCGACTGGTTGATGTTCTTGAACGCGCGATTGACCGGGTCCGGCCACTGATCAGCCGGCATGCGCAGGAGGTGATGCACATAGTGGTGCTCGATCAGCAGCTCCATGTACCGGGGATTCTCGTAGTCGTGCGCGGCCTCGAGTGCCTTCACCTCGGCGAGCACATGCTGGTCCATCGTCGGCATCAGCACGTTGTTCGCGTACTCGTTGTAGGCGGGGATGCTCGCCATCATGTTGGAGATCACGAGTCCCTTGAGGTGCTGCTGGTACTTCAGCGCGTACTCGATCGCGAGGATGCCGCCCCACGAATGGCCCAGCAGAAAGAAGTTCTCGCGAGTGAGCCCCAGCGCGCGCCGCACCTGCTCGACCTCCTCCACGAACCGGTCGACCTCCCAGAGGTCGGGGTCGTCCGGCTGGTCGCTGTACGCTGAGCCCAGCTGGTCGTAGTAGTAGTACTCGACGCCGGCGGCCGGGAGATAGCTGTCAGCGGCCTCGAAGTACTCATGGGTGCAGGCGGGTCCGCCGTGGAGGAACAGCAGCTTCGCCTCTGGGTTGTTGCCAACGCGCTTGGTCCACACCCGGAACTGCCCCTTGGGCGTGTCGATGGGGATCAGCCTTGCCCCGCCGCCCAGCAGATCGTCACGCCCTGCGTTGTCGAGGTAACCGCCGTCGCTCATGTCATGCCTCCTAGTGGGTGCGGACACTAGGACGTTTGCGGGCCACGTTGCCACCAGGCCCGGCTATGCAATGTGGATGGTTCGGGCCCAGCCGGTTCCGCCGCCTACCTGGCAGAGAGGACAGGCGCCGCCTTACAGAAGTTGCGCCGGTACGTCTGTGGCGAGGTGCCGCGGTGCCGGCTGAAGTGCTGGCGGAGTGTCGCGGCGGTGCCAAAGCCGGTTTGCTCCGCCACCTGCTCGATGTCGAGCTCGGTCTCCTCGAGGAGTTGTTGGGCACGAGCCACCCGCTGCGTGATCAACCACCGGTGCGGCGCGGCCCCCGTCGTGGCGACAAATCGTCGGTTGAAGGTGCGCAGCGACATGTTGGCGCGGCGCGCGAGGTGGTCGACGCCGAACGGTTGGTCGATGTTTGCCTGGACCCAATCCAGCACGACGGCAAGGTCGTCGCCTCGATCGTGCTCGACCATCGGTGCCTCGATGTACTGGGCCTGTCCACCGTCACGGTGCGGGGGGACGACCATGCGGCGCGCGATCGCGTTGGCGACGGCCGCGCCGTGCTCTTCGCGAATGATGTGCAGGCAGAGATCGATGCCTGCCGCCGTTCCCGCGCTGGTCAGGACAGGACCCTCGTCGACGTAGAGCACATTGGCGTCGACGTCAATGGCCGGGTATCGCCGTGCCAGCTCGGCGGCGTGCATCCAGTGCGTGGTCGCCCGCCGCCCATCCAGCAGGCCGGCTGCGGCCAGGACGAACGCTCCGGTGCAGACGCTCATCACCCGGGCGCCGCGCTCAACCGCAGCGCGAAGAGCAGCGAGCAGCTCCTGCGGCGGTTCCTTCTTGTGGTTCCAGGCCGCGATGGCGATGAGGTCGGCGGTGGCCAGTTCCTCGATCCCGTACGGCGTGTCGATGGTGAAGCCGGCGTCGGTCATCAAGGGGGGAGGCTCAGCGGCGCACACCCGGAACGTGTAGACGGGCAGGCCTTCGCTCGACCGGTCGGTGCCGAACACCTCGCTGAGCACCCCCAGCTCGAACGCGGCAACGTCCTGGCCGACGGCAACCGCGACCTTGCGAAGCATTCCCGGAGTTTGGCACAAATCATCCGCTCTTTGGCGTTTCTGCCACTCGCGGCAATGCCGGACCCCGGTTAGGGTGAAGGCAGTTGAACAGGGCAACCCGCCAGTGGAGTGGCAGATATGAATGGCTTTCAGATCACGGAATTGGGACAGGTGAGGGAGCAGGAGAACATGCTCGAGCGTGGTCAGTCGCAGGCGTTGCGCCGGGCCCGACGCGATGGCGGCGTTCGCCACGGCACTGTGTTCAATCCACCGCGCACGGTGCGTCGCCGGCTCCTCGCGCTTTTCTGACAGGCGAGGCTGGGCGCCCCCTCAGCGGATGAGCACCACCTGGACGGCGAACGCCGATGCGGCGCTTCGCCACACGACAGGTCGCGGGTGGCGTGGACGACAGACACCTGTCGCCGCCGGCCCACAGCATTCGACATATGAACAGCAAGCCAGGCGTCGTCATCGACGCCGCCCTCCGATTCGCCAAGTCCAATCCCGAACTCGTCCGCTACGCGCACGAGCAGGCCGGAGCCGCCGGTACCACGGCCGACGATCTGTTGCGGGAGGCCATCGATCGAGTCGTCGCCGCCCGTCAGACCGAGCCGCTACGCCTCCTCGCGTGAGCTACGCATCTCTCGTCGGTCTGCCCGACAACGACCTTGCCGGACGTCCGCAGGGGACTGGTGTCATCGACCGGTGGTACTTCCTCCTCCATGAACTTGACATGACTGAGGAGCCCGTTGCGATTCTGCCAAACGATCTGCGCAGCCTCGGCGACCAGCCCTCATTCGAGGACTTCGTCGCTGATAACAGCGATGAGTACGCGAGACCCTCAGCGGGGCCCAGGCTGCGAGCCGGCCCTCACCAGCCCGGTCTCATACGCGGTCACGACCAGCTGCGCACGGTCCCGCGCGCTGAGCTTCGACATGATTCGACTGACATGCGTCTTCGCGGTCAGCGGGCTGAGGAACAGCCGTTCAGCGATCTCGTCGTTGCTCAAGCCGCCGCCCACCAACACGAGCACCTCCCGCTCCCGGTCGGTGAGGTCAGAGAGATCCGCCGGTGACGTCGTCGGCGCCGGTCGCGACACGATGTCGGCGATCAGTCTGCGGGTGACACTCGGCGACAGCAGTGAGTCACCGCGCGCGATGATCCGCACCGCCTGGAGCAGCTCAGCCGGCTCCGTGTCCTTGACCAGGAACCCGCTCGCGCCGGCGCGGAGTGCCTGGTACACGTACTCGTCCGCCTCGAACGTCGTCAGGATGAGCACGCGTACACCCGCGAGTTCCGAATCCGCGGCGATACGACGTGTCGCCTCCAACCCGTCGGTACCGGGCATCCGGATGTCCATGAGCACAACGTCGGGTTTGGTCGCGACGACCAGCGCAACCGCCTGCTCGCCGTCGCCCGCCTCGCCCACGACCTCGATGTCATCCGCGGACTCCAGCAGCATGCGAAAGCCGCCGCGCACCAGCGCCTGGTCGTCGGCGAGAAGGACGCGGATCACATTCCGGTCTCGGTCGGCAGCTCCGCGCTGACAGCGAACCCGCCACCGCGCGACGGCCCCGCCTCGAGCGTCCCACCCACGGCCGCGGCGCGTTCACGCATCCCGACCAACCCGTGACCGGCACCGGCCACCGCTGCATCTCCCGTTTCGCCGTTCATCGCGGCGCCGCGTCCGTTGTCACGCACATCCACGCGCAGCTGCCCATGTCGCCACGCCAGCGACACCGTGGCACTCGCCGGTCCCGCATGCCGTACCGCGTTGGTCAGCGACTCCTGGATGATTCGATACGCCGCCAGGTCCACAGTCGCCGGCAGGCGTCGCGGCGTCCCCTCAACCTGCAGCGTGGTGCTCAATCCAGCCCGCGTCGCCGTGGCCAGCAGGTCGTCGAGCATCGCCAATCCGGGCGCCGGCTGCGTGGCCTCCGCCTCGTCCGTCTGACGCAGCACGTTGACGATCGAGCGCATCTCGCGCAGCCCCTCCTTGCTCGCCACCCGGATCGCCTCGAGCGCCTCCACTGCACGCTCCGGGTGAGCGCGCGCCACATGCGCAGCCGCGCCCGCCTGCACGTTGATCATCGACAGCGTGTGCGCCACCGCGTCATGCAGTTCACGCGCGATCCGCAATCGCTCGGCATCGACACGCCGCGCCGCCTCCTCCTCACGCGTGCGCTCCGCCTGCTCCGCGCGCTCCTCGACGGCGCGCAGATACGCGCGACGATTCCCAAACGACACCCCGAGCGATACAGCGGCCGCAACCTCGAACGGGATTAGGAACTCACCCCCACCCAGCGCTCCAAACGGATTGCGCGCCGCAGTCGCCGCCATCAGGCTGACAACGACGACGGTGGCGGCGATCCACGCGTCGCGGCTCGGCACCATCGTGGCCACCGTGTACAGCGCGATCATCACGACGAGCAGCGCTGCGCCGTTGACGTAGCCGAGCAGCGTGTACACCACCACGCAGGTCAGCGACGCCGCCAGCACCATCACGGGGTAGCGGCGCCGCCACGCCAGGCTCGCTGCGGCAACGCCGACGAGCACGAAGGCAGCCCAGCTGGCGTTGGGTATGACCGCGTGGCCGCCGGACGTCACCGTCTGCCCGAACTGGTCCACGTGCGCCAGCGCCTCGGCGATGGAGCCCGCCAGCGTGACGGCCAGCATTACCAGGGCAAACACGCCGTCGCTGACGTACGAGCGGGTACCGAGGCGCTTGCGGAGGAGGAACGCGCCGATCACAGCGCCAGCGTACGGCTCCGCGGCCGCTCGCGCGTCCCTCCGGGGGATGTGAGAGCACTACTCCCCAGGGAGTACGCCTGCGGGCGGCGACCCCAGCAGGAGTACGGAAATTGCCTCCCCGAGGCGGACGACGTGGCGGCGGGCGCGGCCGAGACTGACCAGGGTCGGTCGCATCGGCCGGCCAACAGCACAAGGGGAGACCGCATATGACCCGGATCACTCGCTTCGCGCTCCGCCACAAGGCGCTCATCGCTCTCTTCTGGATCGCCGCCGCCGTCGCGGGCGCGATGACCGCGGGCCTGACAACCAGCCGGATGAGCAACAGCTTTTCGATGCCCGGCCAGGCGATCACCACCGACGCGCGCATCGTGTCCGAGTACGGCAGCAGCAGCGCGACACCGCTGGTCACCGTGGTCACCGCGCCTGCGGGCCAGCACATCACCGACGCGGCCGTTAACGCAACGACTGCACAGATCTTCAACGCCGCGCGGGTCACCCCGGCGATTCGCGTTGTCGACTACGCGTCCACGCATGACCCCGCGTTCATCACCCGCGATGGCCGCTCGACGTTCTCGCTGAGCTTTCTCCCACCCGCCAACTTCAGCGTCGCCGATACCGTCGAGCCCGCGGTCGCCAAAGCGATGCAGGCCGCCACCCCGGCCGGCTGGCACACCGGCTTCACCAGCATCACGTTGCTGGCCACTCCGACGACCACGTCGACCGCCGGCCAGGGCACCACCGTGCTCGTCGAGGCAATGTTGGGCGGTCTCGGCGCGCTGGTCATCCTGGCCTTCGTCTTCGCCAGCTTCCTTGCTTTCCTGCCGCTGGTGATGGGCGCGATCTCCGTGCTGTCGACCTTCCTGCTGGTGCTCGGCCTCACCACCTTCACCGGCGTGAGCATGATCGTCGAGTTCCTCATCGGCCTGATCGGCCTCGGCATCGCCATCGACTACTCGCTGATCGTGGTCACTCGCTGGCGTGAGGAGCGCGCCCACGGTCGCGACAACATCGCTGCTGTCGAGGCGGCCATGGCGCACGCCGGGCGCGCGGTGGTGTTCTCCGGCCTGACCGTTGCTGTCGGCCTGGTCGCGCTCATCGTCCTGCCCGTGCCCATGCTGCAGAGCGTTGGCTACGGCGGGGTGCTCGTTCCCCTGGTGTCGGTCGCTGTCGCGGTCACGCTGCTACCGGTGCTCCTCGCCACTGTCGGTCCGCGGCTGGACTGGCCGCGCGTGCGCAACGAGAGCAAGCCGAGCCGGATGTGGACGGCGTGGGCGCGCGGCATCTACGGGCATCGCTGGCCGGCCGCCATCCTCGGCACCGCGCTGCTCGGGCTGCTCGCCTTCCCCGCGCTGTCGCTGCAGCTCGGTGAGCCCGCCAGCACCTCGCTGTCGACGAGTGGCCCCGCGCGCGACGCGCTGACCACGCTGACCACCGGTGGCGTGCCCAGCGGCGTCCTCACCCCGATCCTTGTCCTCACCAACGGGTCGACCAGCGTGCAGCCGCAGCTGGCGCACGTTCCCGGCGTCGTTGCCGCGGCGACTGCTGCCGACCTGCAGCGCCCGGGCAGCGCCGTGATCACGCTGCTTCCCGTCGCCGAGGGCAGCCTCGGCACCGGCCAGGATACTGTGCGCGCCGTGCGTGCCTCGATCAACGGCAACCCATCCGTGGTCGGCGTCGCCGGCGACGGCGCGTCGCTTATCGACTTCGGCAGCGCCGTCTACGGCAACTTCCCCCTGATGCTGACCCTCATCGCCATCGGCACATTCCTTCTGCTGGCCCGCGCGTTCCGCTCGGTGCTGCTGGCGCTCAAGGCGGTGGTCTTCAACCTGGTGTCGCTGGCCGCCGCGTACGGTGCGCTGACCTTCATCTGGCAGCAGGGCCATGGCAGCGACGCGCTGTGGGGCATTCCCGCATCGGGCGCGATCACCATGTGGGTACCTTTGATGGTGTTCGCCTTCCTCTTCGGCCTCTCGATGGACTACGAGGTGTTCATCATCGCCCGCATCCGCGAGGCGTACGACAACACCGGCTCGGCGGGCTCGGCGGTCGTCGAGGGCATCGGTCGCACCGGACGGCTGGTCACCAGCGCGGCGCTGATCCTCATGCTCACGTTCCTCTCGATGTCGAGCGGAC
Source organism: Candidatus Dormiibacter sp. (assembly GCA_039935655.1). Taxonomy (GTDB): domain Bacteria; phylum Chloroflexota; class Dormibacteria; order Aeolococcales; family Aeolococcaceae; genus Aeolococcus. The sequence continues at coordinate 26,329 of JBDTJX010000107.1, read as the reverse complement.
CAGAGACAGACATCAAGATCCTCGCCACCGGGCTGGGCGCGGGCATCCTCGTCGACGCGGTGATCGTGCGAGCGCTGATGGTTCCCGCGATGGTCGCGCTGTTCGGTCGCTGGAACTGGTGGATGCCGGTGTGGTTGGCTCGCGTGCTGCGCGTCGAGCCGTCGCCGGTTGCACCCCGCGTCGGTCGTTCAGCCCGCGTGTTGGAGCAGGCCGCGTAGTCAACCCATTCTCAGGGGTTCTCTGAGGGACGACTGAGGCCATTCGGATGTGGCCCTCGCATCCTGACGTCAATCGAACCGCACAGCGTGGTTCCGTCAAATACGAGACATCAGGAGGACTGCCATGACAGCTGGTTGGGTCGTCATCAACATCGTGATGGCGGTGGTCGTGACTGCCATCGTCGGGGGCACAGCGATGCTCGTCCCACATCTGCTGCATCGCCAGGCCATGCGTAACGACAGGGCCTACGCGCGGTATCACAACGCACTGAACGTGCACGCAGTGCGGGATGCTGCGCCACAACGCCGGACGGAAACCGAGTGCGCCGCCCAGGCCGCCTGATCCGCACACGGCCTCTCAATTTGTGAGGTTGACCCCGCCGTCGATGCTACTGATCACAGCCAACAGCGATCGACAAGGCGTCACAGATGTCGCTCATCGTCGAGCGCCCTGCGTGTCCGATCCGACGCACCAGACGGGATCGCCCGATCAGTTGCACGTTGTCGAGGTTGGCCACCGAGACCACGCGCAGGCCATCGTCGGCGTCCATCTGCACCTCCGTCGACAGTCCCCGAATGGTCGACGTCACGGGAGCAGCGATCACCGAATGCAGCACCCTGCCCATGGGATCACGCGTCAGAACGACGACCGGCCGGACCTTGTCCAGCCTGGCAAGCCACACCTCCCCGCGTCGCGGAGTTGGATCGCTCACGCTTGGTCGTCCGGGTACAGGGCCTCCCAGTCGGTCTCGTCGGCGAGGTCGCCGTCCGAGATATCGGCGAGGGCCAATTCGGTCGCGGTGGGGGGTGTCTGCCGGTACGCGGCCACGTCTCGTCGCAGGCGCTCGGCGCGAATCAACCGGTCAAGGGCCATGTCGATGACCTCTGACGTGGAGCCGGCACCGGTCAGTGAGACCGCTATGGCTGCCTTGTCGCGGCTCAACGTGATCGTTACCTTATCTCGGGCCATACTCATGATACTACCATACGGTGGTATGCCCGGTATTCCTTGAGGCGGTCGCCCCATCACGCTCGAAGACCTGCTCACCTTTCGCCTCGGGCTGGCCTGGTGTTCGCGTCCACCTCGTACCCCATCCTTGACGCTGAGAAGGAGCTGCACCTCGCGACCCTGAGTCCTCCCTATCCGCCGTCGCCCCACTCGACGGATGAGTGGCTGCGACGTCTCGGCACTCTGCCGCTGATCAATCAGCCGGGCGAGCAGTGGATGTACAACACCGGCGCGCAGGTGCTCGGCGCCGTGCTCGAGCGAGCAGCCCATTCCTCGGCGACACCCAAGGTTGGGGCTATTGCATGGCCGCGCCGCTCACTGGCGCCGGCACTGACGACAGGCCGGCGGCTTCGGATGGGACGGAGGCGCCGGCACCACGTGGCGATCCGACGTCGGCGCTGACCTGACCGGCATCCTCTTCACCCAGCGAGGGATGGGATCGCCTGAGTCAGCCGAGATCTTCGGGGACTTCTGGAAGGCAGCCTACGCGGCAATCGACGATTGATCTAGCTGACCCAGGCCCGTCAGCCGACGTTGGGCTCCCCTGCGGCGCTCAACACCCCGTCGATCGCGGGCTTGGCCACGCGGAGATAGGCTGCCGTCGGTTGCGAGTGCGACGCGCCGGCGAGGCTGTTGGCGGCGCCGATGGCCACGGACAGCGCGGCACGAAGATGCAGGTCGCGATCGTGGTCGTCCTCACTGACGTCGACCTTGAGCAGGACGTTGCGCAACTCAAAGAGGTCGTCGTGTAGCGTTTGCCGGGCCGTTCCCGCGATCCCAGCCGCTGGCTCCTCCGTCCGCGGAACCATCGCCTCGCTCTCAGCGGCGCGCATCGTCCGCGCCAGCTCCGTGATCAGCTCGGCGGCGCGCTCACCGTAGGCTCGACGCACCCAGCCGGACACCTCTGTACTGCCGCTCGGGGCGGCTTGGCGACCGAACCGGTCTCGCTTCACACCTCTCCTCGTTGTCGCGCCGGCGAACGGGCGACTGTCTGCACCAGCCTACTCCGAGTGCGGGCGGAGAACTACACCCCAGCGTACGACCGGGACACGTCACCGGCGGCCCAGGGAAAACAGAGGGCAGGCCGCCTGTCGATTTACCGCACCGGGCTGCGTCGTAGTGATGAGAGGCCGCGCTCGCGGCCGGACGAACCCGTGGAGGACCACCGATGTCGAAGTACCTGTTCCTGCTCTGGCAGGACGAGAACAAGCGAGAGACCCCCGGCACCCCCGCGTTTGACAAGGAGATGGCCGCCTACGGCGCCATGTTCGAGCAGGCATCCGGCGCGGGCATCCTCCAGGGTGGCGACCCGCTGCAGCCGGCATCGGCCGGTCAGACCGTCCGCGTGCACAACGGCTCGACCGACGCGACCGCGGGAACCTTCTCGTCGACCTCCGAGCAGCTGATCGGCTTCTACGTGCTCGACTGCAAGGACGCCACCGATGCCGCGTCGTGGGCAGCCAAGATTCCTGCGGCTGCCAAGGGCGCCATCGAGGTCCGTCCGATCCTGGTGATGTAGCAACGACCCAGCATGGCCGGCTCGCCAGTGCGCGGGCCGGCCGGTGCGGTTCCCCGCTCCGCCCTACGATGGGCAGCGCGGCATGAACATCCATCTTCGATTGAGGCGCAAACCGTGAAGTACATCCTCCTGATCAACGTCCCGGCCGACGCACCGGCGGAGCCCGAGATGATCCAGCGACACGCAGCGTTCGCCGAGGCGGCCGCCGCCCGCGGCAAGCTCGTCGGCGGCGACCAGCTCGACGACGTCTCCACAGCCACCACGCTGCGTCGCCACGCGTCCGAGACGATCGTCACCGACGGACCCCACGCGGAGACCAAGGAGTTCCTCGGCGGCTACTACCTCATCGACGCCGCCGACCTCGACGAGGCGATCGACATCGCCCGCGGCGTGCCGCTCAATGACGGTGGATCGGTGGAGATCCGCCCCGTTGTCGAGCGCTGACGCGCCCGCGACCACAACGCCCGCCAGCGCGACGACCGACACCGCGCTCGTCGGCGTGTTCCGCAACGAGGCGGGAAAGATCGTCGCCACGCTGACGCGGCTCCTCTGCGACATCGACCTCGCCGAGGACGCGATGCAGGAGGCGCTCGCCGTTGCGCTCGAGCGCTGGCCGCGCGACGGCCTCCCCGATCGCCCAGGGGCGTGGCTGATGACCACAGCCCGCAACAAGGCCCTCGACCACCTTCGCCGTGAGCGCACCCAGGCCACCGCACGCGAGGCGGCGCTGCGCCTGAGCATCGACGACGAATCCGATCCGCGCCCGCTGCTCGACTCCCGCGAGGTCGGCGACGACAGGCTGGCGCTGCTGTTCACGTGCTGTCACCCCGCGCTCGCGCCCGAAGCTCGCGTGGCGTTGACCCTGCGGCTCATCGGCGGCCTGACCACCCCAGAGATCGCCCGCGCCTTCCTGGTGCAGGAGTCGACGATGGCGCAGCGCCTGGTGCGCGCCAAGCACAAGATCCGCGCCGCGCGAATCCCGATCCGCGTCCCGCCTCAGCCGCTTCTCGCCGAACGGCTCCAGTCGGTGCTGGCAGTGATCTACCTCATCTTCAACGAGGGATACCTGGCCAGCGCCGGTGCGGACATCGTCCGCGATTCACTCTGCGACGAGGCGATCCGCCTCGCGCGTCTCACCGCCACCCTCATGCCGGACGAGCCCGAGGCCGCCGGCCTTCTGGCACTTCTGCTCCTGACCAACAGCCGACGCGCCGAGCGTCAGGGGGCCGATGGCCAGCTCAGGACGCTGAAAGTTCAGGACCGCTCTCAGTGGGACCACGACGCCATCGGCGAAGGCCAAGCGATTCTGGAGGCCGCGCTTGAGCGACATCGCACCGGCCGATACCAGGTCGAAGCCGCCATCGCCGCGGTGCACAGCGAGGCTGCCAGCGCACGCGAGACCGATTGGACCCAGATCTCCGCTCTCTACGCCACGCTGCGCCAGATCGCACCGTCACCGATCGCCGCCCTCAACCATGCAGTCGCCATCGCCGAGGCCGGCTCGCCGGAACAGGGCCTCGCGCTGGCCGATGCGGTTTTGGAGTCGCTGGACGACTACCACCTGCTCCACGTCACCAGGGCGGAGATCCTCGTTCGGCTTGGACGGATCGACGACGCAGTGGCCGCGTACGACCGGGCCTTGGAGCTGGTTCGCAATGATGCCGAGCGCGCTCACCTCGCGCAACGTCGCAGGGATGTGCGATCGGGCTTGTAGCAACCCTCCTCCAGCCACCGGATCGTAACCATCAGGCAAGGGGATGGCGACGAGCGACGCGCATCCTAATATCGTTATGGCCGTTGTCCTTCGAGAGCCGCCTGACTCACACCTCTGGCGATCCGCGCATGCAGGCGAGGATGTCGACGAGATGACCGTGGCCACCTTCGACGATCTGATTGCCATCGCGCTGAGCGAATACGGCTACGAAGACATCCAGTTGATCGAGCACGACGATGACGATGCCGATCTCGTGGCTCGTCGCAACGCGCGGCGAATGTCAATTCACGTGAAGAGATGTGAAGGACGGGTCGATGAGACCGCGGTTGCGCAGGCTCTGCGGCGCAAAGTTGCACGCCATTGCAGCGGAGCGATGGTTATCGCGAGCTCGGTCTTCACGCACGAAGCACGGAGGGTGGCGAAGCAACGCGGTGTCACCCTGTGGGACCAGGACGACCTGGCCAACCTCCTCGAGAGCACGGGCATCGCCTCGCGCGCGCGGACCACCGTCCCGAACTGCCTGACCTGTGGGGCTCCGATGACGTTGCTCTGGCAGCTGCAACCCGCCTGGGGCTGTTCGAACATCCAGCCCTGCGCGGGACGGGTGAAATACCGCAAGTGGGTGATCACCGTTGCTGCCGACGATCCCACGCTCGCTTCGGCTGTAGGTGCGTCGGCGAGCGCCGATTCGCAGCCGTCGCCTGCTGGTCAGATTGCGGCGTCGGCGCTCCCGCATCAGCGGTCGCCGGCCCAACGCCGTCACTTCAGTCTTCGAAGCCTCCGGCCAACGCGGGTGCTACGCAGTCACCATCACGGGCTGCACTCGCGCCCGTAGCGCGTTATGTGCGCGCCGGCTTGGCCGTCCTCCGCCAGGCATCCTCGAGCAGCTCACGCACCACTCCTGGCGAGGCCTTCGCGAGGTTCACACGCACCCCGCCGCCTCGCTCAGTCGATCGCGCGCCGGATGAACCCGCGCATCCCGACATACCCGAACACCGTCAGCGCCGCCAGCAGCGCGATCGGCGGAATCCACGTGAGCATGTGTACCCCATTCGGCAGCAGCGCCGCGCGCGTCCCCTCACTGACGTAGGTCATCGGGTTGAACAGCGTCAGCAGCTGGAACCACGGCAGCTTGCTCAGCGACGGCCACGGGTACTGCGAGCAGCCCGTGAAGATCAGCGGCGTCAGCACGATCGCGAACATGATGTTGATGCGCGCCGGCGTCACCACAGTGCCGAGCGTCATTCCCATCGCTCCGCCCGCCAGCGAGCCGAGCACCACCATCGCAACCAGCAGCGGGATCCCACCGACGTCGAACGGGATGCTCCCCAGCACCAGCCAGCCGACTGGGAACATCACCAGCCCGGCGATGATCGCGCGCCCCGCCGCGAAGACAATCTTCTCCGCCGCCACCCAGCTCGCGGGCAGCGGCGCCAGCAGCCGGTCCTCGATCTCCTTGGTGAACGAGAACTCGATGACCAGCGGCAGCGCCACGCTCTGCAGCGCGGTCAGCATGATGGTCATCGCGATGATGCCCGGGAACAGCTGCTTGGCGTATGCGGGATTGGTGAAGCCGAGGTCGGTGAGCACGCGCCCGAACACGAACAGCAGACCCAGCGGTTGCAGGATCACCTGGGCGAGGAACGCGGGCAATTCGCGCCCGGTCACCGCCACGTCGCGTCGCAGGATCGCCAGGAAGGCAACCAACGCGGTGCCGGTCGTACGCGTCTGCGGTTGAGCGATGGAGACGACGGCCATCAGCGCAGCGCCCGTCCCGTGAGATGGATGAACACGTCCTCGAGGCTGGGCTTGCCGATGCTGAGGTCGACCAACTCGCCGTCGTGGTCGGTGATCAGTCGCGCCATCGGCGCGACGAGCGAGGGCGCGTCGACAGACGCATACAGGCGAAGGTGATACGGCGTGCCCGCCGGCGCGGCAGCCGCGGCCTGCGGTGGCGGTCCACCCGCCGCAGCAACCCCGCCGGCGAAGGCAGCGAACGGGTTCATCCCCACCGGCGGCCCGGCTGCGGCCTTGGTCACCGGTTCGATGCGTTCGACTCCGGGCAGCGCCGCCAGCGCGGCCTGTAATGCATCACGATCGCCGCCGTCGAGCAGGATGCCCACCTCCAGGCTGTTCCTCCCGGGCACCGTCTCCTTGAGCGCATCCGGCGTATCGCTGGCGAGCAGCTTGCCCCGGTCCATGATCGCGACGCGGTCGCACAGCGACGCCGCCTCCTCCATGTCGTGCGTGGTGAGGATCATGGTGACCCCGCGCGACTTCAGGTCGCGGATGCGGTCCCACACGAACAGCCGCGCCTGCGGGTCGAGCCCGGTGGTCGGCTCGTCGAGGAACAACACCTCGGGCTCGTGCATCAGGGCGCGCGCGATCATGATCCGCTGCGATTGACCGCCGGAGAAGAAGTCCACCTTGTCATCGGCGCGCTCGGTGAGACCGAACTGTTCGAGCAGCTCGTTGGCGCGACGGGTCCGCTCCTCGGCCGGGACGCCGAAGTACGCCGCGTGGAACAGCAGGATCTGACGTGCGGAGAGTGCGCGGTCGAGGTTCGAGCGCTGCGGCACCACCGCGAGGCGTCGCTTGGCCCCGACCGGGTCGCGGGCCACGTCGATGCCGGCCACCTCGGCGTACCCCCCGGTGGGACGCACGCGCGTGGTGAGCACGCCGACGGTCGTCGTCTTCCCCGCGCCGTTGGGTCCGAGCAGTCCGAACACCTCGCCCTGGCCCACCGCGAAGCTGACGCCGTCGACAGCGTTGGTGGGGCGTTTCGGGTAGCGCTTGACCAGGTCGCGAACCACAACGGCGATCGGTCGCTGCGCTGCCACGGTGGTGTCGTCCCGCCTGGCGTCGACCAGCGTCGACACGGCGCTGTCATTCGGATTCATGGCTCTGAAGGTACCCGGTGGCCGCCGCCCGGCGCAGGCAACCGCCCTTCCCGGTGCGGCCATGACAGCGCGTTGCGATGGCCGCACCCTTGTCAGAGTTTCAGGCGACCGCCGCCTTGGCAAACGCGTTGAGTTCCATCGGCCATCCATCGGGCGACCCCAGAGCATCGCGGTTGGCTTCCCAGCCCTCGCCGTGGCGGTCGAGGTTGCGATGTTCCAGCATCACGTTGGTGCGCGGTCCGTCGGCGACGAACGTCACCTCCACCTCGCTCGCCTCGACGACGACGGACGCGCGGACGGATGTGCCTGCTACCTGGGTTGCCATGGGTTTTCCTCCTGTCCCTGTTCTGCTGCTGCCTTGAATGCCGCCAAGTTGTCGTTCCAGAAACGTTCGAAGTAGGTGCGGATCGCCGCGACCCCGCGGGGGTCGACGCTGTAGAGCCGCCGATTCGCCACGGGGCGATCGCTGACCAGCCCCGCCTGCTTCAGCACCTTCAGGTGTTGAGACACGGCGGGCCGGCTCACCGGCAGGTCGCGAGCGATAGCCCCGACCGCCATCGGCCCGTCCGCGAGGCGCTCGAAGATGGCGCGTCGCGTGGGATCCCCCAGGGCCGCTATAGGATCTACGTAAGCTAACACTTACGGTAAGTGTAGACGCACGCTAGGGGGTCGCGTCAAGGCTCGCGCCGGCAGACATGGCGCCGTGACCGCGCCCGGCTCCGGTCAGATGTCCGCGCGTGCCAGGGACATATGGTGACCAAGACACCGATCGGCAACCAGGAGGACGACACCGTCTGGGCTACCGCCAACTCGGGCCGACTCTTTGTCGTCGAGGTGGCAAGAACGCCGTCTACACCATCAAGTGGAGCGGTCCCAAGGGCACCGTGTTCACCGAGGCACCGAACGACTCCGGTGTGGTGGGTTTCGTCGGCACCACCGACATGACGTTCGGCTTCATCACTCCGCTGAGCACCGGTTGGACCAAGCCCACCGGCCTGATCTTCGTTCCCGGACGCTGAGGACGGCCTACGAGGCGTGCTTGACGATCCGGAACGACGACACGAGGTCGGTGAAGAGCGTCGGCGGGTTCTTGAGGCCCGACGCGATGATCTCGAACATCGTGTGCCCGGCGAGGATGACCCTCACCGCGGCATAACCGGCGCCGTGGGGGGCGGCGATGAGTCCGTCGGCGCTATGGAACCCCTCGAAGTTGCCGAACACGTTGGAGATGAGCGTGCCTTTCGACGCAGCCACCGATCCCGCCAGCGAGGCTGACAGCACCGCATTTGGCGCGGACACCTGCGTCGATGCCGGGTAGTTTGCGTACGCGATCACCTCGACCACATTCACGTCGACAAGGTTGCTCCACTGCACGTACGGAACATTCTGGTTGCCGATGGGCAGAGTGCTCACGTCCTTGACCGGTGACGCGGTGAAGGAGACGGTGAAGTAGCCGGCGGGATCAGCGAACGCGGTGGTGCTCGTCGACGGCGTCGGTTTCGCGGTCGCCGGACCTGCCGATGTGGCCGACCGAGCTGCCGCGACCGGGGGTGGTGTGTGATTCCCCGTCAGCAGGATGGCGGACGCCGCGCCGGCGACCAGGACCGCGAGCGCGATACCGATGCCAGCCGTCTTGCGGTCGCGTCCGGCCGGCGGGACCGGCGCGTGCGGCGGCGGAGCGGCCTGGACAATGCGCTCGCCCCACGGCTGTGTTGGCGGTGCGGGCGCAGGGCCGGCGGGTGGGCCCACTGGCGGCGGTGCGACCGCGGCGCCAAGGGGCGGTACGTGGACCGGCGGCGGGGCGGGCGTGTGCACAGGTGGCGGGGCAGGAGCGAAGGCAACGGGCGTTGCGCGCACCGGTGGCGGTGCGGTCGCCGGTCCAGCCGATGGCGCGTGCGGTGGCGGAACGGGCGGGGGACCAACCGGCGTGGCCGCGGGCAGCGGTGCGCCGTAGGGGGTTTCGGACAGCGCCGACGAACGATGGTGCGAGCCCGACGATTCGCGAACGCTCCAGCCCGGTCCGGTTGGGGGTGTTTCGGCCATGGAGCCGTGATCATCCCCGTGTAGCCGGAGCCCAACGGGGCATGTCGGGCCTGCGTATCAGGTTCCGCACGATTCCTTGACGACTGTTGTCGGATGAGCGGCTCTCACCGCCCGAGCGGCGGCGCAGGACGCTCCTGCGCCGCCCAATTGCGACGAACCCAGGCCGGCTAAGCCCGAACCACCGCCCTGCTGCTGACGCCGTACTCGACGTCAATCCACTCGGGTTCGAGGTCGAGGACCTCCTGCTGCCGCCGGAAGTCGGGGTGCGTCTCCGGCCGCATGATCGATCCGTACATTCAGTGAGCCGCCCCGACGGGCGCCTCATCCCTCAGCACGCCGCGGATTTCCTCCTGCAGCTTGGCGTCGTTGGTGTGGCCATGCACAGACGCCGCATGCTCCGACGCTGCCCGCACCACCTCGTCCTCCTCGCCCGCGATCGTCAGCGTGCAACCGCTCTCGCTGGGCATCTCCCGGCAATCCGCCACCTTGCGCATGTGCGCACCCTCTGCCGCTCAACCGAGCGGCCAACGGCAGCGAGCGACAACTCGCTGGACCGCCGATCGTACGCTCGCCCGGGCGCATACTCAAGCGCCGAACGGCCGAGGATCAGTCGTCGAGGTCGATGGCGAGCGCGGTGATGCCACCGCTGCTGATGGCCGCGATGTCCATGGGGCAGCTCGACAGCACGATGTGGGCGTCGACCAGCGCGCGGAAGACGAGGTGGTCACCGGCTTCGCTCGACGCTGGACGGGTGGTCATCTCGCCGGCCTCATCGACGCGCACGTCCATGAAAACGTTCAGCGGCTGTGGGATGGCGAAGTCGTTGACGCCGAGCGCCGCCATCGACTCGCGCAGGTTCTCCGCGCAGGATCGGTGTGGTCTCTTGACCCCCAGCAGGCGATAGCGCGCCGGGTCGCAGGCGGCGTACAGCGTGTCGTGGTGACCGGGCGAGTTGTCCTCGACGAGCTCGAGGATGGGCCGGCGAAGGTTGGTCAGCACGGCCTGTCCGGGCCGTGGAAACAGGCGACCGATCGACGGCCGGGTGTGCTCGGCACTGGCGTACTCGCGGACATCGTCCGCTGTGAACGCGAAGAGGTCGCCAACCTGGCCGCCGTCGACGTCGACCACCTTGAACGTGGTGCCCGCTTTCACCGTCAGCCCCCGGCCCTCTCCCGGCGGGACGAGCAGCAGCCGGCTCACCGGGGCACCCGCGGACCGATTCGATTCCCGCAGACGCGGCGCGCGACGGTGAGAGGGCCGTTCTTCACGTCAATGAGCGTCTATCATCGCGCCTTTGGGCCGCCGCCCGACGCGACGGTTGGTCGACCGCGGAGGGACCGTGGCAGAGAATCGCGATATCGTCGGGCCGGTTGATGGCCGCGTGGTGCCGCGCTTCGCCGGGCTCACCACCTTCGCGCGGCTGCCGCGCGTCGAGGATGTCGGCCATGTCGACGTCGCCGTCCTCGGCGTCCCGTTCGACTCCAGCGTCAGCTACCGGCCGGGCGCGCGCTTCGGCCCCGCGCACATCCGTCAGTCCTCCCGGCTGCTGCGCCCCTACAACCCGGCGCTGGACAACGGACCGTTCGACACCCAGCAGGTCGCAGATGCAGGTGACGTCGCCTGCAACCCCTTCAGCATCACCGACGCCATCGGCCAGATCGAGGCCGCGGCTGTGGCGCTGCTCGAGGGTGGCGCTCGCCTCCTGACCCTTGGTGGCGACCACACCATCGCGCTGCCGCTGCTGCGCGCCATGCACAAGCGCCACGGTGCCGTCGCGGTGCTCCACTTCGACGCCCATCTCGACACCTGGGACACGTACTTCGGTGAGCCCTACACCCATGGCACCCCGTTCCGGCGCGCGTCCGAAGAGGGCCTCATCGACATGGCGCACAGCATGCACATCGGCATCCGCGGTCCGCTGTACGACCGTGTCGATCTCGCCGACACCGAGCGACTCGGCTTTCAGACCATCCACTGCGTGGAGCTCGAGGACCTCGGCGTCGCCGGCGTCGTGACGCGCATGCGCGACCGCATCGGCCCCGGCCCGGTATACGTCTCGATCGACATCGACGTCCTCGATCCGGCCCATGCGCCCGCAACCGGCACGCCCGAGGCGGGCGGGATGACCAGCCGCGAGCTGCTCGGCGTCATCCGCGGCCTCGCCGGTCTGCAGGTGGTGTCGGCCGACATCGTCGAGGTCGCGCCCGCCTACGACCACGCGGAGATCACCGGGATCGCCGCCGCCCACGTCGCGTACGAGCTGCTGTCCGTCATGGCACCACCGGCGAACTAGGAGGAGACCCATGGCAACCGTCACCGAACCGCCCAGGGCCGCGAAATCCGGCGGCCTCGAGGTCCGCTCGATCGACTACGTGCCGCTGCGCGAACGCCACGGCAAGCTCTGGCACCTCGGACCTCTGTGGTTCATGAGCAACGCGCAGATCGCCACGCTGGCCGTCGGCCTGGTGAGCATCACGACCGGCGGCAACGTGGTCTGGTCACTGATCGCGATCGCCGCCGGGACGCTCTTCGGCACCTTCTTCATGGCCTTCCACTCGGCACAGGGGCCGCAGCTGGGGCTGCCGCAGATGATCCAGTCGCGCCCGCAGTTCGGCTACATCGGCGCGTTGCTGGTCTGGCTCTTCGCATACCTGCAGTACGCGGGCTTCAACGTCTTCAACACGATCCTCGCCGGCCAGGGGGTTGCGACGACCATCGGCACCAACGTGAGCTTCTGGGGAAGCCAGAACGTGTGGATCGTGATCGCCACGTTGATTGCACTGGTTGTGGCGCTGGTCGGCTACGACCTGATCCACTATGTCGAGCGCTACCTGACCTACGCCTTCATCGTCCTCTTTGGGATCTTCACCGGCGTGGTCATCGCCAGGATCGGGCTCCCCGGCAACGCCTGGGATCTCGGACAATTCCATGCCACCCCGTTCCTCGCCCAGTTCGGAGTCGTCGCCGGGTACCAGATCAGCTGGGCGATCTACGTCTCCGACTACTCTCGCTATCTCCCGCCGGACGTCACCGTCAGGAGGACCTTCTACTGGACGTACGGTGGCTCGGCGCTGGGTGCGTTCTGGTTGATGGCGGTCGGCACCCTTCTGGCCGCGTCGCTGGCGTCAGGGGCACTCTTCGACACCATCGGGTCGATCCACAACGCCGGCAACATCCTCTTCAACGGCTTCGGCGGCATCATCCTCGTCTTCACGGCACTCGGCCTGATCTCGGTCACGGCCTTGAACATGTACGGCGGCTCGCTGACGCTGATCAGCGCGATCGACTCCCTCAAGAGCATCCGGCCGACTCTGCTGATTCGCATCATCACCATCGGCATCACCGCCGCCCTCGGGCTGGTTGGTGCATTGGTCAGCTCGGCCAGCTTCCTGACCAACTTCACCAATTTCCTGCTGCTTGTTCTGTATTTCTTCATCCCGTGGACAGCGGTCAACCTCGTCGACTACTACATCGTGCGGCGCGGCCACTACGCCATCACTGAGATCTTCAAGCCGCATGGCATCTATGGTGTGTTTGCCTGGCGCGGCATCGTCGCGTACCTGGTCGGCTTCGCACTCATGATCCCGTTCTTCAATATCACCGGCTTCTACGCCGGCCCGGTCGCCAACGCCCTCGGCGGCGCCGACATCTCGATCTTCATCGGACTGCCTGTGGCCGGCATCCTCTACTACGTCTTCGCCCGCTCCATTGACACCGCGAGCGAGCGCGAGGTGGAAGCGCACGCCGATGTGAACCTCGAGCAGCTCGCCGCCGCGCACTCGCGTGATTAGCGGGATCAGGAGGAAATGACAACGGACGGCCTCGTCGCCGACGCGTTTTCGTCGGCGGCGGCTGTCCGTGCGCACGAAGTCTCCCCGGTCGAGCTCGTCGAAGCTTCGCTCGAGGCGATCGCCCGTGGCAACCCCGCGCTCAACGCGTTCACTGTCGTGCTCGAAGACGAGGCGCGCGCGCAGGCTCGCGACGCCGAAGCCACCGTGAGTCGCGGCGAACAGGCGCCCCTGCTCGGCGTGCCGATCACCATCAAGGACCACATCTGGATGCGCGGTGTGCGCGCCACCAATGGCTCGCTCGCCTACCGCGACTTCGTGCCCGACGCTGACTGTGAGGCCGTCGCCCGGCTGCGCACCGCGGGCGCGATCATCGTCGGCAAGACCAACAACCCCGAGTTCTGCTACCGCGGCACCACCGACAACCTCGTGTTCGGACTGACGCGCAATCCCTGGAACCTTCAGCGCACGCCCGGCGGCTCCAGCGGCGGCGCCGGCGCATCGGTGGCGGCGGGGATGGCGCCGATCGCGCTGGGCACCGACGGCGGCGGCTCCGTCCGGATCCCCGCGTCGTTCTGCGGAGTCGTCGGTCACAAGCCGACCTTCGGCCTGGTGCCCAAGGAGCCGGGATTCAAGGGCTGGAAGACGCTTTCGGTCGACGGCCCGATCACGCGCACAGTCCGCGACGCGGCGCTGGCACTCTCTGTCATGGCCGGTCCGGCCGCGGCTGACGACATGACGTATCCCGTGCCGGCGCAGGACTACGTGCTGGCCGCCACACGGCAGCGCGACCTCACAGCGCTGCGGGTCGCCTACTCCGTCGACATGGGCTTCGCACCGGTCGACCCCGACGTGCGCCGCGCATTTGCCGGCGCGCTCGAGACCCTGTCGAACCTCGGCTGCCGGCTCGTCGAGGCGCATCCGCCAACAGGCAACCCGATGGCGATGTGGAACCTCTTCGCGACGTGCGAGGGCTACGCGTCGGAGGGCCCGCTTCTCGAGGAATGGGAGTCGCAGATGAGCCCCGGCACCGCCGACCTCATTCGCGCCGGCCGTGACCTTGCCGGCTGGGAGTACGTCGACGCCCTGCATGCCCGCGGCGCATTCACGCGCGAGTGGTCGCAATTCTTCACCGCGTACGACCTGCTGGTGTCGCCGTGCATGCAACTGACGGCCTTCGACGTCGACATCCTCGCGCCGTCCTCAATCGACGGTGTCCCCCTTGATCCCTTCTTTGATGACTGGAGCAGCCTCGTTCTCCCCGCCAACCTCACCGGGCAACCCGCGATCTCGATCCCGATGGGTTTCGGCAACGACGGGCTGCCGGTCGGGCTGCAGGTCATGGGCCGCCGGTTTGACGACGCCTCCGTGCTGGCGCTGGCCGCGGCGTACGAGCAAGCGGCGCCGTGGTCGGACCGAAGGCCGGGTGCGGGGGCCGCCCCGAGTGCTGGGCCCCCGAACGACAGCTCCGACCCCCCCTGGATCGTCAAGCTCTGACGACCGCGACCACTTCAACAGCGCTGTCGTGGTCAAACCTTGACATCACATCGGGAAGCTGCCACAGTCCGGCCGTGCGCGAAGCGGGGCGGGGTGGATCTCTCACGGATCTTCGCCGCGCCAACCGTCGCGCGGCGGTGACGCTGTTGCGCCTCAACGGTCCGCTCACCCAGGCGGAGATCGCCCGCGCCACCGGCCTCTCCCACGCGTCGGTGTCGAACATCGTGCGCGACCTGACCGGAGAGGGCATCGTCGCGACCAACATGGTCACGCGCAGCGGGCGCCGGGTTTCCGAGGTGACGCTCAACCCGACCAACGGGCTGGTCGGCGGGATCGACTTCGGTAACCGGCACGTCCGCGCCGCCGTCGCCGACTTCACCCACGCCGTCCGCGCCGAGGACCAGCACACTCTCCCCTTGGGCCACCAGGCGTCGACCAGCGTGCCCGAGGCGGCGGCGATGCTCCGGGAGCTGGTCACCGGCATCGGCCGCCAGCTCAGCGACGTTCAGCTGCTGGCCGTCGGGCTCCCCGGACCGATGGAGAGCGACAGCGGCCGCACCACATCGCCGGCGATCCTGCCCGGCTGGGCCGACTTTGACGTGAAATCCGCGTTCGAGACGTCGCTCGGCGTGCGCACGATCGTCGACAACGACGCCAACCTGGGCGCCCTTGCCGAGGGGCTGTGGGGAGTCGGTCGCGGGCTCACCGACTTCGCGTACATCAAGATCTCGACAGGCATCGGCTCGGGGCTGGTGCTCAACAGCAAGCTGTACCGGGGAATCTCCGGCACGGCCGGCGAGATCGGCCATACCACCATCGAGGAGGACGGCCCGCTCTGTCGCTGCGGCAACCGCGGCTGCCTCGAGGTGTTCGCCGCCGCGCCGGCGCTTCTCGAGCTGCTCCGCCGCAGCTACGGCAGCGACATCACCGTCGAGGACGTGCTGCGGCTCAGCGACGAGGGCGACATCGGCTGCCGCCGCGTCATCACCGACGCCGGCCGTCACATCGGCGTCGCGCTGGCCAATCTCTGCAACCTGCTCAGCCCGCAGATGGTCATCGTCGGCGGCGAGCTTGCCGTTGCCGGCGACGTGCTGCTGGCGGCGATCCGCGAGTCGATGCGCCGGCGCACCGTGTCCGTCCCGGGCCAGGCACCCAGGGTGGTGACCGGCGTCCTCCACGAACGCGCCGGGGTGCTCGGTGCCCTCGCGCTGGCGCTCCAGGAGAGCGAGGACGGCACCGGCGACGGGGCCCATGCACACATCACCAAGTCAGAGAACCAATACCCCCTAGCGGGCTAAACAACGGGAGGATCCAGCAATGCGGACGACGAAGACAGGCTCCAGCGGTGTCACCCGGCTGACCGGATTGGCCGCGGTGATCGGGGTCGCCGGGGTGGCGGCCGCGTGTGGGAGCAGCAGTACACCGTCGAGCTCCAGCGGCGGCGGCGGCGCAGCCGTGCCATCCGGGCTCTCGGTGAAGTCATTCGATGCCAGCTTCGGCGTGATGAGCCAGTTCGCCAACCTCACCTCGGCCGGGAAGGGCCTCGTCGGTGTCATCCTGCCTGACACCACGTCGTCGACCCGGTACGTCGACTTCGACGCCCCGTACCTGACCAAGGCGTTCCAGGCGGCCGGGTACACCAGCAGCCAGTTCAAGATCGACAACGCCCAGGGCAGCGACGCCACCCAGTTGGCAGACGCCCAGGCGGACATCACCCTCGGTGCCAGCGTGCTCATCTACGACCCGCTGAACAGCACTGTCGGCAACGCCATCCAGGCGCTGGCCCAGTCGCACGGGGTCGCCGCGATCAGCTACGACCGCGCCACCTTCCAGGGCACCAACACCTACTACGTCAGCTTCGACAACGTCCAGGTCGGCAAGTTGATCGGCCAGGGCTTCCTCGACTGCCTGACGGCGTGGAACGTCACCAGCCCGAAGGTCTTCACGCTCGACGGCGGTGAGGATGTCGACCCCAACGCGGTCTCCTTCGCGCAGGGCTACAACTCGGTGGTCTGGGGCGACACCACCACGCCCGAGCCGGCCGGCAAGACCAGCACCAGTGGTGGCGCCACCCTGGTCGGTGACCAGATCACGCCTGCCTGGGTCAACGCCACCGGCGGCACCATCTTCCAGCAGCAATTCACCGCCCATCCGAACATCAACGCCACGATCGAGGCCAACGACGGGCTTGCCAACGCGGTCATCACCGACCTCAAGAACGGTGGTGTCGCTGCCAAGAAGATCCCGACCACCGGCCAGGACGCCACCCTCCAGGGCATGGAGAACGTCCTCCAGGGCTACCAGTGCGGTTCGGTCTACAAGGCCGTCTACCTCGAGGCTCAGGATGCCGTCGCTCTGGCGACGATCCTGCGTGCCGGCCAGACCCCGCCATCCGCTCTGGTGAACAGCACCACCAAGCCGGCCAGCGGCAGCGGCAGCACCGAGCCCGCGTCGCTGCTGACGCCGGTGTGGGTCAACTCGACCAACATGGCGACGACGGTCATCAAGGACAAGTTCGTCTCCGCCACCGCGTTGTGCACCGCCGTTGGTGCCAGCGTCTGTTCGGCCGCCGGCATCACGCCGTAAGCTCACAACCGCCAACCGGGGCGTCGCCACGCATGGTGCGTGGCGGCGCCTCTCAGCCGCGTTAGAGAGGCATGCAAAATGGCCGGGGACGGCGACGACGGCGAGGTCCTGCTGAGGCTCAGGGGCATCGACAAGCACTTCGGCCCCGTGCAGGCGCTGTACAAGGTCAACCTTGACCTGCCCGCCGGCGAGGTCACCTGCCTGTGCGGCGACAACGGCGCCGGCAAGTCCGTCCTCACCAGATGTATCGCGGGCATCCATCCACCGGACCACGGCGAGGTGTTCTGGCAAGGCCGGCCCGTCCACATCCGCAGCGCCAAGGACGCGGCCAAGCTCGGCATCGAGACCGTCTACCAGGACCTGGCGCTGTGCGACAACCTCGACATCGTCCAGAACATGTTCCTGGGACGCGAGCGCCTCCGCCAGGGCCTCCTTGACGAGGATGACATGGAGCGCGCTGCCAGCAAGACCCTCGCCGGCCTGAAGGTGACAACCGTGCGCTCGATCCGCCAGCCGGTGGGGTCGCTGTCCGGAGGCCAGCGCCAGTCGGTTGCAGTGGCCAAGGCGGTGATGTGGAACTCCAAGCTGGTGATCCTCGACGAGCCCACCGCAGCGTTGGGAGTGGTCCCGACCCGGCAGGTGCTCGACCTGATTCGCCGCCTCCGCGACAGCGGGCTGGCGGTGATGGTCATCTCCCACAATCTCAACGATGTCTTCGAGGTGGCGGACCGGATCGCCGTGCTGACCCTGGGCCGGATGGTTGCCGAGGACAAGGCGTCCGCGTTCGACCGGCAGAGCCTGGTCGACTACATGACCACCGGCGCATCGAGCCGCACGACCGCCGCGGCAGCCGCCGGCGGGAAGCAGGCTTGAGCCATGGCGATTGGTGACGTGACCGAGGCGCCGGCCGAGCTCGAGCCGGATCCGACTGCAGCGGAGACGGCGGCGCTGGACGTCCCGCCCGCGCTCGTCGCCCAGACACTCGGTCAGTACCTGCGCGCGTGGGGCGCGCGGATCCGCAACGGCGACAGTGGAGTTCTTCCCGTCATCCTCGGACTGGCCGTCATCACGGTGGTCTTCGAGGCGGTCAGCCCCAACAACGTCTTCCTCTCAGCGGGGAACATCGTCAACCTGTTCCAGCAGAGCGCGGTGTTCATGGTGCTGGCCATGGCCGAGTGCTTCGCCCTGCTGCTTGGTGAGATCGACCTCAGCATCGGCTACGTCGGCGTGCTCGGCGGTGTGGTCACAGTGCAGCTGGTGCAGCCCGCCACCACCAAGTGGCCGTGGTGGGCAGCGATCGTCGCCGGTCTGCTTGTCTGCGCCCTGATCGGCGCCGTGCAGGGCACGCTCATCACCCGGCTCCGCGCGCCGTCGTTCATCATCACGCTCGCCGGTCTGCTGATCTTCAACGGCGTGGTGCTCTACGTGCTGGGGCTCGGTCCGTTCTCCGGCTATCCGAGCTTGACCACCGGCACGGACTCCAACCTGCAGACGGTGTATCACCTGATGTGGGGCAACATCGATCCAACGGTCTCGTGGATCGGCATGGTGGTGGTCGTGGGGCTGCTCGGCGGCTCGCTCTGGTTTCGCGATGCGCGACGGCGGCGCAGTGGCCTGGTGGCGCTGCCGGTGAGCTTGACGATCATCAAGATCGCGTCCCTCGCTGTCGCCGGCGTCGTCATTGTTGCGATCTGCAACGTCAACCGCGCCCACTTCGGCACCCTCGAAGGTGTTCCCTGGGTCATCCCCATCGTGCTCGGCGTGCTTGCGCTGTGGACCCTGCTGCTCGAGCGCACTCGCTTCGGACGCTACGTGTACGCGGTGGGCGGCAATCCCGAGGCGGCGCGACGTGCCGGCGTCAACCTCGCAGCCATCCGCACCTGGGCGTTCGTCCTCTGCTCCCTCACCGCTGGGATCGGGGGGCTGCTCTATGTGTCGTACCTGGGCGGGGCTTCGAACAACATCAACGGTGGCCAGCTGGTTCTCTACGCCGTCGCCGCGGCGGTCATCGGTGGCACCAGCCTCTTCGGCGGTCGCGGCAGGGTGATGCACGGCGTCCTGGGTGGACTTGTCATCGGTGGCATCTACAACGGCATGTACCTGCTGGGCCTGCCGGTGCAGCTGCAGTTCATCGTCACCGGCGGCGTTCTGATCGTGGCCGTCGCCATCGACTCGCTGTCACGCAGGGGAGCATCGGCGGGAAGCGCCGCGCACGCCTGATCGCGCGTCTCATTAGCCCATCCCGGTGCAGTTGACGCCGGAATACCACAACGCGGGTCGCGCATCCGGGCAGCCAACTGTGCTGCAGCGCACCAACCGCAGAAAGCGCAGCGCACGAGTACAGTGTGGCCACCCACTCGACGGAGCCCGGAGGAACGGTGATGGCGACGACCGTGGTCATCGGTAACGGCAGCTACAAGCGCCGGAATCCCCTCGCAGTCTGGATCGGCCTGCCGCTCATGACGCTGGGGATCTATCACTTCGTGTGGTGGTACAGGATCAACGACGAAGCCAGGCGCTTTCTCGACGACCCGACGATCCGGCCGGCGCTCTCGGTGCTGGCGCTGATTCCTGGGTTCATCCTCATCGTGCCGCCCTTCGTGACCATCTGGAACACCACCGATCGCGTCGCCCGTATGCAGGAGCGCGCCGGTCAACCCGGCGGCCGAGCCAGCCCGCTGATCGCGGTGCTCCTCGCGTTTGTCTTCAGCCTCCACCTGCTGTACATCCAGATGGCACTCAACCAGGTCTGGGACGCGTACCTGCGCGGCGGCCCGCAGGCTGGCACCCCAACGCAGCCGCCCGCATTGCCTCCATCCTCCGCACCGCCGGCCTTTCCACCAAGCGCCTGAATCACCGGGGCCAACGCGCCGCGGCCACCGTCGTCGCCCACGTCACACCCACAGATCACCAATCTGGGGTAGGGTGACTGGCGACGATGCCGACATCCGTCCCTGCACCTTTCGAAGCACTCTTTGCCGGCTCCAGCGAGGGCGACCGCGCTGCCGTCGACCTGTTGAGCAGTCTTGTCGACTCCGGCAGCGACGTGCTCCTCGAGGTGAACGGCAGGCGCGTTCTGCTGCCCGCCTCCCTGCGGACTCTCCTGCAACGGGGGGTCGACCACCTGCGACGCGGTGACGACATCCGCCGCTCGTTTGGACGCGCTCCAGCGCGCACCCTTCTCCAACCGGTGGTCCGCCTCGCCACCACCGAGGTCGCCGGCTACGAGGCGCTGAGCGACATCTCTGACCGCGATGTGCGCAGCGCGGACAGCTGGTTCCGCGACGCCGCGGTGCTCGGTCTCGGCGAGGAGTTCGAGTTGGTGCTGCTGACGCTCGCGCTCAAGGAGCTCCCGACCCTTCCGGCCAACGCCTACCTGTCAGTGAACGTGTCGCCACATACCGTCATGTCACGCCAGCTCCTGGGCCTGCTCGCCGACGTCGACGGCGAACGGCTCGTGCTGGAGCTCACCGAACACGCGCCAGTCGACGACTACGCGGCTCTCAACACCGCGCTCAAACGCTTGCGCCGTCGCGGCATCCGGCTTGCCGTCGACGATGCCGGCGCTGGGTTCTCGAGCCTCAACCACATCCTTATGATCCGTCCGGAGATTGTCAAGCTCGATGTCTCATTGATTCGTGACGTGGACACCGACGTGGCGCGACGCTCGCTGATCAGCGGCCTGTGCCACTTTACGTCCGAGATCGGCGCGGACTGCGTTGCCGAAGGTGTGGAGACCCACGCCCAGGCGCGCGCGCTGCGCGAGCTCGGCGTCGGCTTCGGGCAGGGCTGGCACCTGGGGCCTCCACGACGCCGGCCCAGCAGTCGTCGCCGTGGCGCCGCAGTCAGGGGATCGACGCCGGCGCAACGCTGACCCAGGCGCGATGCGTGCATGCGGTGGATGCAGCACTGGTTGCGCCGACCACCGGTGCCGCGTAATACACCCCGCGAACCACGACGCTGTCGCCGAAGAGCGGAAGGGGCAGATGCAGCGTCTTCTCCACGAGCGCAAACACCTGGCACCCATCACTGACGCATCGCACGCCGTTCCCCGCTGCCTGCGCCGTGTCGGCGGTCTCGGGGGCTCCGCCCGGGCTGGTGAGCTGCGCCGACTCGTCGCCGACCTGCACGCATCCCCGCTCGAAGGCCATCAAGCCACCGCTGGCGCCGAGGTTGACCAGGTGATCACTCTGGCCGTACAGGTATTGCGGGTCGACCGAGTTGGCTCCCGCCTGGGCGGCGTTCTGCGCGGCCGCCTGCACGCGCGACGACCAGGCGAACATCTCCGCGGCGTCCGCGACCAGCGCGACCAGGCCGAACAGGAAGAGTGCGAACGCCAGCGCCATCATCATGATCATCTGGCCACGCTGCCCCCGCCGATACGCTGCTGTCATTGCCGGAACGGCGGCGGGATGGCCTCGGCGGTGGCGGCGACGGTCGGATTCCAGACCACCGCCCAGGCCAGCGGTGTGTGCGAGAAATCGAGCGTCGCGGTGGCCGCGCAGCGCACCACGCGAAGGCCCTGCGGAAGATTCACGGCCCTGTCGAGAATGTCGATGTCGCACGTGATGAAGGATCTCTGCGCGGCGCCGACCGGCGCACCGTCGCGGCGACAGAGCGGATGTGCCGCGACGTCGCGCTGCGCCGGGAAGGCGAGGTAGCGGCGAAAGGTCATCGTGCCGTAGAAGGTCTCGGCGGCAAATCGGCAACCCTTGGGCATACCGCTGGTGTCGAGCGAGTCCGCGGTCCCAATGCTCTGCTGACAGCAGGTGGTGCCGGGGCTGTCCGTCGCCAGCCGTGGTGCCTGGAAGAACGACTCCGCGGCAAGCTTGGTGGCTGCGTCCATCTCCTGTTGCGCTGACACTTGGACCATGACTGCGAGGAACGCGCTGATCAGTGCGAGCAGAACAGGGATGACGATTGCGGTTTCGATGACCGCCTGGGCGTCCGTGCTGCCGCGCCGCCGATGCCGACGTGACCGGCGGATCACGAAGCGAACCGCAGCGTGTGCGTGGTCGCCACCACGTCGATGGGGATCTCTCCGGCATGCCAGCCGAATCCGCTGAGCGGGGGCACCAGCGAAGCGAGGTAACCGATGACGTGGACCGTCACGATCGGTGGATCGCCACAGCGCGGTGTCGGTGGCAGCGGCGGCGACGGACATGAAGGTTGCGCAGTGCTGGTGTCGTCGCACACGGCGACTGTTCGCGGGCCGAAGTGCCGCTCGACCTCCTGCGGATCGATGGGGCAGTGCGCGAAATCGCCCATCGGCGTCGTCGCGGTGTACGGCGACGGGCAGGCGGCTGTGGCCGGGGCACACCAGGCGACAACATGGGTGCCGAACAGAGCGCTCTGCAGCTGGCCCCGGACAGCCGTGAGCAACACCGTTGCTGGTGGGGTGACCTGGCTCTGCGGAGTTCCGGCCGCCGCCGCGGCGAGTCGTGCCGCCTGCTCGGCAGCTGACACGGAGGCGCTCATCTGGATCGCCCACAGCCCGGCGTCGATCGCCGCGAAGAAGCAGAGAAAGAACAGCGGTGCGACGAACGCGAACTCGATGGTCGCCTGTGCCCGGGCCGCCGAGCCGGCGCGACGCCATCGCCGTCGCTCCCCTCCCATGGTCTCAATGGTAGGCAGCCGCCACTGAGGTTTTGGGGTGGATCTCCTTAGGCGGGCAACACGATGAAGGTCAGGTCGTCGGGCACCAACGCCTTGACCGTGACCGGGTTGGAGGGCTGATCGGTGCGCGGATCCACCAGCGTCATCCAGTTGCCGTCGCGGAAGTATTCGAGGGCGTACGGGCCACCCACCGGGACCGAGCGGATGGTGAAGTCGCCGTTGGCATTGGCGGTTCCGGTGTAGAAGGGGGCGCTGGTCACGTAGCCGCCGCCGGGGAGCTGGGTGAAATGGGTGCTGAGCCGCACCCGGCCGCTCGCGCCGTGGCCGGCAGTGTCGACGAGCGATCCCGTCACCGGCTGCGCGGTGGCGAGCATCGCGCGCGCGGTGGCAGCCTGCGACGATGAGCCGTAGCCCTTGACCAGTCGCTGGAGCGTGCCTGCGGCCTGCTGGAAATCGAACACCGACACCTCCGACCGCGCCGCGGCCAGCAGCGTCGCCGGGTATTCGGAGGCCGCCGCGCCTGCGGCACCGTGCGCCGCGGCGTCATCGAGCAGGGCAAGAGCGTCGGGCGCGCGGTTGGCCCGGACCAGCTCGGCCGCGGCGGCGACCTCGTCAGCGGCGCGCAGTTGCGCGATCCTCTGGACGGTGGCGCCCGGCAGAGTGCCCTGTTCCGCCTCGCTCAGTCGTTGCAGCGCCAGCAGCGCGTGGCCGGCCTTGACATCCGCGGCGGCCGCGTCGATGAGGATCTGAGCCCGGGTCTGGGTGGCCTGGGTGAGCAGCGCCGGCTGGGCCACCTGGGCGAGCACGGCCACCGCCGCATCGACCTTTCCCGCCACGGCCAGCTGTCGTGCCCACGCGAGCCTGGCCACCTGGGCATCGTGCTCGGCGCTCGACGCGGCCCCTGGGTCGAACACCATCAGGAAACCGCTCCGGCCCGCCACCGCCTCGTCGAGGCCCACCGCCCGCGCTGCGTCGCCCGTGGCCAGCGCCGCCGTCGCCGCCGAGCGGCCGTCTTCAGCCGACGCCCGCCCGCCGAGCAGGACGCCGACGATCACAGTCACCGCTCCGAGCGCAACCGCAGCGCCGAGGCGCGGACGCGACCGGCGGTCGGTCCGCACCCGCCCGATCGCGGCGAAGGCCGGCGGTGGTGGCGGCGGCGGCGGCGGGGGAGGCGGCGGCAGCAGCTCACCGCCGAGGTGGAACTGGCGTGGGGGTGGAGCGTCCATGGCGATGCCCCGACGATACCCGAGCGCCGCGATTTCGCTTCGGGTGCCGGGCACACGCCAGGCACGGCGGAGGGTACCCTGCCGCGGCGATGGTGGTTCTTGATGGGGACCCGATCAGCATCGACGACCTTGTTGAGGTGGCCCGGCGGGGCGCGAAGGTCGAGGTGGCGGACGAGGCACGCCGCCGGATGGCGCCGTCTCGCGCGGTCGTCGAGGAGTTGGAGAGGAGCGACAGCGTCGTCTACGGCGTCACCACCGGTTTCGGTGCGCTCGCGGACCGTGCCATCGCACCCACCGATCGGGCCACGCTGTCACGCCGGGTCGTGCTCAGCCACGCTGCGGGCATGGGCACAGCGCTGGATGCCGAGGTGGTCCGCGGAATGCTGCTCCTCCGCGCGCGAACGCTGTGTGCCGGCTATTCGGGAGTACGGCCACTCCTGCCCGAGGCGATCGCTGCGTTGCTCAACGCAGGCCTGGTGCCGTGGGTCCCCGAGCACGGCTCGCTGGGCGCGTCCGGGGACCTCGCCCCCCTTGCCCACGCCACCGCCTGCCTGCTCGGCGACGGGTGGGTGTGCGACGGGGGCGAACGCCGGGCCGCTGCCGGCGCGCTCACCGAACACGGACTGGCGGCGCTGACCCTCGGTGCGCGCGAGGGCCTGGCGCTGATCAACGGCACCGATGGGATGTCCGCGGTGCTCGCGCTGGCTGTGCACGACCTCGAGCAACTCCTCGCCGCCGCCGACGTGGTCGCGGCGCTGAGCGTCGAGGCGCTGCTCGGCACTCTCCAGGCGTTCGCCGAGAACGCGGTCGCGCTCCGGCCCGCTCCCGGCCAGGCGGCCAGCGCCGCCAACATTCGCGCGCTCCTCGACGGCAGCATGCTGGTGGCTTCGCACCGCGACTCCCACCACGCCGTCCAGGACCCCTACTCGCTGCGCTGCACACCGCAGGTGCACGGTGCGGCGCGAGACGTGCTCGGGTTCGCGCGCGATTGCGTGGTTCGTGAGTTGCACGCCGTGGTCGACAACCCGATGGTGCTCGACGGTCGCGTGGTCAGCGGCGGCAACTTCCACGGCCAGGCGCTGGCGTACGCCGCCGACATGCTCGCCAGCATCTGCGCCGACCTGGCCGCGATCAGCGAACGCAGGCTCGACCGGCTCCTCGACCCGACGCGATCGCGGGGGCTGCCGCCATTCCTCACCGACGAGCCGGGATTGAACAGTGGCCTGATGATCGCTCAGTACACGGCTGCGGCGATGGTGGTCGAACTGCGCGCCTCGGCCGCGCCGATCGCCGTTCACAGCATGTCGACGAGCGCCGGCCAGGAGGACCATGTGTCGATGGGTTTCACCGCGGCGCTGCGGACGCGACGCAGCGTGGCCACACTGCGACGCGTGCTCGCGGCCGAGTTGGTGGCAGGCGCGCAGGCGCTCGAGCTGCGCGTCCCGCTGCGTCCCGGGCCGCCGACCGCGGCGGTGCTGTCGTCCTTGCGTGAGCGCGTGCCTCACCTCGACGACGACCGCATGCTCGCCGACGACCTCGCCGCGGCGGAGGCGTGGCTGCGCGAAGGCTGCTGGCGCGATGCCCTGTCCGGCATCGCGGTGATCGCATGAGCGCCGGCGCCCGGCCGGTCCGCGCCCCGCGCGGCGCACAGATCAGCTGCCGCAGTTGGCAGACCGAGGCCCCTCTTCGCTGCCTGATGAACAACCTCGACCCTGAGGTGGCCGAGGACCCGGACAACCTGGTGGTGTATGGCGGAAGTGGTCGTGCCGCGCGCAGCTGGGAGTGCTTCGACGCCATCGTGTCGACACTGCGCGACCTGCGCGACGACGAGACGCTGCTGGTGCAGAGCGGCAAGCCCGTCGGCGTGGCGCGCACCCACGAGATGGCGCCGCGCGTGCTGATCGCCAACTCGCTGCTGGTCCCGCAGTGGGCCACCTGGGAGGAGTTCTGGGACCTCGAGGCCCGCGGGCTGACCATGTATGGGCAGATGACCGCGGGCTCGTGGATCTACATCGGCACCCAGGGGATCCTGCAGGGCACGTACGAGACATTCGCCGCACTGGCGGCGCGCAGGTTCGACGGTACGCTGCGCGGACGCCTGGTCGCCACCGGTGGGCTCGGCGGCATGGGCGGAGCCCAGCCGCTGGCAGTGACCATGAACGACGGCGTCGCACTCTGCTTCGACGTCGATGCCACGCGGGTGCGGCGGCGGC
>JBDTJX010000106.1:0-4019 GCA_039935655.1 Candidatus Dormiibacter sp. | reverse complement strand
CCCGGAGACCCTTCTCGGGCTGAGGGTGATGATCCATCCAAAGTCGGCATTCCTGCGGGCTACCGCTGGGGCTACATCCTCACTCCGGACGGTGACGATGCCACCGTCGTCACGGAGGTCTTTGACTGTGGCACCGTGACGGAGGAGATCCGCCAATCCCTATTGAGCGATGGCGGGGCGTGGATCAACGGGAAAAATTCGGTGCTAGAGTCCATGACGGCCAGCCTGGAGAGGCTCGAGAAGATCAGTACCGAGTAGGACCGCTGCCGAAGCGTACCTAGGAATCGGCTTTCAGAGCCTTCGAGTTGGCAGACTCCCTGTCCCATAACACTGGGCGCTGATGGTCGCCGCGAGATGTCCGATCAGCAGGCGGAAAGCCGGTGTTGCAATACATGGGGATAAGGACGCAACATCGACCTTGGAAGCGTCGCGCTCTACCAACTGAGCTACTGCCGCGAGCCCCGACAACGGAGGTATTCCGAACGTGAAGCTCCGCGCGGGCACGCGTTCATCCGCCACGACCGCCAGTTGGATCCTCCACGGTCCAGTCACGGTGCGGGACCGGCGGCGGCTCAGGTAGTCCAAGCCGCTGACGATGTCGCGCCAACTCCCGCTGCAACGCCTCGAGTGCTGCCGGATTCGCCGTCATCTCCGAAGCGGGGCAAAGACATTCACTGCAAAGGGTTGATCGGTCCCCTGCCGAACCGCACGGATCGCATTGCGCTATCTGTCGGCGAAAGCATCGCCCCGGCGATCGAGCCCAATCCTCCAGCCTCGAAAACGTCAATGGTCAGATCGACCGTTGACGGGCCGCCCGCCATGGGCGCCTGCACGATCGGGTAGCCGATAGTCAGGAGGTCGGTTACTCGGGTTCGCGGCCAGCGCACACTGTCGATCCTACCCGGACCTTGGCAACTCCGACTCCCGCAGCGCTGGCTGCGGGTATGAATGAGGCCCAGGAGCTCTGCGCGAGCTCGTCACGGCTGCGGCGACTTTACCCGCCGTGACGTGGCGGCGTGCTCCAGATTCATCACTGCGCCCAGCATGGAAAGATGCGAGAGAGCCAGTGGGAAGTTGCCCATCGGTGCGTCTGTGGCTGGATCGAACTCCTCGGCGAAGAGGCCGAGGTCGTTGGCCGTGCGGCTGATGCGCGCGAAGAGCTCCTCCGCATCGCTGGTTCGACCCATCTGCGCCAGCACGTCGACCAACCAGAAGGAACAGACCAGGAATGCGCCCTCATCCTGTCCGAATTCCGACTCCACGCCGATGTGTCGATACACAAGTCCGCCCCGCATGAGCTGTGTCCTCACCACATCCACCGTCGAGGCCACCCGCGGATCTGACGCGCTGACCATTCCCGTGAGCGGCACCGTCAGACCGGAGGCGTCCAGGACGTCGTCGTCGAGTGCCTGAGTGAAAGCCCCAAGCCTCTCGTTGAAGCCCCGGGTGAGCACTTCGCGCCGCATGTGAGTTCGGGCACGAAGTACCTCAGCACGACGTCGATGGCCAAGACGCAGGGACGAGTCCATGCGCAGCGCCCGATCAAGCGCCAGCCAGCACATCGCCTGTGAATACACATAGCGCTTCGGTCGAGCACGCGACTCCCAGATGCCCGCATCCGGCTCCTGCCAGTGCTGGAGCACGTGGTCGACTATCCGCACCAGCAGCGCGCGGCGGCGTCGGGGCATCCGTTTGCCGCGCTTCCACGCTGCGTGGGCGGCCTCCATCACCTCGCCGTAGATGTCGAGCTGCCTCTGATCTGCCGCTGCGTTGCCGATGCGAACTGGACGGGAACCTCGATAGCCATCGAGGTGGGTCAGTTCACGCTCCACGACCCGCGGGTCGCCGTCAACGCGATACAGCATCTGATACCCGGCGGGTTCGCATGCGCAAATCTCGTCGAGCCAGTCCATGAACTGATCGACCTCTTCGACGAAGCCCAACTGGTGCAGCGTGTCCACCAGGACCGACATGTCACGCAGCCAGGTGTAGCGATAGTCCCAGTTGAGGGTGCCGCCGTCTGCCTCGGGCAGCGATGTCGTCGGCGCTGCCACAAATGCGCCCGAGGGCTGGTACTGCAACAGCTTGAGCAGTAGGGCTGACCGATGCACCAGCGGGGCGTACCTGCCTTGATAGGTACATTGCTCCAGCCATCCCCGCCAGAATCGATCCGTCGTATCGAGAAGGTGCCGCGCCAGTTCCCACGCAACCCTGGGCGAACCACCCATTCGCCCACCGTCATGCAAAGCAACAACGGCCGCTTCTCCGACAGCAAGTCTGCCTCGCAAGATCAGGCCCTGGCCTGCTTCGGCGAGCGTGAAGTGGCTCGGGTACTCAAGTACGACCGACTCGTTTCCCGCACGCGCGGCCATCACCCCCGGCGCAGTCTGAGAGAAGCGTGGGGCCCTGCGTCCGTGGTCGAAGACGGGGCAGAACTCGATGCGCCAGTCGAGCTCGCCTCGCAGCGGCTGGATCATTCGGAGCAGTCGAAGTGACTGCGGCCACATAGCGCGGTGGCCGCTCACTCGCACAGGCATGAAGTCGATCACCTGCGCCTGATCACGCCCGCCAATCCAGGTCGTCTCCAAGACATTCGAATCGGTCCGATACTGGCGAGAGGGAACGCAGCCTTCGGCGGGCGCAACCCCCAGGTGACCACCGCGCCGCCAGTCCAGGAGGCGGCCGAAAACCCAGGGACTGTCAAAACACGGCAAGCACAACCAGTCGATGGAGCCATGCCGGTGCACCAAGGCGGCTGACCTCATATCACCAATGACGCCGTACTCGTCCATCGGGGGGTACGGCCTCGCCGCGTTGGACCCGTGCCTGGTCGTCACCAAGAGCGGCCGCTGGGCGCCTGCGTTGTCACGTGCGGCAGG
Source organism: Candidatus Dormiibacter sp. (assembly GCA_039935655.1). Lineage (GTDB taxonomy): Bacteria > Chloroflexota > Dormibacteria > Aeolococcales > Aeolococcaceae > Aeolococcus. The sequence continues at coordinate 1,140 of JBDTJX010000106.1, read as the reverse complement.
CTCACCTCACGTCCCATCGCCGCATGGGCTGTGGATGAGCTCCATGAACTCGGCACGCGTCCGTTGATCGGACAGGAAGACGCCGCGCATGCTCGACGTGACTGTTTGGGTGTTCTGCTTCTGAACCCCGCGCATCATCATGCAGAGGTGCGAAGCCTCCATGACCACGGCGACCCCGAGCGGTGCGAGCACGCCATCGACGGCTTCCGCAACCTGCGTGGTCAGCCGTTCTTGGACCTGCAGTCGCCGAGCAAACAGCTCAACAATGCGAGGAAGCTTGCTGAGACCGATCACGCTGCCATTGGGGATGTAGGCAACATGCGCGCGACCGAAGAAGGGCAGCATGTGATGTTCGCAGGGGCTGTACACGTCAATATCTCGGACGACGACCATCTCGGAATAGGCCTCGGCAAAGACGGCGCCGTTGACGACATCGGCCAAGTCCTGCTCATACCCCGACGTCAGGAATTTCAGGGACCGAGCAACCCGCAATGGAGTGCCTCTCAGACCCTCCCGGGTGGGATCCTCGCCAAGGAAATGCAGCAGTCTCTCCACCGAGTGGCCGGCCTCGATCGTGCGCGGCGCCGTCGGCGACGCGTGGACCGACGCCATCGTGCTACCGGCATGAGCGTGCGCACGCACCGTCTGCGGCTGACACACGTCGTCGGCCGAGGTCTCGTCCAGCACCAGCGGGCTCAATGCAGCGGAGCCGCGAGCTTCAGCTCGATCCGGCCGTCGCGCTCCCGGACGATAAACCGCGGCTGATCGAACGTGGCCGGCCCCCCAAACACGTGGCCCGACTCCACCGAGAACACTGATCCATGCCACGGGCAGGTCACCCGCATCCCATGGAGGCTGCCTTCGTCCAGTGGCCCTCCGGCGTGCGAGCAGACCGCGGCGATGGCGTGGAGGGTCGCGCCGCGTCGGACGACGAGCACCGGCATGCCGGCCGCACTAACCCGGCGCAGCTCACCCTCAGGAAAGTCGTCGACAGCACCCACGGGGACGTAGTTATCCGGCCCCTCGGCGAACGCGTTGCGGTTCACCATGGTGCCGATGCCGAAGACGAGGTGGCCACCGAGGTATCCACCCAGCATCACCCCGGCGAACCCCACCGTCGACAGCGTCACCGCGAGCGCA
>JBDTJX010000105.1:0-35071 GCA_039935655.1 Candidatus Dormiibacter sp. | reverse complement strand
TCTGGCAATCGCGGCACTCGAACTCGTAGGTGGGCATCGATGACCCTCCGAATCTGGCGGCATCCGCCACTGACTCGCCGCCGCACGTCAGGATGACACTTCGATCGCCGGTTTACCAGCAGCACCGGACCTGCGCAGCGCCGAGTAAACGAGGGCGGTGTCGACGCAACCATTGAGCCAGCTCGTCGAGCGTCTCGGTGTGGCCGGTTGGGCGATCCGGCCGAGGTGGGGCTCACCGTCCGATCTGGTTGACGTGGGACGAGCAGGCAGGAATGATGGGTATGCGCCTCCGATGGTCGGGCAGGCTGCGCGCTGTTCGTGACCGACAGCGCGCGCGGTCCGCGTTCCACGAGCGACGGCGGGACCTGCGCCCGGGTCAACCGCCTCGATGATTCGCATGGTCTATGAGCCTGCGGGCGGTCATCGTTGTCACTGAGATCAGCGGGCAAGCCGGTCATCAGCCCTCGGGCGACATTTGTGCACAGTGGCCTGCCCGGCGCTCTGCATGGGATGGTTCACCTGTCATCCGGCGACCTTCCCGCGCGGGCATATGTGAATCAGATGGCGCTCGACAGCGTGATTCGCTCCTGGGACGTCGCTCGCGGTATCGGCGCCGACGAGGCGTTGGACCCGAGTTGGTCGAGCTCTGCCTCGCGGGCCTCAAGGAGAGTGCTGAGGAATGGAGCGCCGGAGTGTTCGGGCCGGGGAAAACTCCGTCAGATAACTCCCCCAGGCCAAGCTGCTCGCCCTGACCGGTCGGTAGATGCGGTCCCGCCTCACTATGCGGAATGCCGACGCGATTCACGGGTCTGCCCACTCGCCTCCAGTGGACTAGGGCATCGAGCCTCCGGGCGCGCGTAATATCGGCTGAATCGCATGGGCACCGCTAATTACCAGTCCTGCCGCATCGCTGTGTGCGACGACCGCGACGACTACCGGGGGCTGCTCTACGCGCTGATCCGGCGCGCCGGCGGCCTCGAAATCGTCGGTGAGGCGCGCAATGGCGCCGAGGCCGTATCCATCGCCGAGACACTGCAGCCGGACGTCATGCTCCTGGACCTCGCCATGCCCGTCATGGACGGGATGGAAGCGCTACCCAAGATCGTCGAGGTGAGCCCCGCCACCCGCGTCATCGTGCTGACCGGCTTCAGTTCCCAAAGCATGCGCATTCGGGCGATGGAGGCCGGTGCATCGGGCTTCATAGAAAAGGGTGAGCGACCCGCCGTACTGATCGACACGGTGCGAGCGGCCTGCGCTCGCGATTGAGCCAAGCTACTCCCGCTCGCGACGGAGCGATTCGCTCCGCTCCCCCATCGCTGCAATGATTCCCTTAGCCGCGTTTAGGGCTGAACTGAGGCTGCTGGCGACCGTCGCCGTATCGCCGGACTCGAGCGCCAAATGGCCCACCGCCAGGGTCTGCACGACGTCGTCATTCAGTTGCAACGCCATGCGGGTCGCCAGGCGCAGTTCCAGTTCATCGATGACCAGGGCGGCGAGATCCTCTAGCACCGCCACATCGTCCGCTGACATCCGGCGCGGCTCACGATCGATCACGCACATGGTGCCGAGGTTGTGGCCGTCCAGAGTCGTAAGGGGAACTCCGGCGTAAAACTGCAAACCGAACTCGCCCACAACCAACGGATTTGCCAAGGTGCGCGGGTCTTTGCGAGCATCCTCCACGATCCATGGCACGTTATTCAGGATCGCGGACGCACATAGACCTGGTGCCCGATCGATCTCCTCGGCGTCGACACCCAGCTTGGATTTGAACCAGATCCGATCGTGATCAACGATGCTGATGATGGCGATGGGGGTCTTGAGAATTCGCGCTGCAAGGCTGGTGATCCGATCGAAGGTCCCGTCCGGCGGGGTGTCAAGAATATCGTAGCGTCGGATTGCCGCAAGCCGGGCGGTTTCGTTTGCAGGGTATTGCAATTGGGCGACCATCGAACAACCTCCGTGGGACTTTACGTCGGGGACGATGGTACGGTACCGGATCAAGAAATCCGCCCCGGGTCGGCCCTAAGCGTCACCCGAGCAACGCTTGCCACACCTCGTCGAGCGACACCGGCGGCCCTCCAATTTGGCGGCGGTAAGCCTGCTCCCAACGGCGGTCGGGGCCGGCGGTCACCGATGACCGAGCGCCGCGAGAAGGGACTCGAACCCTCGACATCCAGCTTGACCATCAAAGAGGGCATGGAGCGGGAGAAGGGACTCGAACCCTCGACATCCAGCTTGGAAGGCTAGCGCTCTACCAACTGAGCTACTCCCGCTCGCGGGCCAAGGATACCAGCGGTTTGATCAACCGCTGAGCACTCCCCCACTGCCCACCGCGCGTAGCGTCAGCAACAGGAGCGCGAACCACGCCACCGCCAGCGTCGCCGATGACGCCCGATCCGACCGTCCCGCCGACACGCGCCGCGCGACCGGCAGCACGAAGAGCGTCAGCGGTCCAACGATGAAGTGTGTGGCGCCGTCAGCCGGCCGATCGCCCTGGATCGCCAGGATGATCCCGAACAGCGCCTGCAACCCGATGACACCCGACATCGCGATGGTCAAGGTCACGAGCCGTGGATGAATCGAACCGCGGCGCAGCCAGTCGTGCACCGCCCACAGCGTGCCACCGAGCGTGAGGAGGACGATGATGATCGCGAGCGTGCGATGCACAGCCAGTATCGGCCGGCCCCTCCAGGGTGGCGACGCTCAGTGCGTCAGTGCGAGCAGGCCTTGGCCTCGCCGGCGCTGTCCGCCGTCTGGAAGCTGTGGCCGCAACCGCAGGTCTTGACAGCGTTGGGGTTGTTGATGGTGAAGCCGCCGCCCATGATGGCGTCGACGTAGTCGATCTCAGCTCCCTCGAGGTACTGCGCCGAGTACGAATCGACGTAGACACGCAGGCCACTGACGTCGACCACCTCGTCGTCGACCTTCGGCGGGTTCTCGTCGATACCCATCCCGTAGGAGAAGCCCGAGCACCCACCCGACTGGATGTAGACGCGCAGACCAACCTGCTGCTCGGGGCCCTGCTCAGCGAACAGGTTCTTGAGCTGCCCGAGGGCGGTATCGCTGACGTTGATCATCTGGGGTTCCCCTGCCTGGGCGATTTGAACCGAATGACCACCTGAGTGGTCCGACGATCATACCGTACCCTCGATCCGCGGCCACCACTCTGACGAACGCGCCGTTGGCGGGCCACGTCCGTGGTCAGTCGTCCCGCCTTCCCCTCTCCGAGGCATACCGCGGCAGGTGGACGTCATCGGACCCCACGAAGCGCATCGCGCCGGCAACCATGTGGTGCCCCGCCACCTCATCGATGAGCCGGTGCATCTCCTGGCCCACTCGGCGGTAGTGAGGATGCCCCTGCGGCGACGTGCGCAGCTCGATGAGGTGGATCGCCTCACGCGCGTTCATCTTGATCACGTAGCGAAGGCGGTGACCGAGTGTTACCAGGTAGTGGGCCTGCTCGGGGAACTCCTCAACAAGCAGCCGGTGGGCTGCCTCCGCATCCTCGACCGCGGCCCGCCAGCGCGCTCCCAGGCCAGCCTCCTCCACGGAGTCGGGCACCGCGTAGCCAAGCGCCGGCGTCAGTGGCTGCCATTGGATGGTGAGCATGCGGTGGCGCTGGAGATCGCGGAAGGCGCCGTAGTCCGACACCACCTCGAAGGTGTAGTCGCAGTATTCGAAGCCCCGCCCCGGGCGGTGACGGCGGTTGCCCCGCTCCCCCACCGCCGCGGCGAACAGCTCCGCCCGTCGGGTCGCCGAGAGACCGCGGACCGTCTCGAGCAGGCTCTCCAGGGTGGCCTCGGTGTGAGGCAGGAGCGACGCAGCGAGGATGCGGTCCTCCCCGTCGCGAGTCCAGTCGACCAGCCGCACACCCTCGCGGCTCGGCTCGAAGGCGGGCGCCACCTCATCCGCGGCGGCATCCAGTGCAGCGGCGGTGTCGGCGAGGTAGTCGACCCAGACACCGCCGCGGTCGGCGCGGTCGAGCCGCGTCAGGAACTCCGGGACCACCTTCTGCAGCTCCGCGGCGATGAGCTCGGCGTAGGCGCGGGCCTCGGGGAGCCGGTGGGCCCGCAGCCGCAGCACCATCTGCTCGTACGCCTGCGGCGACGCGAACACGCCCACGTTGCTGACCGTGCCGGCGGGCAGCAGGCCACGCAGCAGGTCGAGCGCCAGGGCGCGAATGGCACGCCGTCGCGCCGCCGCGTCCTCCTCGGACGGCAGGGTGCGATCGAGGTGCTGCCGGAGCGGGTCGAGCAGCGAGCAGTACGTGTCGAACAGGCCGTCCATCGCATCGATATAGGGACTCGACAACCGCGACGCTGCCAGCGCAGGGTCGACGTGGTATCGGTACCTGCCGTCGCGCTTGTCCGTGTACGGGATATACCGCGTGGACTGCTCGAGATAGCCGGCGAGCCTCCCCCACTCAATCGCCTTGGCGAGTGGCTGCGAGACCTGTTCGCACGCGATGTGCACACCGGCGAGTTGAGCGACGGAGTCGTCACCGTACTCGGCAAGGACACGGCCGAAGAGGTCGCTCGCCCGAGCGCGGCCGACATCCGCAGAGGCGACGCCCTCAGCCGCTTCGGCGGGGTCCACGAGGAACTCGTCGAGTAGCAGCCGGCGCAGGCTCTTCGGGCTGCGGCTGTACCGCGCGAACAGCGCCGCCGCGGTCACCTGCGGCAGGCCGGAGAGCGCGAACACCGGTCCGTCGACGCTGGTGACGTACCGCGACAGCACCGCTCTTTCCTGGTCCGTGAACGGCTCGGCGAAATACGTGGACGGACGGCCGGACGGCGACGGGGCGACCTGGGTCATGACACCTCATGTGCAACCCCGGGTGATGGTGCCGGTAGGGGTTCACACAGCATCGTACAATGCCGCTGGTGACCGATCTCGCCGTCCCACCGCGCTTCCTCGAGGACGTGTATCAGGCCGCCAGCGAGTGCAACAAGTGCTCGCTCTGCCAGGCGGTGTGCCCCACGTATGTCACCAATCCCGTGGAGTGGGAGACGGCGCGCGGACGGGTCGCGCTGATCCGCGATGCCATCGAGGGCCGCCTCGAATTGCGCGACATCGCTGATGGGCCTCTGTCGACATGCCTCACGTGCGACAACTGCGTTGCCGCCTGTGCACCGGGGGTGCCGACCGCACTGATCGTCAGCCGCGCGCGGATGGAGTTGCACGAGCAGGAGGGCCATCCCGTCGGTCAGTCACTCGCCTTTCGCTGGATCCTGCCCCGCCGCGGTGCGCTGCGCTTCCTGCACAGGCTGTCGCGCGCCGCGCAGGTGACCGGTGTGCACACGCTGGCCCGCCGCACCGGGCTGACCCGCTGGCTGGGCCCGGCGGGAGCACTGATGGAGCACGTCGGACCCCTTCCACGTCAGACGGCACACAAGCGCGCGCGTCGCCTGCCGCCGGTGACCGAGCCGGTCCGCGGACGGGTGGGGTTCCTGGTGTGCTGCTACCAGAACCTCGCCGCGCCGCAGGCCACCGAAGCAACCATGCGGGTGCTCCTCGCCAACGGGTTCGAGCTGGTTGTACCTCAGCTGGCCTGCAGTGGCCTGCCCGCCAAATCGCTGGGTGACCGCGAGGCGATGACTGACATGGCCGCCGCCAACGTCGACGTCCTTCGCGAGATCGACGTCGACGTGCTGGTTGGCGACGTTGCCTCCTGCACGGCGCACTACAAGCAGTACGACAGCATCCTGGCTGACGACCCGCAGCACGCCGTCGACGCGCAGCACGTCGCGCAGCGCACCCTGCTCGCCAGTGAGCTCCTCGACGACACCGGCAACCGCGCCGAGCTGGGACCGCTGCGCTGGCGGGTGGCCATCGACGAGCCGTGCTCGCTGCCGATCGACGGGCCGGCACGATCGGCGGCGCGGCGCCTCCTCGCCGAGGTCCCCCGCCTCGAGATCGTCCCGCTCGAGGAGTCAGCCATGTGCTGCGGCGGTCCGGGGATGTACTTCCACGAGCAACCGGAGCGCAGCGAGGCGATCCTTGAACGCAAGTTCCAGCACGTGGTGGCAAGCGGCGCCGAGGTCCTCATCACCGAGAACGTCTCGTGCCTTCTGCAGCTGCGCAAGGGCGCGGCCCGCCACGCTCCCGGGGTGCGCGTCATGCACCTCTTTGAGGTGCTCGACGAGGCGATGCAGACAGCGCGCCGGCGCAGCGCCATCCTCCCCGAAGAACCGACGCAAACGCGTCAGATGTGACGGTAGCACTCCGGCACGGAGAAGAGCCGCCCCTCAGCCGACGGCGGCGAGCGCGTCCTCGGGCGTCATCAGCATGCAGGTGAACGACGGGACATCGCGCACGGTGTGGGTGGACGCCTCACTCTCGCGCATCTCCTGCACCAGGTCGAGGAAGTCGGCCACCGAGTCGCTCTCGAACGCCACCACGAACTCCTGGTCGTCGAGCCCGAACGAGTAGGTGGTGTTGATCTTGACGCCGGGGTATTTGTGGCCCATGGCGATGTGTTCGCTCATCTGCCGTTGCCGTTCCTCACGGCTAAGCCGGTACCACGCACGCGTCTTCACGAAGGGGTAGACGAACAGGTAGCGGCGGTTGGTCGGGGCGATCACCAGGCGGTTGCTTCGCCCTTCCTGGTTGGGGTGCTGGTGCTTGTCGACGTACATGCTCTGCTTGGTCATGGAGAAATAGCTGTAGGGTGATTCGAGGAACCCGCCCAGTGCAGTGCGGTTGAGACGAGCAGAGAACTCGTGGAGGTCCTCCAGGCGGTTGCTGACCAGCCACACCATGAAGTCCGCGTCGCCGCGTGTCCCGACCAGGCTGTACGTGCGCAGCAATACGTTGTCGCGCCGGTCGACGTCCTTGATGAGCTCCACGACCTCGGCGCGGTCAACGGCTCGCTGCTCGGGATTGCGGAGCCGCCAGTCGGGACGCACCCGAAAGAACGCGAAGCGGATGTGCTGGCGCGCGGTCGGCGCCGGCGCGGTGGCGTCGCGAACTGTCAGGGGGGCAGCGACCTCGGTCATCTCCGTAACTTTACAGGGCGGGCTGCGGCGGCTCGCTCTGCTTCTCCCGAACAGCTTCGGCCAGGGCCTTCTTACGAAGCAGCCGCTGCTCGCGGCGGATGCGGGCCTGGGCCTGGCGCCGCCTTTCCTCCGGCGACTCGGCGATCACCGGCGGCACCGACGTCGGGCGGCCATCGACGTCGAGGGCCACGAACACGAGGTGGGCGCTGGCCACGCGGCGCCACCCGTCGTTGGCGATGTTCTCGACGTCGACCCGCACACCCACCTCCATCGAGGTGCGGTGAGCGTCGTTGACCATCGCTCGCACCGACACCAGCTCGCCGATGTACACCGGTGCAAGGAAGCTCATGTCGTCCATCGAGGCCGTGACGACGCGGAGCCGGCAATGGCGCATCGCAGCGATCCCGGCCGCCTCGTCCACCGCGCGCATGATCGCCCCGCCGTGGACGTGGCCATCGTTGTTGGCATGGAAGATCTGCATCACGGTGGTGATCTCCGTCCGCGAAGCCGACGCGGGACGAGGCGTCAGGTCAACAGGCTGTTCGTACTGGTGAGCACGTTCGGCGCGCAATCGTGCCCAGGGATCGCTCACCGCAGCACCTCGAGCGCGGCGCGCACCATCGTCCCGACCCCGACGGGGAGTGCTCGCTCGTCGATGTCGAAGTCAGCGCTGTGGTGCGGGGCAACCGTCCTGCGTGCCACGTCGCCGGCGCCAACGGCAAAGTAGCAGCCCCTGCCGACCGCGTTGATGAGGCAGGCCACATCGTCGCCGACGGTGATCGGCTGCGGGGTGATGACGTTCTCCTCCCCCACCGTCGCCACCGCAGCGCGCCGGACCAGCGCAGCGGACTCCGCGTCGCTGATCACCGGCGGGCAGCCTGCGGCGCGTTCGAACTCCGCGGTTGCGCCGGACGCTGAAGCGATCGCCGCGGCAACCTCGGCGACACGCCGCAGCAACCGCTCCCGATCCTCCGGGTCGATGGCGCGCACAGTGCCGCGCAGACGGACCTCGTCCGCGATGACGTTGAAGGCCCGGCCCCCTTCGACCTGGCCGACGGTGACCACCGCCGGGGCGAAGGGTGAGGTCTCGCGACTGACGATGCTCTGCAGGGCGAGAACCACGTGTGCGGCCGCAACCACCGGGTCGATGCTGGTGTGGGGCATGCCGCCGTGGCCGCCTCGGCCGCGAACTGTGATGCCGAACTCGTCGGCGCTGCCGAAGATCGGGCCATCCTTGACACCGACCTGGCCGACCTGCAGCGGCGCCCAGAGGTGCAGACCGATGACGTGGTCGACACCGGCCACCGCGCCGTCGTCGATCATCGGCACCGCCCCCGAGGCGATCTCCTCGGCGGGCTGGAAACAGACGCGCAGCCGCCCCCGCCATGCGTCGCGCAGCGAGGCAAGCACGCTGGCGGCGCCAAGCGCGATGGCGACATGGCCGTCGTGACCGCAGGCGTGCATCACGCCGTCGGTCTCCGAGGTGGCCATCCTGCCGCTGCTGCGCTCGACGATCGGCAGGGCGTCCATATCGGCGCGGAGCATCAGTGTCGGCCCGTCGCCCGCACCGCCGCCGAGGTCGGCGATCACGCCGGTGCCACCCACCTCGGTGCGCACGGTGAAGCCGAGACCCTCGCTGCGACCCGCCGCGATCTCGGCGGTACGGTGCTCGTGGAGCGACAACTCGGGGTGGCGATGCAGGTCGCGGCGCGTCTGCACCACCTCCTCACGGACGCGGTCGAGCTCCGACGCAACCCGCGCCTCCAGCTCAGCCATGCGCCTGCACACCGAGGAGCCGCATCGCCGCCTGTTGGAGGGCGCCATTGGTCACCACCTGGTCGGCGCCCCGTTCCATGGCACGAACGCGCACACCGCGCTCGTCGTGCTGGCAGAAGCCGATCAGGCGCACATCTCCGCGGGCACGCAACACGGCGATGAGCTCGAGGCGGCCGTCGACGTCGTCGTTGAGGTCGACGAAGACGGTTGCCGCGTCGGGCACCTCGCCGCTCGCCACCACCTCGACGTCGGCACTCCCGGCGAGGGCCGCTCGGAGCCGGCTGGCGAACATCAGGTCGCGGGTCACCAGGGCCACGTGGGAGGTCGCCATCGCAGCCATCATAGGAGCGCGGCCGCGGACATCCGCGAGGCGGCTGGCACACTTCGCCCAAAAGAGAGCATCGCCAAGCTGGAGAAAGAGATGGCAATCACCACCGTCGGCATCGTCGGCGCCGGGCTGATGGGCTCGGGCATCGCCGAGGTCTGCGCCCGGAGCGGGCTGCGCACGCGGGTCGCGGAGGCAGGGGCCGACGCGCTCGAGGCAGGACGGCGCCGGGTGGAGCGGTCGCTGGACCGCGGCCGCCAGGGCGGCAAGCTCAGCGGCGACGACGTCGAGAAGATCAGCGGGCGACTGAGCTTCAGCACCGACCTCGAGGAGTTGAGCGACTGCGACATGGTGGTCGAGGCGATCGTCGAGCGCCTCGCCGACAAGAAGGAGTTGTTCGGCAAGCTCGATCGCATCGTGCCGGAGCACTCCATCCTCTCCACCAACACCTCGTCGCTGCCGATCATCGAGATCGCCCGGGCCACCAACCGCCCTGACCGCGTGATCGGGACACACTTCTTCAACCCGGCCCCGGTGATGAAGCTCCTCGAGGTGGTCCGAACAATCGCGACCAGCGACGAGACGCTGGAGGAGACGCGAGCCCTCGGCGAGACGCTCGGCAAGCGCGTCATCGTGGCGCAGGACCGCGGTGGGTTCATCGTCAACCTGCTGCTCATCCCCTTCCTCAACAACGCGGTCCGCCTCTACGAGTCCGGCTTCGCGACCAAGGAGGACATCGACGAAGGCATGAAGCTCGGCTGCGGGCACCCGATGGGACCGCTGCAGCTGCTCGACTACATCGGTCTCGACACCGCGCTGTTCGTCTGCGACGCACTCTACGAGGAGTACGCGATCCGTGACTACGCGGCGCCACCGCTGCTCAAGCGCATGGTCGCCGCCGGGTACCTGGGCCGCAAGAGCGGGCGCGGCTTCTACGAGTACGACGCCGCTCGCTGAGGCGTCAGGCCGGAGGCGGGCTGCCGGGGGCCGGGGTGGGTAGCTGCTGCTCGAGCACGTGGAGACGAACCGAGTTCAGCAGCTCGCCCTCATGCCAGAACTCGGCGGCATACTCGCCGGGCTCGCCAAGGGTCGGCTGGAGCACGCTGACGGTGGAGACACTGACCTCGCCGGTGCCCGTCGAGGCCGGGCCTGCCGACTCGAAACGCATCGTCGCCGGCGGCAGCACCAGCTTGCCGAGCATGTCGACGAAGCGCAGCTCAACGAGGTGGACCTGGCCGGCGTCGGCCGTGCCGAAGCGAAACCCGGCCACCACGGCGAAGCTGGCCATCCCCGGTAATGACGGCAGGGCCAGCGCGCTGAAGCCGCCGCCGAGGGCGTAGAACTTGCCATCGGGGGGCACGGTCGCCGCGTCGGCGAAGAACGCGAAGCTCATCTCCATGGCATCGCGACTCTGACGGACGACAACGGTCCCCCGCAGCGGGCGCGATCTGCGCACCAGCCGTCACCATCGTCTGCGATGCACCCGTCCACCGAACTGCGACCCCTGCACGTGTTCGTCTGCACCACCGTCGGTCGCCACCACTGCGGCGGCATGGGCAGCGAACGTGTCCTGCTCCGCCTGCGCGACGAGCTCGAACGCCGCGGCCTCACCCATGTGCGCACCACCCGGATGGGTTGCAACCAGCAGCACCACCAGGGGCCGATCCTGATCGTCTACCCCGACGGCGTGTGGTACGGACACCTCACCGCCGACGACGTCGACGAGATCATCGACCGCCACCTCGTCGGGGGGAGGCCGGTCGAGCACCTGCGGATCACCCCCGACGGCGAGTGGGCTTCGACGGCACTGACGTAGTAGGGTGTTGGCCACGAACCATCCAGCTGGGAGGAGTGCGACATGGGCTACGTCCGAGGCTTCGTTCACGGCGGCGTCGCCGGTGTCGTCGTCGGCCTCTGCATCGCGCCGCAGCCGGGGACCAAGACGCGCCAGCAACTGGCCGCCTTCGGGGCTGCAGCGCGCGACGGCTACCAGGTAGCCGAACGAACAGTTCGCCGCGTCGCGCCCTTCGCCGGCGCAGCCGCGGAGCTCGCCCGCCAGCAGGTCGCCAACGTCCGCCGCGACGACGACGACGATGACTCGGTCTCAGTCGAGGGCTCGGTGCGCATCCACAACGAGACCAACAGCCGGCACTGACCGCAGCGGTCAGCCCCTCAGCACTGATCGCGGCGCGGGCTCGGGGTCTTCCACCGTGCCGACGGCGGCCAGCACACCGAGCACGCCGACGACGAGGTCGAGGATGTTGAGCGCCGTGGTGAAGTGGAACCCGGCGTAGCTCTTGGTCGCGCCGGCATCGTCGCCGGCGAGGAATCCGATCACGGCCAGCGCTAGGAGAAGAACGCCCACGCTCCCCACCAGCAGCCGGCCGACTCGTCGTGATGCCACAAAGCCGGCCACGATGAACGCCACCAGCACGGCGATGTCGAAAGCGTCGCGCGCCCAGGTCAGGTGGAGGACGAGGCTGCCGATATTGCCGCCACCGTTGCCAGCCGGTGGCCCGGCGTTCCCGGCGGCGAGCCCGCCGACGCCGACGACCAGGAAGACGAATGCGCACAGTTGAGCGTAAAGACGTGCCATGGCCCCGGAGTCTGCCCGATCGTCAGCGCAGGGCGCGCGGGCAGGAGCGGGTCAGGGGCTGAGGGCTGCCAGCGCGTCCGCTGCCCCGGCGGCGGCTGCGCGCGGGAGGCGGTGTGCGGCCCTGGCGCTCTGCAGGCACTCCGGCGAGCAGTACCGACCGCGCAGCTCCATCGCCTTGAAGGCATCGTAACCGCCCCCGCAATACGGGCACAGCTTGACGCCGCGGATCTGCTGGCGACGGGGCATCGGTCGTCTCCTCGGGGCGCGAACGGGTGCTCGGCGATGACAAAACGCTGGGACGGCGAGATTGGTAACGGCGGCGTCCAGCGCGTTGGCTCAGCGGGCGACGCGGAGAGCCAGGACGGTCACGTTGTCGGTGCCGCCCGCGTCCAGCGCCGCCTCGGCCGCCCGTTCGACGACCGCGGTCAGCGGCCCCGGGGTCTCTAGCAGGGTGGCGATGTGCGTGTCCTCGAGTGGCTCCCAGAACCCGTCGCTGCACAGCGCGAGGACATCCCCGGTGCGCAGCTGCGTCCTGACCACCTGCGGTTGGATCGCGTCGCCCATGGCTGCCATGGTGATGATGTTGCGACGGGGGTGACGGCGCTCCGAACCAGGGGACAGGGCCCCGGACCGAACCTGGTCCCCCACCCACGAGTGGTCGGTGGTGAGCACGGTGGCGACGCCATCGCGCACCAGGTAGGCGCGGCTGTCGCCGGCGTGGCCGATGACCGCGCAGCCGTCGCGCACGGCGGCCACGGTCAGCGTCGTCCCCGGCTGGCCGCCGATCTTCTCCCGCAGGCTCGCCACAGCGACGTTGCCACTGTTCACAGCGTCCTCGGGACCGGGGTTCTCACCGTGCGTCGCGGCGAGGCTGGCGATGGCTGCGTCTGAGGCTGCGGCCGCTGCTTCGCCTCCACCTGGGAGGCCGCCCATGCCGTCGGCGACGACCAGGCCGACGCCCGCGCCCCCGCCCATCGGGGTGGCAGCGAAGGTGTCCTCGTTCTCCTCGCGCACCGGACCGATGTGGGTCGCGCCAGCCAGCTCGATGCCGTCGGGCGCGGCGCCGGACAGGTCGACCACCGTGACCGGCGATCTGCTCACCGGCGTGCGCTCTCGCTCCGCTCCGGCTCGGCGGCTGCAGGCCGCCCCAACAGCATCTCGACGACCTCGTCGGCGACGATCACCGGGTCCCTGCATTGGAGCGTCGTCATCCCGAGGTCGGCGGCGGCCTCGACGTTGCAGCGCAGGTCGTCGACGAACAGGCATTGTTCGGGGCGCAGCCCAAGCCGTTCACACGTCAGCAGGAAGATGGCGGGGTCGGGTTTGCGCAGACCGACCTGCGAGGAGTCGACGACGACGTCGAAGAGCTCGTCGACTGCGAACAGCGAGCGCCACACCTCCTCACCGCTGCGCGAGATGTTGGTGAGAAGCGCCGTGCGGTAGCCGGCAGCCTTGACCTGGCGCACCGCGTCGATCATCGCGCCGCACGCGGCCAGCCCACGCCCGAACACCACCCTCTGGGCGATGCGCGCGTCGACCGAGGCGTCGCCACCGTCCGCGACGTATCGCGCGGTCATCCGGTCGAAGAACTCGTCGTCGGAGATCGCGCCGGTCTCGAGCAGATGCAGATCGTGTGCCCCGGTGGGCAGGTGGTAGACGTCCTTGAACTCGTTGAGGAAGAACCGCAACAGGTCGAGTTGGACGGGGTCGTCGATGGAATCCCGATGCGCCGCGAGCGGCTCCGTCATGACCCCGCCCATGTCGAAGATGGCACCCTGCAGGGTGCGCTGGGACACCTGGCTCGTCACCGCGACATTGTGCCGGATCGGCGTCCAACGGTCGTCAGCTGCTGCTGCGGATCCTCTGCAGCCTGCGCAGTGTCTCGGCGAGGGCTCGGACCAGATCCTCGGGGCGGGCATCCTCGCTGAGGATCGACGCGCCCTCGAGCGGCGGCACGTTGGGGATCGGGTGATGCCCGGGGGCCGGCGGCGGGAGCGAGCCGGGGAACACCTCATCGGAAGGGCGCAGCCGTGCCCTGCGAAAGCGGGACCCCGGGTCCGTCTGGGAACGGCGCAGGCGCTTGTCGAGGCGCATCGCCGCGTCCTCACGAAAGACCGGCTCGAATGCGAATTGGTCAACCACGGTGAGCGCGATGTCGAGTAGGGCGTCCCCGGGGGCCACGGTCACGTTGCGCATGCCGCCATACAGCTGAGCATCCTCGGGCGAGCCGACACCGACCACGAACCGGCCGTCGAGTCCGGGCAGCCACTCGGCGACCCCGGCCTCGTGCTGGACAAGGTGGACCGGGACGGTGTTCTGCGGGATGACATGCGCCCACCAGCGGTCGATCTTCCCCTGCCTGTCTGCGTCAGCGAAGAACGCCAGCCCGCGGACGGGCGGCACGGCGATCACTGCCAAGGGTCCGTCGGGTCGGCGCACGTCGTCGAGCGCTGCAGCGAGGCGCTGCGCCTCCTCCACGTCGGGCAGCAGAACGGTCATCGCGTACGCGGCGACGTGGGTGTCGGCGTTGTGGTTGATGGCGATCCATGTCCCGATACGGGCGCGCTGACACATCAGTGGACGCGCATCCCTCCGTCCACGTACATCATAGCCAGTGCAGCGACCGATGTCATTCTCGGTCGCGTCGACACACCCGTCCCGATGCTTCGAGTCGACTGCACCGATCGATCCTCGGCGCGGCCCACACTGGCCCTGACCGTCGCTCGACCTAGCTGCAGATGTGCGGAGAAAGCCGTTATCAACGTTGGGCTTTTGTCCTGGTCATCGAGATGGCGCTTGCCCCCCGGTGTGCGAGCGCGTGTTGCTCCTGATGGTGTTGGGTGTTCTCGCGGCTGCGGCGGGGTGCTGATGCTTGCACCTCCATGCGCACGTTGTGGCGACTATCGGCGGGTGAATCAGGAATTCAGGCGGATAGCCCGCGCCTTTCTCTCCGTCGCCGTGTGACGGCGCCCAAGATCAACAGGAGCATTCCGAGGATCATCACCAATCCGCCCTGCAACACCTGTCGCCAGAGATGGGCCCCCGTGTCAGGAACCAGCGGTGTGTTGACTGTCTTGTTGGTGTTCGACGTGGTCGTGGCAGCCAGCACGTTGAACGCGGCAATCGCCGGTGCGGACATCAACCCGGCGGAGTCGGTGATGGCGTACGGGACGTCGACGGTGCCCGCGAAGCCTGCCGCCGGTGTGAAGGTCATGATGCAGGTCGTGGCGTTGACCGTGACCGAGCCGGCCGAGGCCGGTGGCAGAGAGCTGGTCACCAGTGCGCACCTGAAGGGACCGGTGCCCGATGGCAGGGGCAGCCCGATGACCACGGGACCGGAGTTCGCCGGCACGGTTGTCGAGATCGGCCACGCCACAGGCATGACGTGCACCGTGGCTGTGGCCGGCCGACTGGAGCTGCCGTACCGGTCGGTGGCGACGAAGGTGTATGCCACGGTGCCGGAGGCTCCTGGCGCGGGCGTGAACACCATCGCCCCCGTTGCCGGATCGATCGTCACGATCCCTGATGGCGGAGCCGTCCCGATCGCCCAGGTGAATGGCCCAGAACCCGAATGGGTGGCCGGCCCCAGGCCGGCGGCGATGTACACCGTGGTCGTCGCGGAGACGTCGGCAACGGTGGGCGACGCGGGCTTGGTCACGGTGATCGTCACCGCCCCGACGTTGGAGCGCTGCCCCTGGGCATCTGTCGCCTGGTAGGAGAAGCCGTCAGTGCCTCCGAAGTTGTGCGCCGGCGTGTAGGTGACCGTCCCCGAGCTCGAGATCGTCGCTGTGCCGTGGGATGGCGCAGTCACCGTGTAGGTGAACGGCCCGCTTCCGGCTGTTCCCGGGGTCGGCCGCAACAGCACGGTGTTCGCCACCATCGTCGCGGTCAGGTCCAGCACCGTCGGCGTCACGACGACCGTGACCGTCGCCGGCAGCGATGGCTGCGCATACGCATCGGTCGCCGTGTACTGCAGGGTATCGACGCCCGAGACGTTGGTGGTCGGTGTGTAGTGCATCACACCCGCCGACGAGATGGTGGCCGTGCCCCGCGTCGGGGTGGTCGAGATCGCGAAGGTGAGCGGTGCCGTCCCTGTTGCCGCCGGCGGCGTGATGTTCACGGGTACGTTGGCGGGCGTCGTCGCCGTTGTCGATGACACGGCGGGGCCGGCGGGCGTTCCGACCGTGAACGTCACCGTCGCCGGCGCGCTGGTCCCGCGGTTGGTATCGGTCACGGTGTACGCGAAGGTCACCGTTCCGCTGAAGCCGATCGCCGGCGTGAAGGTGATCTGACCCGTCGTCGGGTCTTCAACGGTGGTGCCGTCGGCGAGCGGCGGCAGGCTTCCCGGCACCAGGTTGTACGTGAAGGGCCCGGAGCCGGTCGGCGCACCCGGCGTGGCGATCACCGGGTTCGGCCCCGTCGACGAGCCCGTGACCGGGCTGGCCGCGATGGGGTGCACGGTGATCGTCACTGTCGCGGGGACCGACGTCTGCGAGTACGCGTCGGTCGCGGTGTACTGCAGGGTGTCGACGCCCGACACATTGGGGTTGGGGGTGTAATGAATCACCCCCGCTGCAGAGATGCTCGCTGCACCTCGCGTCGGAGTGGTCGAGATCACGTAGGTGAGCGGTGCCGTCCCCGTCGCCGCCGGCGGAGTGATGTCCAGCGGTGTGTTGGCAGTCGTGGTCGCCGACGTCGGTGACACGGCCGGGATGGCCGGCTTGACGACGGTGAAGTTCACCTCTCCGGGAGCGCTCGTCAGCGTGGCGGCGTCGGTCACGGTGTACTGGAAGGCCACCGCGCCGCTGAACCCTGCAACCGGCGTAAAGGTGATCTGACCGGATGTGGGGTCCTCAACTGTCGTCCCCTGGGTCGAGGCCGGCAGGCTTCCCGATACCAGGCTGTAGGTGAAGGGACCAGTGCCAATCGGCGCACCCGGTGTGGCGATCACCGGGTTCGGTCCCGTCGACGAACCGGTCACGGGGCTGGCCGCGACCGGCGAGATGCTGATCGTCACCAACGCCGGGCCGCCTGTCTGCCCCCATGCGTCCATCGCCCAGTACGTCAGAGTGTCGATGCCTGAGACACCGGTGGTCGGCGTGTAATGCATGAGCCCGGACGTGGAGATCGTTGCTGTGCCCAACGTCGGCTGGGTGAGGATCCCGTAGGTCAGAGGCGGCGTGCCCGTGAACGCCGGCAGCGGGACGTCCACCGCCGTGCTGGCAAGAGTTGTCGCCGACGTGGGGAACACGAGCGGGCCCGGCGGCGTGCTCACATCGAAGAACACCGTGCCCGGCGCACTCGTCAGGCCGGCGGCGTCGGTGACGGTGTACTGGAAGGTCACGCCCCCGCTGAACCCGTTCACCGGTGCGAAGGTGATCTGACCCGTCGTGGGGTCTTCTGCTGTTGCTCCCTGGCTGAGCGACGGCCGGCTTCCCGGCACCAGGCTGTACGTGAAGGGACCTGAGCCGGTCGGCGCGCCCGGCGTGGCGACCACCGGGTTCGGCCCGGTCGACGAGCCAAGGACCGGGCTGGCCGCGATGGGATAAACGCTGATCGTCACCACCGCGGCAGCGCTGGCGGTGCCGTAGGGATCGGTGGCCGTGTATGTCAACGCGTCAAGGCCGGAGTACGGCGCCGTGCTCGTGTAGTCGAGCTGGTTGCCGCTGGCGATCGATGCCGAGCCGTGACCCGGCGGCAAGGAGATTGCGTAGGTGAAGGGACCGACGCCTGACGCCGTCGACGCGGTGACCGTCGTCGAGCCGCCGGATACCGTGACGCCCGTACCCGCGTTGGCGACCGGTGCGGACGGCTTGGTCACCGTGAAGGTCACCGTCCCCGGACCGCTGGTCACGGCGTCGGTGTCGGTCACCGTGTACTGGAAGGTCACCGTCCCGCTGAAGCCGATCGCCGGCGTAAAGGTGATCTGACCCGTTGTGGGGTCCTCAGCTGTCGTTCCCTTGGTGGTGAGCGGCAGGCTCGCCGGCACCAGGGCGTAGGTGAAGGGACCACTGCCAATCGGCGCACCCGGGGTGGCGATCACGGGGTTCGGTCCCGTCGACGACCCGGTCACCGGGTTGGCCGCGATGGGGATGACGGTGATCGTCACCAACGCCGGCGCGCTCGTCGCACCGTAGGGGTCGGTCGCCGTGTACCGCAGGGTAACGACGCCTGACGTGTCGGCGGCCGGCGTGAAGTGGATCACGCCTGCTGCGGAGATGGTGGCTGCACCGCGCGTCGGTGCAGTGGAGATCGCGTACGTCAGCGGTGCCGTCCCTGTTGCCGCCGGCGGCGTGACGTCGACAGCGGTGTTCGCTGAGGTGGTCGCCGACGCCGGCGACACCACCGGGGTGGCCGGCTTGTTCACCGTGAACGTGACCGCCCCGGGGGCACTGGGGACGGCGGCGTCGTCGGACACAGTGTACTGGAAGCTCACCATCCCGCTGAACCCGCTCACCGGCGTGAAGGTGATCTGACCCGTCGTGGGGTCTTCTGCTGTTGCTCCCTGGCTGAGCGACGGCAGGCTACCCGCCACCAGGCTGTACGTGAAGGGACCGGACCCTGTCGGCGCGCCTGGCATGGCGACCACCGGGTTCGGTCCGGTCGACGAGCCGGTCACCGGGCTGGCCGCGATGGGGTGCACGGTGATCGTCACGGACGCGGGGACCGAGGTCTGCCCGTACGAATCGCTTGCCGTGTACTGCAGGGTGTCAACGCCCGAGGCGTTGGCGTTGGGCGTGTAATGGATCACGCCCGCCGAAGAGATAGTCGCCGTGCCCCGCGTCGGAACGGTGGAGATCATGTAGGCGAGTGGCGCCGTCCCGGTCGCAGGCGGCGGTGTGATATCCACGGCTGTGTTGGCAAGAGTCGTTGCCGACGTCGGTGATACGGCCGGGCTGGCCGGTTTGCCGACCGTGAACGTCACGGTTCCCGGCGCACTTGTCAGACTGGCGGCGTCGGTGACCGTGTACTGGAAGGTCACCGTGCCGCTGAAACCGATCACGGGCGTGAAGGTGATCTGTCCGCTGGCGGAGCCTTCAACTGTCGTCCCCTCCGCGGTGGGCGGCAGGCTTCCGGGCACCAGGGCGTAGGTGAAGGGACCAGTGCCTGTCGGCGGGCCCGGCGTTGCGATGACCGGGTTCGGTCCGGTCGACGAGCCGGTCACCGGGCTGGCTGCGACGGGGTGCACGGTGATCGTCACTGTCGCGGGAACCGACGTCTGCGCGTACGCGTCGCTCGCCGTGTACTGCAGGGTGTCGACGCCCGAGACGTTGACGTTGGGCGTGTAATGGATCACGCCCGCGGATGAGATGGTCGCCGTGCCCCGCGTCGGAGTGGTCGAGATCGCGTAGCTGAGAGGCGCCGTCCCGGTCGCGGGCGGCGGCGTGATGTCCACGGGTGCATTCGCGGTCGTCGTTGCCGACGCCGGTGACACGCCGGGACCGGTGGGCTTGTTGACCGTCAAGGTCACTGTGCCCGGCGCACTCGTCAGGCCGGCGCCGTCGGAGACTGTGTACTGGAAGGTCACCGTTCCGTTGAACCCACTCACCGGTGTGAAGGTGATCTGACCCGTGGCGGGGTTTTCAACGGTTGTCCCCTTGGTCAGCGGCGGCACGCTCCCGGGAACCAGTGCGTACGTGAAGGCGCCGGTGCCAACCGGCGCGCCCGGCGTGGCAATCACCGGGTTGGGTCCCACCGAGGACCCGGTGACCGGGCTGGCGGCGATCGGGAAGACGTCGATCGTCACCGTGGCGGGGACCGACGTCTGCGAATACGGGTCGGTCGCGGTGTAGTGAAGGGTGTCGATGCCCGACACGTTGGCGTTGGGCGTGTAGTGGATCACTCCCGCCGCAGAGATGGTCGCCGTGCCCCGGGTCGGAGCCGTCGAGATCGCGTAGGTCAGCGGCGCCGTCCCCACCGCTGCCGGCGGCGTGATGTCCACTGCTGTATTGGCAAGGGTTGTCGCGGATGTCGGTGACACGGTGGGGCGCGGCGGGCTGGTGACAGTCACCGTCACCTGTGCCGAAAGGCTCGTCGTCGGGCCGGCTCCCGTCACGGTGTACGAGAAGGAGGCAAGACCCGTGAACCCGAGTTTCGGAGTGAAGGTGATCGCGCCATTGGTCTGGTTCACCGTCGCGGTGCCCTGCGCTGTCGGGGGCTGCGTCAATGTGTACGTGAACGGCCCGGTGCCGTCCACAGAGGCCCCGGCGATCGTCACCGGCTGCGGACCGACAGTGCTGCCTGAAAGATCCTGTGCAACCGGGAGGAAGTTCAAGGTCACGGTGACCGGAAGGCTCGCCGACCCGTAGGCATCCGTCACCTGGTACGTGAACGTGACGATTCCACTCGTTCCGGTCACTGGCGTGAAGTCGATGTGCCCGTTCGCCGCCAGCACCAGCACGCCCGACGCCGGCGCGGCGACCTGTGAGTAGATGAAGGGAGCTGTTCCCGAGCTGGGCGCAGGAAGTTGGGCGATGACGTGGGTATCAGCGTTCTGGGTGCTGCTGTACGGTACGGCCACCGGTGCAGGTGGCGCCGTGACGGTGATGGTGACCAGTTTCGCCGTCGAGCTTGTTCCCACGTTGTCGGAAACCGAGTACGGGAAGGTGAAGGTCCCCGCATACCCGAGGGTTGCGGTGAAGGTCACCTGGCCGGACGCGATGTTCATCGACAGCGGGCCGTGGGTCTGCGGCGGTGCGGCGGTCCAGGTGAACGGCCCGGTGCCGGCCGGCGCTGGGGCACTGAGCGTCATGGGCGACGTGGCCAGCGTGGAACCGGCGAAAGCCGCCGCCACGGGCCGCACAGTCACCTGGATCTGGCCACTGTTCGACGGCTGGCCGTACTGGTCCTGTGCCTGGTATGTCGAGTTGTAGATGCCGCTGGTGTTGTTCGGCGGCGTGAAGTTCACCACGCCCGCATTGGAGATGGTCTCCGTCCCCGCCGAGGGTGGCGCGATGATCGCGTACCCAAAGGGTGAAGCGCCGGTGGGTGCGGCCACCGTCTGCGTGAAGATGGTGTTGGCGTCGATGATTCCTGACACGGCTGCCACCGTCGGCGCCGCGGGCCTGTTGACCATGATATCAACTGTGGACGTCGCCGATTGCGCTCCGCCGGCATCGGTCACCCGGTAGGTGAATGTGGGCACCGCTCCACTGAAGCCCTGCACCGGGGTGAATTTGACCTGCTCAGGCGACCCCGCCACGAACTGTGCAGTTCCCTGCGTGCCCGCGTTCGGCGTGGTGGCAAACGTGTAGACGAACGGCCCGGTCCCGACGGGCGGCGGAACGTTGGCGTACACAGGTGCCGGACCGGTCCCCGATCCCACGACCGCCGATACCGTCGGGCGCACGGTCACGGGGATGTTGGCGACGGCCGATGTCAACGTCGACGCATCCTGGACCGACAGCGGGATCGTCGTTGTTCCAGAGGCGCCGGCAACCGGCGTCATGGTGACGTTGCCCGACGCATCCACCGTCGCCGACGACACCAGCGCGGCACTTCCCGCGGCGCCGAGGATCCAGCTGAAGGGGGCGGTGCCATTCGCGCCCTGCGCGACGGTCGCAGGCACGTTGACGGTGGTGGTGATCGCGCTGGGAACGGCCCTCGGGTAGATCTGCAAGGTCTGGTTGGTCGTCGGCGACCCGCCATCTGTCGAGCTCACCGACGCGGTGAGCACCAGGTTCTTGTGCGAGTAGGTGGTCGTTGGCGAGAAGAGCAGATCGACCACTACCGACTGCCCCGGCGCGAATCCGTACCCGGTCGGCGTGTCGGTGCAGGAGAGCAGCGTCGTCGTCGACGCAGCACAGTTCATGGTGGGATCGACGGAGTTCGCACCGGTGAAGCCAAGGCCGGCGGGCATCGGCACCGTCAGGGTGAAGGGCTTTGTCTCGAAGTTTGCGTCGGAGCTGTTGGTGATGGTGTAGGTGGCATCGCCGGCAGGGCCACCCGATGCGAAGTTGCCACCGCTGCTCACGGTGTTCGATACCGACAGGGTCGGCCCGAGTGCGTTGATCGTCGTC
Source organism: Candidatus Dormiibacter sp. (assembly GCA_039935655.1). Taxonomy (GTDB): domain Bacteria; phylum Chloroflexota; class Dormibacteria; order Aeolococcales; family Aeolococcaceae; genus Aeolococcus. The sequence continues at coordinate 13,357 of JBDTJX010000105.1, read as the reverse complement.
ACCGTGACGTTCTGGATCTCGTGGATGTTGGTGGATCCGCCGGTCGATGCTGTCCACCCGAACTTCACTGTCGGACTCATGGCCGGTTCAGCCGCCTGGAGCACCTGTGTCCCGTCGATGCTCACCGTCACCTTTGGCGCGGCATCACTCGACGGGTCGACCACGATGTGCACGTGGCGGACGACGTCATTCCTGCTCCCGTCGGTGCGGTCAGGTGCGGCGTCAACATGCAGCGTCTTGGCAGCAGCGGCCCCCGCCAGGTGGCAGTAGTTGACCTCGTCGGCATTTCCCGGGCCGCGCAGCACGACCGCGTCCCTCACCAGCGACGGTGTGTAGCTGTTGGGACAGTTGCCCCCGCCGTTCGCTGGGTTGTTCTCGAAGTTGGAGAAGTTGCCGTAGGCATCGAGGCCAAGCCCGAACAGGCCATGAGCCACCCCATTGCCCACTCCGATGCCGTGGTTGCCGCCCGCGTATCCCAGGTATCCGCCGGACTGGCCCGGCGTCAGCAGCTGATATTGGCCATCGGTCATGAAGAAGGCGATCCCGTCAGCACCGGTTCCGCTGTACTGATACGTGTCGAAGGTGACGTTGATGCCGGCGGTGTCAGGAAGGGGAGAGTTGTAGAAGATGAACCCGCTTTGCCCGGTGCCGGCACTTGTCAGCCGAGCCGCTCCGGCGCCTGCGGCATCCATGGTCCCCGTGCAACTCTTGATCGGTCCCACCGTGGTGTTCCCGGTCGCGGTGAGGCACGGCGTGAAGCCCGATCCGCCGATCACCCAGTGCGGATCGGGCACCGAGTTGTTCGTGAAGCTCTCGGTGAAGATTGCCGTTCCCGCGGCGTGCACAGTCGTGGGTCCCACGGTGGACAGGCCCACCACCGACAGGCTCAGGGCGAGCAGGACAGTCAGCGCCCGGCGGCCGGTCGAGGGCAACAAATGGGACTCCAGGTGGCGGCTTGGTGGTCTGACGAATGCGAGACGCCCTCCGCACCCGGGGCGCTTCAATCGAAGCAGCCAAATCGTTACCGACCGCGATCCGGCAGCCCATGGCGACCGTGCACCACTCCGGAACATGGAAGTCGCAGAACTGCGACCGCAGACATCGGGGTGCCGCCGTCGGCAACGGGTGGGGGTCCTGGAGCCTACGCGGGCAGGGCAACGGCCTCACGCCGCTGACGCCGCAGCAGCATGGTCATCTCGCCGCCGCCCATCGGCCGGTTGAAGAGGAAGCCCTGGGCAAGGTCACACCCGCGCTGACGGAGGTAGTCGGCCTGGGTGAGCGTCTCAACTCCCTCGGCGACAACCTCAAGACCGAGCACTTTGGCCATCTCGAGGATGCTGTCCACCAGCATCGGGCCGTCGACGTTCAGGTCGATGTCATCGACAAATGCCTTGTCGACCTTGAGGCGGTCAAAGGGGAGGTCGCGCAGCCGAGACAGCGCGGAGTACCCGGTGCCGAAGTCGTCGATGGCCAGGTGCACGCCGAGGGCGTGAAGCGCCTCCAGCGTCGCCCGGGCACCGCTCGACTCATTGATCGCCACCCCCTCGGTGAGCTCGAGCTCCAATCGTCCGGCCGGGAAACGGGTGTCACGCAGCACCCCAGCGATCTGCTCGACGAGGTCGAGCTGCTCCAGGTCGCGGCCCGAGAGGTTGACGGCCATCTTGAAGTTTGCCGGTCCCTCCTCGATCCAGGCACTCCCCATCGTGCAGGCTTTCCGCAACACCCACTGGTCGATGCGTTCAACCAGGCCCAGCTCCTCGGCGAGGGGGATGAACGTGTCCGGTCCGACCCACCCCCGCGACGGGTGGTCCCACCGTGCCAGCGCCTCGGCTCCGACAATGCTGCCCGTCTGCAGGTCGATGACCGGCTGATACTCCACCTGGAGTGCGGCTGTCTCAATCGCTTGGCGCAGGTCCTCACCCAGCTCGAGACGGTCGACCAGTTGGGTGCGCATCTCCTCAGCGAACAGGCGGTATGCGCCTTTGCCGGCGCGCTTGGCAAAGTACATGGCCAGGTCGGCGTCCGCAAGGAGGGTCTCCGGTCGGAGGGCGCCGAGCAGACCTGACGCCACGCCGATGCTGACGCTCGCCTCCACGTCCTTTCCGCCGATGACAATCGGCGCGTGCAGTGCGCCAATGATCCTTTGGGCGACCAGGACGGCGCCGGCCCCACCGGTGTTCTCGAGGAGGATGGCGAACTCATCTCCACCAAGCCGTGCGACGGTGTCCTCGGGTCGGACCGCGGCGACGAATCGCCGGCTCACCTCGACCAGGTACCGATCGCCTGCTGCATGGCCGAACGTGTCGTTGATGCGCTTGAAGTCGTCGCAATCCAAGTAGAGGACACTGTGCTCTGCATGAATTGTACCCGTGGTGGCGCGCTCCATCCGCTGGCGGAGGAGGTCGCGGTTGGGTAGCGACGTCAGCGCGTCGTGCAGGGCCTGGTGGGTCAGCTTCTTCTCGAACTCGTGCCGGTCGCTGATATCGTTCACGTTGAGGACCATGCCGCCGACTGCGGGGTCATCGAGGCGGTTGGTGAGCTTGACCCAGACATGGCGCCACTCGCCGTCCAGCCGCAACATCCGCGTCTCGACCTCGGACACCGTCCCTCCCCCTCCCGACACCACTCGCCGCCATGCCTTGACTGCGTGTTCACGGTCATCGGGGTGGACCATGGCAGCGAGACTCTTCGCGGCGGCGCTGTCGTCAAAAAACTCCTCGTTGAATGACGGGGTGACGAACGCGACCTCCCCGGCGCCGTCGACGACCAGGATTCCATCACTGGCGTGCTCGACCAGCGCCGACAGCCGTCGTTCCCGCCGGCGCACCGCCACCTGTCGCTCCCTGAGCTGGCGCAGGATCAATATCGCGGCCACGAACCCGATGGTGATCGCCACCGCGACGGCCAGCGCAGACGCCGTCTCGGTCGTATCGCGTTGACTCCGTCGCGCAGTCGTATCCGCAGCGATGAGGTCATCGAGTGTTGTCAGTTGCGCCGAGACTTCGTTCAACGACTTGTTCAGGTTGCCTTCTGCCACCGGCCGGAGAACCACAGCGACGGCAGCGGCGTCGGGCGCGCCACTTTTGAGCACATCAGATCGGGCCCTGCTGGTCACGCCCCACGCGCGAACGACCACGGCCGGCGCATCCTGCTCGCTGGCGCTGAGATCGGGGGATGACTTCAGCGCAGCCAGCTCGGCACCCACGTGTTGTCCGGCTGTCGTCAGGCTGGCGGCGTCGTCGCTTGCATGACTGACCAGGAAGGCTGTTCCGCTCAGTGCCGCGTCGCGAACATGCTCATGGATGTTGGCCAGCCGCACGGCGATTGCGTCTGTGCGCTGCAGTGCCGCCGACGCCGCATTGCTGAGGGCCAGCCCGCCGATTGCTGCACCGGCGACGACGACCATCGGCAGCAGAAGGAGCAGCGACGCGAAACGCGACCAGTCCCTGCTGTCATGGTGAAGGGGAGGATTCACTGAGACGGCCTCTAGGTTCAAAACCTGTCAAGGCTTCGAGCGCAGAGTACTCGGGCCATGTCGCAGTGAGCTCATCGCGTCCCACCGGTCCGTCTACGAGTGCGTAACGACTGTGCGCCGAGACAGTAGCCGCGAGAGAGCGCCCAGCAGTTCGATCGTCCCCGGGCGGCCTGAGCTGTCCGACGCACTCCGGTCACGAGATTGCACCACGCCGGGACGGGCCTTCTGGTCTGTGACACGATCGCCGCGTGACCCGGTCCACCACGCATGCGCGTTCGCGAAACCGCTCCGCGTTGGTTGCCGTTGCGTGCGGCGCTGTGCTGGTTGTGTACATGGTGCGGCTGTTCGGCATGGGGCACGCCGAGGTCGTGCGCAGCGACTATCTCGCCACACAGACAGCGGGCGTCATCGTCGCTGATGGCGATGCTCCGCGGCTGTATGTGGACCAGGTCCAGGGCGCGGTGTACAACCGCCTTTCGGGCGGTGACCACAGCGGGGACCTGCTGTTCAACCACGCTCCTCTGACCGCAGTCATGGCGGCTCCCATCAGCGGGCTCGACCCGGTTACCGGTCATCTGTTGTGGAGCCTGTTCCAGTTCTTGCTGGTTGTCATCGGGTGCGGGTTCGTGGCGATCGTCGCCCCATGGCCCCGATGGACTCCACGGTTGCTCCCGCTGGCCGCAACGCTGGTCGCGCTGGTCGGGGCGGGAACCCTGCCGATGCTCACCGAGGGCCAGAACCTCGGCACCATCACGCTGGGGCTCTCCGTGGCATACGCCGCGTGGCAGTACGACAGGCTGGGAGCTGGTGCTGCAGCGCTCATCGCTGGAGCGGCGATCGCCAAGCCCCATCTCGCTCTCGGGCTCGTCGCCTTCATGGTCGGCTGGCGTGACCGGCGCATCCTCGGCGGTGCCCTGGCCGGCGTTGTAGTTGTTGTCGCCGCCTCAACGATGGCCGTCGGATGGACAGGTTCTGTCGGCTTCGTAGAGGCGTTGTTTCGTTCGAATGGAATCTTCCCGCAGTGGCTGTTCGTCGGCTTCACCGGGCTGGCGGTGAGCTGGTTCGGCGCAGGTGTCGTCGCCAACGCGGCGGCTGCGATGGGCAGCGTGGTTGCGATAGTCGTCGCTGGGCTGCTCGGGGACATGGTGCGCAGAGATCGGGCTCGGCTTGGACCCGCGTTGATTGGCGCGACGCTCCTCTCGCTGCTCGCGTCGCCTCACACGTTCGTCCACGATCTGCCGTTGCTTGCCCCCATGATGGTGGTGGCGCTCGCCGAGGCAAGTCGCCGCTCACGGTCGGCGGCATGGCCGGACGTGCTGAGCGTTCGGGTGCTCATCGTCTGGCTTCTGCTCGTCGCGGCGGGTGGGCTCGACGCCACGGTCGCACTGCCCGCCGCGGTGGGTCGGTTGACCCCAATGGTGCTCATCGCCGCCGCCGTGGTGGCTGTGGGAGTCACGTTGTCCAAATGGGGTCTGCACGCCGGGCCCACACGGATGGCTGCAACGGACCTGCACGCCTCCTGAGCGCGTGTCCATCAGGCTGGTGCGCGCCACGTGCGTGACGTCGGGCAACGACACGACGTGCGCGGCCGCCGGGCTCGGCATCGAGCGGCGCCCGCTCAATCGCACGGGCTGTCAGAAGGCTTCGGGCTGCCTGGTCTTTAGACCCGGCTGAAACATGTAAGCAGCGGGGCGGATTTGAGTTCCTGGAGGGTATTGGTCGGGGCGACTGGATTCGAACCAGCGACCCCCTGCTCCCAAAGAGTTGGCGTCGAATTCGAATTCGCCAGGGCTCGTCGCCCGCCTTCGCTCGCTTTCTGCGGCTGCGTTGAACAAGATTTGACCACGAAGAGGGAGGGGTCACGAAGTATGTCCGCGCCAGCAGGCGCCGTACCGCCCTCGAGGCTGCGCCATCGGTGAGATCGGGAGCAGGCCCCGAGGGCGGCCTGCCCGAGGTCGCCGCCCTCTGGCGCTGTTGACCGGGGCAGCCACGGTGTCGGCGGACTCATCCTGATGAGCTATCGCGTGGAGGACAGCGTCCTGGTCACCAACCAGCCGTCACGCCCTCGAGAACAACGAACGAACTACCGATTCGATTCTCCTGAGCATCTCGTCCTCGCGTTCGGAGGCCCGGAGACGGGTTTCCACGGCGGAGGAAGCACTCGCGCGGAGATAGCGTCACGGGTCTCCGGCGGTCGGCCACACCTTGCGGTTTTCAAGAGTGACGGGCGCGTGTTGCGGGGTACCGCAGAGGGTCGTCCTGAACTTGCATCGTGGTGGCTTCGTGCCGCATGGTGCCGGCGTGGCTCGCCCCGTGTCGCGCCTAACTGGGGTACGAATTGGGGTATGCCATCGGGGTCCAAGTAGGCTCGCCGGCTGGACCGGCCCGATGAGGCTTATCCGACGCGGAAGGCCGCGTTCTGCCAACAGTTATCCCGCAAGCGCACTCTCTGCCGCGATCTAAAGAGCTGGGTCGATTCCGAGTTGGAGCGCGTCATAGACCGCGAACGTGCCCATCCCGTGCGACGAAAGGCGGAGACTGCCAGACCGGCACGGCATCCGGTCGATCAATACGCAGCAGGTCGAGACGGAGTCCACCACCAAAGCGAGAACGCGTAGAGGGGACCACCGTCAACCAGAATCGGACCGCCCGCACCACTCAGCCCACCCCTCCATCATGCTGCTGGCGGAACTCACCTCAAGGTGGTCCCTTCTCGCTGGCGGGCGACAAACGAGACACCGTAGATGTCTGAGCAAATGTTGCATGGGCCAGCTAGAGCTGGTTTCGTGGCGGCCTTGATGATCCTATGCCTTGGGCTTGGCGTTGCTGGTGGGTTTGCTGGCGGCTACTACGTTGGGCTTCCGCTTACCGTTCTGATTCCGGTGCTACCAGTGAGGATTGCGCGGTATCAAGGGCTGGGCGCACAGGCGCTGGTCTCCTATGCCATTGGGGTTTTGCTTGCTGTGGCCTGGTTGATGTTGCATGGTTTGTGGGTCGACACACCGCCGGATTGGCCGCAGCTAGGCGGAATTCTGGTCTCCATAATCCTCGTGATTCTTTCGGTGATGATGTTCTACGCCGCGCTGCGGAAACCGTACGTGCGTAACCGTCTTCCCAACAGCTCTGCACGGCCGCAACCTAACCCTTAGCTGCCGACCACGCGCCGAACCTCGTGCTTGGCGATGACCCCTTCGAGCAGTGTCTTGATGGCAGCTTGCTCATGCGGGTCTAAACGTTGGACGGCCTCGAACTGGAGGCGGAGATCATCAGCTGGCCCGCGCTCGTCCTCATCGAAGAGCAGGAGATCGGTGGTGGTGTGGAGCGCCCTGGCGAGCTTCCTCACCGCCTCGATGGAGGGTTGGGAGACATCGGTCTCGTATCGCCGGATTTGGATGACGTTGATTCCGGCGAGATCGGCGAGCCTCTGCTGGGTGAGTCCGCGCTCCTTGCGGATGGCGAGAAGGCGATGGCGGAAGGACATGACAGCCAGCACGTTATTGGTGAGCTGAGGAGCAGACATGTCAGACATGGCGCTTATGATACCTTTCGCATAGCACATAGGGGCCTTGACAGGTTTTTGGGAGAAAGGGGTTGGCGAGGGTACCGGAGGCGGAACTGGAGCGCATCAAGGCGGAGGTGAGCCTGGAACGGCTGGCCGAGGCCAAGGGCGTCGAGTTGAAGCGCCACGGTGCCGATCTCCTGGGACTCTGCCCATTCCACGACGACCACGAGCCCTCGCTGGTGATCTCGCCGAAGAAAAACCTGTGGCACTGCCTGGGAGCGTGCCAGGCCGGTGGCTCGGTGATCGATTGGGTGATGCGCGCCGAGGGAATGAGCTTCCGGCACGCGGTGGAGTTGTTGCGCACCGATCCCTCTTTAGCGGCGACTCCGGGCGTGCGCAACGCCAAGGACAACAACGTGCGCAAGCTGCCGGCCCCGGTGGCGATGGACTCCGACGACCAGGAGGTGCTGCGCCAGGTCGTTGACTATTACCGCGCCACCCTGCGCGAATCGCCAGAAGCGATGGCGTACCTGGAGTCTCGCGGCCTCGCCGACCGCGATGCCATCGATCATTTCCAGCTTGGCTTCGCCAACCGGACTCTGGGTCTGCGACTGCCGGAGAAGAACCGCAAGAGCGGGGCGGAGATGCGAACTCGGTTGCAGCGCCTGGGGATTATGCGCGACAGCGGGCACGAGCACTTCAACGGTTCGCTGGTGATGCCGATCGCCGACGGTGCCGGTGACATCGTGGAGATGTACGGACGGAAGATCGGGACGGCGCTGCGCGCCGGCACTCCTCTGCACATGTACCTGCCCGGGCCGCATCGCGGCGTGTGGAACGGTGGCGAGATCGCGGCAGCGAAAGAGGTGATTCTCTGTGAGGCGTTGCTCGACGCGCTGACGTTCTACGTCAACGGAATGCGCAACGTCACAAGTGCATACGGCATCGAAGGTTTCACCGACGAGCACCTGGCGGTGTTCACCACCAACAACGTCCAGCGGGTCTACATCGCGTACGACCGTGACGCCGCCGGCGACAAGGCCGCGGTGCAGATCGCCACCAAGCTGGTGGCCGCGGGCATCGACACCTTCCGCATCCAGTTCCCCAAGGACATGGACGCCAACGCGTTCGCGTGCCTGGAGCTGAGCACTGCGGCGGAGCGGCTCGCCGAGGTGGTGCGCCGCGCGGTTTGGCTGGGCCAGGGCAACCGGCCAACCATTGCGCTGGATGCAGCCGTGCAGATTGAGCCGGACGCGCACGAAGATTCGGGCCAGGGAGAAGGGGCAAGTGCCGAGCCGACACCAAGCCCCGAACCGGCAACACCGACTGATCCAACACCACCCCCTTTCGCCGCTGAGTCGCCGACGTCCCAAGCGACGCTCGCGCCGCGTGTGGAGATCACCGACGACGATGTGACCATGACCCTCGGTGATCGCCGCTGGCGGGTGCGCGGACTTGCCAACGTGAGCAAGGACGACTCGATGAAGGTGAATCTGCTGCTGCGTGCCGGTGACGACCGCTTCCATGTGGACACCCTGGATGTCTACGTGTCCAAGCAGCGCCAGGCATTTGCCAACCAGGCGGCGGCGGAGACCGGCGTTCTCGAGGAGACGGTGCGCCGCGACCTGGGCCGCGTACTGTTGCAACTGGAGACGTTGATCGCCGAGCGCCGCCAGCGCGAGCAGGAAGCGATACAGGCGCAAAGCGGCGAGGCCACACTCAGTGACGAAGACCGCGCCGCCGCGCTGACAGTACTGCGCGATCCCGCCTTGCTGGAGCACGTGGTGGCGGCATATGACCGAATCGGCGTTGTGGGCGAGGCGAACAACAAGCTGGTGGCGTACCTTGCGGCGACATCGCGTCTCCTGGAGCGCCCGCTGGCGGTGGTGATGCAGTCCTCATCCGCGGCGGGCAAGAGTGCGTTGCTGGAGGCGACGCTGGCGCTGCTGCCGGAAAGTGCGCGCGTGAAATATTCGGCCATGACCGGCCAGAGCTTGTACTACATGGCCGAGCGCGAGCTGGCCCACAAGGTACTCGCCGTGGTGGAGGAAGAAGGCGCAGAGCGTGCCGCCTATGCGCTGAAACTCCTGCAATCCGAGGGCGAACTTTCCATTGCATCCACCGGAAAGGATCCCCAGACCGGCCGCCTGGTGACGCACGACTACACCGTGCGCGGCCCGGTGGCGCTGTTCCTCACCACGACCGCCATCGATGTCGATGAGGAATTGCTCAACCGCTGCCTGGTGCTCAGTGTGGACGAGGAACGCGGGCAGACCGAGGCCATCCACCGACGCCAGCGTGAGCGCGAGACTCTTTCCGGCCTGCTGCGCGAGCAGGAGAGCCAGGCAACAATCCGGCTGCACCGCGCCGCGCAAACTCTGCTGCGCTCGCTGCATGTGGTGAATCCCTTTGCACCTCAGCTCACCTTCGCCAGTACCAGGACGCGCACCCGCCGCGACCACCAGAAATACCTGGCCCTGATCCGCACCGTGGCTCTGTTGCACCAGCACCAGCGCGAGACCAAGCGCGCGACCACCGACGCCGGCGAGGTCGAGTACATCGAGGTGATCCCCGCCGACATCGCCGTGGCCAACCGGTTGGCGCATGAGGTGCTTGGCCGCTCGTTGGACGAGCTGCCGCCGCAGACGCGGCGTCTGCTGTTGCTCCTGGACGAGATGGTGCGCGGCGACATGGAGCGGCACGAGGTGACACGCGAGGAGGTCCGGTTTTCGCGCAAGGAGATTCGCGACCAGACCGGCTGGGGTGACACGCAGTTGAAAGTTCACCTGCACCGTCTCACCGAGCTGGAGTACCTGACCACCCACCTGGGCGGGCGCCGCCAGCCGTTCCTGTACGAGCTGACCTGGGATGGCGCCGGTGCCGACGGCACGCCACGTCTCACCGGCCTCCTTGACCCGGAAGCCCTGACATACGACAGCGAGTGGGCGGGGCAGAACGGCAAGCGGGCGGGGACGGATGCTGAGTGGGCGGGGTCCGGTCGGGGTGTGGCCGGGGTGCGGGCGGGGTCCGGTCGCATCGGCGAAACCTCGACAAACGGCAATGGCCACAAGGGATTCCCGCTGACTCTCGCCGCACAACCGAAAAACGCTGTTCCCGGGAGCGAGAAAAACGGCGCCAGTCCTGTCGTACCCAACGTGCTCGCGGCGGCGAACTGATGGCACCGAGGGCGATCCCTGCCGACATCACCGCGCACCTGGACTGGCTGCGGATGCGCAACTACGCGGCGACCACGATCTCAGCAAGACGCACCTACTTGGAGCAGTTCTGCACCTGGGCGGATGAGCGTTCACTGACACGGGCGAGTGATATCACCCGACCGATCCTGGAGCGATACCGCCACCACCTCTACGTGCGGCGCAAGACCGACGGCCGGCCGCTCTCCTTTCGCAGCCAATACCTGGCGCTGCATGCGGTGCGGATGTTCTTCCGCTGGCTGGTGCGGCAGGGCTACATCGGCGCCAACCCGGCCAGCGAGCTGGAGATGCCCAAGCTGGACTGGCGGCTGCCGCGGACCACGCTCGACGCCGACGAGGCCGAGGCGGTGCTGCGCCAGCCCAACCTGCTGGACCCGCTGGGACTGCGGGACCGGGCCATCCTGGAGGTCTTCTACTCGACGGCCATCCGCCGCATGGAGCTGGTGAACCTGCTGGTCTGGGACGTGGACACCAAGCGCGGCACGGTGTTCATCCGCGAGGGCAAGGGCCGCCGGGACCGGGTGACCCCCATCAGCGACCGGGCGCTCTCCTGGGTGGAGCGATACCGGCTGGAGGTCCGCCCGCTGCTGGTCTGGGACGACAGCGAGGACCACCTGTTCCTGACCAAGCGGGGCGAGCCGATGACGCCGACGCCGCTGGGGACGGACGTGGCCCGCTACGTGGAGGCGGCCAACCTGGGCAAGAAGGGGAGCTGCCACCTCTGGCGGCACACCTGCGCCACCCTGATGCTGGAGGGCGGCGCCGACGTGCGCTTCGTGCAGGAGATGCTCGGCCACGCGTCGATCCAGTCCACCCAGGTCTACACCCGGGTGAGCATCACCAAGCTCAAGCAGGTCCACGCCGCCACCCATCCGGGCGCGCTGCCGCCGGAGCCACCACCGCCCACCCTGGTGGACATCGCCGCCGAGCTGGTCGCCGACGACCCCGACGACGTGGACGTGGCGGCCGCCGGATGAGGGGACGGCCGGTGCCGCAGGGGTGGAAGCGCCCCTACCTGGAGGCGGCGGGAGCGCGGCTGCAAGAGCTGCGCGAGGCGGCCGGACTGAGCCGTCCCGAGTTGGCAATCCGGGCCGGGATCACTCGCGGATACCTGCGCAAGTTGGAGGCCGGCGACCACGCCCCGAAGGCGGAGATGGCGGCCAAGCTGGCAGCCGCGCTGGGAGTTGAGGTGGCGGCATTTTCCCCGCGCGCCGCCGGGGTGGGGGTGGAAAGCCGCCCCCCGATGACCACCCCAACCTGATCGATGACCGCCGCCCCTTCACCCTTTAGCTGCCTGACTCACGCGCCCGCCATCACTCTGATTTCTCGCCCCAGACCACAGCCCGCCTTGCCGCACGTCACCCCGTATACAACACGACAGGAAGGCGGCACACTTGCATCAAAAGATGCGATGTTTACAGAGTCACAGCTCTCACTCACAAGTGCAAGTCTGTGCCAGATCGCGAACCAGGAAAAGGACGCGTGGAGCCACGGACGGGAGGGTGAGGTGATGGCGAAGCAGACCGCGGCAAAGACGGCGGCCGACGATGAGCAGCGGGACCACATGGCCCGGGTCTGGTGCACCGACGATGTGTGGGCAGAGTTCACCCAGGGCGTCCACCTCGACGGCGGCTCTGTCTCCGCCGCGCTCGGCGATCTGGTGCGGGCGGACGTGGGTCGTCGCCGCCGTGCGGCGGGCGCCACCGAGGCCGCCAGTGCCCGGCGCGCGGTGCTCGCCCTGGAGGATGCCAAGGAGCTGGCGGCGTCCCTCACCGCCCTGACCGCCCGGCTCGAATCGCTGGCCAAATGGGAGCACAAGGAGCCGGTGGCCGCCGACCCCATCGACCCCATGGACAGCCTCAATCAGCGCTGGACGACTCCTGCGCTCGCGAAGCTTTCGGGCACCGCCACCACCACCGCGGCGGCGGCGCCGCCGCCGCTCCCCGACGACTGGATGATCCGCCCCCGTCCCGCCGCCGACGGTGGCCGGGCGGGCCCGGCCGACATCCCGGAGTGGGAGGAATGACCCGGGACCAGGGCGACCTCCTCGACGCCGGCGCCGCGGCCAAGCGGACGGCGCTGTTGCTCCGCGATGCCCGGGCGGCCCTGCGCCGGGTGGACACTTCTGGCGGCCCAAGGCGCTCGCCCTGGAGGATGACACCGTGCCGGTGATCGCCGAGGCGCGGGCCAGTCTGGAGCAGGTGATCCGGCAGCTCACCCGGCGCCATGAGAGCGGCCAGCGCCGGGCACGGGCGACAGCCCGCAGACTCCGCTGACGTGACCAGCACAACGGACCGGCAGCTCGCCACCCTCGACATCGAAGGGGCCATCCTGTTCGTCCGCGGTCTGCGGGTGATGCTCGACACCGACCTGGCCGCCCTCTACGGGGTGGAGAACCGTGCGCTACTCCAAGCCGTCCGGCGCAACCTGGGCCGGTTTCCCGAGGACTTCGCGTTCCAGCTCTCGGCCGCGGAGTGGGCGGCTTTGAGATCACAAACTGTGACCTCAAACGCTGGGCGGGGCGGACGCCGCTATGCGCCCTGGGCATTCACCGAGCAGGGCGTGGCCATGCTCTCCAGCGTGCTCCGCAGCCAGCGGGCGGCCCACGTCAACGTGGAGATCATGCGGGCATTTGTTCGCCTCCGCCGCCTGGTGGCCGGCAATGCCGAGCTGGCCGCTCGCCTCGACGAGTTGGAGCAGCGCTACGACGCCCAATTCAAGACCGTGGTGGACGCGATCCGCCAGCTCATGGCTCCGCCGCCCGACGAACCCCGTCCCCGGATCGGATTCAAGCCCTGAGGCGCTGACTGCCAGAAAACGGCCGATTGTGCGGGCCTGTGAGCCCCGGAACCAACCTCCGATGACCTGGGACACCTCGGCGTTCAGCCTGCTGACAGCTCACCCGTTGCTCACCGTCCTGGCCGACAATGCACATGTGCTGACCGACGGTGCTCTGGCTCTGAAACTCACGTCCGACGATTTCGACGTGCAGCCGGAAAACCGCGTTAACGGCTTCTCGCCGACCGGCAGACCTCGCCTACGGGTGATTGACGGCTATCTCCCAGACCGCACAAGGGAAAACGGCTTTGTGTACGGCGAATCGCGTCGGCAGATTTTGTACTACCTGCGGGCCCGGTACTACGACCCAAGCACTGCCCAATTCCT
>JBDTJX010000104.1:0-4371 GCA_039935655.1 Candidatus Dormiibacter sp. | reverse complement strand
CATCGTGAACGGGTCGCGCACGCGTCGCGTTGGCCGCGGGCCGGGCGCACGGTTTCGCAACCAGCGAGCGCTGCACCGTCTCCATTGCGCACCACGGCATGGCGGTCACTCAGGATGAATCCGACGTGGCGCGGTGCTTCGCAACCCCGAATCGTGCGAGGGGCCGCAGTGACGCCCCCTGGGCGAGCAGGCTGAGCACTACGATGCCGTACGCGATCGTGGGTACTCGTGACCCAACGCCAGCGTGGCCCGCGATCGACAACGCCAGTGCGACGGACAGCGCCCCGCGAAGGCCGCCCCACACAATGAACGGGCGCGATCGCCATGCGATCAGCCGGCCATGCGGGTCACTGGCGGCGGTGAGCGCGTAGACAGCCGCCGCACGCACCACGGTCAGCGCAACAAATCCGAGCACGACGGCCCCGGCCTGGTCAACGATTTCCCGACTCGGCACGGCTGTCCCGATCAGCAGGAAGAGAAGCGCGTTGAGCAGGAACCCGGCAAGGTCCCAAAACGCCAACAAATCGTCGCCATGCAGGTGCAGGCGGCGTCGGGCCACCACGAGAGTCAGACCCGCGGTGACATCCGCGACGATCCCCGACACACCGAGCACGTCCGCGACCAAATAGGCGCCGTACGCGAGCGTGAGCGTCGTCAGGAACTCCAGGGTGGCCTCGTTGGTGGCACGCAGCGCCACGACAGCGACGATGCCGCAGCCGAGCCCGATCACGAACCCTCCCGCCGTCGACGTCAGGAAATGCAGCGCGACGTTGGGGACGGACGGTGCACCGGTCGCAATGGACGCGACCAACGCAACAAACAGTGCAACCCCCGTCCCGTCGTTGAACAAGCTTTCGCTCTCGAGAAGCGTCGCCAGCATCGGTGGCGCATTGAGGGAACGAAGAATGCTGACCACGGCGATCGGGTCGGTCGGCGCCAGGATCGCGGCGAGGAGGAAGGCATCCGACCAGCTGAGGTCGAGTGCGACGTGGAACAGAGCGCCACCCCCGGTCACGGTGAGCACCACGCCCGCGGTCGCCAGCAGCGCCACCGGGGTCACCAGTTTGCGAAGCGACTCGAGGTGAAGAAAGATGCTTGCCTGGAACACCAGACCGGGGACAAAGACGAGGAGGATGAGATCGGGGCCCACCACCGCGACCCGGGTGCCTGGGATCAAGCCGATGAGGATGCCGCCGACGGCGAGCACTACCGGGTATGGCAGCCGTGCCTTGTGGGACACGGCTCGCAGGGCAACCGCCGCAGCACTGAGCCCGACGAGCAGGGCCAGGACACGTTGGGCGGCCGACATGGACGCAGAGGGTATGCGACGCGGGCCTGCCCGCTCGGCGCAACGCCCCACTACCTCGCGACCTCCCCTACCAGTGTTCGTCCCGGTGGGCCATGACCGGCGTCATGCGTGGACGTGTTGACCCTTGCACACTGTCAGTGGATCGAGCAGCAGGCCGACTGTCTTGCCGGTGTCTGGGCGCTCACCGCGTACACCCGCAACCTGCTCAGCCCGGGCGATTGTCAACCAGGCACTCAACGCGGCGGCCGGCCGTGGGCGACGACCTCATCCAGCTGAGACAGTCCGGGCAGGTCGAGCCAGAGACCTGGACCCGTGGGTCCTCCTCGCAGCGGCAGCGCTGGCTCACCGTGGGATTCGACTCCAGGATCCCGGCTGCCTGCGACACCTTCGCCTCGTAACGCCAACCCCTGCCTTGCCGGTCGACGCCCCTGGGCTCGCGCGTCAGGGAGAGGGCGGTGCCGATTCCGAGGGACGCGGAGTCAGGACCATCGTGTGGCTGAAATCGATTGTGACATCGACGCCGGCGGCGGTGGTGCGATGAACTGCAGCGATGAGGTCGGTTACGTCGGGCTGCACCTGGCCGCCGAGCACGACGGTGACGCCTCCTGCAGGTTGGAGCGCGCCACGGCGAATGCGCCGGCCGATCCGGCTGCCACGGCGATGACCAGGTCGCGCAGATCTGGGCTGGTTCTCGAGATCATCTCTTGCGTCAAGCCCGTCCCAACTTCGGGCACGATGGCGCTGAACAACCAGGCGAGGCCAATGGAGCCGGAGGACGCGACCACTACCACGGCCAATCCCCGTGCAAACCCCCTGGTGGAGGCAAGCGCAATGGCCCCCGCGATCCCGAGGATGGGGGCCATGAGCGGAGCCACCAGCATGGCTCCGATGACCACCGCGGCCGAATTCAGGGACATCCCCATGGACGCGATGACCACGGACAGTCCCAACATGATGCCGAAGCCGAGTCGCCACGGCTGATCGACGTCGAGCAGGAGCGCCCGGCGGATGCGCATTCTCTCGTCGGCGTCCATGCGTCGATGAGACTAGCACCGGCCGGGCGACGCGTTCGTCGTGCCCTTCCCGTGCTCAAGGAAGTTGAACAGTGCCATGAGGCCCGCCAGCGAGACATGGGTCACGGACACACCGCTGACGCCGGCCAGCGGAACCGCTATCGCCTGACCATCTGGCGGTCGCCCGTAGCAACGCGAAGTAGTTCGAAGAGCGCACGCAGTCACCGACAAGGAGCCGATACGGGCCGGAGCGACTGGTGAGGACGCCACGTCGCCGGCCGACAACTTCTCGATCGCGGCGAGCATACGCTCACGATGGGGACAAGACAGTGGGGTTGAGTCCGCCCCCGATAAAGCGGACACGAACGATGTGGTGTAGCCGTGACTACCGGGTGGCGTCTACTGTGCAGCACACCGCAGGGCGTTCAGCGCGGCAGCGCATCACTGATCGTGCTCACCTTCAGTACCAGTCGCCGCGCGACCGGCGTGCGCTGGAATCCGAAATGGGCGTAGAACCGCACTGCATTGTCGTGCAGGGCGTCGACCACCACAAGCCGCGCCGCGACCTGCTCACCCGCAGCGAGAGCCCTCCCGAGTGCGTCGCCGAGGAGGGCAGCACCCCGACCTGATCCGTGGAGGCTAGTGTCCAGGGCGAGCCGCGCGAGGAGGATCGCCGGGATGGGGTGTCGACTGCCCCTCCCGATCGACCTGGGTGCGTCGGCCGGCGCCACGGCATGGGCCGCGAGCGTGTAGTAGGCAACCACGCGGTCGCCGCGAGCCCACACGAAGGTGCGCCCGGTGTTGCGCACTGAAGCATCTCGCGCGTGTTGCGTCAGCCAGCTGTCCAACTCGGGCTCGCCGCAGCTGAACCTGTCCAGCTCATGCCTCACAGCGAGCTGCTCAGATGTGAACTCAGTGGCGATCGACGACGTCCGCTGCCGATGCCATCGCGCGGCGCAGCGCCGCGTTGCCCGGCGTCGGCTGGTCGAGGGCTGCCAGAAGCTGATCGAAATACGCGACCGGAACAAAGGTGGTCGTGTGCTCGGCGATGACCTGGCCCGCTCGCTCGAGCGCGCTGTCGCGCACCAAGTCGGCCACGGTCACATGCATGATGCCCGCCGCTGCGGTCAGCGTTGCCTTCTGCTCGGGCGCCAAGCGCACTTCGAGACGATCGGTGGCTTCCATGTACGGGCATTGTACGTACGCTGAGTTACTTCGTCAATGGCACACGCAGCCCCGAGACTTCCACTCTCCCGTCTCACATCTTCGAAACTGTGGCGCTGGGTCCGGGTCGCGGCAGGAGCCAAGTCCCCGGTACGCCGACACGTTGAGCCCCGCGTAGCGCCACGGCACCTGGTCGCTCGTCCGGTTCCTGGAACCGCCCGCAAATCGAGGCGCTCACGTCATCGACTGGAATTGTGGTCAGCGTGGACAGCCGCATGGTCAGAAGGGACGCCAGCGTGGCCGGCGTGGAGCGCCCTTGAAGTTGGGGGTAAGTAGTGGTCTAACTGCTGTTTTCGACCCTCCGCGAATACGAATCGCGACACCTACCTTGCCAAGGTAAGGGTCGCGAGTTCGAGCCTCGTCTCCCGCTCCACTCCGTGATCTGAATACGGATGGCCCGGCTTCGGGCGACGGCCGACCGCGGCGGAGATCGCTGCAAGTACGTGTCTAGGAATCCCTAGACGCACTACCTGCAGAAAGTGGTGTTAGGGCCCGCGAGCCGAGGCACGCAGCGCGGGGCGCCGGGCGGTCGCATCGCCCGCCATGAGCGTGGTCATCACGTACTACAACACCCGCTTTCACCCGGCGGATCGGACACAAGGGCCGAGCGAGGCGGCTCACCCTCCCAAGTCAGTGGGTTTTCAGGGCTGGGAAGCGGAGCCTCGAGCGGCGACCCGGTAGACGACGATCACACCTTCCTCACCAATGCCGGGGCACGCGGAGGGCACGTCGACGTCTCGTAGCACGCCTCCGACGACCGCCCATGAGTCGCGGCATCGAGGACGCCGCCGTGGCCTCGCCGTAGAAAGTTCGTCCGTCCCTGTG
>JBDTJX010000103.1:0-23305 GCA_039935655.1 Candidatus Dormiibacter sp. | reverse complement strand
GTGGTGCTCCGCAATCGCGGCGTGCTTCTCGTGGAACCACTTCCAGGCCGGCGCCTGGTCGGGCAGAAGATCCTTGGTCCCACGAGGAGGCGCAATCGGGTTCACAGCCGCCCGAGTGTACCGGCGCTCTTGGCCTGGGCAGCGGCCGGGTCACGCGGCTGCGGGATGGCCGGACCTAACAGGCGGGACCGCTGGGGCCGTAGATGGACAGTGGCCGATGGCCGGTCAGCTGTTTGGTGAGGTCGTCGACGAGCCAGGCGCCGTTGGTTGCGATGACCGTCGCGTCGAGAGCTGCCCCGGTGCCGTTTGTGACCAGGATGGGGACGCTGGTCCCTGACGTACTCGCCATGGCCTGGCCGATCGTCACCGTCGACTCGCCGGGAGCCACGGACCCGTTGCCGTAGAGGAACTCCTGCCAGCCGCACCCGGCGGGTAGCTGGGCCGCGAGTCGACTGGTCACCGAGCAGCCCGTGAAATCAGATGCCACCGATCCCTGACCGGTGAAGCACGGGGTGCCGCCGAGCCGCTGCGTCCCAGTCAGCAGCGTTGCAACCGCCTGGCGCGCCCCACCGGGATCCGAGGGCGGTATCGCCGTGGGGGGAGTGGCTGTGGTGGTCGCCGATGCTGTCGGTGACGCAGACGTGGACGACGTGGCTGCCGTGCCGCCGCAGGCGGCGACCCAACACACAGCCGCCAGGGATGAGATGACTTTGATCTGATTCATCCATCGGTCCGCACGGTTCCGAGCCTCTCCCGCCTCAGACAGCCTCGCGCGCCACAGTGTGCACGTCGCGTACGCCTTCCAGCCGCTCCAGCAACCGGCTCAACTGGGTCAGGTTGGCAATCTCGACGATGGTGGAGATCACCGCGGTGCGGTCGTCGTAGACCTGGACGTCGGCGCCGGACAGGTTGATCTTCGACTCGGCGATGACCGCGGCGATGTCGCGGAGCAGGCCGGTGCGGTCCCATGCCTCGATCTTGATGTTGACCGGGTACACCTGCGAGTTGCCGCGTTCCCACTCCACCTCGACGATGCGGTCGGGGTCGGCCGCGTTGCGCACGTTGACGCAGTCGTCGCGGTGCACGGTGACACCCTTGCCCCGCGTGATGTATCCGCGGACGCTGTCGCCGGCGAGCGGCTTGCAGCACTGCGCAAGGGTGGTGAGCATGTCACTCATGCCGTGCACTCGGACATGGCCGTTGACCACCGGCGTGGCGCTGGTCAGGGGAATGCCGAGGACCATCGTCTCGCTGGCCTGGTCAGGAGACTCGCGGTCGCTGTAGCGCAGCACGGCGCCGCGGGCGCTGACGTCGCCGTAGCCGAGGGCCGCAAGGAAGTCGTCAGTCGTCGAGTATTTGAAGTCCTCGGCCAGCTCGAGCAGGCGCTCCTCCTTGAGCGAGTTCAGCGCCTGCTGGCGCAGCCGGCGGAACTCCTTGTCGAGCTGCTCGCGTCCCTTCTGGATGTTCTCCTCGCGGCGCTCCTTCTTGAACCAGCTGCGGATCTTCTCGCGGGCGCTGCTCGTCTTGACGAAGTTCAGCCAGTCACGACTCGGGGCGTGGGCTCCCTTGGTGGTGAGAACCTCGACGATGTCGCCGTGCTGCAGGCGGTAGTCGAGCGGCACCATGCGGCTGTTGACCTTGGCGCCAATGCAGTGGTGGCCAACGTCGGTGTGGACACGGTAGGCGAAGTCGACGGGTGTGCTGCCCATCGGCAGCGAGCGAACGTCACCCTTGGGAGTGAAGACGAACACCTCGTCCTGGAAGATGTCGACCTTGACGGTATCGACAAATGCCTCGGCGTCAAGCACCTCCTTCTGCCAGTCCATGAGCAGGCGCAGCCAGCCGTAGCGCTCGTCGAAGCGCGTCTGCTGGGCGCCCTCCTTGTAGTGCCAGTGGGCGGCGATCCCGTACTCGGCGGTGGTGTGCATCTCCTGGGTGCGAATCTGCACCTCCATCGGCTCGCCGGTGTGCGAGACCACGGTTGTGTGCAGCGACTGGTAGCCATTGCCCTTGGGCATGGCGATGTAGTCCTTGAACCGCCCCGGGATCGGTTTCCACAGTGAGTGCACCGTGCCGAGAGCGCCATAGCAGTCCTTGATGCTGTCCACGAGGATGCGCAGCGCGATGAGGTCGTAGATCTCGTCGAATTCCTTGTGCGTCCGCTCCATCTTGTCGTGGATGCTGAAGATGTGCTTGGGACGGCCGGAGATCTCTGCGGTGATGCCGAGCCGCTCGAACTCGCGCTCGAGGATCTCGGTGACGTCGCGGATGAAAGTGCCGCGCTCTGCGGCGGCCTTGCTGACCTTGGCCTCGACCGCGTGGTAATTGTCGGGGTCGAGCTGCGCGAACGCGAGGTCCTCGAGCTCGCCCTTGATCTGCCAGATGCCCAGCCGATGGGCCAGCGGCGCGTAGATGTCGAGCGTCTCACGCGAGATGCGCTGGCGCCGCTCCTCGTTGTGAGCGCCGACTGTGCGCATGTTGTGCAGCCTGTCGCCCAGCTTGATGAGAACGACGCGGATGTCCTCGGCCATGGCCACGAGCATCTTGCGGATGTTCTCCGCCTGCGCCTGTTCGCGGGTGTGCACGTGGATCTTGCCGAGCTTGGTGACGCCGTCGACCAGCTTGGCGACGTGGGCCCCGAATTGGTCACGCAGCTGCTCGCGCGTGACGTCGGTGTCCTCGACGGTGTCATGGAGCAGCGCGGCGACCAGCGTGTCCGCGTCCAGGCCGAGGTCGGCGAGGATCGCGGCCACGGCCAGTGGATGGGTGACATATGGCTCGCCGCTGAGCCGCGACTGCCCCCGGTGAGCGTGCTCGGCCAGGGCGTAGGCACGACTCAACACCTCGCGCTCCTCGTCGCGGAGATAGGTGGTCTTGGAGAGGAGTTCGTCGATCGCCATCTCCCTGATGGTACCCGTGAAATGGCGGATTCGAACTTGCGCGACCAGCTCGCGCCCGGTTACCTCAGTAGGCGCGAGCGATCAGCGCGACGAACTCCGCGGGCTGTCCGCAGACCAGGCATGGGCGTCCCTCGCCGCTGCGGTCGGCGCGGAGGATGCGAACCGTGGCTGCGTGCACCGCCGCCTTGACGCCGACCTCGCACTCCGGACGGTCACAGAAAGGCGTACTGGCGAACACCGGTCGCTCGGCAAAGGCGGCCACCAGCTCGTCGATGCTGACGACGTCGACGCTGCGCTCGTCGAGCAGGCGCTGCGCCCGTGCCCGGATGGCCACCTGGGCCTCATCGAGGAGGCTTGCCAGCTGGCCGCCAAGCCCCTCGAGTGGTACCAGGCTCTCCTCGCCGTCGACGCGCCGCACCACCGTCACACTGCCGCCGGCCAGGTCCTTGGCACCGACGGTGATGCGCAACGGCACGCCACGCAGTTCCCAGTGCGCGAACTTCTCGCCCGGACGCATCCCCTCGCGGCGGTCGACGCGGATCCGGACGTCGGCGCCGGCCTCGCGCTCGATGCGCGCGCAGGCGTCCTCGACCGCCCCCGCGGCGGCGTCGTCCCCGCTGCGCGCGATCGGCACCACCACCACCTGGATGGGTGCGACCCGGGGCGGGATGACCAGGCCCGCCTCGTCACCGTGGGCCATGATCAGGCCACCGATGATCCTCGTCGACAGGCCCCACGACGTCTGGAAAGGGTGCTGCAGGGTGTTGTCGCGGTCGCTGTACTGAATGCCGTACGCGGTGGTGAAGTTCTGCGCCAGGTGGTGCGACGTGCCGGACTGCAGCGCCCAGCCGTCGGACATCATCGCCTCGATGCTCAGGGTGTAGCGCGCGCCGGCGAACTTCTCGGACTCGGTCTTGCGGCCCTTGATGACCGGGATCGCCAGCCATTCCTCGGCGAGCTCGCGGTAGCAGTCGAGCATGGTGTCGACCTCTGCCGCCGCCTGTTCGTCGGTCTCGTGGAAGGTGTGTCCCTCCTGCCAGAGAAACTCGGCTGTGCGCAGAAACAGCCGGGTGCGCTTCTCCCAGCGGGCGACGTTGACCCACTGGTTGATGAGCACCGGGAGGTCGCGCCATGAATGGATCCAGTCGGCATACATCGAGCAGATGATCGTCTCGCTCGTCGGGCGGATCGCCAACCGCTCCTCGAGGTGCCGGTTGCCCCCCTCCGTCACCCAGAAGACCTCGGGGGCGAAGCCCTCGACGTGCTGCGCCTCCTTGGCGAGATAGCTCTCGGGGATGAGCAGCGGGAAGTACATGTTCTCGTGGCCGGTGCGCTTGATCATGGCGTCCAGCGCGTCGCGGGTCCGCTCCCAGAGGGCGAACCCGTATGGGCGGATCACCATGCATCCCCTGACCGGCGTGTAATCGGCGAGCTCAGCGCGACGCACGACGTCGACGTACCAGCGGTCGAAGTCCTCGCTCTTGGAGGCGATCTGGGTGAGGCTGCGAACCGTGGCCATGGCGGCCGAGTATACGGACGGCCAAGCGATGCACCGCCGTACCTGCGCCGCGCCGCGTGTCCCTGGGCGGCAGGCGCTCCTATACTCCGCCGCTCACGGCGGATCGACTGTGGAGCTTTAGGCGGTGGACCTCATCCACTACGTCCAGCAGAATTGGTCGGACCTGGAGGCGCAACTGGTCGATCAGCTGGTGATCGTCGCGGTGGCGATGGTGGCCGCGGGTATGGTGGGCATCTGCCTGGGCGTCATGGCGGCGCGGTACGACCGGGTGCGCGGGCTCACCCTCGGCATCGCGTCGGTGGCCATCACGCTGCCGAGCTTTGCGCTCTTCACCGCGCTGGCCTACTACCTCGGGCTGGGCGACCTGCCGGTGGAGATCGGCCTAGCCATCTACGCGCTGTTGCCGATCGTGCGCAACACAGTTGTCGGACTGAGGGGCGTCGACCCGGCGGTGCTCGACGCCGCCGTGGGCATGGGCATGTCACCCGGCCAGCGTCTGCTTCGCGTGCAGCTGCCGCTGGCGCTGCCGCTCATCCTCGCCGGGTTCCGCCAGGCCACCGTCATGGTGGTTGCGATCGCCACCGTCGGCGCCACCGTGGGCGCCAACGACCTCGGCCAGCCGATCCTGTCGGGCATCCGCGACTCCAACAGCGCGGAGGTTTTCGCGGGGGTGATCCCGGCCACGCTGCTGGCGCTGTTCGCCGACCGCATCCTCGGTTTCGCACAGAACGCGCTAGCACGCGGAACCGGCGTGGTGGCCGCGGCATGATCACCTTCGAGAGGGTCACGCGTCGCTTCGGCGACCGCGTTGTCGTCGCCGCCCTCGACCTGCAGATCCGCGCCGGGGAGATCGTTATCCTGGTGGGGCCATCGGGGTGTGGCAAGACGACCACGCTGCGGATGATCAACCGCCTCGTCGAGCCCAGCGAGGGACGAATCCTGATCGACGATGTCGACACCGCGTCGCTGCAGCCCGAGGAGCTCCGCCGCGGTATCGGCTACGTCATCCAGCAGGTCGGCCTGTTCCCGCACCTGACGGTCGCCGACAACGTGGCCACCGTACCGCGACTGCTTGGCTGGGACAAGGCGCGCATCAACGCGCGTGTGGAGGAGTTGCTCGACCTGGTCGGCCTGCCCGCCGCGGAGTACGCACGCCGCCGCCCGTCCGAGCTGAGTGGCGGCCAGCGCCAGCGCGTCGGCGTGGCCAGGGCTCTCGGCGCCGATCCCCCCATCCTGCTGATGGACGAGCCGTTCGGGGCCATCGACCCGGTGGTGCGGCTCCGCCTCCAGCACGAGCTACTGCGACTCCAATCGGTGGTGCGCAAGACGATCGTGTTTGTCACCCACGACATCGATGAAGCGGTGCGGCTTGGCGACCGGGTTGCCCTGTTCGCCGACGGCGGACACCTGATGCAGTACGACACCCCAGCCGAGCTGCTCCTCCATCCCAATACCGGCTTTGTCGAGGAGTTCCTTGGCGACAACCTGTTGTTGCGCCGGCTGGCGCTGCTTCCCCTGCGCGACGTCAAGCTCAGCCGGGATGGTGAGCGGCCCCAGGCCGACGTGGCGGTCACCGCCTCGCTGCGCGACGCGCTGGATGCAACGCTGCGCTCAACCGATGGCCGTGTTGCTGTCGTCGACGACGAGAAGTGGCTGGGGACGCTCGACGCCGACGCCATCCGCGAAGCGGCGGCGGCGTCGCCTTGATCGCTCCGACTGCCTCCCACGGTCGCTTCTCACTCGCCAGCTTTCGCACGCCGTTGTTCGTCGCCGTGGGGCTGCTCGCACTCGTCGTGTTCCTCAACACGACGCCGGGCAAGCTGACCGACCCCTTTGTGCTCACCCCGAATTTCGTGCTCAGCCGGCTGGTCCGCCACATCGAGCTGGTGGCCATCTCCTTCCTGGTCTCGGCCCTGGTCGGGTGCGCGCTCGGGATCGGTCTGGCTGGGCGCGGCCGGGTGGGGAGGCTCATCGCCTTTCTCCCCGCCAACCTCGGCCAGGCCATCCCTTCGGTCGGAGCCCTGGCCATCGCCACCACCATCAGCGGTCTCGGGGTCACCTCGACCGTGGAGGCCCTCAGCGTCTACGGGCTGCTCCCCATCGTGCGCAATACGGTGGCCGCATTGCAGAGCATCGACGAGAGCCTGGTGGACGCCGCCACGGGCATGGGTATGACACGACTGCAGTCATTGCTGCACGTGCAGCTTCCGCTCGCATCCCCGGGCATCTTCGCCGGCTTGCGCACCAGCCTGGTGCTCATCGTGGGGACCGCCACCCTGGGCAATTTCGTTGGTGGGGGTGGGCTCGGGGACATAATCGCGGCTGGTACTGGGAGCGAGCATGTCATCATCGCTGGCGCCGTCATCGTCGCGGCACTCGCGATTCTCAGTGACTGGGCTCTGGGCCTGGTCGAAACCGCGTTGACACCGAACTCGTAGGCCAGCGGAGGACCAGGCAATGAATCGACGACATCTACTCTTTGCTGTGTCGATCGTGGCGGCGGGGGCAG
Source organism: Candidatus Dormiibacter sp. (assembly GCA_039935655.1). Lineage (GTDB taxonomy): Bacteria > Chloroflexota > Dormibacteria > Aeolococcales > Aeolococcaceae > Aeolococcus. The sequence continues at coordinate 16,377 of JBDTJX010000103.1, read as the reverse complement.
TCCTGCCCGCGTGCGGCTCATCGAACAACACCACGAGCAGCAGTGGCGGCAGCACCGGGCCGTGCGCGATCAGCAATACCTCCGCGACAGACGGGGGCGGGGCCAGCCTCAAGATCGGGGCAAAGTCCTTCTCCGAGGAGAAGCTGCTTGCGGAGCTGACCAAGGTCGAGCTGGGCAAGCACAACTTCACGATCGACGACAGCACCCACGCGGCCGACCCGGCGATCGGACAGGCGATTGCCAGCAACCAGGTCCAGATGCTCTGGCAGTACACCGGAACTGAGCTGGGCGCCCAGTACCTCAACGTCTCGCCAATCCCGACAGACCTCGACCAGGCGTTCAACCAGGTGGCTCAGCTCGATGCCGCCAAGGGCCTTTGCTGGACCAGCGAGACCAAGTTCAACGACACCAACGGCATCGGTATCCGCAGCGCCGACACCTCGAAGTTCGGCACCACGCTGTCCAGCTTCACTTCGTACCTGCAGCAGCACACCGACGTCAAGATCTGCATCGCCTCGGAGTTCCGCACACGGAGCGACGGCCTTCCCGGCCTGGCAAGCTCGTACGGGTCGGTGTGGGCGAGCTACCCCGGCCTGACCGACGTCAGCCAGGGGGGTGAGGGCGTCCTCGCCAACAAGCAGTGCGATGCCGCCGAGGTGTTCACCACGGATGCCGCGCTCCAGGCGGACAACCTGGTGGCCCTTCAGGACGACAAGAAGCTCTTCCCCGCCGACAACGCCGGACTCATGGTCCGCGCCGACGTGCTCTCTGCGCACCCGGCCATCGCCAACCTGATGGCCCCGATCGCCGCCAAGCTCACAACCACCGTGATGGTGGGGCTCAACAAGATGGTGGATGTGGACGGCATGAGCGTCACCACCGTGGCCACCAACTGGCTCAGCCAGAACGGGTTCTAGCCGGCCGCGACTGGAATGGACTTCAGCGGGGAACCGTTGCCGCCGGCGCTCTCGCCGAGGCCGGTCGGCAGCGGTTCCCCGGCAGCGATCAGCCGCGCGTCTTCGGCTGCGATGACCTTCAGCTCACCGATGAGCGTCTCGATCAGCTCCTCCTGGGGTAGTGACGCGATCACCTTGCCGCCACGGTAGAGGATGCCCTTCTGGCGGCCGCCGGCGATGCCGATGTCGGCGTGCATGCCCTCACCCGGCCCGTTGACCACGCATCCCATCACGGACACGTTGATGGTGCGGCGGACGTCGCGCAGCGCTTCTTCGACGCGGGCGACCATCGGGAACATGTCGATCTCCAGGCGTCCACAGGTCGGGCAGGCGATCAGGTTGGGGCCGCTGCCCTGCTCGCTGAGGTTCTGAAGGATCTGCCGGCCAACGCGCACCTCGTCCTCGGGCTCGCCGACCAACGAGACCCGGATGGTGTCGCCGATTCCCTCGGCGAGGAGGATTCCGATGCCCATGGCGCTCTTGACGCTGCCCGACTCGACCGGTCCGGCCTCGGTGAGACCGAGGTGCAGCGGATAGCGATTGTCGAGGGCCGCGAACTTGCGGTTGACGGCGATGTTGGTGAGCACGTCGCTCGCCTTCAGCGAGACCTTGATGTTGCGGAAGTCGAGCTCCTCGAGGATACGGATGTGCCCCAGCGCCGCCTCGACCATGCGCTCCGCGGTCTCATCGATGCTGGCGCCGCGACCGCGCTCCAGATCCTTGCGTTGGGGGATGCTGCCGCTGTTCACCCCGATACGGATGGGCACGTTGCGCGCACCGGCCTCCCGAGCGATGTCGCGCACCTTGGTCGGGTCGGTGATGTTGCCCGGGTTGAGCCGCAGGCAGGCGATGCCGGCCTCGAGCGCCCGCAACGCCAGTGGCGCGTCGTAGTGCACATCCGCGATGACCGGGATCGGCGACCCCTTGACGATGTCACGAAGGGCGACTCCTGCCTCCTGGGTGTCGCAGGTCACCCGGATGATGTCAGCGCCGGCCTTGGCGGCGCGCTCGATCTGCGCCAGGGTTGCCGAGACATCCTCGGTCTGGGTCTTGGTCATCGTCTGCACCGGGATCGGTGCGGCACCGCCGACGACAACGCCGCCGACGTTGACGGGCACGGTGCGGCGCCGGGTAATGGTGCTGCTCACAAGGATCTCCCCACGTCTCCGATGGTGACATAGATGACGAAGACGACAACGATCGCCAGGCTGATCGCGTAGATCAGCGCCTCGCGACGCGGGTCGAGCCGGCGGCGCCGAACCGCCTCGATGAGGATCAGCATGAACTTGCCACCGTCGAGAAACGGGATCGGCAGGACATTGACCAGGCCGAGGTTCATGCTGATGAACGCGATCCAGTAGAGGAGGTTCTTGGTGCCGCGATGCGCCTGGGTCACCGTCTGGGTGGCGATCCCGACGGGCCCGGAGAGACCCTGCGGCCCCGTGACGCCGCCCAACTTGGGGTTTGTGACCAGGTCGTAGAGCCCGACGGCGGTGTCGTGGACGAAGCTGGGGATCTGGCCAAAGCCGTCGCCGAGCGACTGCATCACCGGCTCGCCGGCGAAGTCGGGCTCCACGCCAAGGCGCCATGCGGCCTGGAGCGCGTCGGCGGCGCCGTCGCCGGAGGTGACCCCGGAGACGGCCACGTTGCGCAGGCTCGCGCCGGCGGTGCCGTCCGCGCTGATGACGAACCCGTCGACGAGCACGCCTGCAGCGCTCCCGAGCAGGTGAGCCGGGTCGCCGGAGGCCACCGGTTGGCCGTTGATCGCGGTGACGACGAACATCCCCGGCGGCAGCGCGACCGCGCCGTTGGTCACGGCGACCGGGGTCGGGTACCCGTCGTTGATGACCAGCGACGCCTTGATGGTGCTGTGGACATCGCCGTTGCTGCCCCTGAAGACCACCAGCATCGGGCGTCCCTGGCTGGCTGCGGTGGCGGCATGGAGGTCGGTGGCGACGTCGGCTGCGTTGTCGTGTCGGACGGGCCGGCCGTCGACGCTGATGATGGAGTCGCCGTCACGGAGGCCGGCCAGCTTGGCGGCCTCGCCGGGCAGCAGGTGCGACCCTGTCGGAGTCGCGAAGTACACGGTGAACAGCAGCCCCGCGAGCACCATGTTGGCGACGATGCCGGCCAGGATCACCATCATGCGTTTGGGGATGGAGGCGCGGTAGAAGTTGCGTTCCCCTGCGTCGGCCTCCCCTTCGAGCCCGAGCATTCCGGCCATCTTCACGTAGCCGCCGGCCGGGATCGCTCGCAGCGAATAGGTGGTCTCGCCGCGTCGATGCGCCCACAGGCGCGGACCGAACCCGAACGCGAACTCGTCGACGCGGACGCCGGCCCACTTGGCGAGGACGAAGTGACCTCCCTCGTGCACCAGCACCACCACCAGCAGCACCAGGATGACCGCGGCGATCCCGGTGACGACGTCCAGGATCACGCGGGCGCAACCGTTGTGCGGATCTGCTCGCCGGCATGCCGTCTTGCCCACGAGTCCGCCTCGAGGATCTCGGCGAGCGCCGGCTCAACGACGGTCGGTGCAGCGGCAACGGTTTGCGCCACCAGTGACACGATCTCGTCGAAGCGCAGCCGATGCTCGAGGAAGGCGGCGACCGCCACCTCGTTGGCCGCGTTGAGCACGGCCGGCGCGATCCCCCCTGACTCGCCCGCCACCCGGGCCAGCGACACCGCGGGGAAGCGCGCGCTGTCCACCTCGAAGAACTCCAGCGGCAGACCGCCCCCCAGTTGCACAGGGTCGGCGATGCCCGGGAGCCGTTCGCCGTCGGCGATGGCCAGGGCGATGGGCACGCGCATGTCGGGAATGCCCAGCTGCGCCATAGACGCGCCGTCGACGAACTCGACGAACGAGTGCACGATGCTCCGCGGATGGATGACCACCCTGATGCTGGAGTACGGCACGTCGAACAGGAAGTGTGCCTCGATGATCTCCAACCCCTTGTTCATCATCGTCGCGGAGTCGATGGTCACCTTCGGTCCCATGTTCCAGGTGGGGTGACGGAGGGCCTCCTCCACCGTGATGGCATCGAACGTGTGCGGGTCGCGCTGGCGGAACGGCCCCCCGCTGGCAGTCAGCACCAAGGCGCGCACCGAGGCGGCGCTCTCTCCGCGCAGGCACTGCCACAGGGCGCTGTGCTCGCTGTCGACGGGAAGGATGCGAGCCCCGGACGCCGCCGCTCGCGACTGCACCAACTCACCGGCCATGACCAGCACCTCCTTGGTGGCGGTCGCGATGGTGCGCCCGGCGTCGAGCGCGGCCAGCGTGGGCAGGAGTGCGGCGGCGCCCGGGATCGCCACGCACACCACGTCGCAGTCCATGGCGGCGATCTCGCAGACCGCGTCCATCCCGGCACCAAAGCCGTCAGGAAGCTGGTCGCCGGCACGAGGCGCGGCCACGGCCGCGCGACCGACGCGCAAGCGCCTGACCAGGTCGATGAGCCCGGTCGCATCGCTTCCCACCGCCGCGCCGACCAGCTCGAACCGTTGTGGGAAGCGCTCGATGACGTCGCAGCACTGCCGACCGATCGAACCGGTGGCGCCGAGAAGTACGACGCGACGGCGGGGCGGGGCGGCGCGCGAGGTCGAGGTCACGGGCTCATTCTCCGCGAAGCCCGGCCAGCGCAGACCTCACGCGAGCGAGATCAGGCGGTAGAAGCAATACACCACGGGCGCCACCAGCACCACGCTGTCAAGCCGATCGAGCAGCCCCCCGTGGCCGGGGATCAGGTGGCCCGAGTCCTTGGCACCGCCCTGCCGCTTGAGAGCCGACTCGGCGAGGTCGCCACCCTGGGCGGCGACGGCGACGAGCAGGCCCTCGACGGCACCGAGCCACGGCGAGATGCCCAGCAGGACCCGGGCGAGGACTGCCGCGATGATGATGGCACCGACGAGGCCGGCCACCGCACCCTCGATCGACTTGCGGGGTGAGAGCTGGGGGAAGAAGCGGTGCCGTCCGAGGGTGCTCCCGGCGATGTACGCCCCCGTGTCGCAGACGATCACCGCGGCCAGGGCCACCGCGACCGCGCCGACGCCGAACCCGTGGTCGTGCGGACGCCAGGCGAGCAGCGCCACGTAGAAGCCGAGGGAGAAGCCGATGTACACCGCCCCGGAGACGGCGGCCATCCAGCCCCGCCACGACGTGCCGCGGAGGACGACGCCGAGGGTGCCGGCCACCAGGGCTGCGCCCAGCCCGATGTCGAGGGCCGGCGGCGACCCGGGCACCGCGAACCGGATCGCCAGCCACACGGTGAGCGGGAGGAGCAACCACAGCGGCGGGCGGGCATCCAACCGGCCGGACAGGCCGGCAAACTCCCACGCCCCGATTGCTGAGGCCGCGGCGACCACCGCCACGAACAGGGGTCCCCCGGCGGCAACCGCGCCCGCGACAACCACGAGGAGAAGCCCGCCCGAGACCACACGCACGGTCACTGGCGACCGGCGGGCGGCGCCTGGCGCGGCCTCGAAGCCAGCCTCGGTGCCTGTGGTGGCCGCGTGTGCGCTCAGAGCGTGGCCGGCGCTCGCAGCGCCTCCTCCACCCTCGGAGGCGCCTGTGGGGCCGCCCCGAATCGGCGGTCACGGCGGGCGTATGCGGCCAGGGCTCCCTCGATATCGAGCGGGCCGAAGTCGGGCCAGGGCGTTGCGGTGACGTATATCTCTGCGTACGCCGCCTGCCAAAGCATGAAGTTACTGATACGCATCTCGCCGGCTGTACGGATGATCAGGTCGGGGTCGGGGAGGCCGGCGGTGTAGAGGGCTCCGGTCAACGTCTCGTTGTCCAGCTCGGTGAGGTCCACGCCGCGCGCAGCGAGGTCACGGACCGCAGCGACGATCTCATTGCGACCGCCGTAATTGATGGCCACGTTGAGGATCGCCCGGGTGTTGGCGCTGGTCAGCTCCTCAGCGCGGCGCACCTTCTCCTGGAGGCGCCCACTCAGCTTGGAGCGATCGCCGATGGTGCGGACCTGGATGCCCTCGTCGTGCATCTGGTTCACCTCGGAGTCGAGCGTGTCGCCGAACAGCTGCATCAGCGCGGTCACCTCATGGCGGGGACGCGACCAGTTCTCGGTGCTGAAGGCGTACAGGGTGAGGATGTGGACGCCCGCCTCGTGACAGGCTTCCATGACCGGCCGGATCGCTCGAACCCCGGCCCGGTGGCCGGCCACGCGGGGCAGGTGGCGTGCGTGCGCCCAGCGTCCATTGCCGTCCATGATGATGCCGATGTGTCGCGGCAGCTCCGGGTTGGACGGCTCGGGGAGGGCGGCTGGCTGTGGCGGTCGCTGCATGTCTGGGTACTGAACGCCTCGTCAACAGGGGGGGTTTCGCGAACGCGACTGCTCGAGGCTAGACCTCGAGGATCTCGGCCTCCTTCTTCTGCGCGAGGTCGTCAACTTTTCCGACGAAGCCGTCCGTGATGTGCTGCACCTCGGCGATGTTGCGCTCGATCTCGTCCTTGGAGACGTGTCCCTCCTTCTCCAGCTTGCGCAGGTGGTCCACCTCGTCGCGACGGATGTTGCGCACGGCGATGCGCGCCTCCTCCGCCTTCTGCTTGACGAGCTTGGCGAACTCACGGCGCCGATCCTCGGTGAGCGGTGGGATGGCGATGCGGATCACCTGGCCATCGTTACTGGGGTTGAGTCCGAGCTCACTCTTCTGCAGCGCCTTCTCGATTGCCCCGATCGAGGTGCGATCGTACGGCTGGATGAGCAGCAGCCTCGCCTCGGGCGCTGTGATCCCCGCGATGCTCTGCAGAGGCGTTGGTGCGCCGTAATAGTCGACCTGGATGCGATCGATCAGCGACGGCGTCGCCCTGCCGGTGCGCACTCCGCCGAGGTCCTTGTGCAGCGCGTCGAGGCTCTTCTCCATGCGCACCTCGGCGTCGACGAGGCGCTCCTGGATCTGCTCATGTGAGTCCTCCGAACGGGTGCGATCACTCATCTGCCATCCCCTGCGCGTCGACGCGAGTGCCGATGTCGTCCCCCAGGACGACGCGGTCGATGCTGCCCTCGGCGAGTAGGTTGAACACGATGATCGGCGTGCCGTTGTCCATGCACAGTGTCAGCGCAGTGTTGTCCATCACCTCGAGGTGGCGATTGAGCACCTCCATGTAGGACAGGTGGTGCAACCGCACCGCGGAGGGGTCCTTGAACGGGTCGGCGGTGTAGACGCCATCCACCTTGGTCGCCTTGAGCAGCACGTCGGCGCCGATCTCAGCGGCACGCAGCGCGGCGGTGGTGTCGGTGGTGAAGAACGGGTTGCCGGTGCCCGCGGCGAGGATCACGACGCGACCCTTCTCGAGGTGACGGATGGCGCGGCGCGGGATGAACGGTTCGGCCACCTGCTGCATGGCGATCGCCGACTGCACCCGCGTCTGGACGTCGATCCGCTCGAGCGCATCCTGGAGCGCGAGTGCGTTGATGACCGTGGCCAACATGCCCATGTAGTCGGCGGCGACGCGGTCCAGTCCCTGGGTGCTGGCCTCGACGCCGCGGACGATGTTGCCGCCACCGATGACCACGGCGACCTCGACGCCACGTGCGTGGATCTTGCCGATCTCCTCGGCGATGCGGCGCACCGTGCCGTGGTGGATGCCGGAGCTGGACTGATCGCCGAGCAGGGCCTCCCCGCTCAGCTTGAGGATGATCCGCGAGTAGATGGGGGCTCTGTCGTCGGTGGCTGAGATCACGGTGCCGACCACGGCGGTGGTTTCTGCGCTCTCGATCAGTTCGGTGACGGCGCGGCGCCGTCCCCCGTCACAGGGGTGCTGCTGCCGATCACCGCCGCGGTCTCGCCCACCTGGAAGCGGGCGAAGCGCGCGACTGTGATGTTCTCGCCAAGTTTGGCCACAGCATCGCCGATCAGCTGGTTGACCTTCTTCTTGTTCGACTGGTCGCGAACGTACGGCTGCTCGAGCAGGCAGATCTCCGCGAAGTAGGCGTCAAGCTTGCCCTCGATGATCTTGTCCTGGATGTTGGCCGGCTTGTCGGCGACCTGCGTCTGGAAGACGGCGCGCTCGCGCTCGACGCTCACCGGGGGCACGTCCTCGCGGCGGATGTAGAGCGGCGCGCGCCCCGCCACCTGAAGTGCGATCTCCTTGGCGAGCTGCTTGAAGTCATCTGTCTTGGCGACGAAGTCAGACTCGCAGTTGACCTCGACGAGCACACCGAGCTTCTGCCCCGACACTCCGCCATCGTGCACGTACGCCTCGACGATGCCCTCGTTGGTGGAGCGTCCCGCCTTGTCGGCGGCGCGAGCCAGGCCCTTGGCGCGCAGCCAGTCCTTGGCCTTCTCGAGGTCACCGCCGGTCTCAGTGAGGGCGCGTTTGCAGTCCATCATGCCCACGCCGGTGAGCTCGCGCAATTCCTTCACCTGCGCGGCCGTGATCTCAGCCATCACTGTGCCTCCGGCTGCGCACCGGCTCTCACGAATTCCTCGACCGCCACCTCGGGGGTGCCCTCCTCGTTGTCAGTCTCCGCCGCTGCGGCGGCTGCCGCCTTCTCCGCGGCCTCCCGCTCCTGGCGCTCGCGTTGCGCTGTCTCTTCCTGCTCGCGGAGCTCGCGCTCGCTGAGCAACTGCTGACCCTCGAGGATCGCGTCGGTGAGCACGTTCACGACCAGCTTGCAGGACCGGATGGCGTCGTCGTTGCCCGGGATGACATGCTGGATCTCATTGGGGTCGCAATTGGTGTCCACGATGGCCACGATCGGGATGCCCAGCTTGTTGGCCTCGCTGACCGCGAGACGTTCCTTCTTGCAGTCGATGATGAACAGAGCGCCGGGAACCCGCTTCATGTTGACCATGCCGGCAAAGTTGGCCTCGAGCCGGTCGAGGTCGTCGCGATGCACGTTGGCCTCCTTGGTGCTCATGCGCTCGAAGTCGCCCTTCTCCTGCATGGCGCGCAGTTCGAGGAGCCGCTTGAGGCGGCGCTGGATGACCGGGAAGTTGGTCAGCATGCCGCCCATCCAGCGATGGGTCACGTAGTACTGGCCGCTGCGCTCGCAGGCTTCCTTGATGGCGTCCTGCGCCTGCTTCTTGGTGCCCACGAAGAGCACCTTCTCGCCATTGGCCACGAGCTGGCGCAGGAACGCGCAGGACTCGTCGAGTTGTTTCTGCGTCTGCTGTAGGTCGATGATGTGAATACCGTTGCGCGCCGTGAAGATGTACGGGCGCATCTGGGGGTTCCACCGGCTGGTCTGGTGTCCGAAGTGGACTCCGGCCTCGAGCAGCTGGCGGAGGGTTGTCGCCGGCATGGGCGTGCCTCCTAGCTTTGGTTTGTTCCTCCGCCTCGGGTCATCCGCAGGTCACGACCCCGCTCTGGGGCACCCGTGAACCGGCCTCGCCGGGACGTGTGTGATGAGCCAATTGTATCAGTGGCTGTCAATTGGCCCGGTACGAGGCCCGCTACAGCACGTACTTGCGCAGGTCGTCGTTGCGCACCAGGTCGGCCAGGCGCGAGCTCACGTAGGTGGCGTCGACCTCGACCGGGGCTGCGGTGAAGTCCTCGGCCCGGAAGGAGATCTCCTCAAGCACCTTCTCGAGGATGGTGAACAGGCGCCGGGCGCCGATATTCTCGTCCTGCTCGTTGACGGCGTACGCCTGGTGGGCGATCTCGGTGATGCCGTCGGGCAGGAAGCGAAGCTCGACACCCTCGGTGCCGAGCAGGGCTGTGTACTGCTTGGTGAGCGCGTTGCTTGGCTCCTCCAGGATGCGCTCGAGGTCGGCCTGGGACAGGCTGCTGAGCTCGACCCGGATGGGGAACCGGCCCTGCATCTCCGGGATGAGGTCGTTGGGACGCGACATCGTGAAGGCCCCGGCGGCGATGAACAGGAGGTGGTCGGTGTGCACAGGGCCGTATCTGGTGTTGACCGTCGAGCCCTCGAGCAGGGGCAGCAGGTCGCGTTGCACGCCCTCGCCGCTGACGTCGGGACCGTGCTCGCTGTGCTGTCCGCAGATCTTGTCGACCTCGTCGATGAACACGATGCCGTGGTCCTCGACCTCTCGGATGGCCTCGTCGTAGACACGGTCCATGTCGATGAGCCGGTCCGTCTCCTCTTCGATGAGCGCGCTGCGCGCGTCGGCGACGGTCATCCGCTTGGTGCGCTTGCGGGGCGGCGCCATCTGCGAGAAGAAGTCCGACAACGAAGTGCCCACCTCCTCCAGCCCGGTTCCGGCGAAGCCTTCGAAAGCGGGTTGGAACGGTTCCTCCACCTCGACCTCGATCAGCTTGTCCTCGAGCTGTTTGGCTTCGAGCCTGCGTTCGAAACGCCGGCGCAGCGTGCGGCGGCGGCGCTGTCGAGCCACGTCTGCGTCGCCGTCGGAGGCCGGAGCATCGACGGTCTCGGCCGCGGCCTCGCGAGGTGGTTCGGCTCGTTCCTCGGCGTCGACCAGAGTGTCCAGGATGCGCGCGGTGGCGGCTTCGCGGGCGCGGTCCTCGACGTCGGCGATACGCCCGTTGTGCACCTCGGTGATGGTCTGCTCGAGGAGGTCGCGGACGATGGATTCGACGTCCCGGCCGACGTAACCCACCTCGGTGAACTTGGTGGCCTCGACCTTGAGGAACGGCGAGTTGGTCAGCCGTGCCAGCCGCCGCGCGATCTCGGTCTTGCCGACACCGGTCGGCCCGATCATGAGGATGTTCTTGGGGAGCACCTCTTCGCGCATCTCGTCGCTGAGGCGCTGACGGCGCACCCGGTTGCGCAATGCGATGGCCACGGCGCGCTTGGCCGCCTGCTGGCCGATGATGTAGTCGTCCAGGCGTCGGACGATCTCGACCGGAAGCAACTCCTCCGTCTCCGCAAGGCGGCCGCCATCGTGCGGCGCCGGCGCTGCGCCGTTTGGCGCGGGCACGGTCTCCACCGCGTCGGCGGCGGCCTCCGAAGGGGCGGGTGGCGACGGCTCGGTGGTGGTGAACAGCGCGCCCTGCCCGGTAGCGGGTTCGCTGCCGCGGACGGGTTCGCTCACGAGGCCGGCACCGGTCGGGTGGCGAGCGTCTCCACGGAGATGTTGTCGTTGGTGTAGATGCAAAGCCGGGCGGCGATCTCGAGCGCCTTGCGCGCCACCTCCGCAGCGGGAAGGTCGGTGTTCTCGACGAGCGCGCGCGCAGCCGCGTGGGCGAATGGACCGCCGCTGCCGATGGCGGTGATGTCCTCGTCGGGCTCGATGATCTCCCCCTCGCCGCTGAGCAGGAGGAGCCGCTCCTCGTCGGCGGCGATGAGCATGGCCTCGAGGTGACGCAGGAACTTGTCGGTGCGCCATTCCTTGGCCAGCCCGACGGCCGCCCTGAGCAGGTTGCCCTGGTGCTTCTCGAGGTGCTGCTCGAACTTGTCGAAGAGTGTGAACGCGTCGGCTACGCTGCCGGCAAAGCCGACCACCACGCGGTCGTTGAACAGCCGTCGGACCTTGACGGCACGATGCTTCATCACGACGTCGCCAACGGTCACCTGGCCGTCGCCGGCGATCGCAACCTCGCCGCCGCGCTTGACGGCCACGATGGTCGTCGCGTGGATGGCGCTCACCTCGCCGCCGCCTTCTCCGGTGCTGCCTTCCGAGGCGGGCGGTACTTGCACCCCGGGTAGCCGGAGCAGCTGACGAACGGCCCGTAACGACCCTTGCGCTGCACCAGCGGCTTGCCGCAGTCAGGGCACGATTCGCCGGTGGGCTCGGCGGCCGCCGCGGGGGCCGCACCGCCGGCCTGGTTGGAGCCGGGCTGGATGTACTTGCACGACGGATAACCGGTGCAGCCCACGAAGCTGCCGCGACGACCGCTGCGCCGCGCCAGCGGCTTGCCACAGTCGGGGCACGCGCCCAGGGCTTCCGGTGACGCCGCAGCGTCGCCCTCGGCGCCGGGAGCGGGCGCGTCACCCTTGATGAAGCGGCACGTCGGGTAGCCCGAGCAGCCGACAAACGGGCCGCGCCGACCCTGCCGCATCACCAACGGCTTGGTGCACAGCGGGCATGCCTCGCCGGTCGGTTCGGCGGCCGCCTTGCGATCCTTGATGTAGTCGCAGTCCGGGTAGCGCGAACAGCCGGTGAACTCACCGAACTTGCCCTCGCGAACCACCAGCGTGCCCTCGCCACACTGCGGGCAGACCTCGCCGGTGTCGCGTGCCGGGACCCGGACTCGCTCCATGTTGGCCTCGGCCTTGCTGAGCGTCAGTGCGAAGGGGTCGTACCACTCGCGCACGGTGGGCTCGTACTGCCGCGTTCCCTCCTCGATGCCGTCCAGCCGCTTCTCCATCTCGGCCGTGAAGGCGACGTCGACGATCTCGGGGAAGTGTTCGCGGAGCACGCCGTCGACCGTCTTGCCCAGCTCGGTGGGGTGCAGTCTGCGCTCCTCCTGGCGCACGTAGTTGCGCTCCTCGATGACCTCAATGGTGGGCGCGTACGTCGACGGCCTGCCGATGCCGCGCTCCTCGAGCTCCTTGATGAGCGACGCCTCGGTGAACCGTGGCGGCGGCTGGGTGAAGTGCTGTTCGCGGCGGAACTCGACGACCGGCAATCCCTCGCCCTGCTCCAGTGCGGGCAGGCTGTTGTCGTCGCGGTCCTTCTCCTCGTCGCGCTTCCAGACCCGCTGGAACCCATCGAACTGGAGGACCGACCCGGTGGCCCGGAATTGGTGGCCGCCGGCCGACAGCGACACCCTTGTGTTGAGGAAGCGCGCCGGGGCCATCTGGCTGGCGACGAAGCGGCGCCAGACCAGGTCGTAAAGGCGGAACTGAGCGGGGTCGAGCTGGTCGCGGATGGAGTCCGGGGTGCGCGTCACGTCGGTGGGTCGGATCGCCTCGTGCGCGTCCTGCACGTTGGCGGCAGCGGCGCGTTGGCGGGGTGCGCCACTGCGCACGTACGCCTTGCCGAACGCGTCGGTGATGTACGCGGCTGCCTGGCCCCTGGCGACGCCGCTGATCCGCATCGAGTCGGTGCGCATGTAAGTGATCAGACCGACCGGCCCGGAACTGCTCAGGTCGACGCCCTCGTAGAGCTGCTGGGCGATGCTCATGGTCCGGCGCGGGGAGCTGCGCAGGCGCGTGCTGGCATCCTGTTGGAGCGTGCTGGTCGTGTAGGGCATCGGCGCCTGGCGTGAGGTCTCGCGACTCTCGATGCCCTCGACCACGAACCTCGGCGTGGCCGCGGTCGGCCGGCCCTCGGCGTCGATGCCGAGCGCCGCGGCCACGGCATCGGCCTCAGCCTGGGTGCCGAGCTCGAGCTTGTCGATGTCAGCTGTGGCCGTCTCACCGCGCGTCCCCACCAGGCGCGCCGCGAACGTGGCGGCGCCCTTGCTGAGGATCGCGTCGACCGTCCACGACTCCTTGGTGACGAACGCGTTGATCTCGTTCTCGCGGTCGACGACCAGCCGCACCGCCACCGACTGGACGCGGCCTGCCGAGAGACCGGTGCGCACCTTGCGCCAGAGCAACGGGCTGAGCTTGTAGCCGACCAGCCGGTCGATGACCCGGCGCGCCTCCTGGGCCGAGACAAGACCCCGGTCGATCTTGCGAGGCTCGGCAAGCGCGGCCTCCACGGCGGCCTTGGTGATCTCGTGGAAGACCACTCGGTCGGGATCGTCGAGCTTGAGCGCCTGCGCGATATGCCAGGCGATGGCCTCGCCCTCGCGGTCGGGGTCGGCGGCGAGCAGGGTGCTGTCGGCCTTCTTGGAGGCGGCCTGCAGCTCCTTGATCTGCTTCTCCTTGCCCTTGATGACCTGGTACTCGGGGACGAACCCCGCGTCGATGTCGACGCCGATCTTCGACTTGGGCAGGTCGCGGACGTGTCCCATCGACGCCTTGACCGTGTACCCGGCGCCGAGAAACTTGGCGAGGGTGCGTGCCTTGGAGGGGGACTCGACGATGATGAGGCGGTTTGGCATGTCAGTAAATCGCTCGCGCCGGGGATACCCGGGCGGGGCCGGCAGCGGCCGCCGCCGGACGGCCGATGATAACAACGGGTCGTGCTGAAAACCGGGGCTGATGGGCCCGGGTGCCCTTAAAAGGTACGCGCAATCCGGCCTCCGCAAACCTCAGTGATGGCGCCGCGAAGTTGGAGCATGGTCAGGGCGCCGGCCAGCTCGGTAGACGCGACCCCTAGGGTCGCGGCCAGCTCATCGGGGTGGACCGGGTCGGCGCCGACCTGCTCCAGGACCCGGCGCAGCAGCGGATCGCCGGACGCCCACAGCTGCTTGTCGGCCTCATCGGCAGCCTCGGCCGGGCGGGGTGCGGCGAGGGAGCGGCGCAGCGCCGGCGCGGCATCGAAGAGGTCGCTGATGGCCAGGAAGGGACGGACTCCGTCGCGGATGAGCAGGTTGGGGCCCAACGAGCTCGGGCTGCGAATCGACCCCGGCACCGCCAGCACCTCGCGGCCGAGGTCGGCGGCCCAGCGCGCCGTGCTCAGCGCCCCGCTCCTTGACGTCGCCTCTACCACCACGACCGCCTCGGCAAGGGCCGCGATCAGACGGTTCCGGCGGGGGAACCGCCAACCCAGCGGCGGCTCCGTGCCGCCGTCCTCGGACATCACGCATCCGCGCCTGGCAATCTGGTCGCGCAATTCCTGGTGCTCGGCCGGGTAGCAGATCTCGATGCCGCAGCCGAGCACCGCTACCGTGCAACCGGCGCCGCGCAGTGCGCCGCGGTGAGCGGCAGCGTCGATGCCGCGAGCCATGCCACTGAGCACCGTGACCCCGGCGGCGGCGAGGTCGGCGCCGATGTCACGCGCGGTGAGCAGGCCGCCCGGTGTCGCCCGTCGGGCGCCGACGACAGCCACGCACGGTGCGTCATCGGGCGGCAGTGTGCCGCGCAGCCACAGCGCTTGCGGTGGAGAGTCGAGGTGCTCGAGCCGTCCTGGCCACCCCGGCTCGCCGCGCTCCAGGCGGCGCGCGGTCGGTGCCGCCATCACGACGACGCGGCCTCGCCTCGATAGCGCAACGCCTCGGCGACATCGCTCGCGCCGACGGTGGCGGACCTGCGCAGGTCGGCGATGGTCCGCGCCACGCGCAGCACGCGGAAGAATCCGCGAGCGCTCAGATGCATGCGCTCACCGGCGAGGGCGAGCAGGTGGGTCGCCTCGGGCGTCGCGGCGGCCGTGTCCTGCAGCGTCCGGCCGTCGAGCGCAGCGTTGCGCGATCGGCGCCGTCGCGGTGCTGGATTGCGCTCGCCCTGGACGGCGCGAGCCCGCCACACCCGCTCACGAACCGTCGCCGACGAGTCGCCCGCGGCACCCTCGAACAGGTCGCCAAACCGCTGCCGTGGAACGTCGATGACAAGGTCGATTCGATCGCGGATGGGGCCGCTGAGGCGGCTGGCGTACTCCCCGAGCGCGCGTCGACTGCAACTGCATCCCGTCTCATCGCCGAGGTGGCCGCACGGACATGGGTTGGCGGCGGCGACGAGCACGAAGTCCGCCGGGAATAGGACGGCTCCGCGGGCGCGCACCACGCTGACCTCGCGTTCCTCGAGTGGTTGACGCAGGCCCTCGAGATGACTGCGCGGGAACTCGCAGACCTCGTCGAGGAAGAGCACGCCGTGGTGGGCAAGGCTGATCTCGCCGGGCCGGGCCAGCCCGCTGCCGCCACCGATCAGGCCGGCGCGCGACACCGAATGGTGGGGCGCACGAAAGGGCGGCCGCGTCGCCGTTGGCGGTCGCTCGCGCAGCGCCCCCCGTAGCGAGTACAGCGCCGCCACCTCCAGCGATTCCTCGTTGTCGAGGTCGGGCAGCAGCGAGCAGAAGGCGCGCGCCAGCATGGTCTTGCCGCTGCCTGGCGGCCCGACCATCAGAAGGTTGTGGCCGCCAGCAGCAGCAATCTCCAGAGCTCGCTTGGCCTGCTCCTGGCCGCGCACCTCGGCGATGTCCGTGGTCTCGTCGACGTGCGCCGATGCGCCAGGGGTGGCGGCGGGTAGCGGCGCGCTGCCGTCCAGGTGACCGACGCACCGCTGCAGCGAGGAAACCCCGACCACCTCCAGCGAATCGACCAGCGCCGCTTCGGCCGCGTTCTCCTCCGCCACCGCCAGCCGGCGCACACCCGCGGCCCGCAGGCAGCGGGCCATCGGCAGCACCCCGGTGACCGGCCGCACCGAGCCGTCCAGCGCGAGCTCGCCGATGAAGCTGTGCCCCTCAAGCCGCAGCGCGCGGTTGTCGAGGCAGAGGATGGCCATGGCGATTGCGAGGTCGAACCCGGTGCCCTCCTTGGGTACCTCGGCCGGCGCCAGGTTGACGGTCAGGCGCCGCTGCGGGAATTCGAAGCCCGCGTTGCGGATCGACGCTCGCACGCGCTCGTGAGCCTCCTGGATGGCCCTATCCGTGAGCCCGACGATGGTGAAATTGGGGAGGCCGTTGGCGATGTCCGCCTCGACCATCACCGGGACGCCGGCCAGGCCGTGGATGCTGCAGGCGGTGGCGCGGGCGAGCACGCTCAGATCATACC
>JBDTJX010000102.1:0-49759 GCA_039935655.1 Candidatus Dormiibacter sp. | reverse complement strand
GGCGACGTAGCCAAGTGGTAAGGCAGAGGTCTGCAAAACCTCCATCGTGAGTTCGATTCTCACCGTCGCCTCGCTCAGCCCACCTGGACATCGGCGGCGCCGGCCGAGGCGCGGTCCTCGGGCTCCGGCGGCAACACGAATCCCACCTCGAGGGCATCGGCGAGAGCTCGCAGGCGCGAGAAGAAACCGGCGGTGTGGGGGGAGCGCGCCAGCCGCAGGCCGGCGAAATCGAAGTGGTGCACCCACTCGTGCAGCACTGTGTTGAGGAACACCTTGGCCGAGATCACCTGCTGCCTGACCGCGGTGCGGTGATAGATGCGAATCCGGGCATCAGTCACCGCGCCCTCAACGAACCGGCACCGGTAGTAGCCGTAGGTCTTGCTCTGCAGGCGCTGGCCATCGTGCTCGTGCACCTGCGGCCGGTCTGCCACCACCACCGTGCACGGCGGAAGCCCGGCGAGGTCGTCGAGAGTGTCGATGAGCAGTTGAGCGAGGCGGCGCCGGTGAACGGGGTCATCGCCGGCCTCGAGCATGCTCATCACCAGGCCGCGGGCAACCACGTCGGGCGCGACCGGCAGGCCGCCGCGCGCCTGGCTGCGCACGTAGGTGGCGTCGGGACGGCTGCGGCGACCGAACATCTGCTCGCCGAGTCTACGAAGATCGCTGGTTCGCGGGGGTACCCTCTGCTCGCCCCCGTGGCCCAATGGCAGAGGCGGCCGGCTTAAAACCGGCTACGGTGTCGGTTCGACTCCGACCGGGGGCACCTCCGCAGTGCAGAAGGCGCAGCGCCGAGCGGCCCGCGGGATGTCGCTGAGACACTCGGGACACGCTCTGGTGGTCGCTTCCGTGGCAGTTCCGGCCCGCCGTGCCTCGAGCTTCTGCATCGGCACCACCAGCGAGAAGTAGATGGCCGCGGCGATGGCGATGAACGCCAACAGCAGGTTGACGAAGTCGCCGTACTTGAAGACGCCCTTGCCGATGCTGAATGTGGCGCTGGCAAAGTCCGGGACGCCGCCGGGGATGGCGATGATCGGGGTGATGATGTCCTTGACGAAGCCCTGCACCAGCACCCCGAACGCTCCGCCGATGACGAAGGCGACCGCCAGCGCGGCGACGTTGCCGCGCAGGATGAAATCCTTGAAACCCTTCACGACGACCCTCCAATGCTGCGCTGCTGAGGTACGAGCGCACGCCCGACCATGACGGCCGTGTCGAATAGCTGTCAACAGGGCCGCGCTGAAAGTGTCCCCGGCGTACTCTCATGGTGCGATGCGGATGGAGGAGAGGGCGGATCAGCGCACTGTGCGCCGCAACCGGGCGCACCGGCGAATCGACTCTGCCGTGCTCTGGCGGCTCGGCTCGCTTCGCTACGAGACCGTCGGCACCGCCAGGCGGGCGGCGGTCAGCCCTCAGGATTTCTGGGACGCCAGCCGCGTCGGCCATCCCGTCCCGCTCACGGTCACGGGTCACTGGGATCACCGTCGCAGCCGCGAACTGCGTCTCGAGGGACCCAGCGAAGGGCCCGGCCACCATCCCGGCGCCAGCAAGCTGATCGCCACCGCGCACCTGACCCCCGGCCTACCGCCGGACGCTCCCATGGTCCTCATCGTCCACGGCTACGCGGTGCCCATCCCGCTGTGGGACTCCCTGCAGGCGAGAACCCTGCGCGCTCGCGGCGCTCACACCATGTTCGTCGACCTGCCGTTCCACCTGCGCCGTCGCGTGCCCGGCAAGCACAGCGGTGACGGGTACTTCGGGAGCGACCCCGAGAGGATCTGCGCCAACGTGCGCCAGTCGGTGGAGGACGCGGCCGCGGTCATCGCCTGGGCGCGCAGGGAGGTCACCCCCACGATCGCAGTCATGGGCGTCAGCCTCGGCGGCCTGATCGCCGCGCTGCTCGCCGCTCAGCTGAGCCTCGACTCGGTGGTGGCCGTGGCTCCGCTCTGCGATCCCCCGATGACCTTCCTCGAGCACACGCCGCGTCAGCTCTCCCGCCGGCTCGGGCTCAGCCCCACCAGCGGGGGCGCCTGGGGCGACGACCGCGTCCAGGCCCGCGCCATGCTGGACGGCTCCCTGGCGCCCCTGGTTCCCCGCAACCTGGTGCCACTCACCCGGCCACGGAACATCACACTGGTGCGCCCGGAGTTGGACGGCATCGTCGGTCCCGAGCCGATCGCCGACCTGGCGACCGCCTGGGGTGTCGAACTGTGGGATTACCCACACGGGCACATCACGGTCATGAATGCGCCGGGCATCGGCTCGCGGATCCACGACCGCCTGCTCGACACCAACCGCTCGCTCGCGGACGAGCCACCTTTGGTGGCGGCCACCGGCTGAGCACTATCCTGCCGGTGATGAGCGACACCCGGCCGATCGGGGTCTTCGATTCCGGCGTCGGCGGACTCACCGTGCTCGCGCAGTTGCACAGCCGGCTGCCCGGTGAGCGGCTGACCTACCTGGCCGACCTTGCCCACTTCCCCTACGGGCCGCGCTACCAGCACGAGGTGCGGGACTTCGCGTTGCGGATCATCGACCACCTGGTCTCGCTCGACACCAAGCTGGTGGTGGTGGCCTGCAACACCGCGACGGCGGCGGCGCTGAACGCTGCCCGCGAGCGCTTCGACGTTCCGGTCGTCGGCGTGATCGCACCGGGCGCGCAGGCGGCCGTGGAGGCGACACGGAATGGCCGCGTGGCGGTGATCAGCACCGAGGGGACCCGCGCCAGCCAGGAGTACGTGCACGCCATCAAGGAGGCCAACCCCGGTGTTGGGGTGCTCGGGCTGGCGGTGCCCGACCTGGTCGACATCGTCGAGGCCGGGGAGGCAGAGGGGCCGAGGGCGGAGGCGATCCTCGCCGACGTGCTCGCCCAGGTCACCGGGTGGGGAGCCGACACCCTGGTGCTCGGCTGCACGCACTACCCGCTGCTGCGCGCGACGATCGAGCGCGTGCTCGACGGTCGTGCCCTTGTGGTCGTCGACAGCGCCGAGACCACTGCCGATCGGGTTGTTCGGATCCTGGCGGTGAACCGACTGGCCGCCGGCAGTGCCGCCGATCTTGCACCAGAGCTGCTCGTCACCGCCGCGCCGCGCCGTTTCGCGGCGACCGCGGAACTCCTCTTCGGCGGCACGCTGCCGGAGCCGGAGCTGTTGCCGCTGTGGGACGAGGCGGCGCTGTCGGGAGTGAGCCAGTGAGCGTCGTCGTCGACGAGCTGTTGGCCTCGATCGCACCCGACCTCGTGGAGTTCGAGCGCCGCCTCGAGGACTCGGTCACCGCCGACATCGGGCCCATGGCCGAGGCGATGGAGCACATCGTCCGCGCCGGCGGCAAACGGCTGCGACCCGCCCTTGTCCTGCTCAGCTCCGGCCTCGGTGACGCTGATCGCGACCACGCCTTCAACCTCGCCATGGGCATCGAGTTCATCCACACGGCGACGCTGGTGCACGACGACCTCATCGACAACGCGCGGACGCGGCGCGGCATCACCACCGTGCACGAGTCGGTGGGCACCAACCCCGCGATCATCGTCGGCGACTACTACTTCGCCAAGGGGGCGAACCTGCTGGCGTCGATCGGCGAACCCAGCATCGACCTCGCCATCAGCAACACCGTGATGACCATCTGCATGGGCGAGCTGCTCCAACTCACCAGCCACCGCGACTACGACCAGACACTCGAGGAGTACCACCGCAAGATTGCCCGCAAGACGGCCGCGTTGGTGGAGACGTGCTGCTACTGTGGCGCGGTGGTCGCACATCTCGACGAGGCGCACACCGAAGCGCTTCGGCAGTACGGTTTCCTCATCGGCATGGCGTTCCAGATCGCCGACGACGTTCTCGACTACACAGCGACGGCCGACCAGGTCGGCAAGCCGGTCGGTGCAGACCTCCGACAGGGAACGGTGACGCTGCCGCTGATGCTCGCGCTGCGTGAGGCCGCGATCGGTGCGGCGCTGCGCGAGGTACTGACGCGTGAGCCTTTGACCGACCGTGACTGCGACGAGGTCGTCGACCTGGTGCGCAGATCGGGCGCCATCAAAGCCGCGGAGGCGCAGGCGCACGACTTTGCCGCGCGGGCGCGCGCGCAGCTCGATGCTTTCGACCCGTCAGCTGCGCGGGCCACGCTCGAGCGTGTCTGCGAGTACGTCGTCGAACGGACCAGCTGAAACGGCGTCGGTCTCTAGTAGCGCAGCGCGCCGACGCGCACAAGCTGGCTGCGGAACGTCATTGTCCAGAGCATGAGCACGGACGTCGCCGCGATCAGGCCAAGGGCCTCGACCACGGTCGCCACCAGCGACATGCGCGCGATGCTGTCGCCGGCCGCTGCGGCGACGGCGTACCGTGCTGCGCGTGCCGCGTCGGCCAGAGAGACCAGGCTCAACAACAACAGACCGATCCGTACGGCGCTGTACTCGCGCACCAGCCCGGCGCGCATCTCGGTGGCGCTCAGCGACTCCACCGGGGCGCGCCCTGCCGGGGGTTCAGGAGCGCCCCGCCGCAGCCGGACCAGCGCGACGCCGAACAAGAGCGCTGCGGCCCAGCCTGTCCAGGCGGTCGCGGCGGTGGAGCCGTCGGCGAGAAACGTGCTCAACCGCCCACCGTGTTGCTGCGCGGCGAAACGCGCCTGGATATCCAGTGAGACCGCGCCCAGCACGCCACAGGCCGCGGTGATCACCACGGCGAGGGCGGCCCGCAGCGCAGGGGCTCGACCGCTCAGGTGCAACAGTTCGGCGATCGCTCCCAGGCGCCCAACGCTGCCGGCGTCCGCCATCGCGTGGCATTGTAGGGGCGATCCGGCATGAGCAGAGCACGCGTCCGCACCCGAACCCTGCGCGTGGTCACGTACAACATCCTGCTCGGCGGCGCGCGTCGCGAAGAGCACATCACAGCGGTGCTGCGCCGGCTGGACGCCGACCTCATCTCACTCCAGGAGGTGAGCAACCCGGGGTTCGCAGAACAGCTGGCTCGCGACCTCGGCATGCGGCTGGTGGTCGGCTCCGCCAGTGACGGCAGCGGCATCAACGTCGCCGTGCTGACGCGGCTGACGGTGCGCCGCTGGCACAACCACACCCACCGCGGCAGGATGCTGCGCAGCCACCTGGAAACCGTGCTGGTCACGGGCGGTACCGACGTCCCGGAGTTGCACCTGCACTCCGTGCACCTGGCCGCGCGCTTTGGTGAGCGCAGCAAGGGCGAGGCGCGCCGCCTGCGCGAGCTCGACGCGGTCCTCGGCGACATCGGTCACAGCGATGCCACGCCACGGTTGCTCGCCGGCGACTTCAACGCGCTGGCGCCGGGGGACGGCGTCGAGGCGACGGCGTTCTTCAAGCGGATGGCGGAGTTGCGTCGCGCCCGCGTCCTGGTGCGCCAGGCCAACGGGCTGGTGACCGCACGTCCGATGGACGCAGGCGAGGAGGCCGCTGAGGCATGGCTGCGCGCCGGCGTCGATCCGCGCCTCGATGTCGGCATCCCGGCCCTCCCCTTCGTCGTGTACCCGCTGACCGCGCTGCTGCCGCGTCATGCCGCCGTCGACAGGTTGCTCGGCCGCACCATCGAACGCTGGACGGTGTCGCGCGTGCTCCATGCCGGCTACGTGGACTGTTTCCGCCGGGTTCATCCGCGCGCCAGCGGTTACACCTGCGCGACGTGGATGCCGGCGGCGCGTATCGACTACGTGTTTGCCGACCCGGTCATGGCCGGCCGGTTGCGCCGCTGCGAGGTGGTTGGCGGGCGGCGCTGGCCGGACCACGAGGCGATGGTCGCGTCCGACCACCATCCACTGGTCGCCGAGTTCTCGGTCTGAGCGTCACTCCGTCGCCGGCGAGGGATCCGCGGGCGGTCCCGGCGGCGCCACGGCCCCGCCGCGGCGATGGCGTCGTCCGCCGCGGCGGCGGCGCCGGGTGCGGGTTGTCGGCGAAGCGGCGTCGCCGTCAGCAGCTTCGGTGGGGGCGCGCCGTTCGCGGGGCGCCTCGGTGACTCTCGGCGGGGGGGGGTGAGCGACGGCGAGCAGGTCGCCGAGCGTCTTCCAGCCGAACCTCTCGCCACCGAGACGCAGGAGCTCGACGAAGCACGCCGCCGTGGCCTCGGCGTCGGCCAGCGCATGGTGGGGGCGGCGGTGGTGAACGCCCAGCTCGCTGCACATGCGCTCGAGGCCGATGGTGTCGCGCAGGCCCCAGATCGCCCCGGCCATGCGGCTGGTGTCGAGGTTGTCGGCGTCGATCGCCGTCTCCATGGTGCTGGCAATCAGACGGGTGTCGAACGCGTCGGCACTGTGCTCGACGAGGACCGCCCCGCTGCAGAAGCGCTGGAAGCGGGCCAGCACCCGCTCGACCGGGGGCGCGCCGCCGAGGCTCTCGGGCCCGATACCGTGGATGCGCTTGGCATACGGGTTGATCCTGTCCGTGCTGTGCACCAGCGTCTCGAAGGACATCACGTGGCGGTCCAGGGTGAAGGCGACCGCGCCCAGCTCGACGAGTCGGTGCGGGGACTGGCCGGTGGTCTCGCAGTCGAGCGCCACGAAGCGGAGCTCAGCGATCGGCGTCTCGGCGGTCGGCCGCTCGAGGACGCCGGCCACCTCCTCGTCGTCGATGGCCGCGAACGGCTCCTCGCCGGACGGCCCGAGCCGGGGTACGAAGCTGTCACCCATCGGTACTGGGCCGCGCCGGCGTCCGTAGCGCGGTCGCCACGACCGACCGTCGGCGTCGGCAGGCTGTGGCGCGGGTTGGTGGTTGTCGTCGGCAGTACCGGAGGAGATCGGCTCGCCAGGCATCAGGCGGGCGCCGTGGACATCCCGCGATCCTAGCGGTGTTCCCTCGACGCAGGGCGTGGAGCGCGGCCGCGACGGCCGTGGCCGTGCGGGCCTTCCATATACTCAGAGTGTCGGTTCGCCGCAGCGGACACTGGCTGTCGGCGCTGCGCCGCCGCCCGGATCGGAGGAGTCAGCACATGCACCTCGTCGCCGCCGGGCTGAGCTTCCGGAGCGCGCCCGTCTCGGTGCGCGAGCGCGCCGTGGTGGCGGAGTCGGAGGCGACTGCGCTGCTGCGCTACCTCGTCGGGCACTGTGGACTGCGCGGGGCCGCCGTGCTGTCGACCTGCAACCGCACCGAGTTCTACGTCAGCTGTCCGACCACCGAGCTGGCCGACGACGTCTGTCCGAGGCTGGCCCAATATCTCGATCCCACCGGCGACCGTGGCATCGGCGCCCACCTGTTCGCGCTCCGCGATGCGGAGGCGATCCGTCACATGCTTCGTGTTGCCGGCGGGCTCGAGAGCATGGTGGTGGGGGAGGCGCAGGTGCTCGGCCAGTTCCGGGATGCCCACCAGCTGGCACGTGAGGCGGGCTCGCTGGACGCGGGCCTCGACTATGTGATGAGGCGTGCCGTCAGCGCCGGCAAGCGGGTGCGAACTGAGACCAGCATCGGACGCCGCGCGGGCAGCATCGCCGATGCCGCGGTTGAGATCGCCGGGGAGATCGTCGGCGGGCTCGACGGACGTGGCGTGCTGGTGCTCGGCGCTGGCGCGATGAGCACGCTCGCAGCGCGGCGGCTCGCTGGGGCGGGTGCGCGGGTGATGGTGGCCTCGCGCGGCGGCGAATCTGCGGTCGCTCTTGCCGCAGAGATCGGCTCCGGCGCGATCGCGGTGACCGACCCGCTCGCCGCTGCCGCCGCCATCGACATCGTGGTCTCGTGCACCAACAGCCCCGCGCCTGTCCTCACGGCCGCCGATGTGGCCGCGATGCAGGCCGCGCGCGGCCACAGACCGCTGGGCATCGTCGACATCGCGGTTCCGCGCGACATCGACCCCGCGTCAGCGAGCGTTCCCGGCGTGACCCTCGTCGACGTCGACGCCATGGGTGGGCGCATCGGCGAGGTGCACGGCCAGCGTTTGTCGGCGCTGGCCGAGGCGACCTCGATCATCGAAGCGGAGGTGGTGCACGCGCTCACCGTCATCGACGAGCGGGACACTGCGGGCCCGACCATCAGCGCGTTGGTGCGCCAGGCCGAGACGCTGCGTTCCCAGGAGGTGGAGCGCACGCTGGCGCGGATGCCCGGCGCCGACGCGGTCGCCGTCGAGCGCATCCAGCAGCTCACCCGGAGCATTGTCGCCAAGCTCCTCCACGCGCCGATCAGTCACCTGCGCGAATTCGCTGATGACCCGGCGGTGGCGCTGACCCTCCGCGACGCCTTTGCGTTGGACGCCGTCGCGCAGGCCGAGGGCGAGGACGGCGAGAGCAACCTCGCCGCCTCGTGAGCCCCGCCGCCGGGGTTGCGGTGCTGCGCCTGGCAACGCGGGGCAGTGCGCTGGCGCGAGCCCAGGCTGGCCTGGCGGCCGCGGCCATCGAGGCCGAAGGTGGCGCCGGCGCCCGGTTGGTCGTCGTCACCACCGGGGGTGACCGCAACCAGTCGACCCCGATCGAGCAGATGGAGGGACAGGGGTGGTTTACCGCCGAGATCGAACGGTCCGTTCTTGACGGCGAGGCCGACATCGCCGTGCACAGCGCCAAGGACCTGCCCACGACCCTCGCGCCCGGCCTCGATTTGGTTGCCCTGCTGCCGCGCGGTGACCCCTGCGATGCCTTGGTCACCCGCGATGGCAAGGCTCTCTGCCACCTCCCCGACGGAGCCACGGTTGGCAGCGGCAGCCCGCGCCGCTCTGCGCTGCTTGCTGCGATCCGGCCAGGGTTGCGCTGCGTGCCCATCCGCGGCAACGTCGACACACGGCTGCGCAAGCTCGACGCTGGTGAGGTCGACGGCCTCCTGGTGGCCGGGGCGGGCATGGACCGGCTGCACCTGTCGGACCGGGTTGCAGAGCGGCTCGACCCGCGGCAGTTCGTGCCGGCGCCAGCCCAGGGGGCGATCGCGCTGGAGGCCGTCGCGGGCTCAGCCGCAGCTGTGACCGCGGCTGTGGTCGACCACGCGGCCACCCGGCTTGCGGTCACCTGCGAGCGCGCCGTCCTGCTCGCGCTCGGCGGTGGCTGCCTGCTCCCCCTCGGGGTCTGGGCCCGGCTCGAGGGCGAACGCTTGGTGATCTCCGCGGCCCTCGCGACGGACGGCTCGGTGGCTCGCGTCGAACTGGCCGGCGACCCCGCCGGCGCAGCAGAGCTCGCCGAGCGGGTGGCCGGCGCCCTGCGGTGATCAACGGCCCGCCACTGGCCGGCCGCCTCGTGCTGGTGACCCGAGGCACGGCCAAGGGCGACCGGCTCGGCGAGCTGCTCGCCGAGGCAGGCGCGACCGTGGTGCACGTGCCTCTGATCGTCGTGGAGCAGCTGCCCGGCACGGGCGCGCTGGCCGGTGCGGTCGAGCGGTTGCGCGCGGGCGGTCCGGGCGGCTGGGTGGTGCTGACCAGCCAGACCGGCGTCCGCCTCCTGTTCGAGGAGGTCGGCGACCACGGCTCGCTGGCCGGCGTCTCCGTCGCAGTAGTCGGCCCGGCGACGCGGACGGCGCTGCGCTCCCACGGCGTCGAGCCGGACCTCGTGGCGGCGGGACAGACGGCGCAGTCGCTCGCCGAGGAGTTGGCCTTGCGCCACCTGGACGGCAGGAACGTTCTCGTGGTTGCCGCCGCGGGTGGTCGCGACGTCGTGGCCCCGCTGCTGCGCAATGCTGGAGCACGCGTCGAGGTGATCGCGGCATATCGCTCGGTGCTGCCGCCCGGGGCCGGCAACCGGTTGCGCAGCGCATTGTCGCGGGCGACTGTGGACGCGGTGACCTTCACCAGCGGCAGCACAGTGGCCAATTTCACCCGCGGGCTTGACGGTCTGCCGCTCCCGGCCTGCCCGGCGGTGTGCATCGGGCCTGTCACCGCCGCCGCCGCGCGCGACGCGGGTTGGGTGACCGTGGTCACCGCCGATGAGCACACCGCCGAGGCTGTCGTCGCGGCAACGGTGCGGGTCCTGCGCACCGAGCGGCTACCCTGACCAGCACATGTCCTTCCCTGTTGAGCGACCACGCCGTTTGCGCCGCACCGCGGGCCTGCGGGCATTGGCGCGCGAGACCCGCGTGGCACCGGGCGACCTCATCTACCCGGCCTTCGTGCGCGAGGGGATCGACTCCCCGGTGCCGATCTCGTCCATGCCCGGCCAGCAGCAGGAGACGATCGATTCCCTCACCGGTGCCGTCGACGACGCGCTGAGCGTGGGGTGTGCGGCGGTGATCCTCTTCGGCGTCCCAGTGCACAAGGACGGCAGTGGGTCGCAGGCCTGGGAAGAGAGCGGCATCGTGCAGACCGCATTGCGCAGCTTGCGGCGCAGTCACGGGGAGCACGCGATCCTCATCGCCGACTGCTGCCTCGACGAATACACCGACCATGGCCACTGCGGAGTGCTGCGCGACGACGGCACCGTGGACAACGACGCCACCATCGAGATGTACGGGCGCATCGCCGTGGCCCAGGCAGCGGCCGGCGCCGACATCATCGCTCCCAGCGGGATGATGGATGGCCAGGTGGCCGCGATCCGCCAGGCGCTCGATGACAACGGGTTCATCGACACCGCGGTGCTCGCGTACAGCGCCAAGTTCGCGTCGGTGATGTACGGCCCCTTCCGCGAAGCCGCCGACTGCGCTCCTCGCTCCGGCGACCGGCGCAGCTACCAGATGGACGTGGCCAACCAGCGCGAGGCGGTGCGGGAAGCCCTCATCGACGTCGACGAGGGTGCGGACATGCTCATGGTCAAGCCGGCGCTGACAGCGTTGGACGTCGTGGCCCGGGTGCGCGACGCCACCGACCTGCCCCTGGTCGCGTACTGCGTCAGCGGCGAATACGCGATGCTCCACGCCGCCGCCGCCGCCGGGGCGTTCGAGGAGCGAGCGGCGGTGCTCGAAGCCCTCACCGCCATCCGCCGTGCCGGCGCCGATCTCGTCATCACCTACGACGCGCGTCGCGCCGCGCGCTGGCTGCAGGAGGCAACAGACAGTGGCTGACCGAACGCCCACTCCGTCGCGGATGCCGTTCTCCCTGGCTGCCGGGGCGCTGCTCGTTGGTGTGCTGGTGGTGGCCGTCATCTTCATCGACAGGTCCAACTCCGTGAACCCGCCGGTGAGCTCGGGGTCGCCGTCCCCGTCGGTAACGGCGAGCGCCAGCGCCTCGCCGGCCACCATCGCACTCGCCGACTGCACCACCGCCACGTTCGGGGCGCCCTTGCCAGCGTCGGGGGCACCCACCAATCCGCATGTGTACAGCGCGCCTCCGGCCACGCAGATCGACATGTCCAAGCTCTATGAGGCCACCATCAAGACCGCTCGCGGCAACATCGTGATCTGCCTCCAACCCAACCTGGCGCCCAACACTGTCAACAATTTCGTCGCCCTGGCCCGGAACCATTTCTACGACGGCATCCCGTTCCACAGGGTCTGTCCGAACACCGCGGACACCAGTTGCGGGGGGACGCTGGCAATCATCCAGGGAGGCGATCCCAACTGCATCGCCAACGTGCATGCGACGACCTGCGGCCAGGGCGGCCCGGGGTACAAGTTCAACGACGAGCCCGTTCACCAGCAGTACATCGCCGGCACGGTAGCCATGGCCAACAGTGGCCCGAACACCAATGGGTCGCAATTCTTCATCGACACCGGCACCAACCAGTTCGCGCCCAGCTACAACCTCTTCGGCAACGTTGCATCCGGGCTGGACGTGGCCAGGAAGATCGTTCAGGGCGACGTTGTGCAGTCGGTCACAGTCGCCGCACAGCAATGACCTGCCCGCTCCCCGGGGTGACGTCCGCGGAGTGGCGTGAGCGGGCCGAGCGAGTGCTGCCCGGAGGGGTGAGCAGCCCCGTACGGGCGTTCACGGCGGTGGGCGGCGATGCACCGGTCATCGCCCATGCCGGCGGCGCACACCTGGTCGACGAGGACGGCGTTGACTATGCGGACTTCATCCTCGCCTACGGGCCCCACATCCTCGGCCATGGCCACCCCGCCGTGGTCGCTGCCCTGCGCGAGCAGGCCGGGCGAGGCACTGCCTTCGGCGCCACCACCGCTCTCGAGGTCGAGCTGGCGGAGAGGATCACAGCGGCGATGCCGTCGATGGACATGGTGCGCTTCGTCAACTCCGGGACGGAGGCGACCATGTCGGCCCTCCGGCTGGCACGCGCGGTGACTGGGCGTGACCGGGTGGTGAAGTGCGCCGGCGGCTACCACGGCCACGCGGATGCCTTCCTCGCGGACGCCGGGTCCGGCGTCGCCACCCTCGGCATCCCCGGCTCGCCCGGTGTGCCCGTTGCAGCGGTCGCGGACACCATCGTGGTGCCATACAACGACGTCGCCGCGGTCGCGGCGGTGCTCGACCGCGAGGCCGACGGCGTCGCCGCGCTGATCGTCGAGCCGGTGGCGGGCAACATGGGCTGCGTGCTCCCCGCCGAGGGATACCTGGCAGCACTGCGCGCGCTGACCGCACGTTATGGCGTCCTGCTCATCTTCGACGAGGTCATGACCGGCTTCCGGGTGGCTTATGGAGGCGCCCAGCAGCTGTTTTCGGTACGCCCCGACCTCACCTGTCTTGGCAAGGTGATCGGCGGCGGGCTGCCCGTCGGGGCGTTCGGCGGACCGCGGGCGCTGATGGAGCGGATGGCCCCGGCGGGCGACGTCTACCAGGCCGGGACGCTGTCGGGCAATCCCCTGGCGATGGCCGCGGGGTGCGCAGTGCTCGACGAGTTGAAGAATGGCGACGCTTACGCGCGGCTCGAGGTCCTCGGCGCTGCCCTGGCCGTCGGCCTGGCGCAGGCCGCTGCCACCGCGGGCGTCGCCTGCGCGGTGAACCGAGCCGGCAGCATGCTGACCCCGTTCATCGGCACCGCCGCCGTTGGCGACTACGCGCAGGCGGCCGCCGCGGACACGGCCGCGTTCTCGCGCGTCCACGCGGCATGGCGGGCCGGGGGTGTGCTGTGGCCGCCCTCGCAGTTCGAGGCGGGATTCATCTCGACCGCGCATGCGACGGCGGACATCGACCGCGCCGTCGAGGGTTTTGCCGCTGGCCTGAAGGCGACCCCGACCGCGGCGCGCGCTCAGTCATCCGCCGCCGGCTCGGCTGCGTAGATAGGGGCAGCGTCTCAGCGAGACCTCAGGGAATCGCCAGATGCGATGCTAGAGTCGGAAGACGCCTCGGAAGAGGCCCGGACGGTGTGCCCGGCCGGTCACAACGGAGAACCAGCCAAATGCCTTTCATCAATCCCGGCCACTTCTGGATCATCGCCATCGTTCTGGTCATCGTGCTGATCATCTGGGGTCCGGGCAAGCTTCCCGACGTCGGCGCCGGAATGGGACGTGCCATTCGCGAGTTCCGCAAGGCGTCGACGGAGGCCAAGGAGGAGTTCTCCAAGGCAACGAGGCCGGATCCGACCGAGCCCGCTGCGGTGAACACGCCCGCGGCGCAGGTGGCGACCCCCGGCGAGCCTGCCCCCGTGGGCGGTGGCCCAGTGCCGGCGCCGGCCGTTCATGTTGCCGGCGAGGGCGACCACGCCGCCGCGAGCTGAGTGACCGCCTCCTCACCGAGGCGGTGAGAGGTGCAGGGAGTGGCCGGCGACGAGCGCCGTATGACCATCGTCGAGCACCTCGAGGAGCTCCGCCGGGTGCTGATCATCTCGGCGATCGCCTGGCTGGTCGCCACCGTCGCGGCATTCGTCTTCCACGGAGCCATCTTCGAGTTCCTGCTGCACCCGCTCAGCACAGTGCTCAGCAAGACCAACAACCACCTCACCTCGACCGCGATCTTCACCAGTCCCACCGAGGGCCTGACAATTCCCATCAAGATCTCGGCGATCGTCGGGATCATCGGCGCTCTCCCCGTGATCCTCTGGCAGCTCTGGGGCTTCGTCTCCCCGGGACTCCGTCCGGTGGAGAGGAAGTTCGTCGGTCCCTTCATCGCATCGGCTTTCCTGCTCTTCGCGGCGGGCGCGGCCTTCGCGTACTTCGTCATGCCGATCGGGCTCAACTTCCTGGCAACGTTTCTCGGCAGCAGCGCCGTCTACCTGCCCGACATCAACTCGTACCTGTCGTTCCTGATCCTGCTCATCGTCGCCTTCGGCGTCACATTCGAGTTGCCGGTCGTGATCATCCTGTTGGGCCTGCTCGGGATCACCTCGTCGCGCAAGCTGCGGTCCCAGCGCAAGGTGATCTGGGTCGGCATCATCATCGCCGCGCTGATCGTCACCCCGGGCGCGGATCCCTACACCCCGACGGCGCTGTTCATCCCGCTGATCATCTTCTTCGAGGCGTCGATCCTGATCCTCGACAAGGCGCTGAAGCGCTGACCGGCTGAGCTGCACGCGGTGGCGCGGTCACTACACTCCGTGCCCATGCGTCCTGATGGCCGTGCGCCGGACCAGCTCCGCCCCACCTCGATCGAGCTCAGCCCGCTGCCGTACGCGGAGGGCAGTGCGCTGATCACGGTCGGCGACACGCGCGTTCTCTGCGCTGCCAGCGTCGAGGAGCGCGTCCCCCCGTTCCGCAAGGGGAGCGGGCGCGGGTGGGTCACCGCTGAGTACGCGATGTTGCCGCGCAGCACGATGACGCGGACTGAGCGCGACGGGCGCAGAGGGCGCGTCGATGGCCGTGTCCAGGAGATCCAGCGACTCATCGGCCGCAGCCTGCGCGCCGCGGTGGACTTTTCACTCCTTGGGGAGCGCAGCATCTTCATCGACTGCGACGTGCTGGTCGCCGACGGGGGCACCCGCACCGCGTCCATCACCGGTGGGTATGTCGCGCTGGCGCTCGCCCTCGCCAAGCTGCGTGCCGCGGGACTGGTGAGATCGGACCCGCTGCGCTGGCAGGTCGCCGCCGTCAGCGCAGGCATCATCGCCGGCGAGCCGCGGCTCGACCTCAACTACCTGGAGGACTCGGCGGCCGACACCGACATGAACTGCGTCGGCAGTGGTGATGGCCGGTTCATCGAGCTACAGGGCAGCGCCGAGCTCGAACCGTTCTCGCGGGCCGAGATGGACGGCATGCTCGGCCTTGCCGCATCGGGCATGCAGACGCTGTTCAGCATCCAGTCGGAGGCGCTCGGCCGAGCGTGAGCGCGGGTGTCGCGCTCGGCAGCCCCGGGCGCGAGCTGGTCATCGCCACCAACAACGCGGCGAAGCTCATCGAGTTCGTCCGCCTGTTCGCCGGCTCGTCGTGGCCGCTGCGCTCGCTCGAGCAGGTCGGTTTCGCCGCCGACATCGACGAGCCCGGCCCGACGTATGCCGACAACGCGCTCACCAAGGCGGCCACCGTGAGCTCCGCGCTGGGGCTGCCCGCGCTCGGCGACGACAGTGGCATCGAGATCGATGCCCTGCACGGCTGGCCGGGGCCCGAATCGGCCCGCTGGCTCGGCCTCGACGCCACCGACGACGAACGGATGTGGGCCCTGCTCGCGGAGGTGAAGCGGCGTTCCCCCGACGACCGCCACGCCCGCTACGTCTGTGCCGTCGCCCTGTCACGCCCCGGCGCGGAGCCGATCGTCGCGCACGGTGAGTGCCACGGCATGATCGTTGAACCGCGCGGCTCCAACGGCTTCGGCTATGACCCGATCTTCCTCAGCGACGACCTCGGCATGACCTTCGGCGAAGCCGACGACGACGCCAAGGACAACGTCTCGCACCGCGCCCTCGCGCTGCGGCGCCTCGCCGAGTCGGGCGTGCTCGATCCCCGGGTGGGCGGCGCATAGGGGGCCATCGGCACCGCGGCGTCAACTCGCCGGCGTCGCCGACTCACGCACAATTCCCGGCCGTGGCACCTCGTCGCGTGGCCCTCACATCTCAGTCTGTTCGCCTGCTCATCTCCGTCGCCTCGGCGCTGCTCGTCGGAGTCGTGGCCTTCCTGGCCACGGTCAACCGGACGGAGGTCGCGCGCACGGCCACGCCGGCCCACCTGCCCGTGGCCAGCGAGGCGGTGCCCACGCCGTCGCTGTCGATCGACGGCGTTGCCCGAGGCGTGCTCGGCCGAACGGTGACCATCGAAGCCCTGAGAGCCAGCTCCGTGGGGCTGGGCACCGGATGGCTGCTCGACGCCAAGGGTGACTTTGTCACCAACGCCCACGTCGTCCAGGGCCAGCTGGCGATGCGCATCCGGGGCCGCGACGGCTCGTCGCACGTCGGGACGGTGGTGGGTGTCGACCGCGCCCTCGACATCGCCGTGGTGCGCAGCTGCGACGGTTTCCCCGGTGCCCCGCTGGCCCCGTTGACCACGCTGCTCAGCGGCCTGCCTGAGCCGGTCGCGGTGATCGCCAGCAGCCACGCCACCGGTCACGGCGACATCACGTTCGAGTCGGCGACGGGGGTACAGCCGGACGTCCCGGTCACCGGCGACACCACCACCGGTCAGCCCCCGGTGACCACCGACTACCACGACATGCTCGTCCTCGACGGCGCGACCGTCTACCCGGGCAACAGTGGCGGTCCAGTCCTCGACAGCAGCGGGCGCGTGGTCGGCATCCTCACGCTGGCCAGCAAGTCCACCGCCCTGGCCTACGCGATCCAGGTGAGCCGCGTCATTGCCGAACTGCGCACCTTCGCCGCCCGGTGAGCAAGGCGTGAACGCTTCAGAGAGCCCGCGATCGGGTACGGTGAAGGCACTGTGAACGAGTACGACATCGCCATCATCGGAGCCGGCCCGGCCGGCCTGACCGCCGCCCTGTACGCCGGCCGAAGCAAGGTGCGCGCCGTGGTCATCGAGGCCAAGGCACCCGGGGGCCAGCTGCTCAACACCGAGCTGATCGAGGACTACCCGGGCTTCAAGAGCATCCTCGGTGGCGAGCTCGCCGCCGCCATGCTCGCCCAGGCCGAGCACTTCGGCACGGAGATGGTCTACTCGCCGGCGACCCGGATTCGGGTCGAAGCGGACGGGATGAAGGTCGTCGAGACCGAGGCGGGTGAGTACCGCGCCCCTGCCGTCATCGTCACCGCCGGTGGCAACCCGCGCAAGCTCGACGTGCCCGGCGAGGTTGAGCTGGCGGGACGGGGAGTCTCGTACTGCGCGGTCTGTGACGGCGCCTTCTTCCAGGACCTCGAGCTCGCCGTGATCGGCGGCGGTGACGCCGCCGTCGAGGAGGCGGTCTTCCTGACCCGCTACGCGACCAAGGTGACGCTGATCCACCGTCGCGAGGAGTTCCGTGCCCAACCAATCCTGATGGAGGAGGCGCGCGACCACCCCAAGATCGAGATCCTGGTCAACAAAATGGTCGAATCGATCAACGGCGAGCACAAGGTGAGCCACCTCAGCCTGGTGGACACGGTCACCGGTGAGCGCTCGCGACTCGGCGTCGGCGGCGTGTTCATCTTCGTCGGATTCATCCCCAACACCACGTTGATCGACGCCCACGTCGACCACGACAAGGGCGGCTACTATGTGACCGACCCGATGACCATGATGACCAACGTGCCGGGTATCTTCGCCGCCGGTGATGTCCGAGCTCAGCTCACCCGCCAGATCACCACAGCGGTCGGCGACGCCACCACCGCCACGCTGGCCGCCAGCAAGTGGGTGGAGGAGCGCGCGCGCGGCCACGAGGATGTTGCGCTGCAGCTCATGGTCGAGGCCGCGGCCGACGGCGGATGGGTGGCGTGAGCATCGTCACCCGCCACGGCGACGGCGGTGAGACCAGTCTCCTCTACGGCGGTCGAGTTCCCAAGGACGACCTCCACACCGAGGCGTACGGAGCCCTCGACGAGGCCATCTCGGCCCTCGGCCTGGCTCGCGCCCTGTGCACGGACAGCGCGCTGGCCGGGCGGATCCTCGACATGCAGCGTGACCTGTTCACCGTCGGCGCGGAGCTGGCAACTGCGACGACGGACCGCGACCTGCTCGCCAAGCACTTCGCCACCGTCAGGCCCTCGATGGTCGAGGCTCTCGACATCGAGGTGAGCGACCTCGAGGGGCGCGTCCAGCTGCCCAAGGGTTTCGTCATCCCCGGCGGCACGCCGGTGGCGGCGGCGTTGGACATGGGGCGAACGTTCGTCCGGCGCGCCGAGCGCCGCGCAGTGACCCTGGCTCGCGCGGGCGGCCTCGCCAACGCCGAGGTGCTCCGCTACCTCAACCGCTGTTCTGACCTGCTCTTCATGCTCGCTCGGCAGGCAGAGGGGGAGGCGGTCGTCGCCAAGTGAGTCAGGCCGGGTCGGGCGGCCGCGGGTAGCGGGTCCCGGCCAGGATCGCGTCGACGACCAGGGCCCGTCCGTCGTCGTCGGGAGCCGGCGTCGGTGACCAATCGGATGCGGGCAGGTCGGCGTGAACGCGGAAGCCGTCGTCGTCGCGGAGGACGCGCAGCCGCGCCTCACGGTGCGGGTCCGTGCTGATCGGCTGAGCCAGGTCGATGGTCCACACCCCGTCGGCGTCGAGCCCCAGCGCGCCGGCCGTCGTCCATCCCCGATCCCCCAGCTCCATCTCACCGACCGTGCCGCCGAGCAGGCGCAGCGGTACATGCGCCGCCGCCGGTGACCCGAGCGGACCCTCCGGGTGCTCGCCGACCCACAGGGCTGCCACCGCCAGCCCGTCGGTCTCCGCCTCGCTGCCGACCCTCCACCGCGCCGACGACTGCGGGGGCATGAACACGTGGAGCCCGTCTGCCCTGCGCTCGACGCGGATGACGTGCTCGGCGGTGGGGAAGGCAACGCCCGTGGCGGCTGGGCGCAGAGCCGCGGTGCGATCGGGTGCCACCAGCAGGGCGCTCTCATCGACCCACAGCGCTTCTCCGACCGCGATGTCGGCGAGCGGGGTGGGTGAGTTCGCGGTGCCGCGACGGGAGGAGGCGCGTCCGCGGGCGGTCCGGGCGGCCGACAGGGGAGACGGCGACGCAGTGCCCGAGGCCAGCCGGCTGTGGTCGCGCAGCGCTGCGTACGCCTCGGTGATCCGGCGGAAGGTCTCGAGACTGACGGCATCGCCGGGGTTGCGATCGGGGTGATGGATCTTGGCCAGGCTTCGGTAGGCGGCACGGATCTCGTCGGCGCCCGCTCCGGGCCGGAGGCCGAGCACGATGAAGTCGTCGCCCGTGGGGGGGCGGCTCACGAGGCGGTGGGCGACGTCGCCGGGGCCGTTGTGTTCAGCAATCGACTGCACTGCAGCGCCAGCCAGAGGCGGTGCCGGGCTGATGGGGCATCGAGGCTGATGCCCAGCTCGGCGAGCCGCCGGGTGCGGTACACGACGGTGTGGCGGTGCAGGCCGAGGAGGCCGGCGGCCTCGTTGAGGCTCGGCGTTGCCAGCAGCGCGCTGAGCGTCTCCAGAAGCGGGGCGCGCCTCACCTCGGGCACCCCCAGGACAGCGCCCAGCACGTTGTCGACGTACCGAGCCATGGCCGCCGGGTCGGTGGCCAGGGTTGCGAAGATGCCCACCGCGGCGTCATCCCAGACGCGCTCATTGGGATCGAGGCGCAGACCGACGTGCAGCGCCTCGCGTGCCCGTCGGGCGCTGTCGGCGACGTCGGCAAGCGTGGCTGCTACGGGTCCGATCCCCCAGCACACCGCGTCCGGGAGAGATTTCTGCGCCTCCTCGAGAACCTGTGCGACGCGTTCGTGGCCGGGGACGAGCGCGATCCAGGTCCCGGGCTGGTCGGCCACCAGGAGCACGCTGCGCTCCCGGAGCGCTCGCTCGAGCGCCCCCTCGGCGGCCGCCGAGGCAACAGCACAAGCCAGCACCTCATACGGCGGCTGGAGATCGAGCTCGGCGGCTGCCGCAAGGCGACGAAACTCCGGGGTGGCGTCGCCGGCGACCAGGCGTTGGAGCAGCCGATCACGGTCGAGGTCGCGGCGGCGCATCAGCCTCTCGCGGGTCTCGAGGTACGCCGACCCGACCGCCCCGCTGATCTCGTCAAGGTATTCCAGGACCTGGCCCGTGACCGCGATCACCGTGGCGCGGGGAAGGGCCTCGAGGCCGGCGGACTCGCCGATGAGCTCGCGCCAGACCACTCGGGCCGCGAGCCGGTACGCGGCCAGCAGGACCTCGAGGGGCACCCCCATCTCCGCCTGCTGCGCACCCATGTTGCCGAGGCGCTGCAGGTCCGCGGTGCGAAGGCCGCGGCCGTCCCGAAGCAGGCGAACCAGGGTTCGGAGGGCGTCCCGGCACGCGCTGGTGACCAGTCGGAGGTAGCCGATGCTGCGGAACTGCGCCGGCAGGTTGATCTCCGCCGCGATCCGCCGGGTCATGCGGCGGGCCATGATGTCCACCTCGGCAAGCAGGTGGTCGGTGATCTCGGGCGGCAGTGTGGCCGTCGGGGCCCATTTATCGTTGCCGGGCGTGCGCTCGAAAGGCGCGGAGTTCGACATGGCGGCCATTATGGACAGCATGGCCAAAAAGTGTTGTGAAATTGCTGGGCTGAGGCCGATGCCTCGCCCGGGCCCGAGCCCACACACTCAAGACATGCTTTACGACGACCTCTTTGTGCGCCTCGAGCGGGCCCGCTGGAACTTCACCGACGAGATCGATTTCACCACGATCGACCGCAGCCTTCTCACGGACCAGTGGATCCATGATCTCCGGCAGATCTGCCTCACCGAGCTGAGCGCGCTATACGCCACCGAGATGTTTCTCCGTGACTTCTACACAGACATCGACTTCTGCAGCTTCGTCTCCATCTGGTTCTACGAGGAGATGAAGCACCACATGGTGTTGCGCAAATACCTCGAGCACTGCGGCGAGACATTCGACGAGGTCACCGAGCTGCCTCAGCTTCGGCTCACCTTTGCCGAGGGCCCGGCGATCGAGACGCTGACCATGCATTTCTGCGGTGAGCAGCGGCTGGCGCACTGGTACCAGGCCTTCAGCCACAACGCGCCCGAGCCGCTGCTGCGCAAGATCTTCAAGATCCTGGCGGCCGATGAGCTTCGCC
Organism: Candidatus Dormiibacter sp.; assembly: GCA_039935655.1. Taxonomy (GTDB): domain Bacteria; phylum Chloroflexota; class Dormibacteria; order Aeolococcales; family Aeolococcaceae; genus Aeolococcus. Next base: position 28,979 of record JBDTJX010000102.1, on the reverse strand, counting down.
ACGCCGCCTGCTACGCCAAGTACCTGCGCAAGGCGATCGCCAACAAGCCGGATGAGCTGCCGGGGGTGCTGCGCATGACGCTGTGGATGCTGCGCAGCACCAACGACGCCCCCAAGCACCCGACGACGGTGACGTCGCCGAGCGTGCTCGACCAGCTCGAGGACCCGGAGTACATCAGCCGGATGCTCAACTGGTACCTGCCCGGCCGTGACCACGAGGCGCCCGTGCAGCGCCGCATCCTCGCGTTGATGTCAGAACTGGCAGGAAGCAAGATGACCACGACCAAGGACATGCTTCCGGTCATCCGCCGCCTGACGCCCGTCGCCGCCTGACCGGTTCGCCTGCGGGCAGCCTATAATCGGCCATCATGTCCGAGCAGGTTCGCGTGCGCGCGACCGTGCGGGGGAGAGTGCAGATGGTGGGCTTTCGTGCTTTCGTGGTCCACCACGGCGCGGGACTGCGCGGCACCGTTGCCAACCGCCCGGACGGCAGCCTTGAATGTGTCGTGGAAGGCTCGCAGCCTGACGTCGACCAGTTGGTCCGGCTGCTCCACGAAGGCCCCAGCCACGCCCATGTCGAAACCGTGGACGTCGAGCCTGAGCCCTACCGCGGCGACCTGCCGACGATGACGGTACGGGCGTGAATTTTCGCTGGGCCGACCGCATGTCCCGGCTCGGCACCGAGAGTGCCTTCGAGGTGCTTGCCCACGCGCGACGGCTCGAGTCCGAGGGGCGCGACATCATTCACCTGGAGATCGGCGAACCCGATTTCCAGACACCCCAGAACATCATCGACGCCGCCACTCGCGCTCTCAACAGCGGGGCCACCCACTACACTCCCGCCAGCGGGATCCCGGCGGTACGCCAAGCCACCGCAGCGTATGTCACCAAGCGCACCGGCGTGCCCACCGAAGCGGAGAACATCGTGCTCGTCCCGGGGAGCAAGAACATCCTCGCTTTCCTGCTGCTCTCCACCATCGAGGCCGGTGACGAGGTGATCGTGCCCGACCCGGGGTATGCCATCTACCGGTCCCTGGTCAACTTCCTCGGGGCAGTGCCGGTGTCGGCGCCGATTCGCCAGAGCAATGACTTCCGCCTGGACGTCGACGAGTTGCGCACCCTGATCACCCCCCGGACAAGGTTGCTGATCGTCAACACGCCGGCCAACCCGACCGGGGGTGTGCTCACGCGCGCCGACTGCGAGGCGATCGCGCAGCTTGCCATCGAGCACGATCTGATGGTGCTCAGCGACGAGATCTACGAGCGGCTCTGCTATGACGGTGCGCACGTCTCGCTCTACAGCATCGACGGCATGGCGGAGCGGACAGTGCTGCTCGGCGGCGTCAGTAAGGCATGGGCGATGTGCGGCTGGCGCCTCGGGTTCGGTGCGATGCCGCCCGAGGTGGCCGCCAAGATGGACACGCTGATGATCAACAGCTCGTCATGTGCCGCCGCCTTCACCCAGATGGCGGCCATCGAGGCTTTCGATTCGCCGGAGTCCGACGCCGCTGTCGACGCGATGGTCAGCGAGTTCCGCGACCGTCGCGACATCCTCGTCGACGGGCTCAACCGCATCCCCGGGATCAGCTGCCACCGTCCTGCCGGCGCCTTCTATGTCTTCCCCGACATCTCCGCCACCGGCTGGAAGGATCGCGAGCTCCAGAACGCGCTCCTCGACGAGATGGGGGTGGCCACCCTGGCCGGGAGCAGCTTCGGCCCGCATGGCGCCGGCCATATCCGGCTGAGCTATGCGAACTCGGTGGCCAACCTCGAGAGCGCCATCGACCGGATCGCCCTGCACCTCGGCGCCGGGGCCGTCACGTCCGCATAGCGCCGCGCGCCGGCGACCCAGCCATCCGCCGATGACCGAAGCGCACGTGCGCCCCGACGCAGCTGCAGCGAGAACGCTCCTTGACACCCATGACGTCGTCGCACTGGTGATGCAGCTCGACGCGGGCGACGAGACGCCGGTCACCCTGATGCAGCGCCTCGGTGTCGACGGTCACTGCTTCCTGCTCGAGTCCGCAGCCTCCCCCGGTGGCATGCACGGGTTCTCGTTCCTCGGACACGATCCTGTCGCACTGGCTGCGGCCGACGCCGTCGACCCGCTCGCGCCATTGAGCGCGGTCCTTGCGGAACGAGTGGCGCCCGTGGCCGGGTTCGAGGCACCGTTCGTCGGCGGATGGGTCGGCTATCTCGGGTACGAAGCCGCGGCCTGTTACGAGAGGTTGCCGCTGGCAGCGACGGTGCCACCGCACCTGCCGGTCAGCGGATTTGCGCTGTATCGCACCCTGACCGTCTTCGATCACGCGCACGCGCGGGTGTTCCTGGTCACGCACTTGCGACATGAGGACGGCGACGTCGACGCGGCCCATGCCCGAGCCTGCGTTCGGCTCGAGGCGCTGCACACGCGCATCACCGGGCCACCTCCGCGTGTCGGCGCGGCTGACAACCCGGACGCTGTGGCGGCCCCGTCGCAGGACGGTGGCAGCGGCGCCGTCAGCTCCGCAGTGCTCACCGACGGCGCATCAACATTCCCGCGCGAGCGCTTCCTGGACGCGGTTGGGCGCGCGCTCGAACACATCGTCGCCGGTGACATCTACCAGGTGCAGATCTCGCGACGGTTCAGCCTCGAGCTGTCCGCTCATCCCTTTACGCTCTACACCGCGCTGCGCGACTCCAGCCCGACACCGTACCTCTTCTATGTGAGCAGCCCCGACGCCGCCCTGGTCGGCGCGTCTCCCGAGATGCTGGTCCGCGTCCGCGGCGACCGAGTCGACTACCGGCCCATCGCCGGCACCAGGCGCCGCGGCCGCACTGAGGCAGACGACCTCGCCATGGAGGAAGAGCTTCGCACCAGCGCGAAGGAGCAGGCGGAGCACCTCATGCTCGTCGACCTCGGGCGCAACGACGTCGGCCGTGTCGCAGCCACCGGCAGCGTCGAGGTGCACGAAGTCGCCGTCGTCGAACGCTATTCGAACGTCATGCACCTGGTCAGCGGAATCCGGGCTCGGCTCCGGCCGGGATGCTCTGCGCTCGATGCGCTGCGCGATTGCTTTCCCGCCGGCACCGTGACCGGGGCGCCCAAGATTCGTGCCATGGAGATCATTGCGGCGCTCGAGCCGCATGCCCGGGGGCCGTATGCCGGGGCCGTCGGCTACATTGGCAGCGGAGGCGCTGTTGACACGGCAATCGCGCTACGCACGGTGGTGGCGGTGGACGGGCATGCGTATCTCCAGGCGGCAGCAGGCGTTGTCGCCGACTCCACGCCGGCAGAGGAGGCCCGCGAGATCGACAACAAGCTGAGCGCAGCGGTCCTGGCCCTCACCAGGGTGAACGCACTGTGAGCGTGCTTGACGAGGCTGGGCTGCGCGGGCGGGTGCTCATCGTCGACAACTACGACTCGTTCACCTACAACCTGGTGCAGTACCTCGGCGAGCTCGGCGCGGCCACCACCGTGGTCCGCAACGACACCGCGACAGTGGAGGAGGTCATCGCGGCGCAACCACTGGCGATCGTCCTGTCACCCGGACCCGGCCGGCCCGAGGATGCCGGCATCTGCGTCGAGCTTGTGCGCGCTGCGGGCGGTGGCGGCATCCCCCTGCTTGGCGTCTGCCTCGGTCACCAGGCGATCACCATCGCCTACGGCGGCAGCGTCGTCAATGCCGACGTGGTGATGCACGGCAAATGCAGCGACGTCTTCCACAGCGGCACGGGAGTCTTCGCAACGCTGTTATCCCCACTGCGCGCCACGCGGTACCACTCACTGGTGGCGGAGCGCGCCGCGCTCCCGGCCGCCCTGGAGGTCACCGCCTGGACCGCCGATGGCACGGTGATGGGCGTACGGCACCGCCGGCATGCCGTCGAAGGCGTGCAGTTCCACCCCGAATCCATCGGCACGCCGGATGGCCGCGCGATGCTGGCCAACCTGCTGGCGACCGTGCAGGGTGCTACGGCAGCCGGGATCCGGTCATGAGCCGGCTCGGCGCCCTGGGGCCGATCATCGCCCGCAAACACGCCGAGGCCGCGTCCATCAACTGCGGTCGCGCGGCCATGTATGCACACGCCGCCAACCTCGAGCACGCGCCCGCCATCGAGCGCATCCTCGCCGGCGGCACGGTGATCGCCGAGATCAAGCGACGCTCGCCCAGTGGTGGGATTCTGCGCGCCGACCTCGACCCGACGTCGCTGGCCGTCTCGTACGAGGCCGCCGGTGCGGCGGCCGTGTCGGTGCTCACCGACGGCCCCGGCTTCGGCGGTGCTCTCGCCGACCTCAGCGCTGTCCGTGCAGCGGTCGAGATGCCCGTTCTGCGCAAGGACTTCGTGGTCTCGCCGGTGCAGGTCGCCGAGGCGCGCGTGGCGGGCGCGGACTGGGTGCTGCTGATCGCCGCAGTCCTCGAAGGTGACACGCTCGAGGAGGCCTTGCACACGTCCCGGCGTTGCGGCGCGGGTGCGCTTGTCGAGGTCCACACCGACGAAGACCTCGACCGCGCGCTGGCGGCCGGCGCCGTCTGCATCGGAATCAACAACCGCGACCTGACCACGCTGTCCATCGACCTCGGCACCTTCGCGCGTCTGCGCGCGCGCATCCCCGCCGGCGTCGTCACCGTCGCCGAGTCGGGCGTGCGCGACGCCGCGGACGTGGCGCGGTTGGTCGGTGAGGGCGCCGACGCGGTGCTGGTTGGGGAGGCGTTGATGCGCCACCCCGACCCGGGCGCGTTGGTCGTCGAATTGGTCAGCACTGCGGAGTCCGCGGCTGCGGCGCGGAGGATTGTGTGATCGTCAAGGTCTGTGGCGTGCGCACGCCGGAGATCGCGGAGGTCGCCATCGAAGCTGGAGCCGACTGGCTTGGCTTGGTGCTGGTCGACGCCAGTCCGCGCAACGTCGACGACGCCGCTGCGCGCGCGGTGCGTGTCCAGGTGCGCGGTCGAGCCAGCCTGGTCGGTGTCATGGTCGGGCCGTCCGTGTCGGACTGCGACGAGGCTGCGCACCGGTACGGGCTGGACGCCGTCCAGGTGCACGGGGCGATGGTGCCCTCGCTGGCCTGGGAGGCGTCGGTGCCGGTCATTCGCGCCGTCAATGAGCGCGACCCGCGGGTGGCGTTCACCGACGAATGGTGGCCCGACTGCCTGCTTCTGCTCGACTCGGCGCCGAACGGAGGCGGCGGCCTTCCCGGTGGCACGGGCCGCCGCGTCGACGAGGTTGCCGCCGCGGCGCTGGCGCGGCATCGTCGGGTGATCCTGGCGGGCGGGCTCACCCCTGCCAATGTCGCGGCCGCCATCGCGACGGTGCGGCCGCATGGTGTCGACGCGTCGAGTGGGCTCGAGTCAGCTGCGGGCGTCAAAGAACCCCGGCTGGTCGCGGCGTTCGTCGCGGCGGCTCGCAACGCCTCAACCGAGCCGGCGTCAGGAGTGGGATGGTGAGCGCACGCGACGGACGTTTCGGTCCATACGGTGGGGCGTACGTGCCGGAGACCGTCGTGCCGGCGCTGGCCGAGCTTGTGGACGTGATGGACCAGACGGCGCACGACACAGGCTTCCAGGAGGAGTTGCGCACCCTGCTGCACGATTGCGCGGGCCGGCCGACGCCGCTGACCCACGCGTCCCGACTCAGCGCTGCTGCGGGCGGGGCGCAGATCTGGCTCAAGCGCGAGGACCTGCTCCACACCGGCGCGCACAAGATCAACAACGCGCTGGGTCAGGTGCTCCTCGCGGAGCGGATGGGCAAACGCCGCATCATCGCCGAGACCGGCGCGGGCCAGCACGGGGTGGCGACGGCGACCGCGTGCGCCCGCGCCGGGCTCCACTGCACTGTGTATATGGGTCGCGAGGATATGCGCCGCCAGTCGCTCAACGTCTACCGCATGCGCCTGCTCGGAGCTGTCGTGGTGCCGGTGGACAGCGGCGCGGGGACTCTCAAGGACGCCACCAGCGAGGCGATCCGCGATTGGGTGACCAACGTCCGTGACACCCATTACGTGATCGGCAGCAGCGTCGGGCCCCATCCGTATCCCACGCTGGTGCGCAGCCTTCAGCGCGTCATCGGCGACGAGACGCGCGCCGAAAGCCTCGCCCGGCTGGGCAGCCTGCCGGCCGTCGTGGTTGCGTGCGTCGGCGGCGGCAGCAACGCCATCGGCATGTTCGCCGCCTTTCTCGACGACGCCGATGTGCAGCTCGTCGGCGTCGAGGCCGCCGGCCGCGGGCTGCAGTCCGGTGAGCACGCCGCCCCGCTGAACAGCGGACGGCCAGGCGTCCTGCACGGTTCGCACAGCTACCTGATGCAGGACGAGGACGGCCAGGTGTTGACCGCTCACTCGATCAGCGCCGGCCTCGACTATCCCGGCGTGGGCCCCGAGCACAGCGCGCTGAGAGACAGCGGCCGGGTGCGATACGCCAGCGCCGACGACGGGCAGGCGGTCGCCGCATTCCACCGGCTGTGCCGCCTCGAGGGGATCATCCCGGCGCTCGAGTCCAGCCACGCGCTGCACGAGGCCGAGCGGCTGGCGGCGGGGATGCCGCCCGAGTCACTTGTCGTCGTCTGCCTGTCCGGGCGAGGGGACAAGGACATCGAGAGCGTCCGCGCACACGACACGGATGGCAACGATGCCCCCCGGTGAGCGGCTGCGAGCGGCGCTCACCGCGGCTCGCACCGACGGTCTGCCCGCGCTGATCCCATACCTGACCGCGGGCTTCCCACGGCGGGACGACACGGTCGCGGTGCTCCTCGCGGTGCAGGAAACCGGTTGTGCGGCCGCGGAGATCGGCATCCCGTTCAGCGATCCCCTCGCCGACGGCCCGACCGTCCAGCGGGCCGGCCGACGGGCACTGCGCAACGGAATGACAGCGCGACTCGCCATCGACCAGGCCGCGGCCGCGCGCGCCGCCGGGGTCACGCTGCCGCTCGCACTGATGACCTACATCAATCCCATCCTCAGCATGGGGCTCGACCAGTTCTGCGCCGCCGCGGCCGACGCCGGGGTGGAAGCGCTGATCGTCCCCGACCTTCCGGTCGACGAGGCCGACGAGACCCACGCCCACGCAGCCACACACGGGCTCGCGCTCATCCCCATGGTGGCACCGACCACAACCGACGCGCGCATCGAACGGGCGTGCCGAACCGCGGCAGGCTTCATCTATTGCGTCAGTGTCACCGGGACCACCGGGGCGCGGAGCGACGTCGGCATCGAGGCGTTCGACCTCCTCGACCGCGTCCGGACGCACACGACGCTGCCCCGGGCGATGGGTTTTGGCCTGTCCAGGCATGAACACCTGCGTGCGCTGCAGGGCCGTGCCGAAGCCGCCGTGGTGGGCTCCGCCCTCATCGACGCCATGGCGGCGCGCCCCGACGACGGCGCGACCGCGGCCGCGGACTTCCTCCGCGGCATGCTGCAACCGGCATGACCGGCACAGCGAGCGGACGGTGATGGGCGAGAGGCGCATCAGCGGAATCGCGCACCTCGACGGCACCACGACGGTGCCGGGTGACAAGTCGATCAGCCACCGCGCGCTCATCCTCGGCGCGCTGATCCGCGGACGCAGCTATATCGGCAATCTTTCGCCGGCGGCCGACGTCGCCACCACGGCCGAGGTTCTGCGTATGTGCGGCGGCGCGGTGCGACCGTTCGACGCAGGACGGGTGTCGCTCGACGGAGCCGGGCCGGGACGAACGCTGCGCTCGCCGAGCGGCGTCCTCGACTGCGCCAACTCGGGGACGACGATGCGGCTGATGGCCGGCGTCCTGGCCGCGCATGACCTGACCGCCACCCTCGACGGGGACGCCTCGCTGCGGCGCCGCCCGATGGATCGGGTTGCCCAACCGCTGAACGCCGTCGGCGCGGTCATCACCACCACCGACGGCCACGCACCGCTGCAGGTCGCCGGCACCGCGACCCCCGCGGGCATCGAACACCGTCTGATCGTCGCCAGCGCCCAGGTGAAATCGGCCATCCTGCTTGCTGGACTTAACGCGGAGGGGCCGACCATCGTGCGCGAGCCGCTGCCGACGCGCGACCACACCGAGCGGCTGCTCCACGCCTGCGGTGCCGACCTCACCTCCGACGGCGCCGCGATCACGCTGCATCCGCAGGCGCTCGACCCATTCGGCATCGCCATCCCCGGCGACATCAGCTCGGCGGCGTTCTTCCTCGCACTGGCCGCAGCGCGGCCGGGCTGGCGGGTGCGCTGCACGGGCGTCGGCGTCAACCCCGGGCGTACGGGCATCCTCGAGGTGCTGCAGGCGATGGGAGCCGGTGTCGGGGTGGAGGAGGGGCCGATGGCGGCTGACGTGGAGCCGGTGGGCGACATCACCGTCAGAGGTGCGCCTCTGCATGGCGTCACCGTGCATCCCGACCTGGTGCCGCGCTGCATCGACGAGCTGCCCGTCATCGCCGTGGTGGCCACACAGGCCGAAGGCCGCACCGAGATCCACGGCGCCGGCGAGCTGCGCAAGAAGGAGTCGGATCGCCTCGGCGCGCTGGTGACCGGCCTGGGCGCCCTGGGAGCGACTGTCGAGGAGACATCCGACGGACTGGTCATCGACGGGCCAGTGCGGTTGCGCGCGGCGCGTCTGGAGTCCGCGGGCGACCACCGGCTGGCGATGGCCTGGACGGTCGCCGCAGCGCTGGTGCCGCCCGAGGACGGCGAGTCGGTCATCGACGGCGCCGGATGCGTCGCCGTCTCCTACCCCGGGTTTTACGACGACCTCGCCGCCCTGGTGAGCGGGTCGCGCTGAGCAGCCGCCCCGGCGGCCGTCACTCGAAGGTGAGTCGCAACGGCGGCGTGCCGATGGCCTCGACCACCTTGAGCCCGCGCACGTCGATGATCACCGGGTGCACGGGCACGTGGTCGACGAACTGGCGGGCGCCGGGTGCGTGGGCGACGAGCCTGCGGAAGATCTCCATCCGGCCGGCGCCGTCCACGTCGGGGCGGTACGCCGAACCTGAGCCCTGGATCCATCGCGACGGGTTGCCGGGCGAGCACACGAATGCAACCCTCGGATCGTCGGCGAGGTCGGCGGCCTTGCGCGACCCGTCGATGATGGCGGCGAGCAGACGGATGCGCGCCCCGTCGATCTCCGGCGCGAAGAAGACGCCGGCCACGTGCGGCCCGGACGCGCTGACCGTGGCGAGCGCGGTGGTGTCGTACGCGCGCAGCGCCCAGAGCGCGCGCTGGAGGTCGCCCCCAGCGGCTACCCTCACCGTTGTCGGCCGCCGACCGCCGGCCGGGGAATCGTTCGACAGCGTGGCACGGGAGCAGGGTACGAAAACAACCTCAGCGCACGGTTCGAGCGCGGTGAATGCGCGATGAGCCCCAAGAGCTTCCTCCTCAACGAGGCGCTCCACCGGTACATCGTCGAGCACTCGCTGCCGCTGGACGATGTGCAGCGCTCGCTGATCGAGCAGACAGCTGCCCTCGGTGAGGTCAGCGGTATGCAGATCGCGCCCGAACAGGGTGCGTTCCTCACCGTGCTGACCGCCGCGCTCGGGGTGAGAAGCGCCGTCGAGGTCGGCACATTCACCGGCTACTCAGCGCTCTGCATCGCGCGCGGCCTGGCGCAGGACGGTCGCCTGGTCTGCTGCGACGTCAGCGAGGAATGGACGTCGATCGGACGTAGCCACTGGGCAGCAGCCGGTGTCGCCGACCGTATCGATCTGCGCATCGCCCCGGCGTCGGAGACGCTGCGCGGCCTGGACCCCTCTCCGACGATCGACCTCGCATTCATCGACGCCGACAAGCGCGGCTACCGCGACTACGCCGAACAGCTGATCCCCCGTTTGCGGCCGAATGGCGTTCTCCTGGTCGACAACGTGCTCTGGAGCGGCAGGGTGGTCGAGGCCGACGCCGACGGCGAGGCCGACGCCGCCCACATCCGCGCGTTCAATGACTGGCTCATCGCCAACGACGAGGTCGATTCAGTGATCCTGCCCATCGCCGATGGCCTGACCATGGCGCGACGCAGGTAGTGCTAGCGCAGTAAACGGCTGAGGCGGCGGTCGGCCAGGATCCGGCCCGCCGTCTGGCAGGTCGGACAGTACTGGAAGGACCGCGTCGACAGCGACACCTCACGGATCGTGTCGCTGCAGTTTGGGCACGGCTGGCCGGCGCGGCCATGGACGCGGAGGTGCTGCTTCTTGTCCGGCTTGAGCTCGCCGATGTCGACTGTCGCGGTCCGCTCCACCGCTTCGGCCATGACGCTTCTCAGCGCCACGTGCAGCCGTCCGACCTCGTCCACGGTGAGGGCGGACGTCTGGCGGAACGGCGACAGGCGGGCGGCGTGGAGCACCTCGTCCGAATAGGCATTGCCCACCCCCGCGACCAGCGATTGGTCGGCGAGAACCGTCTTCAACTGCCCGTGCCGCTCTCGCAACAGCGCAGCGAGGCTCGGAGCGTCGAGCGAGGCGTCGAGCACGTCGACGCCCAGCCGGGCGATACCGGGCACATCGGTCGCGGGATCGCGGACCACATACACGGCGAGGCGCTTCTCGGTGCCCTGCTCGGTGACATCGATGCCGGCGCCTCCTTCGAGCTCCAGCTGGAGAGCCATGGGACCACGGAGGCTGGGGCGTGCCTCGGTGAGGCGGTCCCGCCAGCGGATCCAACCAGCGCGCGCAAGGTGGACGACGAGGTGCAGCTCACCTGCCGCCATGTCGAGGAACTTGCCGTGGCGTGACCAGCCGTCGACTGTGGCCCCGACCAGGGCCTCGAGCGGCGGGTCGTAGGTCTTGAGGGCACCGATCGAGCGGAGCCGCACCGCGGCGATCGCTCGACCGCGCATGCGCTCGGTCAGACCGCCCGCCAGCGCGCTGACCTCGGGAAGCTCCGGCATGGGCCCATGGTGGCGCAACGTAGAATTCCACAACCTTGAGGTCGATGGTCGACGCGCCGGACGTGCGCCCCGTCACGCCCGCACGCCGCCGCGCCGCGGCGCAACCGTCGGTCGAGGACGTTCTCTGCGTGCCCCGGACGACGATCTTTCCCGATGGTGCCTGGCACGGGCTGGTCACCGGTGGGTTGGAGCGAGTCCTGCGTACCATCCGCGCCGCATCGGAATACCGGCCACGACACATGGTCGAGGACGACCCCTCGATGCAGCAGATCATCCCCTACTGCGTCGTGCACCACCCCCACGACGGCACCTACCTGCTCACGCGGAGGCTGCGACGCTCGAGTGAACAGCGCCTCCATCACCTCTACTCCCTCGGGGTGGGCGGCCATATCAACCCGGGGGATGGCGTGGCGGGCGATCCTCTCGTCGGCGGCCTGGAGAGGGAGTGGGCGGAGGAGGTTGTCTGCGCGTCACCCGCGACCGCCCGGCTGGTGGCCATGCTCAACGACGACACCACCCCGGTGTCGCGCGTGCACCTCGGGCTCGTCTTCCTGGTCGAGCCTGCGGAGCCCGCCACCACGTCGGTGCGCGAGACCGACAAGCTCGAGGGCGAGAGCCTTCTGCTCACCGACATGCGCCGTCACTACCTGAGCATGGAATCGTGGTCGCAGCTGGTCTTCGACGACCTGGTCGCAGGCGCGGCCAAGCGAGCTGAGCGCAGCCCCCTGACGGTCGAGCTGCCCGCAGCCGACTGACGTGGCGCCGGACCGCCGCCGGGCCGCCGGTATACTCGCGCGATGGCCGTTCGCATCCGTGTCCCGGGCCCGTTGCGCCGCCTGACAGGTGGGGATTCCGAGGTCACCGTCGAGGGCGACACTGTGTCGGCCGCGCTGGGCGACCTCGAGAAGCGCTACCCGGGGTTCCACGACCGCCTCTACGAGGGCGATGGGAAGCTCCGCCAGTTCATCAACATCTACGTCAACGACTCCGACATCCGCTTCAGCCAAGGGCTCGACACGCCCGTCGGCGAGCGCGACGAGGTGTCGATCGTCCCGGCCGTCGCCGGCGGCTGACCCGCGGCGATGACCGTTGCGGCATGGCCCGCCGCGGCACGGGCGCGCGCGGAGCTGCCGGACGACCCACTCGACCTGGTCCCCGCTGACGCGGTGGTGGCCGTGGCCATGTCGGGGGGCGTCGACTCGTCCGTCGCAGCCGCTCGTTGCGTGGCCCGCGGGCTGCGGACTGTCGGCATCACGCTGGCGATGTGGCCGCGCCACGCTGAACGAGACCGCGATCGCGGCTGTTGCTCCGTTGACGCTGTCGAGGACGCCCGTCGGGTGGCAACCACGCTGGACATCCCGCACTACAGCTGGAACCTGGAACCCGAGTTCGAGGCCCAGGTGGTTTCGGTGTTCGCTGACGAGTATGCGGCGGGCCGGACCCCCAACCCGTGCGTGCGCTGCAACGAGACCATCAAGTTCGGGACCCTGCTGGGTCGCGCGCTGCAGGCCGGCGCCACCCACCTGGCGACCGGCCACTACGCGCGCAGCGGACGCCGCGGTGAGACGGTGACGCTGCATCGCGCCGCGGCCGCGGCCAAGGACCAGGCCTACACGCTGCACCGTCTCGACCAGCGCCAGCTGCGCGCTGCGGTGTTCCCGCTCGGCTCGTTGTCCTCGAAGGGCGAGGTGCGCCGTGTCGCCGGCGAGCTCGGCCTGGTCACCGCGGCCAAGCCGGACTCACAGGAGCTCTGCTTCGTCGCCGACACCGTCGCCGGCGACCTCGAGCGGCGTCTTGCCGGACGCTTCCGCCCGGGTGCGCTGCTCGACACCGACGGCAACACCGTCGGCGAGCACCGCGGTGTTCCCTTCTACACGGTCGGTCAGAGGTCCGGCATCGGCGTTGCCCCGACGCGTCCCGACACCGTGCCGCTCTACGTTATTGCTGTCGATGCTGGCAGCAACACCGTCACCGTCGGGCCGCGAGCGGCGCTGGAGCGCACCGTCGTCAACCTGGACGACATGCACTGGATCGACGTGGCGGCACCGCCAGGCACGGGGCTGACGTTGCAGCTGCGCTCGCATGCCGCGCCGGCGCCGGTCACCGTGGCGACGTCACAGGCGGGTTCCGTGCGGCTCGCATGCGACCCACCGGTCACCCAGGTGGCACCGGGCCAGGCGGGTGTCCTCTACGACGACGACGAGGTGGTCGGCGGCGGCCTGGTGGCCTCGTGATCCTGGTCACCGCGGCGGCGCCGACCCCCGGCCAGGTGGTCATCGGGGCGGTGGCCGTGCTCGCCGGTGCCTTGATCGCCACGACCTCCGGGTTCGTCGCGATGCGGAGCGGCAACTGGCTGCACCACCTCGGAACCGCCGGTGGCCTCCTCATCGTCGCCGGGGTGGTGGGTCAGCGCAGCCCCGCCGACGGAGGATCCGGGCTGTGGGGTGCGGGCATCACCGTCCCCCTGCTCGGGGTGCAGCTCGACCCGGTGGCGGCCGCCGGCATCATCCTGGCGCTGGTCGGCCTCGTGCTCACGCTCCTCTTCCAGCGTGTGACGGACGCGGGCGATCAGCCGCGCGCGCTCGTCCACCGGCCGCTCGAGGACGACGACGCGGTGTGACCGCGGCTGCGCCGTCATCGCCGAGGCGAACAGGCCGCGCTCCGCCTCGACGTCTACAATGCCGCCGATGTTCGGCGCCGGAAGCCGCCTCCCCGGCGAGGCGCGGTCCCCGCACGCGTTTCCCCGCGCCGCCGCCGTCGCCCCGTCACTGACGGGGGAGTGAGCGCCGCGGTGTTCTACGTTCTCGCTGTCCTCATCGTGCTCGCCGCGCTCGCCAGCGTCGTTGCTCCATCGACGCGCCTGGTCCTGCTCGCGGTGATGGCGGGCGATGTGCTGGTCGGCATCCTGCTCATCGCGGCCGACGCCTACCTGCTCGGGGCCATCGCCCTTGTGGTGCCTGCGCTCTGCCTGCTTGCCGTCGCGGCCCTGCTCCGCCGCGGCGGCTACGCGGCCCTGCTCGCCGACATCCCAGGGCCCGCGGCCGGGTGGCAGCTGGCCACCGCGGTCTGCGCCGGCGTCGGCGTCCTGCTGATCTGGACCACGGCGACGAGGGTCGACGACGTCGCCAACTCCGCGGCAGGCCCATCGCTTCTCACCCTGCTCCACTACCGCACCCCGGTGAGCCTCGGAATCGCGGTTGTCCTTGTCGTCGCGGCGCTTGGCGGCGGGCTGATGATCGCCCGAACCGGCGATGACGAGCGGGTGCTCGATCGCGCCGCCGAGCAGCGCCGGCTTCGCGAGCAACGCAGCCGGTTGCGTCGCGAACACCGGGTCGCATCGCGAGCGCAGCGCGGCGGTCGCGACGGGGCCGCTCCGTGAACGTCGGGCCGGCCCACTACGCCGTCCTCAGCGCGATCCTGTTCGCCATCGGTCTTCTCGGGGTCACCATCCACCGCAACGCGATCGCAGCCCTCGCCTCGCTGAGCGTGTTGTTCAGCGCCCCGGTCGTGGCCGCGGTCGGGTTCGCGGAGAGCGGCGACGGTTCCACGCCCCGTCTTGGCGACGCTCTCGCGCTGTTCACGATCGCCGCGCTGTGTGCGGAGCTGGTCGTCGGTGGCGCGGTGGCGGCCCTGCTCTGGCGCCGTGCCGAGACCGCGGACCTCGACGAGCTGGACGAATTGGACGCATGACGTGACCGTCATCCTCAACCTGACGTGGGCGATCGTCCTGCTCCCGCTGGTCGGCGTGGGCGTGGCCTTCCTCGCCGAGAGCCCTCGCCGTGCCGCGCAGACGGGGATCGCGTTCACCGGGATCGCCTTCGCGGCGGCCGTCATCGTGCTCTTCTTCCGGCTCACCCATGTGGTCCCTGCCTACGAGAACACGGAGACGTTCTGGGACCTGCAGTCCACCTCCGCATCCGCGGCCGACAGCCGGCTTTTCCCCTCAGACCTCCTGGTGCTCTGGGGAATCCGCGTCGATCCACTCAGCGTCGCGTTCATGGCCTCCACGCTGCTGCTCTCACTCGCAGCGCAGCTGCACGCCCTGGCATCCCTGCGTGGCGACGCCGGGTTTCGGCGTTTCTTCTGGGTCGCCGGTGTGCTCACGTTCGGGTTGTTGGCGATGATCGCCAGCCCCAACCTCTTCCAGTTCTGGCTCGGCTGGGAGGTGGCCGCCGTCGCCGTCTGGGTTCTGGCGGTCCACCACTGGCACCGGGCGGGAATCGGGCTGCCGTCGACGCGGACGTTCGTGGTCCTCAGGATCGCCGACCTCGCCCTGCTCCTCGGGCTGGTGATGACGTTCGCCAAGTTCGGCAGGTCGGTCGGCGCGCCTCCCACCGACCCGTTCTCCTTCTCCGTCCTGGCCACCCAATGGCACCTCGGCCACATCGGGATGGTGGCGGGGGTCGGTGCGAGGACCCTGGTGGTGCTGTCGGTGCTCTTCGTTTTGGCCGCGGCGATTCGCTCAGCGATCGGGCCCTTCCATATCTGGATGGGCGGAGCCCTGGAAGCTCCAGTCGCCGGGTTGGCTTTGGTTGCCATGGCGGCTCTCATCCCCGCCGGCCTGCTCGTCGCCCGGCTGTACCCGCTGCTCCTCGAGGCTCCCCACCTGCTCACCGTCCTGGCCCTTGTTGGCACCGTCGGGGCTGCCGGGGCGGCCGCGCTCGCGCTCGCCCAGCGCGACCTGTTCCGGCTCGGGATGTTCGCCACCGCCAGCCAGGGCGGGTTGGTGCTCGCCACCCTCGGGATGGGGGGATTCAGCCCGGCGCTGTTCGCGCTGTTCACAGCCACGTGCCTGGTGGTCGTCTACTTCCTCGCGGCGGGTACGCTCAGCCGTGCCTATCGCACCCGCGACATCGGTGAATGTGGCGGCGCGCGCCGGCGCCTGCCTCGCACCACCCTCGCGCTGGGCGGCTGGGCGGTGGGCGTCAGCGGGCTCAGCCTGAACACCTACAGCGTGCTGTCGGCGACGTTCCGCAACACGCGTCCAGCGGGTGGCGCCACCACCAGCACGCTCGTCCAGGTGATCGTGGCGGTCGGCGTGCTCGTCGCCATGGCTCTGACCTCGCTGTACGCCTTCCGCTTGTTCTTCCTCGTCGCCGGCGGCGACCCGGTGCGGCGCCGCGGCTTCGACGCCACCCGGCTGCGCGAGGCCGAGCCGGCGGCCCGGCGAGCGGTGCAGATCGCCCTCGGCGCGGCCATCGTTGCCACCCTCGCCGGCATCCCCGGGGTCAACTCGTTCAACCTCGGATCGCGGCGGGTGCCCGGCCTCACCTTCACCCACTTCATCTTCTACGGCGCTTCCCGTCAGCAGCTGGCGGTCGATTTTCTGGCGCTGGCGCTGGCTGCCGTCATCGGCGTGGGCGGCGCGCTGGCCGCGCGCTGGGCGTTCTCGCCAGCGTCGAACCGAGCCGCCAACCCCGTCCGTGCTCGCTTTGCCCGCATCAGCTCGCTGATGGCCGGCCCGACGCCCGGTGAGCGCCTCGCCACGATCGTCCCGGCCGGGTTCGTCCGCGCCGGTGAGGTGCTCGCGGAGGTCGACAACCAGCTCCTCGAGCCGATTCCCGACGCGATGGGGGAGAGCGTCTGGCTCCTCAGCGGCTGGCTTGCTCGCCTTCGCACAGCGCGGTTGGCGGTGTCCACCGCGGCGGCCTTCGCCCTCATCGCCATCCTGCTCGCCGCCTCCGTCCTGGCGGTCACCGGCCACTTCCCGGTACGAATCCTGTGAGCGCCACGCTGCACGCGATCTGGTCGGCAGCGTCGGCCGCCCAGCAGGCGCCCCGACTGGCCGCCGCCTTCCAGCCGTTTCGAGCTGCCGTGGTGCCCTTCGCCGCCACCGCGCCCGCGGCCACAGCACCAGCCGCCAGCGTGGCGCCCCCGACCATCCCGGTGCCTGCTGCCGCGCCGGTGCCCGCCACCAACACAACCCCCACCAACATCGGGGTCGACCTCCCGTCGGTGCTGCTCAGCACGGTGGTGTGGGCTACCACGGCGGCGGCTCTGGTCATCGTGTTCCTGCCGGAGCGAACCCCCGAACAGCGCAGCCGCATTCGCGCCGTCGCCCTGGCCGCGGCGGCCACCGCCCTTGGGCTCACGCTGATCACGCTCGCCTCGGCCATCTCGCTGGGGGTGAGTGCCACGCCTGACCAGCTGCACGAAGAGAACGCCGCGTGGATCACCCACTTCGCGTTCACCATCCACTACCACCTCAGCGCCGACGGGGTCACGCTCTGCATGCTCGCCCTGAGCACGCTGGTCTTCACCTCGGTGTTCCTCGCGGCGTGGAAGCGGCAGGAGCGCGTCCGCCTGTACTGCGGCCTGCTGCTGCTCGCCGAGACGTCGGTGAACGGTGCCCTCTGTGCCGCCGACCTGGTGCTCTTCGTCATGTTCTTCGCGATGCAGGCGGTTCCGCTGTACCTGTTGATCCGGTGCTTCGGAGGAGAGGGGAGCCGGCGCGCCGCCATGCGGGCCGGGGTGACCTGGTTGGTGAGCACGGTCCTGCTGGTCGTCGCCTTTCTCCTCGTGATCGTTCATAGCGGCGGCCACAGCTCTGATCTCGCCGATCTCCTCACCGCGACGACGCCGATCTCCGACAAGGTCGGCATCGCGGCTTTCTGGCTGACATTCACGGCGCTCGGCCTGGGGTTCGTCATCGTCCCGCTGCACACGCTCCTCCTCGGGGCCAGCGCCGCAGCAAGCTCGGGCGTCGCCGCGGTGATCTCCGGGGTACTGGTGCGCCTGTGCGGGTACGCAATGCTCCGTTTTGCGCTCGGGCTGTTTCCCGCCCAGGCGCAGCGGTATGGTGCCGCGCTGATGGTGCTTGCGGTGCTGAGCGCCGTCTGGGGGGTGCTGCTGACGCTCGGGCAGCGGACCCTGCGCCGCCTGGTCGCCGCTGTGAGCATCGGCCAGATGTCGCTGGTGCTGCTGGCCATCTCCGCGCCGAACACCATCTCCCTGGATGGCGCGGTGCTCCAGCTCGTTGGCGGAGGATTGAGCAGCGCGCTGCTGCTGCTGCTCTGCGGGATCATTGAAGGGCGCACCCGGAGCGTGCCGCTGCACCGTATCGGCGGCCTCGGCGCACAAGCGCCACGGCTGGGAGCCTTCTGGATCTTCGCGTGCCTGGCGGCCCTGGGCGCGCCGTTGCTGGCCGGGTTCAGTGCCGAGCTCATGCTCTTCACCGGCGTGTTCCCGGTCCACCCGTACGCGACGGTATTCGTCATGGCGACCATCGCGGTGACCACCGCGGCGCTGATCTGGTCGGCGCAACACGTGTTCATGGGGCCGATCCGCGAGGAGTTCGCGAGGGTGCGCGACACCACCGCGCTCGAGCTGGGCTACCTCTGGCCGCTGGTCGTCTTCCTGGTGGCCTTCGGGGTTCTCGCCGGGCGTGTGGTGCCGGTGATCGGGACCGGGCTGACCCGGATCGCGGCCTCGTTGGGGGCGGGTCAGTGAACGGTGGCCTGGGGATCCTCGTCGGTCTCCTGCCGGCAGTGATGCTGGCAGGTGGCGCCTCGCTGTGCGCCGCCATCGCCGTTGCCCGGCCCTGGACCCTCGCTTCGCTCTACCGCTGGATCGCCCTTCTGTCGACGGTGGGCGCATTCGTCGCATCGATGCTCGAGCTCGCCGCCATGACTCACAACCCGAGTGGAGTCGGCCAGGTGAGCTTTGGGGGCGGCCTGATGATCGACCGTTTCCATGTGTTCGGGACAGTGCTGGTGTGCGCAGTGCTGGCCCTGACGGTGCTCGGCGCGCAGGCCTATCTCCGGCGCGCGCCGACGCGCGCCGGCGCGGTCTGCGCGCTGCTCTTGCTGAGCGCGGCGGCATCGGCGATGCTCCTGGCCCAGCGCGAGATGGCAGCATTCACCATCGACCTGGCCCTGCTGATCACCTGCCTGGTCCTGTTGACGGCGATCACCAAGACCTCGAGCGTCACCGCCGAGGCCGCGTTCCGGCAGGTTTTGAGCGGCGGCATCGCGCTGGCCACCGCTGTCTACGGGCTGGTGCTGGTGTACGCGGCCACCGGCACCACTGACCTGTCGCGATTGGCCACCGGGTTTCGGGTCAACGGCACGCGGGTGGACCCTGTCCTCTCCGTGGTGGGCATCTGCCTGGTCGTCTTCGGCTTGCTGATCCTGGTGGGCGCACCGCCGCTGCAGGCGTGGATACGCCACCTGCACGAGGCCGCCCCAGGTCCGATCGCGGGGTTCTCCTCGGCGTTGGGGGTGGTCACCGGCTCCGCCGTGCTTGCGCGGTACGCGGTGGAGGGCTTCGGGACCGGCAGTTCGCGCTGGACGATCCTGGTCGACGTGCTCGCTGTCGTCGCCATGCTCTCGGGCGGGATCCTCGCCATTCGGGCGAGCACCATCCGCCGGCTCATCGCCGACCTCTCCATCGTGCAGGGTGGCTTCCTCCTGCTCGCGGTGACCGCCACCGCAAAGGGCATCTCGGGACAGGCCGGTGCGGGCCCAACGGCGCTCCTCTACGCGCTGATGGGCGCGGCCACGTCGCTGGTCGCAGCCCTCCTTCTCGCCGGAATCTTCGACGCGGCCGGCCTCGGCACCAGCATCGACGCGTACCGCGGCGTCGGGCGTCGCGCCCCGACCACCGCCGGCTTCCTGGCACTGGCGCTGCTCGCCCTGGCCGGGTTGCCACCGCTGGCGGGGTTCATCGCGCGGCTGCTCATCGCTGAGGCGGCGCTCGACGCCGGCGCGGGGTGGGTGGTCGCCGCCGCCGCCGTGGCGGTCACGCTCTGCGGCGTCGCGCTGTTCGGCTGGCTCTCGGCCATGTATGCCGAGGATGAGAATCAGGCGCCGTTCGCGGTGACGACCACGCCGCTGGTCTCGAGGGTCACGGCGTGGTCGGCGGCGGCGCTGGGGCTGCTGCTCGCCGCGTTCGCCGGGCCGCTGCTCTCGCTCGCCGGCGGGAGCGCGACCGCGCTCCACTGATGCCCGATCTCCCCGCCGGCGGGGACCCCCCCGTGGGGTACCTGGGCATCGGCCGCCGGCCGACGCGTCGTCAGTGGTTGCGCGCCTGGCTGTTTTTCGTCGTCGGCGTCGTGACGCTGACGGTGATGTTCTTCTTCATCCGGCCGCAACCGAGCCTGCTCGCTGTGGGCAGCAACGCCCCGTCGATCCGCCTCGACTCCGCCATTGGACCGCCGGTGCGGGTGCCGGCGGCCGATGGCGGCCAGCCGTACGTCATCGAATTCTTCGACGCCGGCTGTGCTCACTGCCAGCAGGTCGCCGCTCAGCTGTGCAAAGAGAAGATACCGGTGTTCGCCGTCGACGCTGCCAAGGAGTCCGCCACGACAATCAACGCGTTCCGCCAGCAATTCGCACCGGGGTGCTCGTATCCGATGCTGCTCGACCCTTCCTTCAGCGCGGTGAGGGCGTACGCGGTCACCGTCGTGCCCACGGTGTACGTGGTGAAGCTGGGCCGGATCGCCTTCGCCGGCGCCGGGCTGGACGGGGTGAGCGCGTTGCCGGGCGCGGTGCAACAGGCGATCGATGGCTGACGTCACCGTGGTCCGGGGAGCGCCGCCGGCGGCGCTCCGACTGACCTTCGAGGCGGCCGCGAAGGCGCTGCGTGGGATGGGGCGAGGCAGGTACGTGATCGCCGACGCGGCGGGCGCGGTCACCTACGCGCTGCAACCACCGCGCAAGCGCCGCCTCTGCGCGGAGTTGCACAGCCGCGCCGCGGGCGGCCTGGATGGGGCTGAGGCGCGGCGGCGGGCTCGCGCCAGCTACCGCTCCTACGCGCGGATGATCGTCGACACGGTGTGGATCAACGCCATCGGTCTCGATGAGATGTTCGACCATGGCTCCATCGAGAACGTGGAGTTCCTCCGCGACGCCCATGAGTCGGGCAAGGGCGCGGTCCTGGTGACCGGCCATTTCGGTAGCTGGGATATCGCAGCCAGCCTCGCGCGGGCAGCGGGCTATCCGGTCAGCACCGTGATGGCGCCCGTTGGCCCACCGTGGGTCACCGAGCTGCTGGCGTGGTCGCGCAAGGTCAAGAACATGGAGCTCTTCACCCCGATGGCCGCGGCGCGCGGCCTGCTCCGCGCCCTTCGGGAGGGCCGCCTGGTCGCGCTGCTCATCGACATCCCCGAGGGAGGACCGACCACCACCGTGCAGTTCTGCAACGGGCCCGTCGACTTCAGCACCGGTCCCGCCTTCTTCGCCCGTCGCACCGGCGCGTCCATCATCGCGGCCGAGTGCTGGCGCACCGGACTCGGCTACAGGCTGCGTTTCCACGATCCCTTCGTCCCCGGCGAGGGGGAGGACGACCAAGCCGTGACGCAACGGGTCGCGACCCTCCTCGAGAAGGGCATACGACGCCGCCCCGAACAGTGGTACCCGTTCAATGAGATCTACACGGACCGCATGTGACCGTGGTAGCAGGGCGGCGACGTCGCCGCCGTCCACGTAGACTGCGGGCCGCATGAAGCGTCACATCTCGCGACCGGGCGGCGCGGCATTGGCGACGGGTGCGGGCTACCTGATCGGCTCGATCCCGTTCGGCCTCCTGCTCGGTCGCGCTGTTCGCGGCCTCGACGTGCGTGACCAGGGAAGCGGCAGCATGGGCACCACCAATGTGCTGCGCGCCGTCGGGCCTGGGGCGGCCGCGGCGACGTTCGCGCTCGATGTGGCCAAGGGAGCCGCCGCCATCCGATGCGCTCGCGCGCTCGATGCCGGACCGGCGGGGGAGGTGACCGCCGGCATGGCGGCGATGATCGGGCACTCCTGGCCGGTGTTCGCGGGATTCCGCGGGGGCAAGAGCGTCGCCACCGCCTTCGGGGTGCTGCTCGCGACGTCGCCCGAGGCGTCCGTGTGGGCGGTCACCGGAGGTCTCACTGCGCTCGCGACCACACGCACCATGTCGGTCGCGTCGCTGGTTGCAGCCGGGTCGGCGACGGTGGGGGCAGGGATCTCGGCGGCGCGTGGTGGCGACGCTGCCCCGCTCGTGTTCGCGGGCCTGGCCAGTACGCTGATCGTAGCGCGGCATTCGGCGAATGTCCGGCGGCTCCTGCGCGGCCAGGAGCCGCGCATCAGCCTGCCAGGCGCAGTCGCCTGACAATCCGATCTGCGCGTTTAGTGACTGCGCTGCTGGGGTCAAGACCACGGGGTACAGGTATCATCGGAGGATGCGCCGGCCACGTCGTCCGCATCATCTGACCGGGTCGGTCCCGCGGCTGCTGGCGGCCGCGGCCGTCGCGGCGATCGGCGCGGCCGGCCTCGTGACCGTCGCCTCAGCGTCCAGCCCCGGCGGCCTGGCCGCGGTCTCGGCGTCCAGTCACGCAGGGCAATCAGCAGGCCCGGCGCTCGCCCTTCCGACGCTGCCCGCAACGCCCAAAGTGTCGCTTCCCATCCCCACGCCCACCCCAGGCTGCATCCTTGGCGTCATCTGCTCGACGCCCGTCCCGACGGCGGCCGTGCCAACCGTGCCACCGCTCCCCACACTGCCCAAGCCGACGCCTCCCCCGCTCACCACGCCGACCGTGCCACCGGTTGGGAACGGCTGCCCACCCACCTGCCCCGGCGGCGCTGGCAATAGCCCGCGTGCGACGCCGGGCGCCATTGCGGGCGGTGGTGGCGGTGGTTCGAACCCCGGTGGAAGTGGGGGCAGCGTGGGCGCAGCGGGGGGCGGTCAACCAAATGCGCCAGGCGGCGGTGGCTTGACTGGCTCGGCCGCCGGGTCGGGCCCGAGCACCGTCCAGCCCGGTGCGATCACCCTCTCGCAGCCGGTGGCCGTCGAGCCACTGACGGCAGTGCCCGGGATCTCGTTCGGCCACGCGCCGTATCTCTGGCCGCTGTTCGTGTTGCTCGACGTGATCGCCGCAGGTGCCGTCGTCCTTGCCGTCAGGAAGAGCTGGTCGAAGACCGGCGTGCGCTGAGCCGCTCACCAGGCGGCATGGTGTGATCCGTTCCCTGCGCGGCTCTTTCGCCGCCAAGCTGATCGCCGCTGGTTGCCTGCTGGCGCTGGTCGTGGTGGGCGGCGTGGCCGGCTACCTCATCTACAGCAGGACCGCCCAGACGCGGACGGTGGCCCAGAGCAACGCGGACAACCGCGTCGGGGTGATGGCGCAGGTCCTCGACCGGTTCACCGGCACGGAGTCCTTGAGCGCCGCAAGCAGCCTCGCCGGCCAGCCGCTGCTGCAGGCCGCGCTCGCCGGCCCCGACCCCGCGTCGGCGGTCAGCGCCCTCTTTGCGAGAGGAGCGTCGGTTGACCTCACCGGTGAGGTCCTGATCGTCACTGACGGCACCGGACGTGTGCTCGACAGCCTGGCGTCGCCGAGTGTCGCGGCGCTCCCACCGATCACCGTCGCGCCGGAGGCGGTCCGAACGGCACTGGCGCGCGGGCGATGCCAGCGCACTGACGGCGCTGCCACGCCCGGCGGCTGCGGGATCGAGGTCCTGGGTGGGGGAGGCCCGGCGTACGTCGGTGCCGTACCGGTCCTCGACAACGGCGCCGTCGTCGGGGCGGTGGCCTACGTCGCGCCGGTCGCCTACCAGTTGGTTCGATTCCAGGCTCTGTTCGGCTTCCCCACCGCGTTCATCGCGGCACAGGACACCGCCCAGGAGCTTCGGCCCAACCTGGGTGGGGCCGGCGGCACAAACGCTGCCCTGCGCAGCCTGCTCACCCAGGTCGCCGCCGCCCCTGCGTCGCGGACGTACAGCGCGATCTACGAGGCCCCCCTGGGCGGAGGCGGCACGGGGGCGGTGGCGGGCAGCTTCGTGCCGGTCCACACGGCCACGGGTGCACTCAGCGGCTTCCTGGGTGTCGAGGTACCGGTGGCGCAATTCGCCGGTGACGAGCGGACCGACATCATCGTTCTCGCGCTGATCGCGATCTTCGTGCTGCTGCTCGTCGCTTTGGTCGTGATCCTCTTCGTTGAGCGGTTCGTCAAGCGACCGATTGCACGGCTCGAACGCGGCGTCGCACGCATCGCCGATGGTGATTACGCAACCGCCATCGCGGTGCCCTCCGAGGATGAGCTGGGCAGGCTGGCAGCGAACGTCAATCGCATGCGCGACTCGATTGCCGGGTACGTTGGTCAGATCGAGGAAGGCAGGCGGCGGCTCGACGTTGCCCTTGAGCGGGTCAGCGTCGTCTCCCGCGCGCTGACGACCACCACCGCCGGCGTGTCGGGGTTGCAAGACGCAGTGGTGCGCACCGCGGCGGCGATCGGCGGGGGTGCGGCGTCGTCAGTGCTGGCGCTGCGCCGCAGCGATTCGCTGGTGGCCACGGCCACCGCCGGGGCCACCGCGTCGCTCGACGCGTGGCCGGGGCTCGATGCCGTCCTGGGGGGTGAGACGGTGCGCTTGGAACACGCTGAGCACGGCGTCATGGTGGCGGTGCCGATGTTCTACCAGGAGAGCGTCGTCGGCGCGCTGGCCGTCATCACGCCCATGTCCACCGCGGAGGTCCACGGCCACGTCGACGCGGACGTTCTGGCCGTCCTTGCCAACAACGCTGCGATCGCCATGGAGAACGCCCGTCTCTTCGAACAGGAGAGACAGACCGTGCAACGGTTGCGCGAGCTCGACACCCTCAAGTCGGATTTCCTCGCCACCGTCCAGCACGAGCTGCGCACGCCGCTGACCGCGATCCTCGGGTTGGCCGATCTTCTGGAGATGTGCTGGGTGGTGTGGGACGAGGGCCCGAAGCTGGAGGCGGTGCGGGACATCCAGGTGGCCGCCACGAACCTCCAGGACATCGTCGAAACCATCATCGACTACTCGCTGATGGAGGACGTGCAGCTCGGGCTCAATCCCACCCAGGTGCCCCTTCGTGCTGCCGTCACCACGGCGCTGGATCAGGTGGGCGAGCGCTACAAGGACGGCATCCCATTGCCCGTGGACATCGTTGGGGGTGACGAGCTCACCGCGTTTGCCGATGCAGAACGGCTGGGCCAGGTCCTGCGCGCAGTCATCGACAATGCGGTGAAGTTCAGCGAGGACCGAGGACGGGTGACCGTCTCCTTCGCGCCCGTCGCCGGCGATCGTGGGGTTCGCATCGAGATCGCCGACCGGGGCGTGGGCATCCCCGCGTCCGACCTGCCACGGGTTTTCGATCGTTTCTACCAAGTCGACAACAGCGCCACCCGCAAGTTCGGGGGCGCCGGCATGGGCCTTGCGCTGGTCAAGCGCCTGGTCACCGCGCACGGGGCCGCGGTGGAGGTGGAGAGCGAGGAGGGTTCGGGAACGCGGGTGATCCTGCTCTGGCCGGCTTCTCCGGTGGTGGCTGCAGGGGAGGCGCGCGCAGCCGCCGAGGAACAGGATGTGTCGCTTGCGAACGGAGCGGCCTGACCGCCGCGTCGGGCCAGTACAATGGCCTCGGTCGCGCTAGACGGGGCGTTAGCGGTGCCCTGTACCCGCAATCCGCTACAGCGGGGTCGAATTCCCCACCGAGGGGGCGTGGCGTTGGGTCTGCTCCGAGCGCTTGGCGCTGACGATCGGGTCCTACGCAGCCCGGGTCTGTGAACCCCGTCAGGTCTGGAAGGAAGCAGCGGTAAACGGTCCCCCGGGGGTGCCGTAGCCAACCTGGTCCGAGCTGGACGATCGGGTGAGCGCCGGCGTCACGTCAACGACGTGGGGTGCGCGACTGCCCATCGTCCGCTCTCGCCCCACTCCTCGGCGCGACGCCGCGCCGGCTCGGCGTTCGCCTCGCGCGCCCACCGCAGCGGTGAGCTCGCGTCTGGCTCGGTCGCTGCCCGTTCTCGGCTATCGTGGGTTGGTGGCCACCGCTCTGTACCGGCGTTACCGCTCCCTGCGGTTCGACGACCTGATCGGGCAGGACGTGATCGCCACCACGTTGCGCAACGAGGTGCGCGCCGAAACGCTTGCGCACGCGTACCTGTTCACCGGCATCCGCGGCACGGGCAAGACGTCGACGGCACGCATCCTGGCGCGGGCGGTCAACTGCCTTGACCTGCAGGACGGTGAGCCGTGCAACCGGTGCAGCGCGTGCATCGAGATCACCGATGGCAGCTCGGTGGATGTTCTCGAGATCGACGCGGCGAGCAACCGTGGCATCGATGAGATGCGTGATCTCCGCGAGAAGGTGAAGTACCTGCCTGCGGCCCTGCGACGCAAGGTGTACATCATCGACGAGGCGCACATGCTCACCACCGAAGCGTGGAATGCATTCCTCAAGACGTTGGAGGAACCGCCGCCGCACGTGCTCTTCGTGCTGGCGACAACAGAGCCGCACAAGGTGCCCGAGACGGTGCGCTCGCGTGTCCAGCGCTTCGACTTCCGCCGCGTCAGCGCTGCCGACATCCACGCCCACCTCGCCCGCATCCTCGAGGCGGAGGGTGCGCAGGCACAGCCCGAGGCTCTCGCGCTGCTCGCCCGCGCCGGGCAGGGCAGCGTGCGGGACGCGCTCTCCTTGCTCGACCAGGCGCTGGCGGGGGGCGATCGGCCGCTGACCGCCGACAACGTGCGCCGTGCCCTCGGCGTGGGCGATCCGGCCGCGCTGCAGGCCCTGCTGCACGCCCTGGCGGGTGGTGACGGGGCCGGGGCGCTGCGGGCGGTCGCGGCGGCCTTCGATTCGGGCGCTGATCCCCGCCAGCTGCTTCGCGAGGTCTCGAGGCTCTGTCGAGCCGCGGAATTCGCCGCTCTCGGCCACCTCGAAGGAGCCGACGTCGCCCCGGATGAGGCGGAGCTGGCGGTGGTGCTTGCGCGGGTGGCGCCGGCAGGGTTCTGGCTGCGCGCCCTCGAGCTGCTCCAGGCAGCGGAGCTCGAGCTGCGCCAACCGGTTGAGGCTCGCCTCCAGGTGGAGTTCTGTGTCATGCGCCTGGTCAGGGAAACAAGCCTGGGCGAGGCGCAATTCGTCGCGCTCGAGGCGCGGGTGGCCCGGCTTGAATGCGGCGCACCCGTAGCAACCCCCAGCCACCCGACACGTGCGGACGCGTCAGCCCCCGAACCGGCGGCACCGCTGCGGCCGCCGGCCCACCGCCCCGTGCAAGCCCCGGCGCCACGACCAGCGGCACCGACTCCCGCACCGACTCCCGCACCGACTCCCGCACCCACACCGGTGCCAGCGGCCACGACCGAGAGCCCCGAGCCCACTGTTCCTGCGGAAGCGGGTGGCGGATCGCCTGCCCTCATCGACGCGGAGGCGTGGAAGCAGCACTGGACGGCGCTCCTTGATGCGGTCAACCGGAGGGATCGCGCGCTGGCCGGCGTGCTGCGCGATTGCCGGGCCGTCGCCGCCGATGAGTCCTCCCTGACCGTCGGCGCGCCGTACAACTTCCACCTCGAGAAGTTGAATGATCGGACCCGCTTGGCGCTGCTCACCGAGGCGGTCGGCGAGGTGGCCGGGTCGCCGCGGGTGGTCGACGTCAAGTACGTCGGCGAGGGGACGCCGCCGAAGCGGCCGGGTGGCACCGGCGAAGCCACCCAAGCCGTGCTGGATACCTTCGCTGGGAGTCGCGTGACGTCGACAAGGCTCCGCGAGGACGCCGACCGGCCGGCCGGTGGCGGGGGTGCGTAGACTGCCGGTACACAGGCAGGAGATTCGATGAACAGCAACATGATGAAACAGCTGCAGCAGATGCAGACCAAGATGGCCAAGCTGCAGGGCGAGCTCGGCGACATGACCGTCACCGGGACCGCGGGTGGTGGGGCGGTCACCGTCACCGCCAACGGCCATCAGAAGCTGTTGTCGGTCGCCATTGAGCCAGAGGCACTCGAGGAAGGTGCCGAACTGCTCGCCGACATGTTCCTGGCTGCCGGCAACGACGCGCTCGACAAGGCGCGTGAGATGGCGGGTCAGCACATGGGACAGCTCACCGCCGGGCTGGGACTGCCGCCGGGCCTTCTCTGACCCGATGGGCCTGATCCCCGCGGCGGTCGAGCGGCTGGCCGCGGAGTTCGGGCGACTGCCGGGCATCGGGCCGAAGACAGCACAGCGCCTGACCTTTCACTGCATGAGCGCGACACCGGAGGCAACTGCTCGACTGTCCTCCGCGCTCCGCGACCTGCACGAGGGGGTGCGCCCCTGCGCGCGGTGTTACTTCATCGCTGAGGGCGAGCTCTGCGCGGTGTGCTCGAACCCGCGTCGCGACCAGACGGTGATGTGTGTCGTCGAGGAGCCGCTTGATGTGCTCGCGGTCGAGCGCAGCGGCGAGTTCGCCGGTGTCTACCACGTGCTCGGCGGCGCCCTGTCGCCAATCGACGGCATCGGACCGGACCAACTGAGGATCGATGCCCTCGAGCGCCGGCTCGACGAGGGCGAGGTTCGCGAGGTGGTCATCGCCACCGACCCGGACGTGGAGGGCGAGGCGACCGCCCACTACCTGGGGGAGCGGCTGGTCTCCCGGGGGATCACGGTCACCCGTCTGGCCCACGGCCTCCCGGCAGGAGCTGACCTCCAATACGCCGACGAGGTGACGGTGGCCCGGGCGTTCGCCGGCCGCCGGTCTCTGTAGCCGACCGGATCCCCGCCGGGTGGCGTGCCGCGGACCTGTCGTGTATCGTTCGAGACGCACCGGAAGGGGTGGATGACGCTGCCTTCGGCGCGGGCCGCTGAGCTTGACGCCGGGCCTCTGAGTCGCTACAATCCCCCTCTTGCCCGGTTGGTCGTTGCTGCCCGGGAAGTGCTGCGTTTTCCCCTACGTTGGGATTCGCGCGCGTCGAGAACCTTGACAATTGAAGAGTGGAGACGACTTTCCGCAAAGGGCCTAGGGCTCACGGTTCGCCGTGGGCTGGTGAGGCACCTCGTCTGAACTCGTCGAATACCGGGCTTGCCCGGTGAGACGTTTTTTCGGAGAGTTTGATCCTGGCTCAGGATTAACGCTGGCGGCGTGCATGAAACATGCAAGTCGAGCGCGGTGCGTGGCTTCGGTCACGCATCTAGCGGCGCACGGGTGAGTAACACGTGAGCAACCTACCTTCGAGTTCGGGATAGCCCTGGGAAACCAGGATTAATACCGGATGTGGTCACAACGGGACATCCCGATGTGAAAAAAGGCGCAAGCCGCTCGATGACGGGCTCGCGGCCTATTAGCTTGTTGGTGGGGTAACGGCCTACCAAGGCGACGATGGGTAGCTGGTCTGAGAGGACGATCAGCCACACTGGGACTGAGACACGGCCCAGACTCCTACGGGAGGCAGCAGTTAGGAATTTTCCGCAATGGGCGAAAGCCTGACG
>JBDTJX010000101.1:0-31523 GCA_039935655.1 Candidatus Dormiibacter sp. | reverse complement strand
GTAGAGCCATGGTGTGCCACGAGGTCGAACGGTAGCGGCCCAGCCGGCCGCTCCATTGCGCTCAGTGAAACATCCAGCAGGAAGTGCACCTTGCAGCGCTGCCAGGTGGCGCCGGTGAACACCTGGGCGAGCGCGCTGCGCGGGCCCTCGTGAGCATCGGAGATGACCAGCTGCACGCCGCTGAGCCTGCGCCGGGACAGGCTGCGGCAGAACTCCCGCCAGAACGCCTCCGTCTCGCTCGGACCCACCGCCAGGCCGAGGACGCTCTTCTCGCCGGTGTTACGCACTCCCACAGCCACCACCGCGGCCTGGCTCACGATGCGGCCGCCCTCGCGGACCTTCTCGTAGGTCGCGTCGAACCACACGTACGGGTACGGCTCGTCCAGGGGGCGATCCCGGAACTTTCCTCTGCCTGGGCGCGGTACGCGCGGGGCGGTGCGTGGCCCACGCCACGGGGCGACGGGTCGGCGCGACCGCCGGCTGGCGAGCGCTCCTCGCCGTCGCTTTCCCGTGACTCGCTACGGGATCAAAGACCCCAGATGCGACCCCGGCCGTGGTCGTTAGTCGAGACCCTCCACATCACCCGGTCGGGGGACGATCACCGAGTGCAGTTCCTGATAGCTGCCCGTCGGTACGCCAGCGGGAAGGTTTGGCTTGACGTTCTCGTCGAACCAGAAACGCGCATCTTCCTCGGAGTCCCACACCTCAGTTACGGTCTGAAGGCTGCCGCTGTCCACCACCCCCGCATGGAGTCTGAACCCCCGAGCGTCGCGCTGCTTCTGCGCGAGCGCTGACTGCATCTCCACGTAGGCCTGCTCGCTGATCCCGTCGGGTATATAGGTCACCATGACGGCCATGTTCGTCTCCTTCTGTTGTGTCGGACGACCGCGCAAACACGGCCGCGCCGACCGAATTGTCGAACGACCAAGCTGATCTGCCGAATTGCGAGTGCTCCATCTGTTCATCCATCTCGATATGCCGTGGCGTCGAACCCACACCGGAACCACACGCCACTTCTCCTGCGCGGCTCAGTCAGAGATCCTGGCTGAGCTGCGCGCGCCGAGTCACGTCATCCGGCGAGCGGCACTGCGGCTCGACCTCGCTTGTCACGCTGGCGCCACCACCGAATCCCAGGCGACAAGCAAGTCCTGCCAGCCGTTCACAACAATGCGGCAATCGAGACACCGCACCTCGAGGCGCTCGTCGTCACATACGAGCTCGCGCAGGCGGCTGCCGCAGCGCGGACAGGGCAAGGATTGAGGCGGCAGAGCGGATGGTTGAGGTTGGTGGACGACTCCCGTCCTTACGGTGTCGCTGGGGACGTGCATCTCACGGTCGCCTCCATGTGTTGCAGCGAGCCGGCATTGCCACCGGTGACCTTTCGTTCAGCCATGTGTGCAGCATCGGTACCGAAACTAACGCCACACTGAACGAGCCTTCGTGCGACCGTCGTCCCATGAGGTGGACGGTTCAGCCAGCGTTCAGTGTCGCCGGGCACCGTCAGGTTCGTGACAAGTCTTGCGGTGACACGGTCTGCAACTGCCCTCGGATCTGATGGCGCCATCCTCTGGGTCGTGCTCGCGGCGGTGCTCGGCACGGCGCTTGCCATCGACTTCTGGTTTCATCGCCGGCCACGGCACATTCCCTTCGCTGAGGGCGTGCGGTGGACTGCCGTCTGGACGGCGACGGCGGGCCTCTTCGGGGTCGTGATCTTGGCCACGCGGGGAGCGTCTGTGGCGGGACAGTTTTTTGCCGTCTACGTGACCGAGTGGTCCCTGTCCATTGACAACATTCTCGTGTTCGTGGTGTTGATCAGCTCGCTCGCCGTGCCGCGGGAAATGCGTCATCGGGTGCTGCTCGTCGGCGCGCTGGGAGCAATCGTCCTGCGCCTTGCGTTTGTGATCGCGGGTGTCGCGCTTGTCCACCAGTTTGCGTGGCTCACGTATGGATTCGGAGTCATGCTGCTGCTGCTCGGCGCGAAACTGGGATGGCCGCGGCGAACCGCGGCCGAGGAGGCTCCTCCCTTCCAGGGCATATCGCGCCGACTGACCGCGCGCGCGTCGCCACTGGTCGCCGCACTTGTGCTGGTGGTGATCGCGGACATCGCCTTCGCAGTCGACTCGATTCCGGCAGCCTTCAGCTTGAGCCTAGACCCGTTCATTGTTTTCAGCGCCAACGCCTTAGCCGTACTCGGGCTGCGGTCCTTGTACTTCGTGGTCGAAGGTGCCATTCATCGGTTTCGCTACCTGCGGCCGGCACTCGGCATCCTGCTCGTCTTCGTGAGCGTGAAGATGCTCCTCGGGTCCATCGTGGAGGTGTCGATCGGCGCGTCCCTAGCGGTGATCGTCGGCATCCTCGGTACGGCGGCACTCTTGAGCTGGTTCACGGTTCGCTCTGACAAGCGCTGGAGCGCCGGTGCGAGCACGGTCCAATCGGGACACCCCACCGTCGGCGAACGCAGCGTGGCCCCCGGGGATGTGCTGTGAGTCAGACCGTCGTGACGATGCTGCAGGGTCTGACCGGTCCATGGATCTACGGGGTGATCGGGGTCCTCGCACTGCTGGAGTCAGCCGCCTTCATTGGCCTCGCGGTACCGGGCGAGATTGCCCTACTGTTCGGGGGGGTGCTCGCTGCGCAGGGGCGCGTGAGCGTCGCGCTCCTCATGGTGGTGGCCATCGCCGGTGCCATCATCGGCGATTCCATTGGGTACGGATTGGGTCGCGTTGGTGCGGAGCCATTGCGTCGCAGCTGGCTGGGAAGGAGGACAGGACCGGCCCGTCTGAGCGCGGCCGAGGCGTACCTGCGCCGCCGGGGCGGGATCGCGGTGTTCACCGGGCGCTTTGTGGGCGTGCTCCGGGCGCTGGTTCCCTTCTTCGCAGGGGCGGGTCGGATGCCCTACGGCCGCTTTGCCATGTGGAACATTGCTGGTGCGCTGGTCTGGGCGCCACTATGCGTGGGCGCCGGATTCCTCGCCGGCGACTCCTACCGCCTGATCGCCGATTACGTTGGGAGAGTCGGCAGTGTCGCGATCGGGTTGCTCGGCCTCGGCGTCATCGCCGTCCTGTTGTGGCGTCACAAGCGGTCAGCGGTCGGGCGTGCGTGATGCGCGCGACGAGTCGACGGTCGTCCCTAGTATTGCGCCTCCGGCGGCGAAGCTGGCTACGCACCTGGGAGAATTGGGGGCCGGCGCAGTGCGCTGTCCTGACGGCCGCAACCATCGTCGGCGCTGATCCGCAGACGCTTGCCGCCGTACTGCAGGAAACCCTGAACCGGCGAGTCACCTCCGAGACGATACTCTCGCGGGCCGAGTTCATGGCGGGCCTGCGAGGTCCGGGTCGCGGCCTGCCGGCTCCACCGGCAGGGTGACAACGAACCGAGCGCCTCTGTGTTTGTCGGCGTCGAGGTGGATATGGCCGCCGTGTGCGGTCGCAATCGCCGCGCACAATGACAGGCCGAGGCCCGCGCTGCCGCTTCGATGCGAGTCGGCGGTGGGATGGGCGCGCTCGAACAGGAACGGTCGCACTGCGGGCTCCACACCGGGACCGGAGTCCTCGACGGCCAGCATCCAGTTCGCCTTCTCGTGGTCCGCGGTGAGGTTCACCCGGCCCCCGGGGGGGGTGTGGCGGATCGCATTGTCCAGCAAGTTGTCGAGCACCCGACGCAGCAAGACGGGGTCAGCCTCGATGGTCCCCTCACCCGGGGCGCGCACGGAGATCGCGACGTTGGAGCGGCTGGCGAGCGACCGCCAGCGCTCACCCACCTCCTCGAGAAGATCGGAAACGTCGATGCCCTCGCGTCGCGGAACCAAGGTGCCGGCGTCGACGCGTGCCAGCAGAAGGAGCTGATCGGTGACGCCGCTGAGCCGTTCGATCTCGCCGAGCACGACGGCAAGAGTGGCACGGTAATCCGAACTGTCGCGGGGCCGGCGCATCACCACCTCAACCTCAGCGCGGAGCGCCGTGAGCGGGCTGCGTAATTCGTGCGCGGCATCGGCGGTGAAGCGTCGGAGCGCGGCGAAAGCCGCCTCGATGCGGTCCAGCATCTCGTTGAAGGTGGTTGCGAGCATGCCGATCTCGTCGCGGGGAAGGTCCAGAGTGATCCGCCGATCCAGGCTGTTCTCGCCGAGGTCGCGCGCGGTCGCGGTGATGATGCGCACCGGTCGGAGCACGCGGCCCGCCAGGCGGTATGCGGACGCCGCCGCAGCCAGGGCCAAGAGGGCCACGGTGGCACCGATGAGCGCGATTGTGAGGCGCGTGGTCTTGTCGTACTCCTCGAGGGATCGGCTGAGGACGAGGGTCAAGTTCTGGCCGCCGACGTCCAGCGCCTGGACCAAGAGACGCTGGTGCATCGCTCCGATGAAGCGGCTGTCGATGACCGGCTGAGCATCGAGGCCGCGGTCCTGAACGGCCAGGGTCCGCGCCAGTCCGGCGTCGATCGGCTGCCCTGCCTGGTCGAGCGTGGCGCCGTCTGCGGAGAGCACCAGCGCTGAGATGGGCTCCCCCTCGGGCGTCTCGCTGGGCAGCGTGTCACCGCCCTTGAAGATGATGCTTCCGCCGCTCAGACCCAGACTCGACGAAAGAATTTGCGCCTGCCCCCGCAAACCACTGTCGATGGTGCCGAGGGAGGCCTGGCTGAAGACCACGAAGAACAGGATGCCGCCCACCCCCAGAGCCACGGTGACTGCGGCGCTATACGTGAGCGTCAGGCGCACCCGGGTGCGGCGGACCAGCTCTCGCATGATCACGCCGGATCGAAGCGGTATCCCTCACCGCGCGAGTTGGTGATCGGGTCCGGGAGGCCAGCCGCGGCCAGTTTGCGCCGGATCCGGCCGATGTAGACCTCGACGAGGTTCGAGGTGCTCTCGAAGTCGTAATTCCAGACATGCTCCTCGATCTGCGATCGGCTGAGGAGCTGGCCCTGGTGATGCAGAAAGTACTCGAGAATGGCCAACTCCTTGGCGGTGAACGTCAGCGGGTGTCCGGCGACCTTGACCCGCCGCGCCGAGACGTCAAACACGAGGCTCCCGGCCCGGATCAGTCGCGAACGGGTGTCGAGGTGGCGGCGGGTCAGCGCCCGTACTCGAGCAAGCAGTTCGCGAAAGGCAAAGGGTTTGACGAGGTAGTCGTCGGCCCCAGCCTCGAGGCCGCGGACTCGGTCGTCGACCGCGTCCCGCGCGGTGAGCATCAGCACAGGGGTGCGCACCCGATGGTCGCGGAGCGTCGCACAGACCGCAAAGCCGTCCACCGAACCCGCCAGCATGATGTCGAGCACGACAGCATCGAAGGGCGTGGCGCGAGCAGCTGCGATCGCCTCCCCGCCATCCTCGAGGACGTCGACGCTGAATCCCTCCTCCTCGAGCCCGCGTCGTAGCGAGGTGGCGATGGCACGGTCGTCTTCGACTATCAGCACCCGCATCCCGGTAGTGTGACCGTTGCAATCTGAACGGAGGCTGAATCACCAGGCGGCTTCCTGCCCGGTGGGCAGGGCTCGATCGGCCGGTGCCCCACCGCGCTGTCTCGCTCCCTGCGTTTAGCGTCCGTTCAGGCACGGCTGATGAACTGATCGGGCCATGCGTTCCACAGATGAAGCAGACATCCGTGACCAGCAGTCGCGACCACTCCGCGCTGCGACCGATCCACTGCCGCCGCGAAACGGGCGGGGAGGAATCACCGCCGCCCCAACGAGACTGGGTCGCGGACGGCGCGGGCGTGCCCCCGTATCTGGGTCGCCCGCGTCGCGGCTTGGCTTCGCACGATGGCTACCATCCGGAATCTGGCTGTGGCTCCTGGCGGCGCTGGCCGTTGCGCCGACCGCCGCGCTTGAGTTCACGACCCGCGCCGCCTCCGCCGGCGCCGCCACGGGCTGTGGCCCGCCCGGCCTCCTCACGTGGGCGACCCACCCCCAAGAGGCATTGGCGGTTCGGAAGCTGCGCTGATCTCGCTCCTACCCGCGGCTTCCGGCTCCAACGCAACAGCTGCGTGTCGTAAGGCTGACGCGGAACGGCCGCCGCTTCAGGGTGTCCCCGGCAACTCGCCAAGTGTCACCGGCACCACCCGAGCGCCGAGCTCGCCATCGATCAGGCGCACCTCGATGGTTTGACCGGGCTCGAGCGCGGCGAGGCGGCCACGCAAGTCCTGCGGGGTGCGCACGGGCGAACCTGCAAGCGCGGCGATGACATCCCCGGCCCGGATCCCTGCGCGTTCTGCGGGGCCACCCGCCGTCGTGCTGGCCACGGCGACGCCATCCGTGGCGACGGCCGTCTGTACCCCGAGGTAGGCGCGGCGAGAATGGGTCACCTTGCCGTCCTTGATCAACTGATCGGCGATGTCGCGCACGGTATTGCTTGGAATCGCGAAGCCGATGCCCGCGGCAGCACCACCGAGCTGTGCGTCATGCGCCGCCAGCGTGGGAATACCGATGACGCGGCCCGCGAGGTCCACCAAGGCGCCACCACTATTTCCTGGATTGATCGCCGCGCTCGTCTGGATGGTGTCCCGAAGCGTGGTTCCTGGGGCTGCTCCATTGGACGGTTCGGCAACCAGCCGGCCGGTTGCGCTGACGATGCCGTCGGTGACGCTGCTGGACAATCCGAGCGGATTCCCCACAGCCAACACGATCTGACCGACCTTGACGGTTGCTGAGTCCGCGAAAACCGCGGCACGGAGGCCGCCCCCGTCGACCTGAAGCACCGCGAGATCCTCGGTGGCGTAGCTTCCCAGCAAGGTTGCCTTGCGTGGCGTGCCATTAGCCGCGGTGACGGTGAACTGCGTCTCGGCTCCGACCACGTGGGCGTTGGTGACGATGTGGCCAGCAGCGTCGTACACGACGCCGGACCCTAGGCCAGCGGGCGATTCAATCTGCACGACCGACGGCACCACCGTGGTGACGAGCGAGGTGAACTCGTCCTCCAGCGACTTCGCGCCGCTGGTACTGGTGCTCTGGCTGGGAGCTTGCACGGAGTCGCGTGTGGCCACGAAGCTGGCCGACGCAACCACGCTCACGGTGATGGCGGCGAGGGTCAGCCCGCCAAGACTGCGCCGCCACCGCGGCCTTGGCGCCGGTGGCGGCGGCGGCGTCCTGTTGCTGCCTGCTGCAGAGGTGGTCATCGATTCCTACCTGCCTTTTTTGTCTTCGACCGGTGGATTGCACGCGGTGATACCCACCGTGTCCTCACCGGATGAACGCACGCTGAACAATCACGCGATGTCCGCTGTCAGGCAGGCACTAGCACTGTGCGACGCGATCGCGGGCGGAACCCGCGCGCCTTGGGCGGTGAGCGCGGCTGGTAGGTCCACGGTGGCGCGATCTGTGCGCCTGACCGAGGCGTGTTCAGCGTCGGTTTAACTGACCGCGCAAAGCTGCGCTTGCAGATGTACCACCCAACGCGAGGAGATGCACATGCTCACGAGCCCCAACAGCGTCCGTGTTTCACCCGCATCCAGTCGATTGGTCGCCCGTGGAGCGACCAACAACCGACGCACCCTCGCTGAGGACACCTGGCGAGCCTTGGCAGACTTGGTCCGACTGGACATCGCCGCTGTGCGACAGGTTCCGCCCCTTGTCGCGGCCAAATTGGTTGAGAACCTTGAGGCTGCTCGTCGTCGTGACGCGGAGGCAGTCCGAATTCAAGGCGTCTTGCAGCGACTGGCCAGCACCGATCCGTTGACCGGTCTGGCAAACCGCCGCGAAGCAGAAGTTCGGCTGATGACGGAGGTCGGTCGTGCCCGACGATACGGCAGAGCACTGACCGTGCTGATGTGTGACATCGATGCGTTCAAGCAGATCAACGACTCGCACGGACACTGTGCCGGCGACGCCGTGCTCGTGACACTCGCGGGTCGGTTGCGGACCGCGGTGCGGCGGTCGGATGTTGTCGCGCGATGGGGGGGCGACGAGTTCCTCGCAATCTGCCCCGAGCTCGATGACGCTGGTGGCCGCCGCCTTGCGCGGAAACTCGCGTGGTCAGCACGGCAGCCCATTGAGGTGGGAGATAGGAGTATTCGCATCGCGATCAGTGTTGGCTGGACCGCCGGAGGTGCGGCTCTAGGGGTTGACGAACTGGTCGCCAGCGCGGATCGCGCCCTCTACCAGGCCAAGGCTGAAACAGCCGGAGATTTCTGGCACGCTGTCTAACGATGCTGCACCGCACTCTCGCACCAGACGGCCTGGCCCCAGAGATGCCCAGGCTGGCCATCCTCGTTCTCCGAAGTCGGACTTCCCGTCGGCCGTCGGATGAGGCTTGACGAGGCGTCGATGCTGGGAGATCCGGTCAGATCCGACGTGGCGTAGCCGCTTGGAGAGTT
The DNA here is from genome assembly GCA_039935655.1 of Candidatus Dormiibacter sp. Lineage (GTDB taxonomy): Bacteria > Chloroflexota > Dormibacteria > Aeolococcales > Aeolococcaceae > Aeolococcus. The sequence goes on along the minus strand of JBDTJX010000101.1, from coordinate 23,220 downwards.
GCCTGACCGAGGTCTGCCGCGCTGCCGCGGCCCGAGGCGCACAAATCGACCGCCGCTCAACACTGGCACGGCTGGATGCGCCGCCGGCGATCATGCGCAGTTCGATGCAGAAGGACGTCGAGGCTGGAAGGCCACCCGAACTGGACGCTATTGGCGGCCCGGTGCTTCGCGCTGGCCGTACCCACCATTTTCGATACCTCAACGACCGAGCAGTTGATGCGAATGATTGGGACCAACCTGAGCGTTGTATGAGTGCGGCTTGGGACCGCGGCCTTCATCCTCCTTGCGGCCGGCGACGGGCGTCGATGAGTGGCCAAGAGCTCCTGGCGGCAAGAGTATCGACGAACCCAACGCTCATGCTCGTGATCGCTCTAGTCCACTCTCACTGCCCAATCGCTACTCTCGTGTGATGCGACCCCTTCGGTATTCCATCAACGTCACATTGGATGGCTGCTGCGATCATCGTGCGATGGTCGCGGACGAAGACCTGCATCGTCACGCGGTCGAGAACCTCGTCCAGGCCGATGCCCTCCTCTTTGGCCGGGTGACGTACGAGATGATGCAGACAGCGTGGCGGCTGCCGGCGCCGACGGGAGCGAGGCCCGATTGGATGGAACCGTTCGCCCGGACGATCGACACGGCCAGGAAGTACGTCGTGTCGAGCACCCTGGACCGGGTCGATTGGAACGCGGAGCTGCTGCGCGGGGATCTGGGAAAGGCCGTCCAGCAGCTCAAACGAGAGCCGGGCAACGGACTGTTCGTGGGCGGCGTCAAGCTTCCGCTGGCGCTGGCGGAGCTGGGATTGATCGATGAGTACGAGTTCGTGGTGCAGCCCGTGCTGGCGGGCCACGGGCCGAGTTTGTTCGCGGGGCTATCGAGGCATATCGATTTGAGGCTCGTGAGCCGGCTGGAGTTCGGCTCGGGGGCGGTGGCGATGCGGTATGAGCCGAAACGCTAGAGCCCTCTCGGTCGTGCCGAGCAGCTCGACCGCACAGTGGGTTCCCTCGTGGCAGTGAGAACTAGGGTCAACCCAACGAAGCCGGCGGTTGCCACGGCAATTGTGCAAAGCGACGCCGTGTCGGATCGGGTCAATTTGACTACCGGGATAGGCTAGCTCTAGAGCTGTGCGAATTCTCGACGTCTCGCCGAAGGACATGACCAGGCTCGAGTCCGGCTCGGTCGTGCGCACCTACAACCTGCTCACTCAGCTCAGCCAGCGACACAGCGTCGAGCAGTTCTCTCTGGAGTGGGCAGGGCGGCTGCCGGCGAGAGGCTCCACGCGCACGATCACCCACACGAGCACGTACGTCGAGCAGCGCTACGCCAGCCCTCTTGCGTGGTCGCTGGCGACCGCCACACGGCACGCGTGGATGGGCGTCCCGGTTGCAAGCGGAGCGACGCTGCGCCTGGCACGGCCGGCTCAACTGGATCGGTTGATCGCCCGCGCCGACGCCATCCTGGTGGAGTTCCCGTGGCAGTTCGAATATTGCGCGAGGCGCGCCGCGGGCGCCCTCACGGTTCTGGCCTCGCACAACGTTGAACGGTTCAAATTCCCATCGTGGGCGCGCGCGGCACGCGTCGACTCGCGGCGGTCTCTGTGGGTGCGCTACATCGCCCGAGCGGAGGCGAACGCGATTGCTCGGGCAGATCTGATCATCGCTGTCAGCGACTCCGACCGCGACGAGTTCGTCGCGACCTACGGCGTCGACCCGTCCCGGATTGCGGTGGTTCCCAACGGCGCCGACACGGATCTGTACGTACCGGCGGACCCGGTCGCCAAGCGCGACGCGAAGAAACGCCTCGACCTGCCCGACCTGCCGACCGTCATCTTCGCCGGGGCCGACGTGCCTCCGAACCGGGACGGTGTGCGAACTGTCTGCGAGGCGGCGACTCGTCTTCCGGACGTGACCTTCCTCGTTATTGGCGACGTCGCCAAACCTGAGCGGCGCGGCAACCTGGTCTTCACCGGATTCGTCACCGACCTGCGCTCGCATCTGCAAGCCGCCGACATCGCTCTGTGTCCGATCCAGTACGGTGGCGGAACCAAGATCAAGCTTCTCGAGGCGCTCGCCGCCGGGCTCCCGACCGTCGTCTTCGAAGAGGCCCTCAAAGGCACCGATGCCCGCCACGGCGAGCACGTGCTCGCGGCAGACAAGAGTACCGATGGCGTGGCCACGGCGGTGCAGGCGCTGATCAGCGATCCGGCCCTGGCCGCGCGGATCGGCGCTGGCGGGCGGCAGCTCGTGGTCGAGCGGTACTCGTGGCAGCAGGGGGCGCGCATCCTGGCCGGCGCCTTGGAGGCGCACGTGCGGTGACTGCCGCGGGCGCCGTCGACCGGTCGGCGACGTGGTTGCCGTTGCTGCGTCAGCTCACCCAGAGCTCGCCCACGTGGGTGGCGTGGAAGAGCGTCGAGCGCGCCTTTGCGGGCTACGGTGACATCGACTCGACGGCGGCCGGCGATGAACGGGAAGCGATCGCGACCACCTTCATCGACTGGGCGAGGAATCACCAGCTCGGACCGATAATCATCTGCCGGCACGCGCCCAACCTCGATGTCATGGTTGCTCTCTGCGGCGAGGAACCGTTCTTCGAGCTGGACGTGCTTCCGCGCAAGGTGTTTCTCGGCTCCACGATGTTCCGGCACGACGACCTGATCGCTCTGGCCAGCGTCGACGACCGCGGCCTGCGCTGCGTCAGGCCGGGCACCGAAGGCCTGATCAAGCTGCTTCTCAACGGAACCCTGCGCAACGGGCTGCCGAACCACGACGCGCTGCGCGCCCACGGGATCGTGGAACTGCTGGCGCAGGACACTGAGGGAGTTCGCTTGACGGCGCGCCTGTTCGGTCCGGGGGAGCGCGCTGCCCTCCAGGTCGCGTCTGCGGTGGTAGCGGGCGGTTGGGAGCGTGGTGCGGTGCTGAGGCTGCAGGCGTGGTTCGTCGCCCGCGCACTCCTCGAACCGCGATCCGTAGTCAACAAGATTCGTTTTCGCGTCGCCAAGCGACGCTGCCCGGTTCTCCGCGCCATGGTGGCCGGCCGCAGTGTGCCCGCGCCGAGGGATGCATGGTTGCAGCGCATCCGGGTTGGTCACCGCGTGTACGAGTGAGATCGGTGGCCTCGCGGCCCCAGTCCTCAGAGGTGACCCTTTCTGATCACGACCGCGACCCCGTCGGCACCTGATCCATGATCTCCACGTTGGTCCCGGCGAACGTGTGAGCAAGCCTCTCGGCAGCGAACGCACTCCAAAGATCCGTCACTGGCACCGGCACGCGTCGAGTGTATGGTGGTGCGATCCGGGCGCACCGCGACCGGGGGTGGGACACTCGGGGGAGAGCTTGTGGCACTGACGACAGGCACGTACACCATCGGCCCGGGAAACGGCACGCTTCTGATCAGGACCACACGAGAGGGCGCTGCCGCCAGAATGGGTCACGACCTCACCCTCGAGGCTGTCCGCTGGAGTGCAACGGTGGTTGTGGACGCGGAAGAACCCGCCCGGTCGAGCGTGACCGCGACAGTCGATGCTGCTTCGCTGGAAGTACGGGAAGCGCATGGCGGGGCGATCCCGCTTACCGACAAGCAGCGCGGCGAGGTCGGCGCCAACATCCGCAACAAGGTGCTCCACTCCTCCAGCTACCCCGAGATCTCCTTCCGCTCCACGCTGATCGCCGGCGATGCAAATGAGGCCACGGTGAGTGGCGACCTCAGCATCGCCGGCCGGTCTCGACCGGCGCAGCTCCGCCTGACGTCGAGCACCGACGCGGACCGTGTCAACGGCACAGCCACCGTCGTCCAGAGCCACCATGGCATCAAGCCGTATTCCGCGATGCTCGGCGCGCTCAAGGTCAGGGACGTGGTCGAGATCGAGGTGGACGTGAGGCTCCCACGGGACCTCCGTGATGACTGAGACCAGAAGCGACCGCCCACTCAGCCCGCGAACTGGAATGCGCTGACCGTCCACGAATAGGTGTCAAGGTGCGCGCCCCCGCTGACGTCGTCGATCTCGATTGCAAGCGCTCCTCCGGCGTGATCGAGCAGGTACAGGCGCATCACGCCGCTGGAACCGACCGCGTGCTCCAGCTGTGTACTCCCGGTCCCGACGATCACCGGAACAAACGGCGTGTCGCCCATCCTGCACGCCTGCGGCCAGCCGGTGGTCATCCGGATATATCGAGCACCTCACCACGCAACCCGCCAATCGCCACCGGCTTCCGTCCGGTCGTGCTGAGCCCCGGTTGCTGGGTCATCCAGGTGATGATGTCCGAGGCGGATGGTCCCACCCCGGGCGCACGCTTGCCACTGCAGTCCTGAGCATCCGGCGCAATGCTCGTGGCGACGCCGACGTAATCGCTGGTTCCGGCGTTGACACCGGGGAGATCGCCGCCGGGCGGCACCAGCAGGAAGTTGCCGGGACAGGGGCGTCGGCGTGGCCTGCGCCGAGGAAGTCGCGCCACGAGCCCCCGATGGCGATCATGGCCACGCCCGCGACGCCGAGGATCGTCGCCGTTGCGCACAGTGCCCAGGCAATTGGTTCCAGGCTCCGAACGCCGGCATGTGAGTCTGTCTCGCTCAGCGTCGCCGCGAGCGTCGGCGCAGTCATGGAGAGCCGCAGTCTATGCGGCTCACTGGAAACCGACCTCAGACCATGCACGGATCTCGATCCCGAGCACTACGTGGACGCTCGGCCACGCTGGGGTCGCGAGCGTCCCGCCGGCTGCTGGGTCGTTTGGAGCGTTCGGTGGCATCCAGCCCCATCGCCTGCGGAGTGCAGGCCGACGCGGACTCGGGAGGGGGTCGAGCCGTACGCGGAGGCGCAGCGACAGCGGTTCGCAGGGCAATCCAACGTCGTCGGGGGTGCTGACCGCACCCGAATGTGAGAATCTCGATTGAGCGATCCAATCGGGAATCCAGGTGGCGCAATGACAGGTCGGCGGTGCTTTGGCGACGGCGATCCGCTGATGGAGCACTACCACGATGAGGAGTGGGGATACCCCACGACCGACGAGCAAGGCCTCTTCGAACTCTTGACCCTGGAGGCCTTTCAATCCGGGCTGTCGTGGCGAACGATCCTGGCCCGGCGCCCTGGGTTCAGGACCGCGTTCGCTGGCTTTCAGCCGGAAACGCTGGAAGCGTTTGGCGCACGCCAGGTCACGCGGCTCCTCGCGGATGCGAGCATCATTCGGAATCGCGCGAAGATCGAGGCGACAATCGCCAACGCTCAGGCGGTGGTCAGGCTTCGCGCGACGGGTATGTCGCTGTGGACCTTGGTCCGCGCACACGCGCCGCAGTCGCCACTGCGAGCACCCGCCAACTGGGCCGACGTGCCTGCCAAGACCACAGAGAGCGACGCCCTGGCTCGCGATCTCGAGAGGTGCGGCTTTCGTTTCGTTGGCCCGACAACGGCGTACGCACTCATGCAAGCGGCAGGCGTGGTCAACGACCATCTCACCGATTGCCCGGCACGGCCGGCTGCCGAGCGAGCTCGCCGCGCTGCGGGAATGCCGACCGAGCCGCGGCCGGCGACGGTCTGACTGGCTGAACATCGGCACACCCCGATGTGGCACTGGACCGCTCCGTGTCGGAATGGATCGACGAACGAGTACCACCACTGCTGGTTCATGACGTCGGCCGACCTCCTGCACACCCGTTGCTGAAGTACGAAGCCAGTGTCGCCACGTGTAGCGACAGCAGCATGTCGCCGCAATCGGTGAGCCGGCCGGCCGATAGATAATCCGGGGCATGCCTCGGTTTCCTCCGACGACTGCTGCCGTCATCGGGTTTGGTCGATTCGGACGCCTATGGGCTGCGATGCTCGCGGAGGATTGGCCCGTCGTCGTACACGACGTCGATCCGCAGCGCGCTGAAGAGGCGGTCGCGGCCGGATTCGCGTCGCTTCCGCTGCACACCGTGCTGGCGTCTGACGTCGTCTTCTACTGCGTGCCCATCTCCTCATTTGAGGCGACGCTGCAGGAGCATCGTCGACTCTTCGATCAAATGGGGGGCCAGCGCACGATTGTCGACGTGCTCTCGGTGAAGGTGCATCCGCGGACGGTGTTCGACCGCCACCTGCCCCCGGGCTATGCGGCGATGCTGACCCATCCGATGTTCGGGCCGGATAGCGTGGCCGTCCAGGGTATTGCGGGTCAGACCATCGTCCTCGACAGCTACCGGATGTCCGACGAGGCCTTTGCGGGCTGGACCGACTACTTCGCGCGCAAAGGGTTGGATGTCGTCGTCATGACAGCCGACGAGCACGATCGTCTGGCCGCGGTGAGCCAGGGCGTGACCCATCTTGTGGGGCGCACCCTGGAGCGCTTCGGCTTCGTGCCAACGCCGATCGACACCCTGGGTACCAAGACGTTGCACGAGATCACCGCCCAGGTGACCAATGACACTGAGCAGCTCTTCGTCGACCTGCAGACGCGCAACCCATACACCGGCGCGATGCGGCTACGCCTGTCGGAGGCGCAGGACAGTGTCGTCGATCAGCTGCTGCCCAACCGCCTGGTCACCGACCGCCTCGTGGTTGGCATCCAGGGCGGACGGGGCAGTTTCAACGAAGAGGCGGCTGAGCACTACATGGGCCGCACCCCAGACGTCCCGTACGAGCTGGTCTATCTCCACACCACCGACGGAGTGCTCCGCGCGCTGCACCAGGGCACCGTCGACCGCGGCCAGTTCGCCATCCACAACTCCGTTGGCGGGATGGTCGGCGAGTCGGTGACGGCGATGGCTCGGTACCGTTTCGACATCGTCGAGGAGTTCGCGATTGCCATCGCGCACTGCCTGATGATGGCGTCCAGCGGCGCTGTTGCCGCCATCGACACCATCATGACCCACCCGCAGGTGCTCAGCCAGTGCCAGGCGACACTGAAGGCCCGTTACCCGTCGCTTCGCCAGACCAGCGGTGACGGCGACCTCATCGACCATGCGAAGGTGGCCGAACTCCTTGGCAAGGGGGCGCTGCCAGGCAACATCGCCACCATGGGCAGCAGGATTCTCGCCGACATCCACGGTCTGACGATCATCCAGGACAACCTGCAGGACCTCGACAACAACCTCACCAGCTTCCTCTGGGTGCAGCGGCCCGGAGCATAAGCCCGGATTCAGCCAGTGCCACTGGGGGCGCCGGCGAATGCTTCCAGGCTTCGCATCAGGGCGTGGAACTCCGCGAACGACAGGCTCTGCGCGGCATCCGACAGCGCCGCTGCAGGTTCCGGATGGACCTCGATCAGCAGTCCGTGTGCACCCGCCGCTCGAGCAGCGCGCGCCATCGGCGCCACGTAGGCTCGATGACCGGTGCCATGGCTGGGATCGACGATCACCGGTAGGTGCGTGCGCTCACGCAACACGGGGATCGCTGAGAGGTCGAGCGTGTTGCGCGTGCTCGTCTCGAAGGTGCGGATGCCGCGCTCGCAGAGCATCACCTGTTGGTTGCCCACGGCGAGAATGTACTCTGCGGCGCCAAGCCACTCCTCGATGGTGCTGGAAAGGCCCCGCTTGAGCAGGATGGGTCGGTCCACCTTGCCGAGCTCGCGCAACAGGTCGAAGTTCTGCATGTTCCGGGCGCCCACCTGGAGAATGTCAACGAGCTCCGCCATCCGGCGCACCTGGTCGACCGCCATCACCTCGCTGACGATGGGCATTCCGCCCGCGCGGCCGGCGGCTGCAAGCAGCTCGAGCCCCTCCCAGCCCAGCCCCTGGAATGCGTATGGAGAAGTGCGCGGCTTGAACACGCCGCCACGGAGGATTTGCGCGCCGGCTTCTCTGACGGCCCGCGCCGTAGCGGTGATCTGGTTGGCGGACTCGACGGAGCACGGACCAGCCATGACCACGAATCCATCCCCACCAACCAACAACCCACCGACGGGGACGAGAGTGTCCGCGGTGCGGGCCGCGCGTCCGGCGAGCTTGTAGTTGCTCGACGCGCGTGGCGGAGCTCCCGTCGCCACCGCCTCGAGCAGGTCGACGCCTGACGGCTCACCCGACAGCGGGGTGGCGTCGCCCGGCTGGAACTCCCTGCGGATGGCCTTCGCCGGGTAGCTGCCGAGTACCTTGAGGTGCAACGAGGTCGAGCGCAGGTCGTCCAGCGCGCTCGCCGTCCGCGGATCGGCAACGTTGCCCTCGAAGTCGAGGAAGAACATGTACTCCCACGGGCGCCCGGGACGAGGCCGTGACTCCAGCTTGGTCATCGAGTGACCGCTGGTGCTCAGGATGTCGAGTGAGCGCATCAATGCACCGTGTTCGTGCCTGGTGACGAAGATCAGGCTCGTCTTGCACGGCGCGTTCGGATCCACTGCCACCGGATGCCGCGCGAGCACCACGAAGCGCGTGTAATTCTCGGCGTGGTTGGCGATCCCTCGGCGCAGGATCTTGAGGCCGTGGGCGGTAGCCGCCTCGGGCGCGCCGACAGCGACCTGGCTCGGGTCCCCGGCCTCGGCGACGGTGCGCATCGCGTCGCCGGCATCGACGTGCAGCACGGGCGTCGCTCGCGAGAGGCCCTGGATGAACGCCGAGCACTGCTCCAGTCCCTCGAGGTCCGACAGGACGCGTCGAATCGCTCCGAGCGGCACCTCGCTGACGCCCGCGATGCAGTGATCCACGCTCCACGTCTCCTCGCCGACGATGGCCAACTCGTTCTCGCGGAGCAGGTCGTAAACCTCGTTGATGCTGCCGGCGATGGTGTTCTCGATGGGCAGCACGGCGAGGTTCACGCTGCCGTCCTTCAGCGCGTCGATCGCTGCCTGGTACGTGCGTGACGCAACAAGGTCGCCCTCGCGGTCGGCGGCGGCGAGGTACTTCTGCGCGGCGAGGAAGCTGAAGGTGTTCTCGGCGCCCTGCACTGCGACACGCACCTGCTGCCGCTGGGCGGGATCGGCCCGGCTCGACACCTGGCGACTCACCGATTCGCCAAGCAGGTCGCCGTAGATACGGCGCACGAGGTTGACCGGCGCGCCCGCGGTGCGCGCGACGCGCTCCACAGCATCGAGCACCTCACGCTCGCGTTTGGGGTCGCGGATCGCCGCGTCCGAGGCTGCCTTGTCCCTGCTGACCTCGCCGACCACCCGGAAGCGCTCGGCGATCAGCTCGACGATTCCGCGGTCGAGTTCGGTCAGCCGCTCACGCAGAGCGGGAAGAGGGTCGTCAGGGGGCCGGGGTGCTTCTGGATCAGCCACGTTCGTGGGAGTCTACGGGCCATCGGGGGGCGGCCCGCCTCCAAGGGTGAATCCACGATCCAAACGCGATTCGCAGGCGCCCTGAATTCAACGTGAAGGTGGCTGGCAGTACGAAGTGACCGTCCGCGGCCGATGAGTTTTGGCGCGTCCGGCCGTCATAGAGGGCAGGACCGGCCACCAGCCAGCGGCTACGCTCACGAGGAGCTAACGGAGCCCGAAATGACCACAGTGACATCTGCCGACGGAACAGAGATCGCGTACGACGTCACCGGCGACGGGCCGGCCGTCATCCTCGTCGACGGCGCACTTGGCTTCCGCGCCTTCGGATCGGCGCCGGCTCTGGCGGCACTTCTGGCGCCGGCATGCCGCGTGCATACATACGACCGGCGTGGCCGCGGTGAGAGCGGCGACAGCGGCGCGACACCCGACATCCTAGAGCGGGAGGTCCAGGACATTGACGCGGTCATCGAGGCCGCAGGTGGCCTGGCGTCGCTGTACGGCATCTCCTCCGGCGGAGCGCTCGTGCTCGAGGCTGCGGCTCGCCTCGGCGCCCGTGTCGAGCGCGTCGCCGTCTACGAGATCCCGTACGACTCCACGCAGGCAGGCGTCGCCTCATGGCGTGCGTACCGCTCCCAGCTGGCGCAGCTGCTGGAGCGCGGAGACCGCGGCGGGGCCGCCGAGCTGTTCATGCGACTGGTCGGGGCGTCCGACGATGGTGTCGAACGCATGCGTCAGGCACCCTGGTGGTCCACATTCGAAGCCGTTGCGCCGACGCTGGCCAACGACGCCGCCGCCCTCGGCGAGGATCGCATCCCGCCCGTCGAGCGCTTTCGCGCTATCGGCGTGCCCGCCCTGGTGATGGATGGCAGCGCCAGCCTCGAGCACATGCCGTTTATGCGCGCCAGCGCCGAGACGTTGACGCGCGGGTTGCCGAACGCTCGGCACGAGGTGCTCGACGGTCAGGCGCACGAGGTCGACAGCCAGGCACTGGCGCCGCTGCTGGTCGAGTTCTTCGCGCAGGCACAACGGCCCGATTTGCCCGTTGGTCCACGCGTCCCGAGTACAGAGCTTCCCGGAGCGGAGTGAGGATACGCTCGCGCGGCGGGTCTACCAGCGCGGTCTGCCGGCTTCAGCGGCGCGTCGGGCTCTCGCCAGCGGGCACCGGCTCCGCAGCGACATTCTCGCTCTCGACGGCATCGATCTCCTCGCCCAGCCTCGGCAGGCTTTCGGCGTCGACCGTACCGTCCTCAGCGGTGGTCAGAGCGGTACTCCCGCGCCGCGAACGGTAATACGCTCCGAGAAAGATGTTCGCAATCGCGGCGAGAGGCACGGCGAAGAGCGCACCGAGGATTCCGCCCACCTCGGCACCGATGAGCAGGGCGGCCATTGCCACCAGCGGGTGCAGTTTGGTCACATGCCCGGAGACCCTGGGACCGACGATGTAGGCCTCCAGCGCATGGCCAACGAGCCCGGCGGCCGCCGCCAGACCTGCGAGCAACGGACCCTGCAGCAAGGCCACCACAACTCCCAGGGCCATGGCGATGACCGCGCCGATGATGGGCACGAACTCCAGGAGAAATGCGGCAACCCCGATCACGATGGCGTAGTGGACGCCAAGGAGACTGAGAGCTAGGGCGGTGTACGTGCCGATGATCAGGGACATGAGCAGCTGTCCACGCACGTAGGCGGCCATCGTTGACCCCGTCGCGAGCACGGCGAAGTCAAACCGGTGCGTGTGCTCGGGGAAAACGTTACGAAGCGTGGCCACCAGGCCACGTCCGTCGACGAGCAGGTAGATCGAGATGACCACGATCAACACCACGTCGGCCACGGTGGTGGCGACGGACGTGACCACCGTGATGGCGTTTCCCAGGATGCCGGATGTCGATGGGGTGAGCGAACTCAGATTCACGTTGATGCCCCGGTCGGCGAGGCTACGTTGCAGTTGGTCAAGCAGTTGCGGCACGTGGCGTGCTTGGTCGACGAGAGACGGGATGACCAAAGCGATCACCACCCCGACCACCGCGAAGATGACCAGGTAGAGAGTCAAGGCGGCTGCGCCGCGGTGTCCGCGCAGGACCGGCGCGCGCTGCAGGAAATCGACGACAGGGTTGAGGATCATGGCGATGACCGCCGCGAAGACAAAGAGCAGCACCACATTGAACACGTGGCCGATCAAGCCCGACGCCCCGCTGTAGATGACCACGACTCCGGCCGCGACGGCAACCCAGACCAGACCCTGAAGTGGGCGGCCCAGCCGATGCCACGTCGTCCACTGCGGCTCCTGGGCGTCACGGCCGGGGGGCGATGCCTTTACCGGAGGTGTGGTGGAGGAGCGATCCGTAGTGATCGAACGACTGTACCCCCGGCGAACCCTTTGCAGACCGAAGTAGGGTGCAAACGCCACCCCAGCCCCTGCGGGTGAACACATCCATTTCGTGCGCGGCGGCGTAGGCATGGGCAGCGCCTCGACATGACCAAGGCCGAGTGCCGCCCAAATCTGCGATCGCGGAGGTAGCGCAGCATGCCGTTCATAGGCACCGGTCACGTGTGGATCCTGGCCATTCTTCTTGTCGTAGTGCTCATCGTCTGGGGACCGGGGAAGCTTCCCGACGTCGGCTCCGGCATGGGCCGCGCGATCCGCGAGTTCCGCAAGGCGTCGGCTGACACCAAGGAGGAGTTCGCCAGGGCCACCCGCGTCGAGCCTCCTGTCCCCGCGCCGGCTTCGACTGACACGCCCGAGACGAGTCCTGCCGACCGCATCGCTGTCGGCTGACGTGCCGGCCGCCTCGCACGGGCGCTGAGAGGTGCAGGGGGTCACCGATCGCGGCCGCAGCATGACGCTCGTCGAGCACCTGGGGGAATTGCGTCGCGTCCTGCTCATCTCGGCGATCGCATGGGCGGTTGCCACCGTCGTGGCCTTCGTCTTCCATGCCGCGATCTTCGACTTCCTGCTCCGGCCGCTCACCTCAGTGCTCGGCAAGACCAACAATCACATCACCTCGACAGCGATCTTCACGAGCCCCACCGAGGGGCTGACCATCCCGGTGAAGATCTCCGCGATCGCCGGTTTCATCGGCGCCCTGCCAGTGATCCTCTGGCAGCTGTGGACATTCGTCGCGCCGGGCCTTCGCCCGGTGGAGAAGAAGTTCGTCGGGCCATTCGTGGCCTCGGCATGCCTTCTGTTCGTCGGGGGCGCGGCGTTCGCCTACTTCGTGATGCCGATCGGCCTCAACTTCCTCGCCACGTTCCTCGGCAACAGCGCGGTATACCTGCCTGACGTCAACGCCTATCTCTCCTTCCTACTCCTGTTGATCATCGCGTTCGGTGTGACGTTCGAGCTCCCCGTGGTCGTGATCCTGCTTGGCGTTGTCGGCGTCGTGTCCTCCGCGCTGCTTCGCCGCAAACGCAAGGGGATCTGGGTGGCGATCATCGCGGCGGCCCTCGTGGTGACACCGGGTGCAGACCCATACACGCCAACCGCGCTGTTCATCCCGCTGATCGTCTTCTTCGAGGCGTCGATCCTCATCCTCGACAAGGTGCTCAAGCGGTGAGCGGGGTCGTGACGCGCCAGCATAGAGCCGATTGATCCACGGCGGGTCCCAAGGTGTATATCGGACATGAAGGTCGCTGTTGTCGGAGCTGGTGTCTCAGGGCTTGTGGCCGCCTACCTGCTCCACCGAGACCACGACGTCACCGTTTTCGAGGCGGGTGGGCACGCCGGCGGCCACGTCAACACCATCCCGGTCGAGGTGGACAGTGGCAGCTATCGGGTCGACACCGGCTTCATCGTCTTCAACGAGCCCAACTATCCCAACTTCCGGAAACTGCTCAGACGCCTGGGCATCGGCGAGCAGCCATCCGACATGAGCTTCAGCGTCAGCTCACGCGACGACGACTTCGAGTACTCCAGCCGCGGTGCCAACGCCATTTTTGCCAAGCGATCACACCTGATCCATCCGCATTTCTACAAGATGCTGGTGGACAAACGGCGCTTTCACCGTGAGGCTCGTCACCTGCTCGAACAGCGCGGCGATGGACCCACCCTCGGTGAGTTCCTCGACGCCCAGCGCTACTCGCGCACCTTCTGCGACCGCCTCATCGTGCCCCAGGTGGCGGCGGTGTGGTCGGCGCCGGAGGAGCGGGCACGCGCCTTCCCGGCGAAGTACCTGGCGCGCTTCCTCGACAATCACGGCTTGCTCCGCGTCGGCGGCCACCACCGCTGGACGACCGTGCCCGGGGGGTCGGCGTCGTATGTCGAGGCGATGACTCGGCCGTTCAAGCAGCGAATCCGGCTGAACACACCTGTAACATCCATCGAGCGGCACCACGGCACGGTCGAGATCCGCACGAACCATCACGAGCCCGAGCGCTTCGACCGCGTGATCATCGCCGTCCACTCCGACCAGGCGCTGAGTATGCTGGCCGACCCGACCTCGCGCGAGCGTGAGCTGCTCAGCGCGTTCGAGTACCAGACCAACGAGGTAGCGCTGCACACAGACTCGCGCGTGCTGCCGCACCGCCGCCGCGCCTGGGCCAGCTGGAACTACCAACTCGCCGACGCGGACAACGGCGGCAGCACCGTCACGTACCACATGAACCGGCTCCAGGCGATCGACGCCCCCGAGCAGTTCTGCGTGACGCTCAACAACCTCGGGGGGATCGACGCCTCCAAAGTCATCAAGCGGATGACCTACCAGCATCCGGTGTTCACCCATCGCAGCGTCAGTGCACAGGAACGCCACGAGTCCGTCCTCGGTGCCAATGAGACCTATTTCTGCGGCGCTTACTGGGGTTACGGATTCCACGAGGATGGGGTCAACTCGGCGCTCCGGGTTGCCGCGCACTTCGGTGCGGCGCTGTCGTGATCCGGCACAGCTGCGTCTACGAAGGGTCGGTCCACCATCGTCGCCGCCGCCCCGTCGACCACGCCTTTCGCTATCGGGTATTCATGCTCTACCTCGACCTCGACGAGGTCGACGAGGTGTTCGCGCACCGGCTGTTCTGGTCGACGAAGCGACCTGCGTGGGCGCGCTGGCGGCGGCGCGACTACCCCGGGGATCCCGCTTCGCCCCTCGCGGACTGGGTGCGTGACCTCGTCGCTGTGCGCACCGGGGCGCGCCCGGCGGGCCCGGTCCGCTTGCTCACCCACCTCAGATATGGGGGCAGGGGGTTCAACCCGATCAGCGTGTACTACTGCTTCGCTACGGATGGTCAGACCCTCGAATGGGCGGTCGCCGAAGTGACCAACACGCCATGGCGTGAGCGCACTCACTACGTTCTCGATGTGCGTGATCAGCAGCGCGTCCACATCGGTGCGATGGCCAAGCAGCTGCATGTGTCGCCGATGCTGCCAATGTCGCTCGACTACCGGTGGCGGTTGACCAGACCGGGCTCGACGGTGGCCGTTGGGTTCGACGTCGTCGACGAGGGCGGCGTGGTCCTCGAGACCGGTGCCTACATGCGCGCGCGCGCGATCAGCACCGGCCGCCTTGCTGCGCTCCTGCTCCGCTACCCGCCGATGTCGCTGCGCGTCCTCGGAGGAATCTACTGGCAGGCGTTTCGCCTCTGGCGCAAAGGTGTTCCCCGCCACGCGCATCCGCGTCAGGTTGGCGCCTCAGTGACGGCGGCTGAGGTGGGAACGCAGGCTGGCGTCGGCCTTCCTGCCCACGCGGGTGAAAACCAGCTGCATCAGCGGATCCGCGATCCGGGCGATGCCCTTGAACACCAGGCGCGCCTCGTACGTCACCTGTGACCCGGTTCCGGCCGCGACGACGGTGATGGTGTCGACGGACCCGAAGCTCCCGGTCCAGGCCTCGAGCACCACGCGCCTGCCGGCGACGAACTCGGTGATCGCGTAACGAAGCGGTACCCGGCGGCCGGCGAACATCGACACGACAGCAAACGTCGATCCTCGACCGAGCTCGCTGCTGTCGAGCCGCCGCGCCTCGACGACGCTGGGATCCCACTCCAGGGCGTTGTCGAAGCTCGCCATGTACAGGAACGCCTCCGCCGGCGCCAAAGATGAGTCGATGGTCGTCGCGTAGCGCGCCATAGGTCACCTCGTGAAATCGGTCTCTGCGCATACTACGGAAACTCCTCCGGAACGGATGACACGATCCGGCGTTGATCCGCGCGCGTCTGGTGCACGTATTCGGGGATGCATGTGCCAAACAACAACCAGCCGGCCGTCCCGTCCGGAGTGAACTTGCCGGACGACCGGATGCTCGATCTGCTGGCTCGGGGGGAGCCAGAGGGTGTGGAAATGCTCTACGACCGCTATTCAGGCCTCGCCTACACGCTCGCCATGAGGGTTCTCAACGACTCCGGAGCTTCTGAGGACGTCGTCCAAGAGGCGTTCCTCAGCATCTGGCGGCGCGCCTCGACCTACCGCAGCGACCGCGGCAGCCTGCGCACCTGGGTATGCTCGATCGTCCACCACCGCGCGCTGGACCGTCTCCGCGGACGCGCCGGTCGGGCCCGCCAGGACGTGGCCCTCGAACACGCCCCGGTGGCGGTCACCTCGGTGTCCGACACCTGGGACCGTGTCGCCGACGAGCTGGAGCGCGAGGAGATTCACAAAGCGCTGGTTGAACTCTCGGTCGAGCAGCGCGAGACCATCGAGCTGTCGTACTTCGGCGGCTACTCCCAAACCGAGATCAGTGAGCTGATGAACGTACCGTTGGGGACGGTCAAGGGGCGCACCCGGCTGGCACTGCGCAAGTTGCGCGGCGCTCTCGAGTACCGTCTGGCGGAGGGGATGGCATGATCTCGTGCCAGGACGTCGATGTCCTCGCCGCGGCGCTCTCCGTCGGTTCGCTCAACGGCGGCGATGAGGCGGCTCTGCAGCAGCACCTCGCCGGGTGCGCGGGCTGCCGGCGCGTGGCCGGTGAGTACATGAGGGCCGCTGCCCGCCTCCCGCTGGCTCTCGAACAGGTGGCTCCCCCGCCGGGGCTTCGCGGCCGGCTGATGCGCGCTGTCTACGCGGAGGCGGGTGCGGGGGCGGTCCGGCACGCGGCATCGCAGCCGGCAACGTGGTGGCGTCGCATGTGGGACGGTGTGCCCGCCTCACGAGGGTGGACCGCGGTCGTCGCAGCCGCGGCCGCCGCCGTGATCGGGTTCGCCACGTGGACCGGTGTGAGCAGCCGGACAGCTGCTCCCAGGTCCGTGTCCGTTGCCCTGGTGGCGACATCGGCCGCGCCCCAGGCGCGCGGCCAGCTGACCTACCCCAGCGGCGGCAGCCAGGCGGTGCTGACGGCCACCGGGCTGCCCGGCGCGGCCGCGGTCGCCGGGCAGCCCGGTGCGATCTACGAGGTCTGGCTGATCGACGCCAACGGCGTCGCGGTGGCCGCTGCCTACCTCGGCCAGGGCCCCGACGGCACCTGGAGCGCTGCCATCCATGAGGACATGGGCGCATACACCAGCCTCGCGGCCACTGTCGAGCCACTTGGCGGTAGCCCTCAGCCCACCGGCATCAAGGTGATCCAGGGCTCCCTCATCCGCGCTTGACCGCGCCGTGGCGACCCACGAGGCGAGCAGGACGGCGGCGACGCCAAGGATGTGATAGCAGGCGGCAAGTTCGCACCGAGTGCGGATCTACTCTCGACAAGCCAGGCGGCCGAACGGCTGCGCGTCGATGCTGACTGCACCGACGACCGGGCGTGCGCTTTCATAGCCATGTGAATGCCGTGCCACCCCCCCTCTCGCCTCCGTTCGGGGTAGCGATCCGCGCCGGAGGCTTGGTGCACTCCTACGGCCGCGGTCGGCGCACAGTGTCCGTGTTGCGCGGTGTCAATCTGGACATCCCCCCGGGCGGCCATGTGGCATTGCAGGGGCCTTCGGGCGCGGGCAAGAGCACGCTGATGAGCCTGCTCGGCGGCCTGGAGCGGCCGCTTGGCGGCGAGCTGAGCGTGGGGGCGCACGACATGCGTGGCCTGCGCGGTCGAGAGCTGGCGAGGTACCGGCGCTGCGTTGTTGGCTTCGTCTTCCAGCACTTCGGGCTCGTCGAGGTGCTCAGCGCGCGTGAAAACGTGATGCTGGCCCTCAGCCTCTCGGGCGTGCCTGCGGGCTCCCGCCGCGTCCGCGCCGACGGCGCACTCGCGTCGGTGGGCCTCGGTGATCGGGCCACCCACCGCCCGTCCGCGCTCAGTGGTGGCGAGCGCCAGCGCGTCGCCATCGCCCGCGCCATCGTCAACAACCCGCGCCTCATCCTCGCCGACGAGCCCACCGGCAACCTCGACGACGAGGTGGCAGAGGTCGTGCTTGACCTCCTCGACGACGTGCGCGGTGCGACGGGGTGCACCCTCGTTGTGGTCACACACAGCGAAGCTGTGGCCGCGCGGGCCGACTGGCGCCTCCACCTGCGCGACGGCGCGGTGGTGCAGTGAGCTGGCGGGACGGCGTCACACTCGCCTTTCGCAGTGTCGGGAGGCGTCCAGCGCGCACGGTCCTGACCATCCTGGCCGTGGCCCTGGGGAGTGGACTTCTCGTCGCTCTGCTGGGCGTCGCGCAAGTGGCCGATTCCCAGGTGATAGGCCAGTTGGGCAAGGGCGGCCCCACCGGCGCGATCACGGTGGTGCCCGCTGCAGCGACAGCCGCCCAGCTCGGCAGCGACTCGGCCCAGGGCGGTCAGTCGCTCCCGATCACCGACGCGACAGTGAAGGCGGTGCGACGCGCTGCGGCGGTTTCCCAGGTGCAAACCGTGGTGGACCAGGACGTGCTTGTCGTGCCGCCGCCACTCGGCGCCTCGATCCCGAACTTCTTTGGTGACGACCCCGACCGAGGTCTGCCGCGCCCCTTCTTCGACACGCTCATCGGCGTCGACCTGCGCGAAAGCGGCTCGCTGCCCATCTCGCTGCTCGCCGGTCGGCTGCCGGCCGCCGGGTCGCTGTCTGAGGCCGCCGTGACAGCCGGCTACCTGGGCCACCTCCAGCTCGACCCGAAGAAGCCGCAGCAGGTCCTCGGCGACATCATTGAGGTTGGCTCTCCCCAGGTGATCGATGTCTCTCGCAACGTTGTGCGGGCGCGCTGGAGCCGCCTCGTGATCACGGGCGTGGTCGCGCAGAACGCGGGCAACGGCGACATCCTGGTGGACCAGGCGCTCACCAACGCGGACCGCAGCTGGCAGAACGCCGGCACCGACGGGGCGTCCATCGGGCTGCCGTTGCCAGCGTCCCCATACGCAGGTCTCATCGTGGTCGCCGACTCACTTGACGATGTACACCAGGTGCGCGCCGAGATCACCACGCTCGGATTCGCCAACGCCGCCCCTGAACACATCGTCGCGTCGACGGAGCGATACCTCCACGTCGTTGATATCGTGCTTGGTTCGATCGGCGTCATCGCCCTGACCGTGGCAGGTCTGGGTATCGCCAACGCGCAGCTTGCAGCGGTGCGTGAACGCCGTCGCGAGATCGGCATCCTCAAGGCGATCGGCGCCCGGGACTCCGATATCCTCCGCTGGTTCCTTACCGAGGCGGTGATCTGTGGGGCGATCGGCGGAGCGGCCGGTGGCCTCCTCGGCCTCGCCGCCCTCGTGATCACCGCCGGGGCAGTCGACAGTTACCTCCTCGGAGAAGGCCTCGCCACCATCTCCCTCGGAAGCGTGCCGATCGAGATGGCGGTCATCGGTCTTGTCGGCTCGGTGGTTCTCTCGCTGGTCGCGGCCGCGTGGCCGGCGCTTCGCGGAGCACGCCTGCCGGCGCGCGACGCCATGGGCGCGCTGTGAGGCGAGGCCCGATTCTGACCACGGCCGCGGTCGTCGCCGCCGCGCTCGCCGGCTGCGCTGGCGGGCCGCCGCCGCTGGCGACGGGGCCGCCGATCCCGCCGGGCGGGGCGCCGCTTGTCTACGCGGCGCTCGGCGCCAGCGAGACGAGCGCGACCGCCCTGGGCGACACGGCCCTTCGCGAGCGCTACGCGTGGCCGCAGCTTTTCTTCACCACGGCCCTGCCGCGGGCGTCGACGTACTACAATTTCGGAGTAGCCGGAACGACTACGGCCGCGGCGCTGGTGGACCAGTTGCCGGCAGCGCTGGCCGTTCACCCGACGGTCGTGACGATCTTTTTCAACGTTGACGACCTCGTCCGGGGCGTCAGCCCTGAGACGTTCGCCGCCAACCTCGGCGCCATCGTCCACGCAATGCGGGAGGGCGGACGGGCGTCGGTGTTTGTGGGCAACGCACCTCGGCTCGATGACCTGCCCGCCTTCCGGGCGTGCGAAGGATCACCCGGCGGACCCGCCAAATGTCCGCTCCCGGCCGGAGCCAAGGTGCCGAGCGTCGCCGTGGTCGACGCCGCGGTTGCCGCGTATGACGGAGCGATTGCCTCGATCGTGACTCGCGAGGGGGCAATCCTCGTCGATGTCGCCGCCCACACGGACGCGCTCACCACCGACCCCGCCGCGGTGTCCCCTGACGGGCTCCACCCGAGCCCGTTCGGCAATGAGCTGCTTGCACAACTCTTCGAAGCTGCGTACGCGGCGCACCGTCCTCGGTGAACCGCCCACGGCGGAGCGAGTGCTCCGAGTGGTCCGTCAGACTTCCGGGCGCGTATGAGAGACAAGCCCGGGCGGGCGTGATCGCGGATCCGCGGAGGAGGACGTTCGTTGCCGGAGGCTGAAGTTGCCGTGATCGGGGGCAGCGGTTTCTACGCGCTCATCGACGGCGAGAACGCCGAACGGGTGGCCGTCGAGACCCCGTACGGGGACCCGAGCGACACCGTGGCGCTGGGCTCGGTCACCGGGCGCAGGGTGGCCTTTCTTCCGCGGCACGGCAGTGGGCACACCATCCCGCCTCACCGCATCAACTATCGCGCCAACTTGTGGGCACTGGCGTCGCTCGGCGTGTCGCGCGTGATCGCGCCATGCGCGGCCGGAAGCCTCCGCGCCGACGTCGACCGTGGCCACGTGGTGGTCTGCGACCAGGTCATCGACCGCACCCGGGGGCACCGTCGCGACACCTACTACGACGGACCCGAGGTCGCCCACCTGAGTGCACCGTCGCCCTACTGCGCGGAACTCGGCGCCGCCGCGGCGACGGCGTGCACGGAGTCGGGTCTGCCCACACACCACGGCGGGACGGTGCTCGTTATCGAAGGGCCGCGGTTCGCGACGGCCGCGGAGTCACGCGAGTTCGCACGCACCGGTGCCGACATCATCAACATGACGCAGTACCCGGAAGTCGTGCTCGCCCAGGAGCTCGGCATGTGCTATGCGGGACTCGGGCTGGTCACCGATCATGACGCCGGGGTCGACCGCGACCAGCCGAGCGATGCGGTGACCCAGGAGGAGGTGCTCCGCATCTTCGCCGCCAACCTCGGGACGCTGCGAGAGGCGATCATCCGGCTCGTCGCTGCGTTGCCCGCGTCGCGGGGCTGCGACTGTGCAACGCGCCGGCCGCAGACGATCAGCCATTGAGCGCCCTGGACCAGGCCGGTGCGCGGGTGGCCGTCATCATCCCCGTGCGCGACGAGGCAGACAGCGTAGGTGCGGTGGTCGAGGCGGTCCGCACCGAGCTCGGCGCCGAGGTCATCGTTGTTGACAACGGCAGTCGGGACGGCAGCGGCGCGGTTGCGGAACGACACGGCGCACGCGTCATCGGCGAGGCACGGCGCGGCTACGGCTGGGCCTGCCGCACAGGCTGTGCCGCCGCTGTGGGCAGCGACGTCGTGGTCATCATCGACGGCGACGGCAGCATGGCCGCGGCCGACATCCACCGCCTGCTGCGGCCGATCTTCCGCGACGAGGCGGACATCGTGTGCGGCGCCCGCCCGCTCGCATCGGCGGCGATGCCGTGGCACCAGCGTGCTGGCAACCACGTCATCGGGCTGCTGTTGCGCACCTTGTACGGACTACCGTTGCGCGAGCTCGGGCCATTCCGGGCCGTGCGTGTGGCGACGCTGGGCAGCCTCGACCTTCCGGGCTCGCGCTACGCGTGGCCGGCACAGATGCTCGCGCGGGCTTCCCGGGCTGGTCTGCGCGTTGCCGAGGTCCCGGTGGGATACGCCGACCGGACAGGGGGACGGTCGAAGATCGGCGGCAGCGTGCGCGGTTCGTTCGGCGCCGCCTGGGGCGTCGGCTGGGCGCTCATCGGCGAGCGGCTCCGGTGAACGCGCTTGTCATCTTCGGACGCTCGCCAGACATCGGCGCGGGCAAGAGCCGCCTGCGGACGTTGCTGGGGAGCGGCCGTGTCGACGCGCTGTATGCGGCCTTCCTCGAGGACATCCTCGGCTGGGAGCTGCCCCCGGCAACGGCGGTCTTCGCGGCGCTCACCGGCCCGCCCAACGGCCTTCGCCTGACAGCTCCCCACGTGACCTTCCTGGAGCAGCCGGCGGAGGCGTTCGGATGCCGGATCAGCGCAGCACTCGACTGTGTTTTCGCCGTCGGGGCGCAGCGGGCCGTGATCGTCGGCACGGACGCGCCCACCCTGCCTGCGACGACCCTGGCGGCATGCTTCGACCACCTTGCCGGCCGCCGCGCCACCCTGGTCCCCGCCGACGACGGCGGGTGGGTAGCTCTCGGCGTCGATGCACCGCTCAACGCCACGCTTGCCGGCGTCACCTGGAGCTCCGAGCGGACGTGCGAGGCGACGCGAGCCGCGCTCGTCCTTGCCGGTCGCGGCCCGCTCCTGCTCGATCCCTGGTACGACGTCGACGATGCCCCCGGGCTGGCGCGGCTCCGCCGCGAGCTGGGCGACGGGACCGGGACAGCGCGTGCGCCGCATACGGCGCGGGTGCTCGCTCGTCACCTTGACCGGCCGTGCACACCGGGATACTGACGCGACGAGGAGCACTGCTTGTCGGCGTGGCTGCGACCATCGTCGCCGCCACAACCACCTTATTGCGCTACTTCGCCTATCACTCGCCGGCGTATGACCTTGGGTTCTTCGACCAGGTCACCGAGCAGACCGCTCACGGCCACCTGTTCGTGTCGGCATTCCTCCCGTACTCGTTCCTCGGCGAGCACTGGGAGCCGCTGCTCGGGGTCTTCGCCCAGCTCGACCGCCTCGTGCCCACCCCGATCTGGCTGCTTCTCATCCAGGCGGTGGCGGTGGGGGCCGCCCCGATCGCCGCTGCTCGGCTCGCTGCCGCTTGGCTGCCCCGGGTGCCGGCGGCACCTCTGGTCGCCGCTCTCGCGATGGCGTGCAGCCCATTGCTCACCACCGGCGCCGCCTTCGACTACCACACCGAGGCGGTGACACCGGCGGTCGCTCTCTTCGCGCTTGATGCCGCCGCGCGGGGACGGATGCTGCGCTTCGTTCTGCTCCTGATTCTCCTCGCCTCGGTCAAGGAGGATGCGCTGCTCGTCGCCGGTGGGGTTGGCTGGATCACATGGCGCGCCGACGGCAGGCGGGTGGGGCTGCTCGCGGCTGGCGCGGGCGTCGCCGGCTTCCTCGCGATCGTCCTCGTCGTCATGCCCTTCTTCCGCGAAGGCCTGCCCAGCGACCTCGTCACGACGTACGGTTGGTTGGCGCCCGGCAACGGGTCGGTGGCGCACCTCATGGTCACGGCGGTCAGCCATCCGGGCACGGTGGTGCGTCATCTTCTCTCCCGCGAAGCGCTGGCCGGCTGGGCGACAGCGCTGCTGCCGCTCGCATTGTTGCCACTCCTGTCAGGTTGGGCACTGCTCGGCGCCCTTCCTGTGCTGCTGGTTCCGCTGATGAGCAATGTTCCCGCCGAGATGTCCCTCCACTATCAGTACGGCCTCGAAGCGGCCCCGTTGCTGCTGGCATGCGCCCTGCTTGGCTGGCGGCGGCTCGCGAGCGGGGGCGCCGCTCGTCAACACCGTCACCGTATCGGCGCGTTGCTTGCCGCCACGTCGTTGGCGGCCTATGTGGTGGCAGCGCCGCTGCCCGGCGCCCTGGGCTTCGACGCGTCGACGGTCTCCGGCCTCGGCCGTCACGCGGACGTTGAGCGGGTGCTCGCCTCGATCCCGCCGACTGCCCCCGTTGCTGCACAGACCGGCCTCGTCGCCCACGTCGGCAACCGTGCCTCGTTGTGGGAGTTCCCGTCGGGGCTCGGGGTAGCGTACGTCGTGCTCGACGCCGAGGGGC
>JBDTJX010000100.1:0-14128 GCA_039935655.1 Candidatus Dormiibacter sp. | reverse complement strand
CCGACAACACCATGCCGTCGCCGTACCCGAGGTTGGTCTCGCCGATGCCGTGGAGCAGGCCAAAGCCGAGGCCGACGAGGGCGTAGAAGGAGCCGATCACCACTCCGCCGACAAGGACGACGGCCGCTGCGCTCACCGCCCCTCGGCCTTCGCTGCCAGACGGCCGGCGTCGAGAATGAGGATGCGGCGCCCGTCGTTTCTGAGCATCCCCTCGGCCCGCCAGACGCTCAGCGTTCGTGCCACGGTCTCGCGCGTGGCGGTGACCAGCTTGGCCATCTCTTCCTGCGTGTGTGGCGGCAGGAGATCGCCGTCAGCGACGTGCTCCGCACCCGCCAGCCAGCCGAGCAGAAGCTTGGCGAGGCGTTGGCCGACCGAGTCCAACACCAGGCTCTCGACCGTCTCTTCGAGGCGGAACATCTGCCGAGCCATGGCGACCAGGACCTTGGCCATAAGGAGAGGGTGCCGCGCCAGGAGGCGGACGAAGTCCTGCGCACCCGCGTCGCAGATGACGCTGATCTCCAGGGCTTCGGCGAGGGAGGCGCGTCCAGCGCTGGCCTCCAGCGCGGCGAGGCCGAAGAGCTGGCCGGGGTTCAGCGTCGCGGTGGTCACGTCGTCGCCGGCAGATGTCAGCCGATACAGACGAACGCGGCCCGTCTTGACCAGATAGACCCTGTCCGACTCCCCCCCGATCGACGTGCCCGGGGACAGCTCGCGCATGCGCAGCTGACGCGACACCTCGGCGATCTCCTCCTCGCTCATCTCGTCGAAGAGGTTGAGCCGGCTGAGCAGGGCGAGCTTGTCGGCCACGATCCGGGAGGATACGGCGCCCGTCCGGCGCGAAGGCGTGATCTACATCACAGTTGAGCGGGTGTCCTGGCATGGCTGTGATGCGCCTCACAGTTCGCACGGGCGCGCCGGCTGGACCATGTGAGGCTGCGGCACGAGTGTGTTCGCACACCCCAACAACGGAGGTCCAGGCTCATGCGGGATCCTCGCTCGACACCCTTGGGCGCCGTGGTCGGCGGCGCCGTGGCGGCCGCCGCGGGGACGGTCGCCATGGATCTGTACGGTTACGCTCGCCACCCGGCTGGCGGCGGACGTTCCCATGGAGGCTGGCAATCAGGTCTTCTCCGCCCACCAGGAGGCGGGCAACCTGGGAGCCTGGGCCGGTTTCGGTGTGTTCTGCCTCTATGCCGTCATGGCCCTCGCTGCCGGGTTTGTCGTGATCAATCGTCGCGATGCGTAGGAGTTGAGATGAATGACGGTTTCGAGAACCAGACGGGGCCGAAGAGCCGGGGGCGGATCCTCGAGCGCCTCGACAAGATGATGGCTTCCGGGCGGGTCACCGAGACGGAGGCCGCGCGGCTGCGCGCCGCAGCCGATGAGGTTCAGTTCGACGAGGCGGTTCGGAGCATCCGCGTCAGACACGCCGGGGCGAGGCTGGACGCTGTGGTCGAAGGTGGCCAGATGACACAGGAGGAAGCCGCTGGATACCTGGAGCGCCTCAGAAAGGGGGAGCATCCTCGCTCCCTTCGGACCCATCTGGGCAAGCTCCACCGCAGGTCGCGCACCTGAGCGTGGCCCGAGCGATGACGGAGCGCGACGGTCAGGCCGAGGGTTTGACGCGGAGCCCTACAGCGACGCCACCGACCGCCATCACGAGCACGACCACCACTCCGGCGACGACCAGAACCAACGGGAAGGTCGAACCGGTCTGCGTGGGTGCGCCCGTCGGGCGGGGAGGCGTCCCGAGGGCATCGGCAGGCCGCAAGCCGCTGAGGTTCGCCGAGTAAGGCTGAGTCGGGGTGCAGCTGTTGTCGGTGAAGTGAGCCAGACCGCCTCCGTCAGGCACAAAGAGGTACTTGGTCCCAGCAGAATAGGTGCGGTCCACGGAGGTGGCGGCGGCGTTGAGATCCGGGGTGCCAACAACCTCGACGGACCACGGTATCGCGCTGCCCCGCCAGACGTCGTCCACCCGGACCGTGGCCACGCGGTCGCCATTGCTCAGATCGGTGACGGTGCCGACGAACACCGTCGGTGCCGATCGGATCGCCTCTTGTTCTGAGCCCCCGCCGCTGGCACACGAAGCATCGGCGATGACGGGAACGAGCAGCACCGCCGCCAGCGCAACCAGTGGCCCCAGCGTTGCCAGCAGCCATGACGGCGCGTGCCTGCTGATGGTTGACGAGGGGAGTGGCGCCACCCGCATTGGATTTCCCTCCTTTGCCCGCGCTGGTATCAACAGAGTAGACACTCTGGGGACCTCGTTTACTGACTCGCAGGTCGCCACGGCCAAAGTTCGCCGTAGCCGCAACGTCCGGAGGGCATGATCCCGTGGAGTCGGGCTAACTCTCGGGGGCTGCGCCCCTCGAGGACGACTGCGTCCACCACACAGCGCTGTAGGCCCATGGCCACCCCTCGTGGGTGTCCACTATGTCCTGCGACATGAGTCCAGCATGTGGTGAACTCACACACCTCTCGCTCCGCCAAAGCCCTTATACGGTAAGGGTATGCGCAGTTATCTCCCTTGCCAGGTACTGATCAGAAATCGGCGTAACAATGGCAACTGCTGTGGCAATCGGCCATCAGGGGGAGGTACGGTCCGGGGGTGGCAAGAGAGGTGTTTGGGTCGACCACCAGTCCATCGCATCGATTGAGGCAGCCGACGACAGTCAAACACCCATCCGGATGAGATCGGGTCGTTGGCTGCTCGTCGACCGGCAGCTCCACGCCGTCCTCAACGACCTCGGTCACGAGGTCGACCAGGACCGCCGCGTGTCGCAGGGATCGGCCTGCACTCATATCCATCCCCGGAGGGACAGCCGAGCCGGCGACGACGCTCGACCTGCGACCTGTGCCGTGGCAAAGATGGCGGCTCATTTCTGTACCCGTGCGGGGCCTGGGTTAGCGCATGCTGGAACGGGTGTGTGCCTGCGTGGCTCGTGCCAGCGCTGTTGTAGTCTCGGCGACAAGCGTCGCCACGACCTCCGCGGCGGGAAGTTCGCGTGCGAGGTCAGCCCCCTGCCCTCCGAGGTACCATCCGTACCCGTCGACACTCTTGAAGTCGGCGGTCAGCGCGCGCTGTACCGCGTACGGCGCTGGGGGTGGGCCGGCCGCGAGCTCTGCTACGAAAGGCGTCAGGGCACCCCGAGCCGGGCGGCCGGTGTACGCATCGTTCACCACGGTCGGCAGCGTGCGGAGCGCGCGTCGCCAAGCCGGTGATGCTCCGGACTCCGTGCAGAACAGGAAGGCTGTCCCGAGTTGGACACCCTCGGCACCAAGGGTGAGCGCCGCCGCGATCCCGCGCCCGTCGACGATGCCGCCCGATGCGATGACCGGCGCCGACACCGCATCGACGGTCTGAGGCACCAGCGCGACGATACCGATGAGCCCATCGGTGAAAGAGCCGATGAATGTGCCGCGGTGGCCACCTGCCTCGGCACCCTGGGCGACGATGACGTCGACACCGGCGTGTTCGAGGGCGACCGCTTCCGTCGGAGTCGTCGCCGTGCCAATCAGGACCTGGTCTGTAAGGCCGTCGAGCGGCGGGATGCCGAAGGTGAAGCTCAGCACAGGCACCCGCTCTTCAACAACCACCGCGAGCTGGTCATCGACAGTCCAGTCTTGCGGCGGAGGCGGCGCCGCCTCCGTCAGACCGAGGCGTCGGCGGTGCTGAGCAAGCTCGCCTCGCACCATCTCGACGGCTTTCGCATCGGCATCGACCGGCGGGGGAGGGGCAAAGACATTGACGGCAAAGGGCCGTGCCGTTTGCTCACGGACGGCACGAATCGCCGCGCGCAACTCGTTGGGGGCGAGGAGTGCGCCGGCTATTGAGCCGAGGCCCCCGGCTTCCGATACGGCGACGACCAGGCGGGTCGTCGACGGACCGCCCGCCATCGGTGCTTGCACGATTGGGTAGCGGGTACCGAGCAACTTGGTCAGTCGCGACTGCGGCCAGTCCGTGACGGCGAGCCTGGGCATTACTCGCGGCCTGCCTGGCAGGCGTCGTGGAGCACGCTGACGACCAGACGCCGCATCAGATCACGGTACCGGGCGATCCGTCGTCATGGACGACGGGCAATCCGGCATCGCTCCAGGCGCGCATGCCTCCGTCGAGGTTGATGGCCCGTCGGCCGGCCTGGAGCAGCTCGGCCTGGGCTCGCGCGGAGCGGCTCCCCGAGCGGCAGACCACGACGAAGACGCCATCGGCACTCAGAGTGCGGAGATGCACCGCAAGCTGACCCAGCGGCGCATGACGAGCCCGTGGTGCGTGGCCGGCGGCCCACTCATCGTCTTCCCGGACGTCGAGCAGGATTGCGCCGTCGGCGAGCCTTGCCGCAGCGGCACGCGCGTCCAGCACTGCGTGCTCGGTCATGCGCGCCCCTTGAGCAAGAGATTCCAGAACACGAAGGGGCGTCCGCGTCGCTCGCGCAGCCACATCCTGCAGTGCTCCTTCTCAAGGCTTTCCATCGCCGTTTCCCTTGTTGGCGTGTGCGCTCGCTGAATGACGAGCGTTGTCTGCTGTCGCCGCCGGCCTGTCGATCACCAGCCCGGCCGGCGCCGCCTGCTCGAAGTCGTCGTCGATCAGCACCACATCGAATCCGGACCGACTCAGCAGGCTGGCGGCGATGCTGGCCCGAAAGCCGCTGGCGCAGTGCACCCACAGTTGCCGCGGGGGCACCTCACCAAGGCGTTCCAGGAGCTCCGGCAAGGGGACGTGCACCGCACCGCGAATGTGGCCGCCCCGCCACTCGTCGTCACGCCGCACGTCGAGCACCGTCCCGCTGCGGTCCTCGATCTCAGCGGCGGCGGCGGCGAAGTCCATGCGGGGATAGGAGTGCGCTGACGCCCGCGTCATCTCCGTGTCTGCGGTCTCACGCAGCGCCGCGATCGGCTCATCGACACCGATCCGCGCCAGCGCGCGTCGGGCGGCGCGAAGTTCGTCGGCGGACCCGACCAGTGTGACCGGGACCCCTGTCGGGATGACCCAGCCCAGGTACGTGGTGAAATCCGTGCCCAACTCGATGTTGAGGGTGCCGCGCAGGTGCCGAGTGGCGTACAGGCGGCGAGACTCCAGGTCCACGACCCACTCGCCGCTCCGGATCTGGTCGCGGAGGTCAACGCGGTCGATCGGGCGCAGCTCGTCGAGGTCGGCCGCCGCCGCACCCCGGCGATTGGCCGGACCCATCTGCGCGTAGTAGCGCGGGTAGGTCGTCAGTCCGGCGAGGACGGTCTCGACGAAGCCATCCTCGTCGGATCGCGCCACCAGGTTGTCGCGCTGCTCGATGCCAATGGTGCTGCTGGTGGCGCCGCTCGAGGCAGACGACGAGCAGAAGCTGCCGAAGCCGTGGGTGGGGTGGATGGTCACCGCCGCAGGCAGCCGTTCGAGAAGGCCACGGACGGAGCGGTACTGAGCCCGGGTCAGGCTGTCGGGGCTGCCGCGGTGGTCTAGGTCGGTGCGGCCCACCGTGCCAAACAGCAGCGAGCCACCGGTGAACACGGCCTGCGGATGTCCGGCCGCTTCGACCACGAAGGCGAGGTGGTGCATGGTGTGCCCGGGGGCCGCTTCGACGCGCACGGTCAGCTTGCCGACGGAGTTCACGTCGCCGGGCGCCACGTGGAAGCGGTCGAAGGCCACCGGTTCCGCCGCCGCCACGCCGTAGCCAGCGCCGACCTGCCGTGACAGCGCCAAGCCACCGCTCACGTAGTCGTTGTGGATATGGGTCTCGAGCACCATGTCGATGGTGACCCCGGCGCGATCGGCCACCTCGAGCACACGGTCGAAGTCCCGTTGAGGATCGATGACGACCGCGCGGTCGCCGTCATGGACGAGGTAGGTGCGATCCCCCAACTCCGGGGTCTCGATGCTCTCGATGTGCAATGCAGCCGATCTCCCTTCGTATTCTAATGTGCGTACATTATAATGTTCGGTATGGCAGTAGAGCACCTCGACCGGACGAGCCCGCTCCCGCTGTGGGCCCAGCTGGAGGCGGAGCTCCGCCGGCGCATGGCCAGCGGCGACCTGGACGACCGGTTCCCTGCCGAGCCCCAGCTCGCCGATGACTACGCGGTCAGTCGCCAAACCGTGCGCGAGGCGATCCGGCGGCTCCAGGAAGCGGGACTGCTGAGGCGCGAGCGGGGACGAGGCACCTTTGTCGCGAGCCGCGAGCTGGTGCAGCCGCTCGGCGTGGTCTACAGCCTCTTCCGCAACGTCGAGGCCCAGGGGGTCATCCAGACCAGCGATGTGCGCGTCCTCGACAGGCGACGCAATGCCATCGTGGCCACACGCCTTGGGATTGCCGAGAGCGCGGACCTCATCTACCTGGAGCGGCTTCGGCGGGCGGACGGGGTGGCGCTGGCACTCGACAGCGTCTGGATGCCCGCGACGGTCGCCGCACCGCTGCTCGACGCCGACTTCAGCCATACGGCCCTGTACGACGAGCTCGCCCGCCGCTGCAACGTGCGCATCGACGACGGCTGGGAGCGGTTGCGTGCCGTCGTTCCGTCTCGCGCTGAGCGGGAGCTTCTGGGCCTGCGCTCCGGCAGCGCCGCGTTCGCCGTCGACCGGGTTGGCCGCGCCCAGGGACGCACTATCGAGGTGCGGACCACGCTGGTCCGCGGGGACCGGTACAGCGTCCACATCGCGTGGTCACCGACGGCGCGCTATGCCATCGACATCGAGACCGATTCGGCTCGCTGAGATGGGCACGGGGTGTCATCGACGGCACCACAGCGGACGCCTGCGCGTGTGATCCACGCGCTTCTCGCGATCCCGCTGGGCATCGCGGTCGGGCTCAGCCTCGGCGCTCTCGGCGGGGGCGGCTCGATCCTCACTGTCCCCGCCCTCGTCTACGTTCTCGGTGAGTCCGCACGGACGGCCACCGCCGGCTCCCTGATCATCGTGGGCAGTGCGTCTCTGGTCGGCGCCGCCAGTCACGCCCGCCAACAGCGGGTCCGTTGGGGTGCCGCCACCGCGTTCGGGATCGCGGGCATTCCGGCCGCGTACGCCGGCTCGCTCCTCAACGTGGCGGTGAACCCGAACGTCCTGCTGCTGGCTTTCGCTGCGCTCATGCTGGTTGCGGCGGCCGCGATGCTGTGGCGTCAGCGGCAACGGACCAGCCTGCCGGACACGTCGGTGGCGATGGCGCCGGCGTCGACAACAGCGACCGTTGGGCGGGTGCTGGTCGCGGGCCTTGCGGTGGGGTTTCTCACCGGTTTCTTCGGCGTGGGCGGCGGCTTCGTCATCGTGCCGGGCCTCGTGTTCGCGCTCGGCTACCCGATGCCGGTCGCGGTCGCGACCTCCCTGCTGGTCATCGCCATCAACACGGCGGTCGCGCTTGTGGCGCGGATCGGCCACGAGACCTTCGACGTCGCGGTGCTCGTGCCCTTCATCCTGGGTGCTGCCGGCGGCGCGCTGGCCGGGCGCCGGGTTGCCGATCGTGTCTCTCCGCGTGCGCTGACTCGTTCCTTCGCGGTCCTGCTGGTGGTGATTGCGATCTACGTGGCTGTTCGCGCTCTCATCGCGCTGCGAGCCTAGCCGAGGCACGGCAATTATCCCGGCATGAGTCCGCTGCTTAGGGCGCCGGCGCCGGCGGTGACAGCCGCCGAGCCAGGGGGCGAATCGTGCTCCCCTGGAACAACAGGCTGAGAACAACGACGCCGTAGGCGAGGATCGGCACCTTGGCGTCAATGCCGGGCCGACCGGTGACCGACAGCGCCAGCGCCACCGACAGGGCGCCGCGGAATCCAGCCCACACAACAAACGGACGCTGTCGCCAGGCGATCAGCCGTCCGCGGCGGTCGACGGCGGCCAGGATCGCGTAGACGGCGAGCACCCGCACCGCGATGAGGATCACCAGACCGACGGCCACTGAGCCCGCAAGCCCAGCGACGTCACGCGTCGGCAGCGCCGACCCGATGAGCAGGAAGAGAAGGGCGTTGAGCAGGAAGCCGGCGAGATCCCAGAACTCGAGGACCTGCTCGCCATGGATCGGCGATCGCCGCCGGGCGATCACGACCACCAGCGCCGCGGCGACGACAGCAACGATGCCCGACGTTCCCAGGATGTCGGCGGCGAGGTAGGCGCCATAGGCCAGGGTCAGGGTCGTGAGGAACTCCAGGGAAGCATCTTTGGTGGTGCGCAGGACCAGCACGCCGACCAGCCCGGCCGCAGCGCCGATGGCCAGGCCCCCGCCGGTGGACAGCAGGAAACGTCCGCCGACGTCAGCGAGCGACAGGTTGCCGCTGGTGACCGAGGCCAGGAGGGCGGCGAAGAGCGCCACCCCAGTGCCGTCGTTGAACAGGCTCTCGCCCTCCAGGGACGTGACCAGCACGACCGGGGCGCGGACGGCTCGAAGCACGCTGACCACGGCGATCGGGTCGGTGGGGGCGAGGATGGCAGCGAGCAGAAAGGAGTCGGGCCAGCGCAGCCCCAAGAGCAGGTGGAAGCCGGCTCCCGCGCCGACCACGACGATGGCCACCCCAAGGGTGGCCAGCAGTGTGACCGGGGTCACCACGCGGCGCAGCGAGCCGAGATCGAGCGAGATGCTTGCCTGGAACACCAGGCCGGGCACGAACGCCAGGAGGATGAGGTCCGAGCCGACCCCGCTGGGCCGGCCTCCCGGGATCAGCCCGACAAGCACCCCTCCGGCCGCCAGCACGACGGGGTACGGGATGCGTGCACGGTGCGACACGGCGCGCAGCGCGACGGCGGCGACGCTGAGGATGACGAGGAAGGCGAGCAGCCTCTGGGCCGGCGACATCGGTGGAGGATAGCGGCGGCCGGGTGCACGGCATCCGCACGCGTCCAAAGCCGGGGCGCCGTACCAACCCGCTGTGGCGTCGTGCCTTCAACGAGCCGATGTCGCGCGGCGCCAAATCAGCCGGCCCGCTCTCCGGGCCGGAAAGGAGCTGGCCGGCAGCGGGCGCCCGCCGTCTCGGGCCGCTGGCGAGCCGGGCTTACTTGGGGGCTAGGTGGGTGAGCCACTGGGAGGAGCAGACTCCACTGTCGGCGGCGGCGGACTGCTCTCGCGAACCGTGGACGCCGCCGTACTCGTGGGCGTCGGCTCCCCAACGCGGGAACGGAGGCCGCGCAATTCTTCACGCTCCGTCAGCTGGCGGCGGCGACGGTGCCGCCAGCCGACGCCGACCAGCGCGGTCAGAACGATGCTGGCGAAGACCGTGATGAGCAGGACCACGATCATCGGTGTCCGAAGGTCCCAGCCGAGGTACTTGAGCTCGACGGATTGCGCGTTCTGAATGATCCCGATGAGAATCGCCACGCCGCATATCAGAGCGAGGAATAGGCTCCAGTAGAGCCCCGTCCCGCGGAACTCGCGCCGTGCACCGGGATTTTCGGGCCGCTCCGGCATCTCTTCTCCTCCAGCGATACGCAGGGCCGGCGTCAGCCGGCAGAGGTTGTCATTTTGAGGCGCGCGCACGGATCATTGCGGGGCGGGAACGGGGATTTCAAGCCTTCGAAGTGCACGTAGTCCCAGCCACGTGGCGGCACTGCGCAGACGAGCGTGTCCGAGCCCAGGTCAGCGGGCTCGGCAGCTAGATCGCCACGGGCCGCTAGGCCGGCGGCGGTCGAACGATGAGACGGGCCGGAGGGTCCCGAAAGGGCGTGGCCGGCCGACTCTTGGGCATGGCGGTGTAAGCGTCGCTTAGCGCAAGACTCAGCGCAAGACTTCACGAAGAACCGCTCCGGCGCCGGCACCCCGCCACGGCCTTCGTCGCTGAGCGATACTATGTACTGCCGCGTCTCGACACAGCGTTGCTCTAGCCCGTCCGGGCTGGCCCGCATATGCTCGCCGCGGCGGAGTACATCGTGCGGTCCGCACCCGTCGCCGACGGCAGCACAAACCGCCTGCTCGACGCGCTTCCCGCCGCAGCACGCGACCGCTGGTTCGCGCCCCTCACCCCTTCGTTCATGGAGACCAAGACGGTGCTCTTCGACGCCGGAGAGGTCGTCGAGTCCGTGTACTTCCCGCTTAGTGCGGTCATCGCGCTGGTGACCCCGCTCATTGGCGGAGCCATGGTCGAGGTGGCGACCATCGGCAACGAGGGCATCATCGGGGTACCACT
This sequence comes from Candidatus Dormiibacter sp., assembly GCA_039935655.1. Taxonomy (GTDB): domain Bacteria; phylum Chloroflexota; class Dormibacteria; order Aeolococcales; family Aeolococcaceae; genus Aeolococcus. The sequence goes on along the minus strand of JBDTJX010000100.1, from coordinate 4,042 downwards.
GGTGTTGGGCGGTTCCCTCGCGGTCCGTGCCATCTCGCAAGTGGCCGGCTGGGTGCTGCCGATGCAGGCGACCGCTTTCCTCGAGTCCATCGACAGTGACGCGGCTGTGCGGGACGTCGTTTCCGACTATCTGCAAGCTCTCTTTAGCCAGATCTCACAAGCGGCTGCCTGCAACCGGCTGCACTCCAACGAAGAGCGTCTGAGCCGCTGGCTGCTGATGAGCAGCGACCGAGCCGGCACCGACACGTTCACCATCACCCACGAGTTCCTCGGCCAGTTGCTCGGCAGCCGCCGTGCGACTGTGACGCTCTCCGCCGGCATCCTCCAGGCATCGGGGCTGATCACGTACCAGCGCGGCCGGATGACCATCGTTGACCGCCGCGGCCTGGAGACGACGTCGTGCGAGTGCTACGGCGTGATCAGGGCGGAACTCGACGACGTTGTCGATCGGGCACACCTGCGCGGTCGTCGCGGTACCAGTACGACGCCGCATCCGGACCGGTCGAGATCAAGCGCGACGCCCCTTGAAGGAGAGTGGTGACCGTGATTGCGCGCTGGTCGTCACCAATATGGACCAGGGGTTGGGACGACCCCTGCGTCCGAGCCGGCCGCACGAGGTGGCCCAGAGCGGGACAAACCATGACCCACCTCGGTGAGCACGCCTGCACCGAAGTACGCGTAGCTCACGTCCTCCGCGACCCTCCCGAATGGAGAGTCAGGATGCATGGATTCGACCGCACGTTTCAGTTGGCATAGGGGCGAACCGCCTGAACGGAAATCGCAGCTCGACTCACCGTGCGGCACGGCGCAGGCACTACCGGTGTGGCGCAGGAAGGTCGCCTACATTCCTCATGCCGCTGGGAGGCTTCCCCAGTGACCACATCGAGCGCCGCTGCGCGTCGAACAGTTGCGGTCGCGGGTGCGACCGGGTTCGTTGGCCGGGCCCTGGTGCCGCGCCTCATCGAGACCGGGTACGCCGTGCGGCGACTCGCCCGACGGCCTGAAGCGCCCACTCCACTCGACGGGTTGATGACAGGCGTTTCGACCTCGATGACCCGGAGCCCGATGCCGACGCGATGGCAGGTGTTGACACCGTCTTCTACATGGTCCACGCCATGAGCGCCGGTCCGGGGTTCGCCGACCGAGACCGCGCGTACGCCCACCGGTTCGCCGCCACCGCCCGCGTTGCGGGCGTACGCCATGTCATCTTTCTCGGCGGCCTGTATCCTCTCAGCCCCTCCTCAGCCAGCACCTCGCCAGTCGCCGTGAGCTCGGCGAGATCCTCCAGCGCGAATGCGGAGGGCTGCACGTGCGCGCCGGAATCATCATCGGCTCGGGGAGCGCGTCATTCGAGATCATGCTCGACTTGGTCACGCATCTCCCGGCCATGATCACCCCGCGCTGGGTGGGTAACCGCTGTCACGCAGTCGAGCTCTCGGATGCCCTCCACGCCTTGGTGGGAGCGGTCGACGGAGCGGCAACGCTCGTCGTCAGACAGTCGCGAGCCGCGATCAGTTCCTCAGCTGCTGGACGAGGTCGCTGAACGTGGCGAGCAGGCGATCCACGAGCAGCCCCGCCCGCAGTATGGCCGGGTCTGAGGGTCGGCGCCGCCGCAGCACTTCGATGGTCGCAGCAAGAGCGGTCAGGTCGGATGCCGTCCGCGCCAGGCGGACGAGGTCACCGTCGTCCCAGTTAAGGACCTGACAACTGAGCCACGAGTTCCACGATCTCGTCGGGCAACGCCAGTAGTTGCACGAAATAGCCGCGCGCTAGCTGACTGACAAGGAAGTCACCACCGAACGGAGAGCCGCTGAGCACCATGCACGGCAACAGCTGGTACGACGCACGCAACCTGGACATGTCCCAGCCCAACGGCCAGGCATCGGCGGCGGCGACGACAACCGTCGGCCGCTCCACGCCGTCAAGAAGTTCCGTGGTCACCCGCATATCAGCGACCAGCAAGTCCCTCAGGGAGTCCCGCAAGGCGGCGTCGGAGCAGAGCACGAGCACCGACGCGGCGGTTCGCTTGCGCACACGCACGACGGTACGAGACCACGGCGCGGCCAAGCCCCTGCACGGGGGAACTTTGACAAGATCCTGGACGTGATCGGCCAGGTGCGGGAATCGCGCGGGCGTTCGAAGCGCCCGAAGGCGGCTGTCGCGCCCTTCACGGCGGCTTTGGTGGCCGGAGACGCGATGACGGCTCACGACATCGCGAGCAGCTATCTGGCGGCAACCCACTCGCGCCTGGCGGTCGTGTGCGACCTCTTCCATCCGGCTCAGTACGAGATCGGAGAACTCTGGTACCAAGGCCGCCTGGGGGTGGCTGAGGAGCACCGAGCCACGGCGATCGTCACCAAGGTGGCAATGGGTCTGCCGCCGACACCGGTCGACCGTCCGGTTCGGCCCGGCGCTCGCTGCCTGCTTTCTGCGATCACCAGCGAAAAGCACGTGGTAGGTCTCCAGCTCTTGGCCATGGCTCTCGAAGACGAAGGCTGGCTCGTGGACCAGCTGCAGCCTCCGGTGCCCGGCGCGGAGCTCATCCGGGCGGTGTCGACGTGGCTCCCCGATGTGGTCGGACTGTCAGCCGCGTACGCCTCCAACCTCGGGCAGATCACAAAAGCCATCGCGGAGGTGAGGAAGCTGCGCGTCACCGTGATGGTCGGCGGTCCGCTCTTCAACCGTGCCCCGGAGCTCTGGCGCGTCGTCGGGGCCAACGCCCACGGCAGCGATGCACGCGTCACCACCGTTCTCATGCGCAGGTCGCTGAGGTAGATCGCCGTGACCAACGACGACCTCACCCTCACCATCGGCGAGGTGGCGGCCATGGTCGGTGTGTCGACGGACACGATCCGCGCCTGGGAGCGCCGGTATGGCGTTCTTTCCCCGGTGCGCACGAGTGCACGGCATCGCAGGTATGACATGGAGAGCGTCGAGACACTGCGGCGGGTTCGCCAGAACGTGGGCCGCGGACTCTCGCTCAAGCTGGCCGTGGCCGCGGCGCATGGTCTCGTCATCGAGGGGGCAAGTCGCCCTGAGGAGCGGGAGGTTCCCATCGACCCTCCTTCGGACGGAGACGACGAGGCGCCATGGCGGGCGGTATGTGACCTCCTGCCCAGCGTTCTCTGCATCCTCGACGCGCGCGGCGACATCATCGACTCCAACATGGCGTTTGCGCGGTTGGCGGGCGTGCTGCGGCCCAGCCTGCGCGGGACGCGGTTCCTCGGACTCGTCGAGCCCGCGGACCGCGTAAAGGCGGCGCGCCTCTACCGTCCGCGACCCCAGCGGCGTCGCGGATGGGAGCTCAATCTGCGCACCCCAATGCTCTCGGGTCTCTTCACCTTCGACTCCCACGTGGTGCCAACGATGACCAGTGCTTTCATTGTGCTGATCGGACGGGATCTCTCGTCCTCGGGCCTAGAGTTGTGGCCGCAGTCGGCAACAACACCCGTCTAAGATCCTGTTCAACTCTGAGGCACGGCCCACCTAGGCAGCAGCTTCGCTCGAGGAGACACTGCTGCCGTGATGAACAAACTAGAGATGGTCTCGGCCACCCTGGACCGGGTGCGACTCGCATCGCCGATGGTGAGCTACGACGGCAGTCCCGAGAGCGCTGCCGCCCTTTATGACACGTACGGCACGCTCGCATACACGCTTGCGTACCGGATCGTGCAGGATCGCGGCATCGCCGAGGACGTGGTGCAGGACGCGTTCCTGGCCGTGTGGAGGAATGCGGACCGGTACGATGTGGCACGCGGGTCGGTGCGAACATGGCTCTGCCAGATCGTGCGCAACCGCGCTCTCGACCGGTTGCGCGGCACCTCACGCCGGACGCGTGATCATCGGTCGCTCGACGATCTCACCTCCCTGGCCAGTTCCGCGAACGTCGTCGCGGATGTGCTGCAGCGAGACGAGGGTCGCTCCGTGGCTGCCGCTGTCGCTGCCCTGCCAGCCGGTCAGCGAGAGGCGATACAACTTGCCTATTACGCGGGGTACTCACAGACTGAGATCGCCACCCGGACCGGGCTGCCGCTGGGCACCA
>JBDTJX010000099.1:0-9300 GCA_039935655.1 Candidatus Dormiibacter sp. | reverse complement strand
CGACTGTAGTCCTTGGGGTGGCGATTTCCCAATTGGCTGGTTCCATCCAACGGGTTTTCGCCTAGACTGTCGGCTTGAGGCGGGCGCGAAAGCGGGGAGCCAACCGGGACAGGCTTCCCAGAGCGGTTGGGGTGATTCCTTGGACCATAGCTCGCTCGGAGAGCGCGTCATGGAGTGGCCGATCGACAATGCGGAGCTCGAGCAGATACGTGTGCTCGTGTGTGAGAACGACCCGGTCATGCGATCTGCCCTGGGCGACCTCATCGAGTCGGTCCCGGGCCTGAAGTTGACCGGCGTCGCGACCGATGCCGACTCGGCCGCGGCGGCGGCAGCGCGGTCCCGGCCAGATGTGGCCCTGCTCGACGTGCGCATGCCGGGAGGCGGTGGTCCGGAGGCCGCTCGGCTGATCCGGGCGCAATGCCCGCACACCCGGCTCATCGCCTTCTCCGCGCACGCGGACCGCGCGGTGGTCCTGGAGATGCTGCGGGCCGGGGTCAGCGAGTACTTGATCAAGGGTGCCGACGAGGATGACCTCGTGGATGCGATTCGTCGCACCGGGCGCGGCCGCCTCGGCCTCACCCACGTCGAGATGTCCGAGCTGGTCTTCGACCTGGTCGACCTGCTCGCGGCGGTTGAGCAGGGGGTGACGGCGACATGACCCTGCTCGACGGACAGCAGCTGCTGCCGCGCGGGGTGGAGCAGCGCACGGTTTCGCGCCGCGACGCCGATCGTTCGGCTGCGCTGGCGGCGCTGTCGGCCAGTTTGGCGGAGGCGATCGGCGATGTCGACGACGTCCTCGATCGCATTGTCCGGCTGATCTCTGAATGGCTGGGGGACTGCACAGTCATCCGCCTCCTCGACGAGGACGGAACCACGATGCGGGTCGTGGCTGCGCACGACACCGACGCTGACGCGCAACGAGTGATCATGTCGGCGCTGGAGTCCGGACCGATCGAGATCAACAAGCTCCTCCCCTACTCACTCGCCGTGCGCGACGCGCATTCCATCCTGATGACCGGCACGGGGTTTCAGATCATTACCGACGCTGTCGACGATCCGGCGCGGCAAGCCCTCGCCGCCCTGGGGGTGCACACCGCCCTGATCTGTCCGCTCCGCGCCGGCGGGAGGGTGATCGGAACGCTCGGCCTCTGGCGCCGGGGCACCGGCCAGCCTCATTCGCAGCGCGACCAGGCGTTTGTGCAGGAGATGGCGGATCGCGCTGCGCTGGCGATCGAGAACGCCCACCTGGTGCGCAGCCTTCGCGTCGAGGTCGATGAGCGAAAGCGCAACGAGGAGAATCTCCGGCTCAGCGCCGAGCTGTTGCAACGAGCCGACGAAAAACGGCGCGGCCTGCTGGAGCATCTTGTGACCGCCCAGGAAGAGGAACGCCGCCGCATCGCCATCGACGTCCATGACGACTCGATTCAGTCGATGGCGGCGGTCGGAATCCGCCTGCAGATCCTGCGCCGGCGCTCGCCGGGCCACGAGTTCGCCGCCCAGCTCGAGGAGATCGAGAGCGCGGTCACTGAATCGATCGCGCGTCTGCGCGGACTGCTCTTCCGGCTGGAGTCGTCTTCGATCGACACCGTTGGGCTGGGCCACGCGCTGACGCGCTACGTGGCCGAACTTTTTCCCGACGGGCGCCCGCGAGTGCGGGTGCGCGATCGCCTCACCGGCGATCTCGAGGGACACACACCGATGGTGCTGTATCGGATCGCCCAGGAGGCGATGAACAACGTGCAGAAACATGCCAGGGCATCCCTGGTCACCGTGACGCTGAGCGAGTCCGACCAGGGCATTCTTCTCAAGGTGCAGGACGACGGCGTCGGGTTTGACATGGAGAGCGTTGCCCGCCGCGCGCTTCCCGGCCATCTCGGCATGCGGTCGATGCTCGAGCGTGCGCAGGTGGCCGGCGGGTGGCTCACGGTGGAGAGCTCTCCGGGCGACGGGACGACGGTGGGGTGCTGGATACCGACCCTCGCCGCGATCATCGGCGACGGCACCAAGCCAGCCATGTGACAGGATCAGCCGCGGCTGTGGATCAACCCTTGGCGCAGCGCCACCGCCACCGCCTCCAGCTTGGAGTGGGCGTGGAGCTTCTCGATGACGCTCTGCACGTGGTTGCGGACTGTCGCCAGCCGGATGTCAAGCTCCGTGCTGATCGCTTGGTTGGAGAGGCCGTCCGCCAGCAGCCTCAGCACCTCCGTTTCGCGGGCGGTGAGGTCGGACCCGGGGCGGGAGCGGTCACTGAGCCGGTCGAGCAGGCGGCTCAGCATCGCTGGTGAGATGAGCGCTTCACCGTTGTGCGCAGCTCGCACGGCCAGGATCAGCTCGTCGACTGTGTGATCCTTGGTGAGGTAGCCCGAGCAGCCGGCTTGAATCGCCTGTCTCAACACGGTGTCGTCGGAAGCCGCGGTCAGCATGACCACCTTGGTGTCGGGACGATCGGCCTTGATCTGACGGGCCGCGTCCACGCCGTCTCCGTCGGGGAGGCGGTAGTCCATCAGCACGACGTCAGGCTCGGTGGTGCGCGCCGCCTCGACCCCCTCTCTGGCCGTGGTCTCCGCGGCGGTGACGGCGATGTCGTCAGTCTCGTCGAGGGCGGCGCGAAGAGCCTGCGCGAACATCCGGTGATCCTCGATGATGAGCACGCGGATCTGGCGTTGGTGGTTCGCCGGGGTCACCTCAGCCTCGTGCGCCGGACCCGGGACTGATGCATCTGCCCTAGGAGCGGTGCCGCCGTTGTGTCTACTCATCTCACCCTGCGCGGACACAGTATGTCTGGCGATGGAGTCCATCCGCGTCGACCGCTGCCCTGGCTCGGGCCTCCTCGGCCCTGCTGCCGCACGCGCGCCATCGTAGGCGAGGCGCGGGTAGAGCGGTGGGGATGAGGTTTTCTCGACATGGCGAGCCGGGGGTCACCGTGAGGGGAAACGGCCAGGAGCGCGCCGCACGACTGGGTGAACTGCTCATTCAGGACGGTGCCGCCTCGCCGGAGCAGGTCAAGAATGCGCTCCGGCAGCAGCGCCGCGATCGCCGTCCCTTGGGCGAATTGCTCGTGCAGCTCGGGGTGCCCAGCGAGGTCGTGACCAGGACCGTGGGCCACCTGCTGGGGCTCGCGCCCGTGGATCTCGATGCGGTCGTCATCCAGCCAGACGCGATCGACTGCCTCACCGCCGCCTTCGCGAGGACACACGAGGTCGTCCCGTACAAGATTGGCGAGCAGGGCGCCCTCCACGTCGCGACGACCAGGCCGGGTGACGCCGCGCTGGCCACCCGGGTGCTGGAAGCGGCAGGCCGTGCCGTGTGGCTCGAGCTGGCCGATGCCGCCGCCATCCACCGCGCGTTGGACCATCACTACACGGTGCTGGGCAGCGTTGGCGACCACGCCCAGAGGGCCATCCTGGACGCGCGCGTGTTGGCTCCTCGGAGTGCGGACCTGGCCACCCTCGGCGCCAACGCGCCGGTCGTGCAGATCGTCGACCTGCTCCTGACCCAGGGCCTGCGCGACCGCGTCTCCGACATCCACGTGGAACCGCAAGCCGACCGGCTGCGCATCCGCTTTCGCGTTGACGGAGCACTTCGGGACGTCCAGGCATTGCCGACACAGCTGGCCGGCCCCATCGCGTCCCGTCTGAAGATCATGGCCGACATGGACATCGTCGATCGCCATCGCGCCCAGGATGGTCAGACGACCATGACCGTGGACGGACGCATCGTCGACATCCGGATCGCCACGACGGAGACCATCTGGGGCGAGAAGGTGGTGCTTCGCCTGCTCGATCGCTCGCGCTCGCTGCTGCCGTTGGGACAGCTCGGCCTCCGCGAGGTGGAGCATGCGCGTCTGCAACGCTTGATGGCGTCGCCGTATGGCCTCTTCATCGTCAGCGGACCTACCGGAGCCGGCAAGACCACGACACTGTACGCGGGGCTCAACGAGCTGGATCGCAGTACGCGGAACATCACCACCATCGAGGACCCCGTCGAGTATCAGTTCGACAACATCAATCAGATCCAGATCAACCGGCTCGCCGGCATGACTTTCGCCAACGGTCTGCGCGCAATCCTGCGCCAGGACCCCGATGTCATCCTCGTCGGTGAGATCCGCGACGTGGAGACCGCCCAGATCGCTGTTCAATCGTCGCTCACCGGCCACCTGGTCATGGCGTCGCTCCACGCCGCCGACGCCGTGGGTGCGCTCCACCGGTTCCTGGACATGGGCCTGGAGAGCTATCTCGTCGCCTCGGCAGTGATCGGCGTGGTGGCGCAACGTCTGGTTCGGATCAACTGCACAGGGTGCTCGACGCTGGTTCAGGCGCGCCCCGAGGAGATCGAGTTCTACCGGGGCATCAGGGGCGGCAGCGCGGGTGTGAAGCAGATGAGCGGCAGTGGCTGCCGGCGCTGTAACAACACCGGGTTCTATGACCGGCGCGGCGTCTTCGAATGCCTCTCCGTCGATGACGAGGTCCGTGAGCTGATCGTCGATCGAGTCCATCAGAGCCAGCTGCGTGATCGCGTCAGGGCCAAGGGGATGCGCACTCTGCAGGATTCGGTGTGCGACCTGATCGACGAAGGCCAGACCACCATCGCCGAGGCGATGCGCACGGTGTACGTGATCTGAGGAATATGAAGATGCAGAGAACAGTCGTTCCTCAGAACCCCGCGGTGACCAGGAGCTTTCGCGACTCGCTCAGGTCGATCCTGACCTACACCCTGTCAAAGAAGATCAAGCCGCAGGTCACCATCCTCTTCTGCCGGCAGCTGGCCTCCTTCGTTCACGTCGGCGTGCCTGTGACGACGGCGATCGAGACGTTCGCGGACCAGGCGACGAACGCAAAGCTCCGCGACGTGTACCGAGCGGTGGTGGCGGACGTCAAGAGGGGGATGCGCCTCAGTGACGCCTTTACGGCGCATCCCCAGGTCTTTCCCCGCATCGTCTCCGACATGGTGCGCTCCGCCGAGGTCACCGGAAACCTCGACGTCGTGCTGAAGCAGGCCGCCAAGCACGTCGAGCGCGAGGCGGCGGCGCGTCAGAAGATCAAGGCCGCGATGATGTACCCGGCGGTGATCATGAGCTTCGCGGTCGTCATCACGATCGGGATCGTCGTCTTCGTGCTCCCCAAGTTCAGCGACCTCTACGCGTCCCTGGGTGTGAAGACACCTGGAATTCTCAACGCGTTGCTGAGTTTCTCCGCCTTTATCAGGGACCACGCGCTTGTCCTCGCCGTTATTGTGCTCGCTGTCGTAGTTCTCCTGGGCATTGGCGTGCGCACTGCACGCGGTCGGTACCTCTTCGACTCAACCATTCTCAAGCTTCCGGTCGTGTCCGCCCTGATCCGCACGTCGATGACCGAGCGCTTCTGCCGGACCCTCGGCGACATGCTCGGGGCGGGCGTGCCGATCAGCCAGACCTACGCGGTCGTCATCTCCAACATCCGTAACGTTGTCTACAGGCGGGCACTGGAAGGGGTGGGTCCGGCCATGGCAGCCGGCCAGGGTATGTACCGGCCGCTCCAACGGTCCGGGATCTTCGCGCCGGCGGTGATCCAGCTGTTCCGCGTCGGGGAGGAGACCGGCCACCTGGACAGAAATCTTGTCGAGGCTGCGGACATGTACGAGGAGGAGCTGGACTACCGGATCAAGCGGCTGACGGCATTCCTCGAGCCGGCGATGATCATCTTCGTTGGAACCATCGTGGGATTCATCGCCGTCACCCTGATCACCTCGATCTACTCGCTCGCCGGCTCGTTCAAGTGACGGCTCGGCGAAGCCGTCGTCGCTCACACCGGGGCGAGCGCGGCCTCACCCTGATCGAGCTGCTCGTCACGATCTTCCTGATGAGCGTGGGGTTCCTCTCCCTGCTGGCCGCGTTCTCGACAATTGAGGTGACGGTCGGCGCCACCAGCGATGACGCCCAGCTCACCAGCCAGGCACGCCAGGTCGAGGACTACGTTCAGTCCGAGAGCTTCACCTACATCGTGTGCGGTGCCACAAGCGGATACCAGGTTGCCCTGCAGGCAGCCGTCAGCTCCCACCAGGTCAGGCTGCAGGCGGGGTACTCGGCCAGGGTCATCGCAGTCGCTCAGGCCTCTGGGGGGAGCCACACAGTCTCGGGTGTCAACGGCCCGCTGTCCCCGATCAACGGATGCTCGCGTGGCCCCGCTGGCGGCCCGGATTACGGCGTGCAACAGATCAAGTTCCAGGTTGCGTCAGCGCATCACTCGCTGACGCGGATCGCCTACAAGCGGTGGAACTGAGAGTGAAGCACCGTCAGGCACCACCGCCGCCGGGTCGCGCACCTGACCCTCGCCGCCGCGGCGAGCATGGCTTGACGCTGACTGAGCTGCTGGTGGTCATCGCGATCCTGGCCGTCATCGGCGGGAGCCTCGCCGGCGCGTTTGGCATCGGCCTTCGATTGCTCGCACCCACGGGGGCGCAGGCGACGTTGACCGGTAATGCGGACTCGCTGGCCTTTGAGCAGCAGATTGGCGCGGACATCGCCCGCGCCCATTGCCTCGCTGCTCCAAGCATGCAGGCAGTCCCGACAGGGGGATGCCAGCGTTCAGTCCAAAACAGTCCGTCGAGCTGCGCGCCATCAGGGTACTCGCTCTGCCTGGCCTGGTACGTGCCGGGATCCTCGTGTCACACCGTCACGTACTGGCAGCAGTCGGACGGGACCGTTTTGCGCAGCGACCTCAGCACCAGCAACAACACGACACGGATTGCAACCGGGGGATTGAAGATTGCGGCGACGTGGACACCCGCACCAACGTCCAACGGCGACTATCAGTGGACCAAGCAGGTGACGATCACGATCACCCAGCGGGCGATCCCCGGCGCGCCGGCGCCTGCTCAGCCCACCCCCACGACCTTCCGGTTGGTGCCACTCGCCGCCGACCCGCTGAGCGCGGCCCTTCCTGGTGGAGCCTCTCCGTGTTGAGACGTGACCGGCGTGCCGCTGAGCGTGGACAGACGCTGATCTTCGCCCTAGCCTTCCTCGCCTTCTTCGGCTTGGTGGCCGCCAGCGTCCTCGCCTTTGGAAGTGTGGTCGAGTCGCAACGCGTCTCGACCGAGCGGACGGCGGGGAGGGACTCGGTTGCCGAGGGATCTGCGCAATTCGCGCTGGGCGACACCAGGGGACAGGCATGCGGCATTAGCAACGGGACACTGCAGTTCCCGTCAACCATCCAGGCGGACAAGCTTACCTATGGGTCCGTCGATTGCCAGCACTCATCGGGCGGCGGCATTGCTCCGGGCTCCGCCTGTGTGCTCTGCCTCCTCAATTCCTCGCCGCCAAACGCCGGCAGGAACGTGCTGACCGCCGATGGTGGTCTCACCGTGAACGGCGAGGTCGACGCCAACGGCAGCATCTCCGGCGGCGTGACATCCACCGGGCCAGGCGCACGAGTTGGGCTGTTGACCGGCGCGAGGTGCGACTCCTGCAGTCCCACCGCGACCACGCTACGCACTCCATTCAACGATCCGCTGGCAGGGGCGCTGCCGATCCCGACCGACAATCAACCCGCGCGCACATGCAACGCATGCGGGGTCATCAGCCCCGGCGTGTTCTCCAACATCACGGTGACCAATGGAACGGTATGGATGAAGACAGGTGTCTACATCGTCGACGGCCAGCTCAAGGTCGGAGGAGGAGACGGACTGCTCACCAATGCCGACGCATCATCCGCGAGCACGACAGACAGCGACTCCGGCGGCTCCAAGGACTCGGGTTCCGGCGGATCGATCGACGCCAACAGTGGCCCAACCGTCACATACACGCAGCGTGGCCGCAGATCACAAGGCACCCTGGTGGATACATCCAAGGTCTGGAGAACGAACCAGTGGGCCGGCGCAGTGGTGACGGTCGACGTCTCCAACAACACCCCCGAGACAGCGATCGTCGCCGGCAACACAGCCGACACGCTGACCATGACCTCCCGATGGACCCCGACACCATCGCCTGGGGACGCCTACGTGGTCTCGACGATCGGCTATACGGCGAACACGCTGGTGGACACCTCCAAGGAGTGGGCCACCGATCAATGGGCGGGCTCAGTGGTGCAGGTCACCCTCTCCAACAATACGACCGAGACCAACATCGTCAGCAACAACACTGACAATACGCTCTCCATGAACTCCGCCTGGGGCACCACGCCATCGGCCGGTGACGCGTACGTTGTCTCCACGATCGGCTACACGTCGAATACCCTCGTGGACACCTCCAAAAACTGGGGCGGCGACCAGTGGGCCGGCTCGATGGTACAGGTCACCCTCTCCGACGGCAGCACCGAGACGAACACCGTCGCCGGAAACACCGACGACACGCTCACCATGAGCGCCAAGTGGGGCCGGACTCCATCGCCTGGCAACGCCTATATCGTCTCGACGATCGGCTACACCGCCACAACTCTTGTGGACACCTCCAAGACCTGGGTCACGAACCAATGGGCCGGCGCGGCGGTGACGGTGACGCTCCCAAACGGGGGCAAACTTCCTCCGCACAGCATCACCGGGAACACCGCCCACACCCTCACCGTCAGCCCAGGGTGGGGCAGCCTTCCGCCCCCCGGGAGTGCGTACTCAATCGTGGCGCCGGTAGTCATCTACCTGGCGTGTCCAACGTCCGGGCCCTACTGGTCGTGCGCGACGGCTGGCCAATCGGGCGGCCATATGAGCGTTGCCGGCCAGGGACGTTTCGACTTGAGCGCACCCACCGCCCCCGCTGACCCCTATGCGGGGATCTCGCTGTTCGCCGATCCGAACCTGGTGGACCCCGGGCGGAGCACCCTCAACCTCTCCGGTAACGGTGGGAGGTTCGTCGGGACCGTCTACCTGCCACGGGGGTCGGTTGACGTCTCTGCCGGAGGAGGAAACGGGGTGACCGTGACCGGCCGCCTCATCGTTCAATCCCTCTCCATCAGCGGCGACGAGGGCGACGCGGACAGTCTGGGGCTCAGCCTGCCCGGCACAGGGCCGCTTGGTCCCCTGGCCGCGTGCGAGTACTACAACGACAGCCTCGCCGGCACCGAGGCGAATGGGACGAGGCAGCCGGCCCGTGTGCAGTTCGAGACGGGATGCGACTCTGCCGGCCTGTCGGCCCAGGGGGGCACGACCCCGACATCGATCATCAACTTTGCTTATGGTCCGTAGTGCAATTGCATCCCGGCCGCGGGGGCGTCTGTATGTGGTCCGCTGAACCCGGGCGGGAGCACGATAGGCGCGTTCAGCCGAATTGTTGTCAGCCAACTCAAAGATCGGGGGAGTCATCTTTCATGGATAACGTCTACAAGCGTGTGGCAC
>JBDTJX010000098.1:0-54366 GCA_039935655.1 Candidatus Dormiibacter sp. | reverse complement strand
CTAGGACGAAGACCACGCCGGTGGCGAGGTCGCGTCAAGGTCGAGGTTTGTGGTCAGGACCCTCGGCGAAGCCGGCGTGGTCGTCGCATGCGCCAGCCACCACAGCTGGAAGTGACCCGTGGCGTCGGCCGGGGCCAGGTAGAGCAGGCTGGTGCCGTCCGGAGACCACGCCGGCGACGCGCAGAGGCAGGCGTTGATGAGCACCCTCGGTGGTCCGGGCACGCCCTTGACGAGAGGGATCAGCTCGAGCTTGGCCGTCTGCGTATCCGACGTGCAGATCACCGCTAGCTCTGACCCGTCGGGGCTGACCGCCGGCTCACCGCAGTCGTCGGTCCCCGCGGTCACGAACACCGGGGAAGCTCCCGGACTGGCAACCGTGGCGATCCGCGACACGATCTGTTCGCTGGTGTTGATGCTGTAGCTGGAGTAGAGCACCCCGCCATCGAGCAGCGGGACCGGCGCGACATCGCCCCCGGTGTACGCCGTGGGACTGGTCCACTGGGTGGACTCCAGCTTGCCGGCCAGGGCTCCCGACCACACCGCGAGGTGCACCTCGAACGTGCCGATCTTGGGGCCGTCGTAGGCGAAGACCACAGTGGTGCCGTCAGCGGCGAGGTGCGGCCAGTAGGACCAGGCATTGAGCTCCACGTGGCCGGTGGTGTTGGCGTTCTTGGTCAACTGATGCGGCACACCCGATGCGTCGATCAGGTAGACATCGCTGTACTCGGCGGCGCGGGCGACCACCAGCAGACGTCCGGCACCTGCCAGCGCGGGCTGGACCCACGAGCCTCGGGTGGTCGGCAGCGAGAGGTCGTTGAACAATCCTGCTCGGAGCATGTACAGGTGGCCGCCCTGGCTCACCCAGATGGTGCCCGGAAGGCTGAACGCCGGGGTCTCCTGCGCCGGCGTGATCGCCAACCGGCCCTGGATGAGGGTCGATTTGCGACTGTCGAGAAGACGGTTGATGCCGAACCCGAAGGCGGCCCACGCCACCAGCAGCGTGACGATGAGCGCGCCGCGTCTCACTGAGCAGGGAAGTACTTGTGCACCAGCGGGAGGATCAGGTCCCAGTTGGGCGCAAGCACGTCCTGGTTGCCGATCACCTGCGCTTCGGTATACGGCGGCAAGAGCACCACCTGTTGCACATCGGTCAGCGACACATTGCCCGCGATGGGCAGCAGGAGACCCACCTGGCTGAGCGACATGTCTGTTGTGAACTGCCCACTCATTGCGTTCGCGATGTCGGGCAGGTCGGCGATGCCAAGCAGTTTGGCTTTGGCGCGGAGCGCGAGCAGGACCTGCTGCTGGCGGACCGAGCGGCCGAAGTCGCTGCGCAGGTCATCGTGACGCGAGCGCACATACTGCAGCGCCTCGATGCCGTCCATGTGCTGTGGTCCCGGGAGCACTGCGATACGTTGGAAGTCGTACGGATTGCTGCCGCTGAGATCTTTCGGATAAAAGTCGTCGAGCACGGGGTTGCTCGCCACCACGTCGACGCCGCCGACCTGGTCGATGAGATGCACCAGGCCGAGCAGGCCGATCCACGCGTAGTGGTCGATGTGTACGCCGAAGTCCTGCTCCACTGTGTTGATGGCGGCGTCAACGCCTCCATTCAGGTACGCCTTGTCGATCTTGTCGGTGCCGCCGGTCGACAGCTGGACATTGAGGTCGCGAGGGATCGAGACCATGGTTACGTGACGCGTCGCCGGGTCGACCCTGGCAAGGATCATCGACTGGGTCAGCACCACGTTGCTGGCGAACTTGGCGTCGTTGTCGGACCCGAGCAGGAGCACGGTGAAGCTGCCGCCCGCTGCGGCCGCGCGCGCCGCGGTGGGGGTGGGTGTGGGCGTCGCGGGCGCCGCCTTGGCGGTCGCTTTCGCGGTGGCGGTCGCGGTCGGCTTGTGGTGGATGGTGTGTCCGAAGTCCTGGAATGCGGCGGCGATGGCGGGCGAAAAGTACAGGGCGGCGCCGGTCATGCCGCTGACGCAGAAGCCGAGCACGATCCCGGCGATGGCGAGCAGACGACGGCGAGGCCGGGATCTTCGTGCCCTGTGCGGCCGTCGCGGACGCCACGGCGTCTCGGGGACGCTCACCCGCGCATGCTACGGGAATCAACCGTGGCCACGACCGTCTCTCGATCGTCGGGTCGCGCCGGCGCGGCTACACTCGGCCGGCAATGGACATCGCCAGTGGCCTGCTCAGCGGCGACGTGCGCTCTCTCGCCCGCGCCATCCGCCTTGTGGAGGACCGGGATCCCGGGGCCGAAGACGTTCTTCGCGCGGTGCGGGGCCGCGCCGGAGCCGCCCACGTTGTCGGGATCACCGGGCCACCAGGAAGCGGCAAGAGCACCGTCTGCGACCAGCTGATCGTCCGTTGGCGCGCGGCGGGCCACCGGGTTGGGGTCATCGCTGTGGACCCGTCGAGCCCGTTCAGCGGGGGCGCCATCCTCGGCGACAGGGTGCGGATGCAGCGCCACACCGGCGATGACGGCGTGTACATTCGCAGCATGGCGGCGCGCGGTCACCTCGGCGGGCTGGCCAGCGCTGCGCGCGAGGCGGTCAGGTTGATCGACGCCAGCGGACGTGATCGATGCCTCCTCGAGACCGTCGGCGTAGGCCAGAGCGAGCTCGAGGTCATGCAGACAGCCGATACCACCGTGGTCGTGACCACACCGGTGACCGGCGACAGCGTTCAGATCCTCAAGGCGGGAATCCTCGAGATTGCCGACGTCTTTGTTGTCAACAAGGCCGACATCGAGGGCGCGGCCAAGGTCACCAGGGAGCTGCGCGACCTGACCCGTCAGGCCACGGCAAACAGGGATGCGTGGCGGCCACCGGTGATCCAGACCACCGGGACCACCGGCGAGGGAGTCGACGAGCTGCTCGAGGCCATCGAGCGCCACCACGCTGTCATCGCCGGCAGCGGTGAGCTGGAGACCCGCCGGCGCGGGCGGCTCCGCGCCGAGATCGAGGCGATCGTCGTGGAGCGCGCGGCTGAACGAGCGCGGCGTGAGCTTGAAGACGGCACAATGGGTTCGGAGCTGGGCGGCGACCTCCGCGGCGTCGACCCGTACGAGTTCGCAGACCGCATCCTCAACGGACACACGAGCACCCAGCACTCATGACCCAGACGATCCAGCCCCGCCGGCAGGTCCCGGCCGTTCCCGACGACACGCTCGGCGGCCTGCCACTGCAGCCGAGCTATGGACCCGAGGCGCTCGCCGGCGTCGACCTCGGCCGCGACGTGCCGGCGCCGGGCGAGTACCCGTACACCCGCGGGATCCATGACACGATGTACCGCGGCAGGCTCTGGACGATGCGGCAGTTCGCCGGCTTCGGCAGCGCCGAAGACACCAATGAGCGCTACCGCTTCCTACTCGACCACGGCCAGACCGGCCTGTCGGTCGCCTTCGACATGCCGACGCTGATGGGCCACGACAGCGACGCCCCGGAGTCGTTCGGTGAGGTGGGGCGATGTGGCGTAGCCATCGACTCCGTGGAGGACATGCGCACGCTCTTCGACGGCATCGACCTCGGCCGTGTGACCACGTCGATGACGATCAACTCGCCAGCGCCGATCGTGTTCGCCCAGTACCTGGTGGTGGCGGAGGAGCAGGGCGTCGCCTACGAGAAGCTCGGAGGGACGCTCCAGAACGACATCCTCAAGGAGTACATCGCCCAGAAGGAGTTCATTTTCCCGGTCGAACCGTCGATGCGCCTGGTCACCGACGTGGTGACCTTCTGTGCCGCGCACATCCCGCGTTGGCATCCCATCTCAGTGAGCGGTTACCACATCCGCGAAGCCGGCAGCACCGCGGCGCAGGAGCTGGCGTTCACCCTCGCGGACGGCTTCGCCTACGTCGAGTCGGCGATGGCAGCCGGGCTCGACGTCGACGAATTCGCACCCCGGCTCAGCTTTTTCTTCAACAGCCACATCGACTTCTTCGAAGAGATCGCCAAGTACCGAGCCGCGCGGCGCATCTGGGCCCGCCGCCTGCGGGAGACGTACGGCGCCAAGAACCCGAAGAGCTGGCAGCTGAAGTTCCACACCCAGACGGCGGGATGCTCGCTCACTGCGCAGCAGATCGAGAACAACATCGCTCGGACGGCGTTCGAGGCGATGGCCGCTGTCCTCGGCGGCACCCAGTCGTTGCACACCAATTCGATGGACGAGGTGCTGGCCCTACCGACCGAGAAGGCGGCGCAGATCGCGCTCCGCACCCAGCAGATCCTCGCGTTCGAGACAGGCGTTCCCTCCGTTGCCGATCCGCTGGCGGGGAGCTGGTTCATCGAGGACCTCACCAGCCGGATGGAGAAGGCTGCGCAGGACTACTTTGCGGCGATCGACGAGCGCGGCGGCATCGTCAAGGCCATCGCCGACGGTTACCCGCAGCGGGAGATCGCCGAGGCGGCCTTTCACTACCAATCGCAGCTCGACTCGGGCGAGCGGGTCATCGTCGGCGTCAACGCCTTCCAGGAGACCACCGACGGACACGCACCCGACGTGCTCGTCATCGACATCGATGTGGAGAGCGACCAGGCAGAGCGCCTTCGCCAACTGCGTGCGGCCAGGGACAACAACAGCGTGGCCACCCGCCTCGATGCCCTCAAGGAAGTGGCCGCAGGCAGCGAGAACACCATGCCGGCGATCATCGACGCGGTGCGTGCTCGCGCCACCGAGGGCGAGATCGTGGGCGCGCTGCGCGAGGTGTTCGGCGTCTATCACGAAACGCCGGTGTTTTAGTACGCGCTGGTGAGGTCGGCGAAGGGCTTGTGACTCGCGGTGATGGCGCGGCCCTCCGGGTCGCAGAGGTAGGGATGAACGCCGCTCAGCGCCGCCGTCCAGTCGGCGTGCTGCTCGTCGATCCGCGCCAGCGCATTGGTGGCAAGCCGCTCGCGGAGAGGGCGGTCCTCGACAAGGCGGACGATGGCGTCGGCGATCGACGTCGCGGACATCTCGGTGAGCAGGCAGTTTTCCCCTGACTTGAGCAGCCAGTGTCCGGCGGGGTTGTCGAACGCGATCACCGCACCCCCACAGGCCATCACCTCGAGCGGGAGGTACGACGGGTGCGCCGACACGGTCAGGGTCAGCCCGATGTCCGACCGCCTGTACAGGTCGCCGGTTGCCCGGTACTCGAGCAGGCCGAGGTGGCGCATCGCCGATTCCTCGAGCGGGTTGCTGTTGTCGAACGCCCAGGAGCCCGCGCTCACGATGCGCAGCTGGTCACCGAGGCGGTCGCGGGCGCTGAGGAGCGCCGTGCTGGCCAGCTCCCAGCAGTTTCGCCAGTGTCCCGGACGCGCGTACACGAACAGAGTGGTCGGCTCGCCGTCAGCGAGGTTGCGGCGCCCCTGAGCATGGAACACCGAGCGATCCACCGCAGGTTGAAACCACATCCCCGTTCCACCGTAGTCGTCGCGGTAGATGCGCAGAAGGTTCTCCGTGTTGCAGATCCCGTACAAACCCATGCGGTACGTCTGCTCCGCCAGGGCGAACATCGTGCTTGCCGGATAGAAGATCGGCTCGAAGTCCTGGACGAGGTAGAAACGGCGCCGCAGCCCGGGCGCCTTGGCCACCGTGTACGCCGTGGTCCACAGGGTGGCGACGCCCGCATCCGCGCTCGGGAGACCGCTGAGGAAGTCGTCGGTGAACTCAGGCGTGCAGAAGATCTCGATGTCGTGCAGGCGTGGGAACGCCGCAACCACCGCGGCGCGCATGAAAGCCTCCGGCCCTCCGTCCTGCATCACCAGGCGATTGCGAACGCCATTGACGGACTGGAGGTGGTCGACGATGCGCAGGATGGTGTTCATGCCACCGTAGAAGGGGCTGTCGATACCCGGCAGGAACCAGTTGACGGTGCGCACGTCGAAGGGCGCGGCGTCGGCTGCGTGTTCAGCGCGTACTCTCTCCCTGGTCTGTCGCGACGCCACCAGGCGCTCTGCCAGGTGGTGCATCTCGTGCGGGTCCATGCGCTGGCGGAACACGGAGAAGCCGCGCCCCAGCGCGTCGCTGATGAGGTTGAGAGAGTTGGCATCGTCGCGCCAACGCAGCGCCGGGATCGTGCTGAGAAGTGAAAGGCTCGGAGAGAAGAACGGGTCGCCGCTGTGCAGCACGGTCTGGTACCGCCAGTAGGAGGTGGCAAAGTCCTCGGGGGGCACGTACGTGCCGCGGGTGGCTGACTCGAGGTGCGTCATCCCGCCATACGGCGTGCACACGTTGCGATAGCCCCGGCCGTACAACTCCAGCCCGAGGGCGACGTCGCTGCCGCACAGGATGAACCGCTCGTCGAAGCCGCCGATGGATTCGAAGGTGGCGCGCCGGATCGCCACACACGCGGCGGTGACGGCGGTCAGGTCGCGGTAGCAGCGCACCGGACCGAGCAGGGTGGCGTCGTCGGGGTGAGCCCCCGCGAAGAGGTGGTCTGCGAACCCGTTGAGGCCGACGATCACGCCCGCGTGCTGGAGGCGGCCATCGGGGCCCATCAGGTGCATGCCCACCTCCCCGATCCCCGGCTGAACGGCCCATCCCGTCAGCTCGCGCAGCCACGATGGGTCATGGGACTCGGTGTCATCGTTGAGAAAGACGAGGATCTCGCCGGTGGCTTCACGGGCTGCGCGGTTGTTCACCGCCGAGTAGTTGAACGGCTCGTCCCACCAGATGACCCGCGGGTTCAGCGACGCGCTGTTCTCGCGATACCAGGCTTCGTTCGCCTCGTTGTGGCCGCCGTTGTCGACGATGATCAGCTCGACGTCGGGATAGTCGGCGCGCGCGACGCTCGCCAGGGATCGTGTGAGCATCGGGCGGTTGTGCCGCGTCGGGATGATCACCGTCACCGTGGGCCAGTCATGAAGCATCCAGCGGACGCGCACGCCATCACCGTGCCGCGAAGCAGCTGCCTCGTCGCCCCGCGTGGCAGCCACATGGTCCTGCACCACGCGCACACCGTCGCTGCTGCGCACCTCGTCGCGGCGTGGCAGGTGAGACAGGACGAGGGGTATGCGGACGACATGCTCAGCGTCGAACCCGGCGCGCAGGACCACGTCCCACCACGCTGCGTCGCCGGTGTCGACACGAAGCGGATGGCGCAACAACACGCGGTGACGCAGCGCGAACGAGGAGCCCAGGTAGAAATGGGACAGCAGGGTGTCGGGTGACCACGATGGCCTGAACCGAGGGTCATGCGGGCCCTCCTCGTCGTTCACGTCGTCATCCCAGTAGAAGAGGTCGACGAGCGGGTCGGCGCGCGCTGCGAAGGCAAGGTGGGTCAGCGCATCCGGGTGGAGCCGGACGTCGTGGGGCAGGAGGACGACCAGCTCACCGGGTGACAACCCTGCCATCCCGCGCACCGCTGTCTCCAGCACCGACTCGCCGTGATGCCGCGGCGTGAGGTGGATCTGTGCCATCAACCCGCGGTCGAGCGTCGTCTCCGGCGGGCGATCGCCGAGCAGCCGCACATCCCAGGCGCTCCAGACCTGGACCTCGACGCTTTTGAGGCTGGCCCGGGAGACCACTCCGTCGGGCCCAGGCCCGATCAACACCGTCACATGCGGGGGACGGTGAAAGCTCGCCGCCGCTTTGCGGCGCGCCAGGCGCGTGGCGTGACCGCTCTCCTGCTGGGCGAGCCATGCGCGGTACCCGGGGACAGCCGGACCCGTGGCTCGCGACCTAGCGATGGCCGTTGACCAGGGTTCGCATCAGCCTCCGTGCCGCGCGGCCGCGCTCACTGTCGGGGGGAAGAGCCCTGCGACCCACCTGCTGGACCACGCCGGCGAGCCGGAAAGTTCGCGAATTCTTCAGGCGATCGACCTCGACCTCTGCCTCGTTGCGCAGCTCGGCTTCGACAACGAACATGCCGAGGACACGGTTGAGCTGCTCCTGGAGCTCTTCGACGCGTCCGCTGTCGACGGAGCTGGTCACGCCCGCGCCGCCGTGGTCGGCGTCCGACACGAAGTCCACGGCGTACTCGTCGCCGGTCAGCGCCGGCAGCGCGCTCTCCTTGGCGGGCACCGTGCCCTTCACCCCACCCTGGAATCGGGCTCCGAGCCCCTGCTTGTGCCACACCGGCGGCCACGTGGACGGGTCGACCGGCATGACGTCGACGAGGCCCGCCTGGGAGAAGAGCTCGGTCAGCGAGGACTCGTCATGGCACCAGACGTGGCGGCTCGGCTGCAGGTACGAGTACACGTACCACTCGTTGAGCTCGCGATTGCCGATCGAACCCGCCTCGTAGGCGTGGAAAACCTGTCGGATATCGGGAACCACCGCCGACACCTCGGCGCCCTCGGGAAGCCTTTCGACGGTGGAGCGCAGGAGTGCGAGCGCGTCTGCGGGCATCAGGTGCTCGATGAAATGGCCCATATAGAGCTCTCGCGTCTCGTGGCCGTGGAGGCGGATGAAATCCCGGGCGTCGAGGTGGACATCCGCCTTGACATCCTCACTCGCGTCGACGTTCACCCAGCCGGCGACATACGCGGAGCCACACCCGAGATTGACCTTCAACGCACGACCCCCGTCAGCTGTTCGTGGAGCGCGGCGATAGTAACCGACAAGGTTCGCCCGGCCCGCCGCAGCGGTCAGCGCCGGATGATGAAGTTCAGCACCACGGTCAGCACCAGGCTGATGATGATGCAGCTGACGACCGGGAAGAAGAAGCCGCCGCTCGGACCCTGTACCGAGATGTCACCGGGGAGGCGACCGAAGGGCAGCCGGCCCCCGGCCATCAGGAAAGCGCCAACCAGGGCGACGGCGATCCCGGCGGCGACGAGCAGCTTTCCGAGCAAGCCCGCGTCCATGGGTCCAGCCTAGCGCAGCGACCTGCGCGCCACGTCTGCCGTCGCAGCTACGGTACAGTGCACCGGACGAATCCACTTCAAGCGGGTCCCGCGAGGCCGGCAAGGGATGCGAATCGCCGTCACCGTGGCGGCGCGCCTTCCGCGCGGGCTGCGGTCCCGGAGGGTTGCTGATGGCGGCGGTGAGGACCGGCGGGCTCGACCACGTGGTCAGCGCGTCACAGTTCGACCGTCCCCTGCTCAACGCACTCTTCAAGCGCGCCAGCGCGTTGGAAGGCACGCGCAGCGACAGCCTCGCCGGCCGGATCATGGCGACCCTGTTCTACGAGCCCAGCACGCGGACAAGGCTCAGCTTTGAGTCGGCGATGCTCCGTCTCGGCGGATCGGTCCTTGGCACTGAGGCCGCTCATGTCTTCTCGAGCGCGATGAAGGGCGAGACCCTCGAGGACACCATCCGAATGGTCTGCGCCTACGCCGACGTGATCGTGCTGCGCCACGATCGACAGGGAGCAGCAGCCCAGGCGGCGGCGGTGGCGACGGTTCCCATCGTCAACGCCGGTGACGGTCCCGGCGAGCACCCCACGCAGTCCCTCCTCGACCTCTTCACCATCGAGCGCGAGCTGGGACGCATCGACGGACTGCACGTGGTCATCTGCGGAGACCTGCGCTTCGGACGAACGGCGCGGTCGCTGGCCCGCCTGCTGGCGCTCTACGAGGGCGTGCGGATCAGTTTCGTGGCACCGGACGTGGTCCAGGTCGGCGAGGACATCCGCGCCCTTCTCGACGGTCGCGGCGTCGCCTACAAGTTGTCGAGCCGGCTCGATGACGTGATCGCGAGCGCGGACGTCGTCTACCAAACCCGTGTCCAGAAGGAGCGATTCACCAACCCGGCAGAGTTCGAGGTGGCCCGGGGTGCGATCCGAATCGACACCGCGACCATGGCCCGTCTGCCGATGACGGCGATCGTGCTGCATCCTCTGCCGCGCGTCGACGAGATCGATCCCAAGGTCGATGCCGACCCTCGGGCTGCCTACTTCCGACAGGCGGCCAACGGGGTCGCCCTGCGCATGGCGCTGCTCGAGGTGCTCCTGGCATGAACGGCGCGCCGCAGTCGCTCGAGGGCCGCCCGCGGCTCCTGGACGAGATGGCCATCGCGCGCGCCGTCATCCGCCTTGCCCATGAGATCGGCGAGCGGCACGCTGGCGACCCCATCGTCCTCGCCGGCATCCGGACCCGCGGCGTCCCGCTCGCCGGGCGGGTTGCGCGCGCGCTCACCGCCCTGGGTCAGCCACCCCCGCCGCTGGCCGCGCTCGATCTCCACGACTATCGCGACGATCGACCTCGACCCGCTCGGCCGCGCCTGGGAGCGTTGTCGGCCCCGGACGGGACCGAGGCGCCGCGCATCGCCGGCAGGGTGGTCGTGCTGGTGGACGACGTGCTGTTCACCGGGCGAACGCTGCGCGCCGCACTGGACGCGCTGATCGATGAGGGCAGGCCGGCCGCCGTCGAGCTGCTCGTGCTCGTCGACCGTGGCCATCGCGAGCTGCCCATGCGCGCGACCTATGTCGGCAAGAACGTGCCGACGGCTCCCAGCGAGCGGGTGGCGGTGCGCATGCGCGAGGTGGACGGCATCGACGGGGCATGGATGATCGGCGAGCAATTCCGGTGAACTGCATCCTCCGCGGCGTCCGCGTCCTCGACCCGGCTGCCGGCGTCGACATCGTCGGCCAGGATGTCTGGTTGAGCGAGGGTCGCATCATCGCGATCTACCGCAGCATTGATGAGGGGACAGTCCCGGTCATCGATCTGACCCCGCAACCTGGGGAGTCGCCGTGCATCCTGGCACCTGGTTTCACCGATCTCCACGCCCACTTTCGTGAGCCCGGTGACGAGGCGGCGGAGACGGTGCGCAGTGGCGCGCGTGCGGCCGCCGCCGGCGGCTTCACCCAGGTGTTGGCGATGGCCAACACGCAACCGCCGATCGACAACCCCGCGCGTGTGGCCCAGGCCGTGGCACGCTCGGCGGCAGCCGCCGTCCGAGTGATGACCGTCGCCGCTGTCACCCACGACCTGGCCGGCAACGACGCCGTGGACGTTGAGGGCTGCGCTGCCGCCGGCGCGGTGGCGTTCAGCGACGACGGGCGCAACGCGGCACCGGTCGACGTCCTGGCCGGCGTCATCCGGCGGGCCGACGAGGTCGGCCGGCCGGTCCTGGTCCACCCCGAGGACGAGACGATGATCGCGACAAGGAACACCACGGGAGAACCCCTGACCTGCGCGACGGACCGACCGCAGGACGCTGAGACCACGGCGATACGTTCGGCGCTCGCAGCCCTGGCCCGCGCCGGACGGGGGCGCCTCCATCTGCAGCACCTGTCCACCGCAGCGTCGGTGGAGTTGGTGCGCCGTGCCCGCGAGGATGGCATCGCCGTCACCGCCGAGGTTGCCCCGCATCACCTGGCGATGTGGCTGCCGGCCGCACAGCCGGCCGATCCGCCGGCCCTTCTCAAGGTCAACCCGCCGCTTCGCACCGAGCGCGACCGGGTCGCGTTGATCCAGGGCTTGCGCGAGGGCGTCATCGACGCCGTGGCCACCGACCACGCTCCGCATCGCGAGGACCGCAAGAGCGGTGATGTCCGCGCCGCGGCCCCGGGCATGACCGGGCTCGAGACCGCGCTGGCGACGTGCATCACGATCGGGGGAATGAGTGGCGACTGGATCCCGGTCCTGGTCGAGCGGCTCACCACGGGGCCCCATCGCGTGCTCGGCGCCAGCGACGAGCCGCGCCCGCCGGGGCTGCGCATCGGCGAGCTTGCCACCTGCGTACTCTTCGACCCAGCCGCGTCGTGGACGGTCGGTGAGAACAGCACACATTCCCGCTCGCGCAACAGCCCTCTGTGGGGAGCCCGACTTCGCGGCCGCGTGCTCCTGACCATCGCCGGTGGCGTGATCGCTCACCATGACGCGGCGCTCCTACCATGGCCGTCGCAGCTGGTGGAGGCGACCAATGGCTGAACCGGTCGCCGGACGGCTGGCGCTCGAGTCCGGCGCGGTGTTCGACGGCTGGCTCTTCGGCGCCGATGCGGACGCGATCAACGGCGAGGTCGTCTTCAACACCTGCATGACCGGATACCAGGAGGTGATCAGCGACCCCTCGTATGCCGGACAGGTGGTGGTGATGACCCATCCGCTGATCGGCAACTACGGCTGTCGCGACGACACCGCCGAGTCATACCGCGTGCACTGCCGAGCGCTGGTGGTGCGCGAGCTGTCGATCGACGCGGGGCACGCACGTGCGGAGCGCACCCTCCATGAGGAGCTCCGCCACTGGGGTATCCCCGGCCTTCGGGGCGTCGACACCCGCGCCCTGACCCGCCATCTCCGCGACCACGGAACGCTGCGCGGGGTGCTCGCCGCAGCG
Source organism: Candidatus Dormiibacter sp. (assembly GCA_039935655.1). GTDB lineage: Bacteria > Chloroflexota > Dormibacteria > Aeolococcales > Aeolococcaceae > Aeolococcus. The sequence continues at coordinate 42,159 of JBDTJX010000098.1, read as the reverse complement.
GCGGCGATGACCGCTGTTGAACAGGTGAGCGCCGCCCGCGCTGCCCCGACGGTGACCGACCAGGACCTGGTCGCCGAGGTCGCCCACCAGTCGCCGGCCTTCGAGTGGACGACCCCACTGGACGGCACGCTCGAACGCGGCGTCGAGCTAGCGGGAACGCTCGGCGCATTCGCCGGTCTGCGGATCGTCGTGATCGACCTGGGCGTGAAATACAACCAGCTGCGCGCCCTGCGCAGCCGCGGCGCCGACGTCATCGTGCTTCGCCACGACTCGTCGATCGACGATGTCCTCGCTCAGAATCCGGACGGGGTGCTGCTGTCCAATGGGCCCGGCGACCCGGTTCGTCTCGACGGCGCCGTGGCGTTGACGCGCGACCTGCTCGAACGCCGGATACCACTGCTCGGCATCTGCCTCGGTCACCAGGTGGTGGGCCGCGCCATCGGCGCCAGCACGTCGCGCCTGCCCTTCGGCCACCACGGCGGCAATCACCCCGTGCGCGACGAGGAGCTGGGCACAGTGCACGTCACCTCCCACAACCACGAGTTCCAGGTCGACGCGGCGAGCATCCCTCCCGGCAGCGGTTGGTACGTCAGCGAGCGCAACCTCAATGACAACAGCGTCGAAGGGCTCCGCCATCGCAGCCTGCAGGCGTTCACGGTTCAGTACCACCCAGAGGGGGCGCCTGGCCCTCAGGACCGTGCCGAGGTGTTCGACGAGTTCCTGCGGATGTGCCGGGGTGACTACACGCGGATGCGGGTCGACCCCTCCACTCACAACGGCAGCAGTACGGCGACATCTGCATCGCGCGACGCGGGCGTCGGTCCTGAAGAGTTCTCTGTGCCGCTCGGTCTTGTTCGGCCGCGCAGCGTTCTTGTCATCGGCAGCGGGCCGGTGGTGATTGGGCAGGCTGCTGAGTTTGACTATGCGGGGACGCAGGCTTGCAAGTCCCTTCGCGAGGAAGGCGTTCGGGTGGTGCTGGTCAACAGCAACCCGGCCACGATCATGACCGACGACGATGTCGCCGACGTCGTCTATATCGAGCCGCTCACCGTCGGCGTCCTGGAACGGATCATCGCGGCCGAACGGCCGGACGCTCTGCTGGCGACGCTCGGTGGTCAAACCGGGTTGAACCTCGCGGTCGCGCTCGACGATGCGGGGATCATCGCGAAGTACGACCTCGAGGTTCTCGGTACGTCGCTGGAGTCGATTCGCATGGCCGAGGACCGCGGGCAGTTCAAGGCGTTGCTCGAGAGGATCGGCGAACCTGCCCCCGACTCGCGCACCGTGTCCTCACTTGCGGAAGCGCGAGCCTTCGCTGCGGACGTCGGGCTGCCGCTGGTGGTCCGTCCCGCGTACACGCTCGGTGGCACCGGCGGGGGGTTCTGCGAGACCGATGAGACACTCGCGGAGCGCGTCGCCGCCGGGCTCGCCGCTTCTCCGATCAGCCAGGTTCTCATTGAACGTTCCCTGGCGGGCTGGCGAGAGCTCGAGTACGAGGTCATGCGCGATGCGTCGGGAACGTGCATCACCGTCTGCAACATGGAGAACATCGACCCCATGGGGGTGCACACCGGCGACTCGATTGTCGTCGCGCCCGCGCAGACGCTCACCGACCGCGAGCACCAGCAGCTGCGCAGCGCGGCTCTCCGCCTCATCGCGGCGCTGGACATCAAGGGCGGTTGCAACGTCCAGTTCGCGATGCATCCGCAGACGCACCAGTACTACGTCATCGAGGTCAACCCGCGCGTGTCGCGCAGCTCGGCGCTGGCGTCCAAGGCCACCGGGTATCCGATCGCCCGGCTCGCCGCCAAGATCGCTGTCGGGCGGCGCCTGGACGAGGTCGCCAACGCGGTGACGGGCAAGACCTGCGCCGCGTTCGAGCCCGCGCTCGACTACTGCGTCGTCAAGATCCCGCGCTGGCCATTCGACAAGTTCCCCGACGCCGATCGCCGACTGGGCACGCAGATGAAGTCGACCGGCGAGGTGATGGCCATCGAGCGCAGCTTCGAGGCGGCCTTCAACAAGGCCATCCGCTCGCTCGAGCAGCGCCGCCCCGATGCCCCCGTCCTGCGCGACCCGGTGATGATCGAGAGCGCCAACGACCGTCGCGCGTTCGCGGTCATGGAAGCCCTGCGTGCGGGAGCGACCGTTGCCGAGATCTCGCAGCGCTCGACGATCGCACCGTGGTTCGTGCAGCGCCTCCACACCATCGTCGAGTGCGAGGAACGCCTGCGCTGGGGTGCGCTCGGGACGGAGGTGTTCGCCGCAGCCAAGCATCTCGGCATCGGCGATGCGCGCATCGCCCATCTGCGCGGCGAGGAAACGGCGGCCGTGCGCGCCGCTCGCCAGGGGCTCGGACTGCGCCCGGTCTACAAGTGCGTCGACACCTGTGCTGCGGAGTTCGAGGCGCAGACGCCCTACTTCTACTCGACCTACGAGGCGGAGGACGAGGCCAAGGCATCCCCGGGTGGCGGTGCGCGGGTCGTGGTGGTGCTCGGCAGCGGTCCGATCCGGATCGGCCAGGGCATTGAGTTCGACTACTGCAGCGTGCAGGCGGCCCGCGCACTGCGCGACGCCGGCCTCGATGCGGTGATGATTAACAGCAACCCGGAGACGGTCAGCACCGACTTCGACTGCAGTGACCGTCTCTACTTCGAGCCGCTCGACGAGGAGTCCGCGCTGGCGGTGATCGACGCCGAGCGGCCGGCCGGTGTGGTCGTCCAATTCGGCGGCCAGACCGCGGTGAACCTCGCACGACCGCTGCACGCCGCCGGGGTGACCATCCTCGGCAGCGATGTGGATACCATCGACGCGGCCGAGGACCGGCGTACGTTCGAGGCGCTGATGCGCTCGCTGGAGATCCCTCAGCCGCACGGTGCCGCCACCACCGATCTCACCGAGGCCATCGAGATCGCGGAGCGCATCGGCTACCCGGTGCTGGTCCGGCCCTCATACGTCCTCGGCGGCCGCGCCATGGAGGTCGTCCACAGCCGCACGGCTCTCGAGCGTTACATGGTGGCGGCGATGGCGGTGCTCCCCGAGGACGGGTCGCGACGCCGCGGCAACGTGCTTGTCGACAAGTACCTGTTCGGCACCGAGGTCGACGTCGACGCCATCTGCGACGGCGAGACCGTGATCATCCCCGGGCTGATGGAGCACATCGAGCGCGCTGGCGTGCACAGCGGCGATTCGATGGCGGCGTACCCGGCGCCGCGGCTGGACCCGGTGGTGCGCGACCAGATTGTGGCCGACACCATCCGCATCGCCGTTGCCCTGCGCGTCCGCGGCCTGTGCAACGTCCAGTTCGTCGTCTACCGCGGCAGGGCTCACGTCATCGAGGTCAACCCGCGTGCGTCGCGCACGGTGCCGTTCCTCACCAAGGTGAGCGGGGTGCCGATGGTGGAGCTCGCCGTCCGGGTGATGGGCGGTGAGACGCTCGCATCGCTGGGTTGGAGCACCGGCCTGGTGCCCTCGCGCCCGCTCGTTGCGGTCAAGGCTCCCGTGTTCTCGACGATGAAGCTCACCGATGTCGACACCGTGCTCGGTCCGGAGATGAAGTCAACCGGTGAGGTGATGGGCATTGACGTCGATCTCGGCGCCGCCCTGGAGAAGGCCTTCCTCGCCGCGCTCGGCTCGGTGCCCGCGTCTGGTGGTTGCCTGTGCAGCATCGCCGACCAGGACAAGGCTGAGGCCCTGCCCATCCTGGCGCAGCTCAGCGCGCTCGGGTTCACCCTCTTCGCCACCGCCGGCACGATGGCGGCGCTCGCGCAGGCGGGGATCAGTGCCGTCGCGGTTGGCAAGCTCGGCCAGGCGCGGCCCAACGTTATCGACGTCATCGAAGACGGGCGTGTCCAGCTGGTCATCAATACGGTGTCGCACCTGGTCACGGACGAGCTGGACTACGACGACGTGGGCTCGGCGTCGGTGGCCGCGGCCGGCAGGACCGTCAAGGACGGGTATCGGATCCGGCTCGCCGCGGAGCAGCGGCGCATCCCCTGCTGCACCTCGCTCGACACCGCCGCCGCCCTGGTGGACTCGATGAGCCGCCAGCAGGCCGGGCGGCAATTTGCGATCGCACCGGTGCGCGTCTACCGCGAGGGCGCCGTCGGCGCGATGTCCTGAGCACGTCGCTGCGCGGCGTCCGCGACGAACGCGGTGAGGTCGTCTCCGTGGATTCCCTCGGCGGCGGCATGGTCGAGATCAGCGCACGACTGCCGCACCTCGCGGCGACGGCCCAGCCGGGTCAGTTCGCGCAGCTTCGCTGCGGCGACTCGATCACACCTCTGCTGCGACGTCCGTTCAGCGTTGCCTGGACGGACGGGGACGTCGCGTCGTTCGTGCTCGCTCCCGTGGGCGCCGGCACACGCATCCTCGCGTCGCTGCGCCCGGGCGATCCGCTGGTGGCGCTCGGCCCCCTGGGCCATGGTTTCACCGTCGACACCGCGGCGGAGCATGCGCTGTGTATCAGCGGCGGCCTCGGCTGCGCGCCGTTCCCGTTGATGGTCCGCGCGCTCCGTCAGGGGGGCGCGCGCCAGGTGACCGTTGTGAGCGGGGCCGCGACCGAGGCGTTGCTCTACCCGCCGGAACGCTTCGCGCGCGGCGACGCCGCCGTGGGGGTCATCGAGCTGACCGTCGACGGCAGCCGCGGTGTCCGCGGGCTGGTCACGGGGGCGGTTGCAGGCGCATGTGACGCGGGCGCTGCCCTCTACGCCTGTGGTCCCAACCCGATGCTCGCCGCGCTGGCGCGCACCATCGACGACGAGCGGCTGGCGCCCCTGCTCGCCGAGTGCTCCCTTGAGGCACCGATGGGCTGCGGCTACGGCACCTGCCTTGGGTGCGCCCTTCCCGCACGCGGCATGAACGGCGCGACGGAGTGGGCCTTGTGCTGCCGTGCGGGGCCTGTGATGCCCATCGACGCCGTCGATTGGGACGAGCTCATGCAGCTGCCGCCGGCCCACGTGGCGTGACACCCGACATGAAGGTCGACCTCGGCCGCGGCCTCCTGCTGGCCAACCCGGTTGGGCTTGCCAGCGGTACCGCCGGGTTCGGGTTCGAACTCGCCGAGCTGATCGACCTCGACCGCATCGGCGCGCTCTACACCAAGGGGACAACACGCTTCCCGCGCGCCGGGAACGCGCCCCCCCGCGTTGCGGAGACCGCCGGCGGGATGCTGAACAGCATCGGGCTCCAGAACCCCGGGGTGGACCACGTTGCTCGCGAGTACGCGCCGGCGTTCGGGCAGTGGCGCTGTGCGGTCATCGTCAACGTGGCCGGAGCCGGCGTCGACGAGTACGTCGACTGCGTGCGCATCCTCGACCGCGTCGAGGGGATCGCCGGGTACGAGCTGAACATCTCGTGCCCGAACATCGCGCATGGCTTGGACCTCGGCCGCGATCCGCAGGAGGCCGCGCGCGTCACGGCGGCGGTGCGTGCGGTTACCGAGCGCTGCGTGGTGGTGAAACTGAGCCCCAACGTCACCGACATCGGCGCCGTGGCCGGTGCGGTGGAATCCGCCGGCGCCGACGCGGTGTCGGCGGTCAACACGTTCATCGGCATGAAGATCCACCGCCATGCGCGCCGCCCCGTGCTGCCGCGCGGCGGCACAGGTGGGCTGAGTGGGCCGGTGATCAAGCCGCTGGCGCTGGCGGCGGTGGCCGCGGTGCGCGCTGCAGTGCGCATCCCCGTGATCGGCGTCGGCGGGATCAGCGACAGCGGCGACGCCGTGGACTTTCTCATCGCCGGAGCCGATGCTGTGCAGGTGGGCACCGCCACGTTCGCCGACCCGGCGACGGCCAACCGCGTCGTCGACGGGCTCGCCGACTATCTGGCCAACGCCGGCATGTCGCGACCCGCGGATCTCCGATGGCGGTCTGAGGGGGAGGCGGCGCCGTGCTGATCTTCCTGGCAGCTCTGGCGTTCCTGTTGATGCTCTTCGCTCTCGGCGAGCGCGCCGCCCCGCACGTGTGGCACGGCGGCCGTCACCGCTACCTCGACCGCTGCGAGGAGTGCGGCGTCGACTACCCCCGCCCCGCTGCCATCCAGCGTCTCATCTGTCCGCGCGGCCATGTGATGAGCGCGGTGGTGGCCGAGCCGCACACGCCTCAGCGTGGTGGCCTCGGGTTCGTCGCGCTGTGCGCCGGCTTCATCGTCGTTGCGCTGATCCTCACCGGGACGGGCGTGGTACCGCCCTGACGTCAGCGGGCGGAGTCGGTCTCTGTGACCAGTGGAGAGTGAGCATCGTGGGGGCCGCTTCCTTGCCACCCCTGCCCCCTGGAGGAATCGAACCTCCATCAACCGGTTAAAAGCCGGCTGCTCTGCCGTTGAGCTAAAGGGGCTTCGCGCGATTGTAGGTGGCGAATCGGAGCGCCTCTGCGCCACCATCGTGCAATGGCCAGTGCTGTGAAGGGCTTTCCGGAGAGGTTCCCGGTCCGCGACGACGACCGACGCCCGGCGCGATATTGGATCGCGGCATCGCTCGGACGCGAGTACCTGCGACTACTCGCGTGGCGACGGACGCGCGTCGAGGGTGAGCACAACGTCCCTGACGGCGGTCCGCTGCTGGTGGCGTCAAACCACACCAGCAACCGCGACCCGATGGTCCTTGGCGCCTACTTTCCGCACACGTTGTTCGCGATGGCCAAGCGTGAGATGTACGTCAACAGAGTGGCCGCATGGTTTCTCGCCGGGTGCAACTGCATCCCGGTCGATCGCGGTAGCGCGGATCGGCGGGCGGTGAGCCGCGCACTCGACGTGTTGCGTCGGGGGCGTCGCCTCCTGATCTTCGTCGAGGGGACGCGGTCGCGAGATGGGACGATGCACCGCGCCGAGGCAGGAATCGGGTTCCTCGCTCGCAAGAGTGGCGCAATGGTCCTGCCCGTTGCCATCTCGGGCACCGACGGTGAGGGCCGGCGCCGCGGCATCCTGCGACGCCGCGAGATCGTGCTCACGTACGGCGAGCCGTTCGCCGTCGACCCCACCGCGGCCGGTGGCGACGCAGCCATCGCGGAGCAGGTCGCCGAGCGCATCGCCGCGCTGCTGCCGCCGTCGCGCCGGGGCGTGTACTCCGCCGCAGCACCAGGGTTGCCCGCCGCCCGCTGACCCTCAGCGGCGACCCTGCGGCTTCTTCGACGGCTTGCCGGCCGGCTTGGCTCTGGCTGCCGGCTTGGCTCTGGCTGCCGGCTTGGCCGGCTTCTTGGCCGCCTTCACCGGCTTGGTCGCCGGTCGCGAGGTTTTGGCTGCGGAAGCCTTCGCCGTCCGACCCGCCGCGGCCCGGCTGACCTTTGCAGGCGAGGGACGCCGCGCCTGCGCTTTGGAGGTGGCCTTCGCCGCCGGCTTGGTCGCGCTGCTGCGCCGAGCAGAGGCCTTCGGTGCCTTCGCTGATGCGCGTGCCGGGGCACGCGAGGGCTTGGCTGTCTTGGCAGCCGGACGTCCGCTGCGCGCCACCGCCTTCCGCGCCGGTTGGGCGGACGTCTTCGAAGCTGGCTTGGGCCGTGCCTTGGGGGCAGGCTTGGCCCGCTGCGCCGCCTTCCCAACCGGGTGGGCGGCCTTCGCTGCCCTGGCCGCTGGTCGTGTCCTGGTGCTTGCCAAGGCCGAACGCTTGGCGACCGGCTTGCTCGAGGGCCTGGCGATTGGCTTGGGGGAAGCCTTTGCCGCCGGCTTGGCCGCGACCTTCGCAGCCGGCTTGGTGGGCGGCTTCGTGGCCGCCTGCGGCGGCGCCTTTGCGATCGGTTTACTGGCCGGCTTCGCGACAGGCTTACTGGGCGCCGTGGTCACCGGCTGCGTCGCCCCTGTGGCTGCCGGCTTCGGCGAGGCCACGGAGCTGGGGGGCTCAGGGGAGGTCCGTGGCGCGCCGGAGGCCGGCTTGGCGGCCTCAGCAGCGGCGGCCTTCTCGCCGGCGGCTGCCGCCGCGGCGGCACGCGGGGCCGGCGCGAGCCGAGCGGGCGCGGGGGGCGGCAGCTCGCGCGGCGCGGGCGGACGCGGGACGCCACGAAGCACGGCGACGGGGTGCGAAGCGATTGCCGCGGTCGCACGCCGCACCGGGGTGGGGGCCGGCGGCACCGGCGGCCCGTCGCCTCGCCCGACGACCCCTTCGGCCGTCTCGAGACATGTCCAGGCGACGACCTCCTTGGTGTCGGGGGCTCGGTCGAACCGCACGATCGCGGTCTGGCTCAAGACCGTCTCCACGCTCCCGATCGAACCGATGGGGTAGTCGCCGATGGGCGTGCCGGTGCGCGGCCGGATGTTCGAGGTCAGCCGCACGCGCTCCCCGATCGCGAACGGAGGCGGTTCCTCCTCCTTGGCGCTCGGCGGCCGCCCGGGCTGAGGCCGGGGCGTCGGCCGGACGGGGGCGACGACGACCACCTCTTTGTCGCCTTCCTCATCGTCGTCATCGTCATCGTCTGTGTCGACGACCACCACCTCGACGTCGTCCACGGCGTCGACCTCGATGACGTCATCGGCGATGACCTCGGGTTCGGCGGCGTCATCGACCTGTTTCTCTGGTCCCTCGTCGGGAGTGGTGACGGCGTCGTCGGAATCTGGAGTGCGAGCGGGCATATGTGAAGACCGATCCTGGAATGTGCGCGGAGCCGGCGCGCGGTCTTTGAGGATAGCCGTTCTGACGCAGCGCCCGGCGCGGGTGGTCCGAGATCCCGCCGCGATCCGAGGGCCGGCGCGCGAGCGGCCCACCTAGACTGGGCCTGGTGATCGCTCGTGCTGGAACGCGACGTCTGTCGCCACACGCCCAGCAGCGCGTGCTCGAGATTATCCCCGGAGCACTGACCTGGACGGTGCTGCTGGCCCCGCTGGTTGTGGCATTCGCGATCAGGCTCAACGACCCCACCAAGCTCTGGATCCTCGGGGTTGGCGCCATCACCCTTGACGTCTACTGGTTCGGCCGCACCTACGCCACCGTCCGTGCGGTGAAGCGCTCGCTCGGCAGCCTCAGGCAGACCGAGGATATCGACTGGTGGGAACGGTGTCGCGACCTGGAGATCGCGCCCGGACGCACACGTCCTGACCAGGTTGTCCAGTGCGCACTGATTCCCACCTACACCGAGCGGTACGAGGTTCTGCGCGCCACCGTGGCCGCCCTGGCCGGCCAGAACTACCCGGGAAAGCAGATGGTGTGCGCGATCATCACACGCGTCACCGACACCGGCGGCTGGGAGAACGTCGATCGGCTGCGTGAGGAGTTCGGTGACAGCTTCCTCGCCTTCATCCACATCAAGGACCCGCTGTTGCCGGGCATCGTGGTGGGCAAGTCCGCGGCGATGGCGTACGGCGGACCCGTGCTCAAGCAGGCTTGCGACGAGATGGGGCTCGACCCCGCGCGCACCCTTGTCACCGACCTGGATTCCGACTTCCGTCTGCATCCCCAGTACTTCCCGTACATGGCGCACGAGTTCTGTAGCGCCGCGGACGGCCTCACGTCGATCTGGCAGCCGGTGCCGGTATTCCTCAACAACCTCTGGCGCGTCCCCGCGGCCGTGCGGGTGATGGCGACCGCCGCAACACAGTGGCAGATGTTCCTCCACCAGAACCCTCACCGCCTGGTGATGTTCTCCTCCTACACCATGTCATTGCAGCTGCTCCACGAGGTGGGGTACTGGGATTCAGACGTCATCCCCGAGGACTCGCGGTTTTTCTGGAAGAGCTTCTTCAGGTACGGCGAGCGCCTGAACGTGCGACCCGCGTTTCTCCCGGTGTACGGAGATGCGCCCCGGGCGCGCGACTACGCAACGACGCACGTGTCGCAGTACAACCAGATCAAGCGGTGGGCATGGGGAGCGACGGATGTGCCCTACGTCACGCTGCGGATGCTCGAGCATCCCGAGATCCCGGTGAGGCTGCGCATCCGGCGCTACATGAACCTCGTGTTCAACCACCTGACCTGGACGACGCTGCCGATGCTCCTCCTCTTTGGAGGCTCCCTGCCCGCGCTGATCGACCTCGACTACAGCCTGTCGACTGAGGCGTTCGTCATCGGCGTGGCCACCGCCGCGATCCTCACCCTGACCCTGGTCAACACGTTCGTCCTCATCAAGGTGGATGCGGCGATGTGCCCGAAACCCGACGACTGGCCGTGGTGGCGGCGACGCTACGCCGAGTTGCAGCTTTTCCTCTACCCGGTGGTCGGGCTGGCCCTCAGCGTGATCCCCGCCCTGGAAGCGCAGACGCGCCTGATGTTCGGTGCCTACCTGGAGTACACGGTGACCGAGAAGGAGTGAGCCGACCCCATTGTGGGGTTGCCCGAAGGGGAGCGTCCGCCCCCTTTCGCCAGCTCAGGCGGCGCGGCGGCGATCCCGCCGATCCGAGCCAGAAGCGTTGCCCCAGGTGACGCTGCCGTTCGGCCACACCATCGCTGTCGTCTTGGCCGGCCGCTCGATCACCACCTCGCCGCCGCTCACGTACACCGGGCTGCCACGTTCGCGAGACAGGAGGCGGGCGCGGTTGAAGACGTCTGGGGTGCTGGCCAGTTGGGGTCGCATGCGGGTTCCTCGGACGGGCGAAATGGTTGACCGGTCACCCATCAGCCTACCGCGTCGAGGCGGTCAGCAAACGCTCCAGATCCGCCTTGTCACCGGGAGGGTTTCCGCACAGTCCGGATGCAAACGTCGTTCGGCGGGGAGATTCCGAGCACACTGAACGGGACCGTCGCCGTCCAGTGCTCGATGACCCATGCGGCCGCAGCGTCGGAGTAGAAGTCCCTGCAAAGCCGCTCCGCCGCCGCCGGGTCCTCGAACTGCAGGCTGTCGTTGCCGGCGGCGCTGAGGTGGACAAACCCGCGCTCGCGGAACCACTCCGGCCGATCGGGCCAGATCACGGCGATGTCGCCGCGATCGCGCACGATGCGTTCCATCTCGGCCAGCGCGGGCTCGCCGCCGACCGGCGCCTGGCTCGTCAGCGAGGAGCACGCCACGGCCATGTCCACGGAATCGTCGTCGAGTGGCAGGGCGTCGAAGCTGCCGCGTCGCACCTCGACGTTGGCGATGCCGGCCTCGCTGAGGTGGAGCTCGAGCCGGCGCAGTAGCGGTGGGACCTCATCGACCGCCACCACGCGGGCGGCGCGGCGCGCGGCGAAGAGGGTGAACCGCCCAGCCCCCGCACCAACGTCACAGATGGTGAGGCCCTCGAGGTTGAGGGCGTCGAGGATCCGCGGATGGATCCTCTCGCCGGCAACAAGCTCCTCGTAGGCCCGGGGGTCGTGCCAGTAGAGCAGGGGCCAGAAGAGGCCGGTAACGACGGTCCGACGGGCGCATTCGACCTCGCCGCGGCTTGTAGCCGTTCCAAAGGCTGTGGTGAACTCGCCTCGTGAGCCGGGTGGCAACGCGGCCAGCACCCGTTCGGCGAGAGCCGGATCCTCGCCCTGGAGAGCGGTGCCGAGCAGGCATGAGCTCACCCCGGCCTCACCGGGCTGCAGGAAAACCCGCAGTGCCTCGTCGTCGAAGCTGCCCAACTGGCTCAGCACGAACTCGCGGGCTCGCGGAGGTGCGGAGAACGTCAGGCCCCCGCCGTGCGGGTGAGCACGCCCCCCTCAGCCAGTTCCGCGAGGTAGCTGCGCAGGCCATCCTGCCAGGGCGGCATCGGCGGCTCGCCGAGCAGCCGGCAGGCACGGTTGTCGAGCACGGAGTAGGCGGGACGAGGAGCAGGGGTGGGGTACTCCGCAGTGGCGATGGGTGCGACGTCCGCGTCGATTCCGGCGCCCACGAAGATCTCGGTCGCGAAGCCGTGCCAGCTGGTGACCCCGGCGTTGCTGAGGTGGTACGTGCCGGGAACGTCGCGCTCGATGAGCCGGAGAACGCCGGCAGCGAGGTGGCCTGTCCAGGTCGGACCGCCGAGCTGGTCGGCGACGACGCGGAGCGGGCGCCCGGCCGCGGCGGCCCTGAGCATGGTGAGCACGAAGTTGGGGCCGTCGCGCCCGTAGAGCCAGGACGTACGGATCACCTGGTGGCGCCTGGCGATGCTGCGCACCTCGTTCTCGCCGGCAAGCTTGGTGATGCCGTATGCGGACTGCGGAGCCGGCTGCTGCCACTCGTCGATTGGCACGTCCGCGGTGCCGGCGAAAACGTAGTCTGTACTGATCTGCACGAGCAGCAGACTGCGTTGCGCACACGCTGCCGCCAGGACCCGCGGGCCGATTGCGTTGCTGCGATAGGCGGCGTCGAGGTTGTCCTCCGCCGCGTCGACCTTCGTCCAGCCCGCACAGTTGACGATCACCTCCGGGTCGCTGCTCGCGATGGTGCGCGCCACCGCATCCGGGTCGGCGATGTCGCAGTCGCCACGCCCGGTTGCGTCGACATGGTGGCCGGCCGCCCGTGCGGCATCCTGGAGCTCGCGACCCAGCTGGCCGTTGCCACCGGTGACGAGAATCCTCACGGACCGGGTACGCGAGTCGACGACAGCGGCTGGTAGTTGCGCGAGTAGAACTCCCAGAACTCACCGGACTTCAGCGGCCGCCACCACCCCTCGTTGTCTGTGTACCACTGCGCGGTGCGTCTGATGCCCTCATCCAGCGCCACCTCCGGCCGCCAGCCGAGCCCGCGGAGCTTGCGCGTGTCGACCGCGTAGCGCCGGTCATGGCCGAGCCGGTCGCGCACGTGTTGCTTGAGCGAGACCGGCTTGCCGAGCGCGCCGAGGATGAGGTCGGCAACCTGGTGGCCGTTGGTCTCGCCGCCGTAGCCGATGTTGTAGTCCTCTCCCGGGGTCCCCAGGCGAAGCGCGGTGTCGATGCCACGCACATGGTCGCTGACGTAGAGGTAGTCGCGTACCGCGCCACCGTCACCGTAGATGGGCAGTCGCTGATCATCGATCGCGTTGGTGATGAACAGCGGGATGATCTTCTCGGGATATTGGTACGGGCCGTAGGTGTTGGACCCCCGGGTGGTGATCACCGGGACGCCATACGACTCCCGATACGCCCAGGCCATCATCTCGCCGCCGGCCTTGCTGGCCGAGTAGGGACTGCGCGGCCGCAAGGCGTCGCCCTCGGCGCTCTGGCCGGCGGCGATGTCGCCGTACACCTCATCGGTTGAGACCTGCAGGAAGCGGGAGTGCTCGGTACGTCGTGCTGCGTCGAGCAGGACGAAGGTTCCGTACACGTCGGTCTGGATGAACTGACCCGGCGCCTCCAGCGAACGGTCGACGTGCGACTCAGCCGCGAAGTTGACGATGACGTCGACCTGGGTGGCGAGGGTTGCGACGGTCTCCGCATCGCAGATGTCCCCGTGGACGAAGCGGAACCGCTCGTCCCCGGCCACCGGGTCGAGGTTGCGCAGGTTGCCTGCGTAGGTGAGCTTGTCGAGCACGATGACGCTGTCCTCGGGGTGCGCCTGGACGGTCTGGCGCACAAACTCACTGCCGATGAAGCCTGCTCCGCCGGCGACAAGAAGCCGCATCTCAGATGTTCTCGATGCGCCAGTCAAAGCCGATGCGGGGGTCGTTCCACGCGATCCGGCCCTCGTCGGGGGCGGATGGCGCGTACGGCTCGGTGACGTAGTAGACCAGGTGCACGTCGGCCAATCCGAGCACCTGGTAGCCGTGCGCCACCAGCGGCGGTATCGCCACCATCCGCGGCGCGTTCTCGCCGAGGATGATCGGCTGGACCACACCGCACGTCGGCGATTCAGGGCGCAGGTCGACCAGCACGACGCGTGCGTTGCCGACCACGATATCCCAGTAGTCCCACTGCTTCTTGTGCCAGTGGAAGGCCTTGATCAGCTCAGGCGGATTGCCACCGCGCGCGTAGACCAGGCTGCGCGACATCTGCGCGAAGGGCTGATCGGGGAGGAAGGGCTTACCGTCGTCGTCCAGGTCACCACGCTTGAGCTGCTCGATGAAGAAGCCCCGCTGGTCGACGTGCTTGACGAAGGTCTTGACCTGGACGTCGTGGATCCGACCAAGTCGCTCGCTGATCGGGATGGCGGTCATCCGCGCGAGCGCATCCTCCACCCCGGGCGTGGTCTGCATCCAGGCCATCAGCGCAACTCCACGCGACTGTGATCGCCGATCATCAACTTGAAGGCCCGTGGCCGCAGCGGCGACCGGCCGATCCGGCACTCCTTGCCGATGAGCGAGGACTCAATCTTGCCATCGACGTCCTCGATCACGCTGTTCTCGAGGACGATGCTGTGCTCGACCTCGGCGTTGCGCACCGTGCAGCCGTGGTAGATGGATGTGTAGGGACCGATGTACGCATCGTCGATGTGGGTGTTCTCACCGATGATCGCGGGTCCGCGCACGGTGCAGTTCTGCAGGGTGGCGCCCTTCTCGAGGATCACCTTGCCGTCCAGTCTCACGCCCGCCCCGATGGTGCCCTCGATGCGAGGCGGCAGGTCGTCGAGCACGATGCGGTTGGCTTCGAGCATGTCCTCGAGGCGTCCCGTGTCCTTCCATGTTGCGATCATCGCCTCGTGCGGCTCGACGATCAGGTGAGGTTCCACCCGAGCGCCGGTGTCGATCATCCGCTGGATCGCATCGGTGATCTCCAGCTCTCCACGAGCTGAATACTCGATCGAGTCGATGGCTTTGAATACGGTGTGGTTGAACAGGTACACGCCCACCAGGGCCAGGTCGCTCTTGGGTTCGGTTGGCTTCTCGACGAGTCGCGTCACCGACCCGTTGCTCAGCTCCGCGACGCCGAAGTGCTGCGGCTCGGGCACACGGGCCAGGAGGATCAGGGCATCGGGGCTGCTCTCGGTGAAGCGCCGCACGATGGGGACGATGCCCTGGCGGATGAGGTTGTCACCGAGATACATCACAAACGAATCGTCACCGAGATACGCACGCGCGGTCAGCACGGCATGGGCAAGACCCAGCGGGGCAGGCTGGTTGATGTAGGTGACCCGCGCGCCGAAACGGGCGCCATCTCCTACCGCGCCCTCAACCTCTGCTGCCGTCTCACCCGTGATGATGCCGATGTCGGTGATGCCGGCGTCCACGATCGCCTCGATCGCGTAGAAGAGGATCGGCTTGTTGGCGATCGGTACCAGTTGCTTGGCCGACGTGTGTGTGATCGGACGCAGCCGGGTACCCTTGCCGCCGCTCAGAATCAGTGCTTTCACGCGGACAATACTACACAGGCGCCACAGGCACGAACCCGACCGCACCATCTGCCGATTCGGGTTACGCTGTCGTCGGTATGGACGTGACCACCACCTTGCCAGAGCCTCGTGTTCGGCGCGGTTCCCTGGCCCCGGCAGCTCCCGCCGTGTCGATCATCGTCCTGGTCACCAACGATACGAGCCGGCTTCGGCGCTGCCTCGCCTCGATCGACGAGCACCGTCCGGCATCGCCGGTGTCGGAGGTGCTCGTGGTGGCCAACGGCACCCCCGACGACGAGTTGCAGTGGCTGAGCGCTCGTGACGACCTGGTGCTGCTCGCGGCGCACGTCAACCTTGGGTTCGGCGGCGGCTGCAACTGGGCCGCGCATGTCGCGGCCGGCCAGCGCTTGCTGTTCATGAACGATGACGCGACGGCCACGGCCGGTTGGCTCGACGAGCTGGGCTGCGCGCTGGATGACGTCGGCGTGGGCGTCGCCGGCAGTCGCATCCTGCTCGCCAATGGAACGCTGCAGGAGGCAGGTGGTGTGGTGTGGCGCGACGGCACCACCTCGGGTGTCGGCCGGGGAATGGACCCCAACGCGCCCGAGTACACCACCCGGCGCGATGTCGACTACGTGTCGTTCTGCTCGACAATGGTCGCCCGGCAGACGTGGAACGCCGTCGGAGGGTTCGATCCGCGCTACTTCCCGGCGTACTACGAGGACACCGATTTCTGTCTGACGGCGCGCAGCCTCGGCTGGCGGGTCGTGTGTGAGCCGCGCTCGGTGGTGGTCCACGAGGAAGGGCGGAGCACGCGTCCGTCGTTCAAACGTTTCCTGACGCGCCGCAACCGCGAGCTGTTCGTGGCCAAGTGGCGGGGGGCGCTCGCCGCTGCCGAGCCGCCTCCTTCGCTGACGAGCGGGCAGAGGGCGGTACTCCGCGCGCTGGACAGGACGTCGATCGCCGCGCGGGAGGGAATCGCCAGGCAGAGCAGCCCAGCGGCGGCCTCGCAGCCGGGAAACTCCGCGCCCGCCATCCCGGCCGGGGGAGGCGTCGACCAGGTGGCCGCGCTGCGGCGGATGCAGGTCATCAACGACGCGTTCATCGACGCGCTGAGCCGCGAGCTCGACTCCAACGGGCCGACCACCGCCGCCAGGCGTGTGGCTGGTGCCCTGCGCACACGCGCCGGCGGCCTTCTGACGCGCTACCCGCGGCTGAGCCACCTGGTGCGGACGGTGATTGTCAGCGTGGGTAACCGGGATTGAACGCCGCGCACCAGAGGTTTGACGTTCGGCGCGGCTATAATGCGGGCATCAAGAATGCGGCATCGAGTGCGCGCGACGCCTGCGTTTCTTCTGCCGCCGTCATGGCAACGCCAGAGCTTCTGATGAATCACCGTCGTCCTTCGCCATGTCCATAGTCGCCGACCCCGTACAGCCGGCCCGGCGGCCCAACGCTGCGCCACCTGCACGCCCATCGCCACTGCGGATCAACGTCAACCTGACCCGCGAGCTTGCTGTGACCTCGTTCAAGCTCAAGTACACGGGCTCGACGCTGGGCTACGCATGGTCGTTGGTCAAGCCGCTGCTCATCTTCGGCATGACCTACGCGGTGTTTGTTCAGGTGCTGAAGGCGGGCAGCAACGACCCGAGCTTTCCCGTCGAGCTTCTGCTCGGCATCGTGCTGTGGACATTCTTCGCTGACGCCACCAGCTCGGCGGTCGGGGCGATCGTGGCCAGCGGCCACATGATCCGCAAGGCGTACTTTCCGCGATGGATCGTGGTTGTGGCGGCGACGCTGAGCGCGACGATGACACTGGCTGTCAACCTCGCCCTGGTCCTGGTCATCGGGCTTCCACTGGGATGGTTCCATGTCGGTGTGCAGACGCTGCTGGTACCGCTGCTCTTCGTTGAGCTGTACATGTTGGTTGTCGGCGTGGGCATGCTGATGTCGGCGCTGTTCGTGTTCTACAGGGACCTCGGCCACGTCTGGGAGATCACCCTCCAACTCCTCTTCTACGCCAGCGCGATCCTCTTTCCCCTGACCTTGATCACCCGGCATTTTCGCTTCGCGGTTATGAACCCGATCGCACAGATCATGGAGGACATGCGGCGAGCCCTGATCACCTCATCGATCCCCTGGTCGTCGACGATCCTCGGGTCACTCGTCGTTGTCCCCTGCCTGATCGTGTGCGCCGCGCTGGTGGTGGGCTACCTCGTCTTCCACCGGCTGAGTCCGAGATTCGCTGAGGCGCTGTGAGCACGCCAGCGATCCAGGTTGCCGGGGTCAGCAAGCGCTTTCGGATCCCTCTCGACCACAGCACCACCCTGAAATACCGTGCCACCCACCCGCTGAGCAGTTCACGGTACCGCGACCTCAATGCGCTGCGGGACGTGACGTTCGAGGTCCCATCGGGGCAGTTCATCGGCATCACCGGACCGAACGGATGCGGCAAGAGCACCCTGCTCAAGATCCTCTCACGCATCTACGCGCCGGACTCCGGACAGGTCCGCATCGCCGGTCGCGTCTCTCCGTTCCTCGAGCTCGGTGTCGGCTTCAACCCTGAGCTGACAGCCCGGGAGAACATCTTCCTGGGCGGCGCGGTCCTCGGGCTGACCCGCAAAGAGCTCGAAGGACGGGTGGACAGGATCCTCGAGTTCGCCGAGCTCACCGATTTCGCTGACCAGAAGATCAAGAACTTTTCGTCGGGCATGGGTGTGCGACTGGCGTTCACCGTCGCCATCCAGGCCGACGCCGACATCCTGCTGATGGACGAGGTGCTCGCCGTGGGCGACGCGCGGTTCCAGGAGAAGTGCTTCGACGTGTTCGCCGACTACAAGCGGCAGGGACGGACCGTGGTGCTGGTCAGCCACGACCTCGGTGCGCTCAACCTCTACTGCGACCGCGTCCTGCTGTTGCAGAAGGGAGAGGTCATCGCCGACGGCGCCGCCAGCACGGTGACCGCACAGTACCGTCGCATCGTCGGCGCGATGTCCGACAACGCCGGACCCGAGGTGAGTGGCGCAGCGGAGGAGTGGACGACGCGATGGGGGAGCCGTGAGGTGGAGATCACGGCGGTGCGCCTCCTCGACGCCAGTGACCAACCTCACACAACGTTCGCCACCGGTGCGCCGATGAGCGTCGCCATCGACTACGTCATCAACAGCGCAGTGAGTGGCTTCGTGTTCGGGCTGGCTTTCAAACGCAGTGACGGCGCCGACCTGTCCGGGCCCAACACACGCAATGCCGACTGCGAGCTGGTCAGCGGCCCGCCGGGCACCCGCGGAACCATCGTCTATCGCATGCCCGAGCTCGAGCTCCTGGGCGCGCGGTACCTGCTCACCGTCGCCGTGTATGACGACCACCTGGTGCATGCCTACGACCACATCGAGGATGCCGTCTCGTTCCGCGCCGTCGACGACCGCGGCCGGCCGGGGATGGTCGACCTGCGTGGGACGTGGACGCAGCTGTCCGAGGGTACCCCGGCAGAGGCCGCCGGCGTCAGCGCTCGACGGGAAGCGGGTCGAGCCGGATCCGGAGCGGGTTGATCTCGCGCAGGTGAGGACTCAGGTAGGGGTCGCGGATGCCACCCGCCTGCCCCCAGCGGTCCCAGAAGAGCTGGTGGTCGCTGTGGGGATCGAGGTCGCCTCGTGTTGCGCTCTCGTGGTGGCGCAGCTCGGCGTGTGGGGTGTAGATCACCAGGTACCCTGCGTCGCGAACCCGTAGGCAGAAGTCCACGTCGTTGTAGGCCACCGCGATGCGCTCGTCGTACCCGCCGACCTCGTCGAACACGGACGTCTTGACCATCTGGCACGCGCCGGTGACCGCGGTGACATTCCTGATCACCCGGCCCATCCAGCCGGCATCGACGTTGGCAGCGATGTAGCCGCCGCGCACGTTGCCCACCGCGATCCCCTCGTGCTGGGGCCGTCCGTCGGGGTACAGCAGGCGACTCCCGACGACCCCGACCTCGGGCCTCTGCGCCTGCTCGAGGAGCGCCTCGATCCAGTCCGGCGTGACCACGGTGGTGTCGTTGTTGACGGTGAGCATGTACGGAGCATCGATCGAGGCCCGGCCGGCGTTGATCAGCGCCGAATAGTTGAAGGCACCGGGGTGGCGCACCACCTTGTGACTCGAGCTCGCCAGGTACTCGAGGGTCTGGGACTCGACGCTGCCGTTGTCGATGATCGTGATCGACCAGTTCTTGTATGTCGAGGACCTCTCGATGCTCGCGATGCAGCTGCGCAGCAGGTCGACGCGATCGCGGGTGGGGATGACGATGGCGACGTGAGGCTCGTCGACAACCTCGAGGCGCACGTGGTACGTGCCGAGCTGCCGCCCGAGACTCACACGTCCGCGCAGGCCGCGGCGTTGCAGCGCCTCTTCAACCGCGTGCCTCCCCGACTCGTAGGCGTACATCTTCGCCCGGCTGGCCATCGCGACCGAACCGGGGACCTGGCGCCACGAGTACAGCATGTCGGCGACGTGGCTGACCCGTCGCGCCATTTCGGTGGCACGCAGCAGCAGGTCATGGTCCTGGGCGCCGTCGAACCCGGCGCGGAAACCGCCCGCGGACTCCATGACGGTGCGCCGGATCACCAGGAAGTGGCACATGTAGTTGACCGACAGGAGAAGGTCCGGCGAATAGTCGGGTTTGAAGAAGGGCCGGCCGAACGTCCCGTCGGCGAGCAGCAGGTCCTCGTCCGAGTACACGATGTCCGTGTCGGGCGCCTCGTGGATTGCCTCGAGAACCCGGTGAAGGGCGTGCGGCCGGAGGACGTCGTCGTGGTCGAGCATGGCCACGAATTCGCCCTTGGCGAGCGCCGTCGCGCTCGCCGACGCGGCGGCGATGCCACCGTTCTCGGCGCGCCTGACCACCCTGATGCGTGGCTCCGCGGCCGCGTACTCGGCCAGGATCTCGGCCACGTGCGGCGCTGTGGACGCATCGTCGGCGATGCACAGCTCCCAGTTCTCATACGTCTGGGCCATGACCGACTCCACGGCCGGCCGTATCCAGCCCGGGCGGGGGTTGTACGTCGGCATGACGATGCTGATGAGCGGACGCTCGCTCCAGGTGCGACCCTGGTTGCGCATCCTGTCGAGCTCAGCCGCGTCAGGGCCATGCCGGCGTTGCCATTCGTTGTACTCACGCTGGACCAGGCGAGCACGACCACGGCTGGTGTTGCGCTGACGGTCGCGCACGGCTTGACGCAGCCCGGAGGGCCCTTCAGCCGCGAGAACGTCGATGCTGCGGCTCACCCGGTGCACGACAAGCCCCCGGCGCGTCCCGACAGGGGCGAGGCCGGCCAGCCCTCGCCAGAGCGCACCGAAGATGTGGCCACGGGCGCGCGTGCCAGAAGGCACGGGGAGTCGATCGTCGGAATTCGGCATCTGCTCTCACGGCCAAGCGCACTGCGTGGGCAGACGCGCGCCGCCAGCTCAGAGTATGCCAATTCAGGGCTCCGCGACCGTCCGTAGAATCCTCGTCCGATGCGGCCCTCCCGACCCGATGACAGCGGTGCGGCGGCCCCGGCTCCCCTGGCCGGGCGCCTGGCGACCGCCCTGCGCGCTGTGCCCGACTTCCCGCGCAAGGGAATCGTGTTTCGCGACATCAGCACCGTCCTCGGCGATCCCGGGCTGTTCCACGAAGCGGTGGACGCGATGGCTGATGCCTGGAGCGGGCAGCGAGTCGACATGGTCGCCGGCATCGAGGCGCGTGGATTTGTGCTTGGAGGACCCGTGGCCTACCTGCTCGGCGCGGGGTTCGTGCCCATCCGCAAGCAGGGCCGCCTGCCCGCGGCGGTGGAGTCCGTCTTGTACGCGCTCGAGTACGGCGACGCCGTGCTCGAAGTCCACGCAGATGCGCTGCGGCGCGGCCAGCGCGTGCTGATCGTGGATGATCTCCTCGCCACGGGGGGCACCGCGTGCGCCACCATTGAGCTCGTCGAGAGGCTCGGAGCCACCGTGTCCGGCCTCGGCTTCCTCGTCGAACTCGGCGCCCTCGGTGGCGCCGCGACCTTGGGCGACCACGATCACGTCTCGCTCGTCACCCTCTGACCGGAGATCACAATGACCACCATGACCACCACAGACCATGACGTCGCCGACCTCGCGTTGGCTGAGGACGGCGACCGCCTCATCGGCTGGGCCGCCCTCGAGATGCCGGTGGTGCGCCTGATTCGCGAGCGCTTCGAGCGAGAGCAACCGCTGGCCGGCCTGCGCGTGGGCGCATGCCTGCACGTCACCAGTGAGACGGCCAACCTGGCGATCACCCTCAAAGCGGGAGGGGCGGACGTCCGTCTGTGCGCCAGCAACCCGCTCTCGACCAACGACGCCGTCGCAGCAGCGCTGACCGCCCGGCATGGCATCCCCACGTTCGCGGTGAAGGGCGAGGACTCCGCCCGGTACTTCTCCCACATCACGTCGGTCCTCGACGGCCGGCCGAACGTGACCATGGACGATGGTGCCGACCTCGTCGCCGAGTTGCATCGCAATCGCCCGGAACTGCTCGAGGACGTTCGTGCGGGCACCGAGGAGACCACAACCGGTGTCATCCGCCTGCGGGCGATGGCGGCGGCGGGAGCACTGCGCTTTCCGATCATCGCCGTCAACGAAGCGCTCACCAAGCACATGTTCGACAACCGTTACGGAACCGGTCAGTCGACGCTCGACGGCCTCATCCGATCGACCAACATCCTGCTGGCGGGGCGCACCATGGTGGTGTGTGGCTACGGCTGGTGCGGACGCGGGCTGGCCAGCCGCGCCGATGGGCTCGGCGCCAACGTCATCGTCACCGAGGTTGACCCGACGCGCGCCCTTGAGGCGGCGATGGACGGCTTCCGCGTGATGCGACTCGAGGACGCCGCACCGATCGCCGACGTGGTCATCACGGTAACGGGGGACATCAACGTCGTCGACCGAGTCCACATCGAGCGGTTCAAGGACGGCGCCATCATCGCCAACAGCGGCCACTTCAACGACGAGATCAACCTGGCAGCGTTTGACGAGCTGGCCACCGGCGTCACCAAGCCGCGCCCATTCGTCGACACCTACGCCATGCACGACGGGCGCCACCTGCATGTGCTCGCCGAGGGGCGCCTGCTCAACCTCGCCGCCGCGGAGGGTCACCCCGCCGCGGTGATGGACATGAGCTTCGCCAACCAGGCACTCTGTGCTGAACATATCGCCCGCCATCACGCCGAACTGGAGACGCGTGTCCACGACGTGCCCGTCGAGATCGATCGCGAGGTGGCTCGGCTGAAGCTCGAGGCCATGGGCGTGCGTATCGACGTGCTCACGCCCGAGCAGCAGAAGTACCTCGCCTCCTGGGAGTCGGGCACCAGCTGAGCGCTGGGCTGCACACCATGACCAGCGTGCCCCTCAACCCACACCAGCCTTCGCTGACGGAGTTGCCCAACGGCGTCACCCTTCTCAACGCGCCGTCGGTGTCGCGCAACGTCGGCGTCTTCCTGATCGTGCGAGCCGGGTCGCGCGATGAGACCAAGGACACGTCCGGCCTTGCCCATTACCTCGAGCACATGTTCTTCAAGGGCACATCCAAGCGCCCCACCACGTTGCAGATCTCGCGCGAGATCGACCGCCTCGGCGCCAACACCAACGCGTACACGGACACCGAGGAGGTGGCTTACTACGCCGAGGGACCGGCGACGGTGCTCGACGACCTCACCGACATCATCACCGACATGCTCACGCGTCCCCTCTTCGCCCCCGACGAGGTCGATCGTGAGCGCAACGTCGTGCTCCAGGAGCTGTCGGCGCGGCTCGCCGACCCCGAGGGCTGGATCTGGGACAGGCTCGGCACCGTCACGTTCGGCGGCGAGCAGCCGATGGCCTGGTCTGCCGCCGGCTTTCCCTCCGTCATCGAGAAGGCGACGCGCGATCAGCTCCTCGACTATCACCAGTCCTTCTACGCCCCCGAATCGATGTGCCTGACCATCGCCGGCGGGTCGAGCCTCGACGTGGCGCGTGCCACAGAGATGCTGGCTGACGTGCCCATGGCCAAACCGCGGCCGCGGGTCCCGGCGCGTTGGGGGAGGGGCGACCGGTACACCTGCAACGTGCGCCCCGTGACCGACCAAGAGGAACCCCAGATCCGGATGGTGTTCGCCGTCCCCGGCATCGCCGCCACCGACGACGACCGCACCGCGCTGGCGGTGATGACCCACGTCCTCGGCGGAGGCATGTCGTCGCGCCTCTTCCACACCGTGCGTGAGCGCAACGGGCTCGCCTACAGCATCTTCAGCCACCACGAGGGATTCGACGACGCCGGCGTGTTTGTGATCAGCACCGGGACGCGTCCGAAGGACGCGCGCCGCGCCACCGAGTTGTCGTTCAAGGAGTTTCGGGCGATCGCCGAGCAGCCGGTGCCCGAGGACGAACTGGCTGCGGCCAAGTCGGCGATGATCGGCCGGCTGCTGCGGTCGACCGAGACCGCCATCAGCCTGGCGAGGTTCTTCGGCGGCCGTTGGCGCGCGCAGCTGCCCATGGAAACACCTGATTCCCGCGCCGACGCGATCAGCAAGATCACCGCCGAGCAGGTGCAGACGATCGCGCAACGCATCGTCGCCGGCATCCCGGACGTCCGCCTCGCATTCGTCGGCCCGGAGGACCAGGGCGAGGATCTGCTCGCCGCCACCGAGGGCTGACGGCAGGACCGTCAGGCGGCAGGTGACTCGAGTCGGGCGCCGGGCTGCCACAGGTCCTGTTGCAGCGCCGCCAGGACCACGACCGCGGCAAGGCCCCCGCCGAGTATCCCCAGCTCGACGCGCAGCAGCAAAGGGTGCACGGCGAACACCATCACGAAGAACCCGACGACCCCGGCGAGCCAGCCTGCGACAACGCCGCGGTACGCGCTCCGGGCGATCAGCCCTTGGCCCAGGGCCTGGGCTGCCATCAGCGTTGTCGAGCTGGCGGCAAGCAGCGCGAGATCTTTGTTGGTGAGAGTGAAATCGGGACCGAAAACCAGGCGGAGAACCGCAGGGCCAACCAGCAGCGACCCGGCGACGGCCAGCACGCCGAGCACTGCAACCAGGAGCAGGAGCCGCCCGAGGGTGCGGCGGAACTCTGCGTGGGCGCCACGACTGCGCAGCATCGACAGCCGCGGCAGCAGAGCAGCGGTGACCGCCTGGAAGAGGAAGAGCGGCACGAACGCGATCACGCGTCCGTTGAGGAACGACCCAGCGACGCGCTGCTCTGATGGCGACGCCAGCAGCTGGACCACGACGGTGCCGCCGTTGAACATGAACATGCTCGCGATCGACGCCACCAGCAACGAGCCGAGCGCAGTGGTCACCTCGGCATTCCGTGTCGGGCTCCCCGGGGTGAGCAGTCCGCGTTCGCGTGCCAGCGCGGTGAGCACAGCCGCCAACGAGCCGGCCACCAACGCCAGTCCGTACGGTCCCGGGGTGCTCACATGGGCAATCGCCAGAGCAGCGCAGAAGCTGGTGCGGTAGATACCCTCGGTCCCGAGAAGAATGCCGTACGCGCGAAAACGCCCGTTGCCGCTGAGCGTACCGCGCGCGAGGTGTTCGGCACAGTACGCGGTGACGCCGAGAAGCAGCGCGACCATGAGCACCCCGTCGCCACCGAGGAGGCGGCTGTCCAGCGGCCCGAAGGCCGTCCCCGACCCCACCAGGAGCAGCGCCAGGAATCCGCCGCCGATGAGCGCGCAACGTGCCACGACCGGACCGTCGCCATCGCCGCGGGCCCGCCGGCCCGCGATGGCGCGGCCCAGTTCCTGCTCGAGCGGCAGGAAGATTCCCGGCGCCACCACGAACAGTAGCGCCCAGAACCCGGCGAAGGCGGAATACCGCTCGGCGGGCAGCGCATGGCCGGCGATGGCCAGGAACACGTACGTGCATACCCCGTTGAGCAGCAGTCCCATGCCGACGCTGACGGCTCCCGCGGGGAGCGGATTGCGCGCAACCAGGCCCTGCACGGTCTTCACGAGCACGCGTAGTGGAACGGGCGTTTGAGCGTTCTGTTGACAGGGCTCAGGAGATGGAGGGTCATGGACCCGTCCAGCGTCTGCGCCCCCTGCAGACGCCACGCCTGCGTCAGCTGGAAGGCGGCGTCGTCGGAGGTGATCGGCAGCGACGTCGTCGCGCTCGACTGGCCGTCGCTCTGTTCCCAGCGGTAGACGAGGGTGCCGCTGCCGCTGACCGACCCGCGGCCGACGAAGACGAAGGTGGTGTTGCAGCCGCCGCTGGCCGGCGCCACCGTGAGCGCTGCGTCGGACGACATCGCGAGGGGACCCGGCGGCCGCGGGGCCTGGTGTCCGCCGAGCACGAGGATCGCCGCCGCCGCGCCGGCGGCGAGAAGCAGCACCAACACCGCGGCGCCGACGAACCAGCGGCGACGTCGTCCTCGGGGGGGATTGGGCGCGGTTGCCCGCTCCTGCAGTCTTCCGTCGACGGCGATCCCTGAGGCGCCGGCGACGGCCGCGCGCAGGCCGGCGGCATCGCTTGAGCCGGCTGTGTCCAGGGCGGGCTCGAGTACGCGGCGCAGCGGCTCCCCGCGGCGGCCCGAACCCCGCAGCAGCTCGAGGCCGAGCCGTGCCGCGGCGCGCAGGTCGGCTTCCGGGCCGGCCCCGGGAGAGGCCGCCGCAGCGCAGACCGCCAGCTCCGCGAGCCGGGCCCGGCCATCCGGTTCGACAACCACGGTCTCGGCCCCGACCCGACCATGGAACAGGCCCGCGGCGTGGAGCGCCTCCAGCCCGGCGAGGACGCCGTCGACGACCAGCACCGCCTCACGTTGGTCGATCTCGCGGCGCCGGAGCAGCTGCGCCAGCGTCGGCGCGTCGGTCCACTCCGCGATCAACTGGAGCGTCCCCTGACCCGCGACGAGGTCATAGACGCCAACCAGGTGCGGGTTGCGGACTGCCACCGTACGACGGCCGATGCCGGCGAGCCTATCGACCAAACCGGGGGTGATGGCCAGCTCGGTGCGGACGTCCTGAACGGTGACGCGCAACCCGGACCTGCGGTAGCGACCGTCGCGCAGGGTGCCCCCCCAGCCCTCCCGGAGCGGCGCTCCCACCTGGTAGTCGCCGCGCTGCTCGTCCGACCCCTGCGCTGCGCCGGGAGCGGGAGGATCAGGGATAGATGCCACGGACCGCTGTGGCGTCCGCGACGCGTTTCACCGCCACCAGGTAGGCACCGAGCCGCAGTGAAACGCGGTGCTGGTCGGCCTGTTCACACATCTGCAGGAATGCGCGTCGCAGGATGCGCTCGAGCTGCCTGTTGATCTCCCCCTCCTCCCAGAAGAAGGACTGGAGATCCTGCACCCACTCGAAGTACGACACGGTGACGCCGCCGGCGTTGGCGAGGATGTCGGGGACGACGACGATTCCGCCGCGTTCGAGGATGAGGTCCGCGTCTGGGGTGGTCGGGCCGTTGGCTCCCTCGATGATGATCGAGGCCTGGACACGTCCTGCGTTGCGCGCCGTGACCTGGTTCTCGAGGGCCGCCGGGACGAGCATGTCGACGGGTAGCTCGAGGAGCTCGCTGTTGGTCACAGGCCGTGTGTGAGGGAAGCCGGCGACGGTTCCGTTGGCACGGCGGTGCTCGAGCAGCGCGGGGACGTCGAGGCCATCGGGGTTGAAGATCCCGCCATCGACGTCTGAGACCGCGCAGATGCGAAAGCCGCGCTCCGCCATGAGCTCGGCGCTGACGCTGCCAACGTTGCCGAAGCCCTGGATTGCCACCGTCGTGGCGGCGGGATCCCGTTGCAGCCGCTGGCAGATCTCGAGGGCTGAGATGCAGACGCCGCGCCCGGTCGCCGACGGTCGGCCCTCACTCCCGCCGATGTCCAGCGGCTTGCCGGTGACCACCGCGGGAATCGAGTACCCGGCCTCCATGGACACGGTGTCCATGATCCAAGCCATCACCTCGGCGTTGGTGTTGACGTCCGGTGCGGGGATGTCCGACTCCGGGCCGATCAGCAGGCTGATCTCGCTCGCGAAGCGCCGTGTCAATCTCTCCAACTCGCGATGACTGAGATGCCTGGGGTCGACCACAACGCCGCCCTTGGCGCCCCCGTAGGGGATGTTCATCAGCGCGCACTTCCACGTCATCCACATCGAGAGCGCCTTGACCTCTTCGAGGGTGGTCTCGGGGTGGAAACGGATGCCACCCTTGGCGGGCCCGCGGGTGGTGTTGTGCTGGACCCGGTAGCCCTCGAACACACGCACTGAGCCGTCGTCCATCTTCACCGGGAAACGGACAAGAAGCTCGCGCCGCACCTCACGAAGGACAGCGCGCATACCGGGGGAGAGGTTGAGGATCTGCGCTGCGTTGTCGAACTGTCGTTGGGCGTTCAGCCAGGGATCGTCCGCCAGGGCGGAGGTCGGAACCGCAGCCATTGCACTCACTGCGGGCAGACTACCAGCCGCGTGCTGGCGCGAGTGGGCGATTCGTATACTCGCAGCCATGCCCACGAACGCTGAGGCGACGCCGCAACAGGCATATGACGCAGTGGCATCAGGCGCTGCCTTGCTCATCGATGTTCGCGAACCATGGGAGTCAGAGCAGCAGCGCGTTCCCGGTGCGCTTCTGATCCCTCTCTCAGAGGTGCCTGTGCGGCTCGACGAGATCCCCGACGACCGCGCCGTGTTCGTCCACTGCCGGCTTGGTGGACGCAGCGCCAAGGCCGTCGACTTCCTGCGCGAACACGGCCGTCCCCGCGCGATCAACGTGGCGGGTGGCATCGAGGCCTGGGAGGAAGCGGGGCTGCCCGTCATCGGCTGAGGCCTCGTTAGCTCAGCGCCCGATGACGAGCAGGACGATGACCACGATGGCGACCGCGACAAGCAGCACCCCAAAGGCGAAGAGCATTCGAGGACCGGGTGACGCATCGGCCGGACGCGGTGTGGTCACCACGGCGACCCCCTGGCCGGGCAGAGCCGGTGGCGGGGCCAGCGGCGGCACCGGCTCCATGGCGGCGGCAATGCTCCAGGGACGCGGCAGCCTGGTCGCGGCCGCCGAGGCGGCCGGCAGGCCAGGGTCGCCGTCGGGCGCGCTCAGGTCGGCGTTCATCCGATCGTCACGGTAGCGCAGCCACCCGCCCGCTGACAGTCCGCTGCGTACCATCGCGCGGTGCCACCGTCCCTGCCCGATCTCGCCCCGCTGGCAGGGCTGCTCGTGCTCCTCGAGCTCGCGGTCGGCACGGTCGCGGTGAGCGCCGCCCTCGACCACGTCGGCAGGGTGGGGCGCGGTTTCGCGGGCACCACAGCGGCGATCTGCGCCCTGCTCATGGGTGTCGACCTGCTGCTTCTCTCGGCGGTGTCCGACCTCGGCGCGCTGCTGCACCGCGACATCGACCCCGGCACGGTCGCCAGCCTGGTGCACTGGTGCGTGGCGTTCGGCGTCGTTCTCGTCGCCGACATCCTCTTCGCGGCCGTCGGCACTGAGGTGTCACGACGGGTCGTCGAGGTGGCCACCGTCGCCGTCGGTGCCGCCGCCATCGTTGCAGCCGCGATCGCGATCGGTCCCGCGGTCGGCGGTGCCGGGGGCGCTGTCCTCGTGTTCCTGCCAGCGGCGCTCGTCGGTGGCAGCGCGCTCGCCGGCATGCTGCTCGGCCACTGGTACCTGGTGACGCCCAACCTCTCGTTCCGGCCGCTGCGACTCTCCATCTACGCCGTGTTCGCCGCGGTTGCCGTCGACTGCGCTGTCATCGCCTACGGGCTGACCAGCCACGCCGACAGCCGCGAGCGGCTCATCTCGGGCGACCAGGCTGTCCTGTTCTGGCTGCTCGTCATTGGCGCCGGCGTGCTGTTCACCGCTGCGGTCAACGCGTTCACGCTCTACTTCGCGCGGATCAGGGCCAACCAACCCGCCACCGCGATGCTCTACGTGCTGATCATCAGCGTGGTGATGGGGATGGTGCCGACGCACCTGCTGTTCCTGCTGACAGGCGTACCGCTGTAGTGAGCTTGGTCAGGTGCCTTCGGTCACGACCGTGGCGGTCACGGCCGGCGGTGCCGACGTCAGGGTCACGGCAAGTCCCGCAAGGATAAAGACGCCGCCGATCACGGTGGACAGCGACGGACGCTGTCCCAGCACGATGAACGCGAGCAGTGCTGCCAGCGGTGGTTCGCCCAGGAACGACAGCGATACGGTGCTTGCGCGCAGGTGGCGGAGCGTCCAGTTGAAGACTGTGTGGCCGCCGACTGTGCACACGGCGGCGAGTCCGAGGCATGCCAGCAGCGTGCGCGTGCTTGGCGTGTGCAGGCCGCTTCCCACGACCGCTGTTCCGACCGCTGCGGCGCTGACCATCGCGTAGACGACGGCCGAGTAGGCGGCAACGCCGGAGCGGTTGCGTCGGTCTCGGCCGATCAGCAGGTAGCCCGCCAAGGCGAGACCGCCAACGATGGCGAGAAGATCGCCTCGCAGTGCGTTGCCGCCGGCTCCGAAGGCGCCGGTGCAGGTGATCACAGTTCCGCCGATCGCCAGCGCGATACCGGTGACGATTCGACTGTCGACACGGTCACCGAGGAGGCGGGCGCCGAGCGGGGTAACCACCAGGGGGTGCAGCGACACCAGCAGCACGCTCGCCGCCACCGATGTGTCGGCGAGCGACGCCGTCCAGGCGAGGAAGTGCACTGCGAGCAGCGCACCGGCCAGCAGCGTGAGCGAGAGGTCGCGACGCGAGCCACCGATCGCGCCCCTTCGCAACTGTGGCAGTGCCCACGGCGCGAGTAGTCCGACAGCCAGTGCCATGCGCAGCCACACCACCGTTGCTGCGTCCGTTTGCGCCTCCTGCACCAGGATCGCCGACACCGAGACGGCGACGGTCGCGCCCGCCAGCGCCAGCGGTGCTCCGTGGCGGGCGATCACACGCCGAGAAGCGCGCGCACGTCAGCGAGGTTGCGGAAGCGCTCACCGTAATCGAGCCCGTACCCGACGACGAAACGGTCCGGAATGTCGAAGCCGAGCCAGTCGACCGCCAGCGGGTGTTCGCGGCGTGCCGTCTTGTTGAGAAGTGCCACGACCCTCACCGACCGCGCGGCCGCCGCGGCGAGGTGGGCCTGCAGGTACGCGATGGTGGTGCCGGTGTCGACGATGTCCTCAACGATGAGGACGTCGCGCCCCGTCAGGGAAGTGCTCGGCTCCATCACCAGCTCGATGCGCCCGGTGCTGACGGTGGCGGCGCCGTAGGAGCGCACGGCGACACAGTCAATCTCGAGGGGAACGCTCAGGGCGCGAGCCAGGTCGGATGTGAAGATGAGCGACCCCTTGAGAACACAGAGGAGCACGATGGGGCGATCGACATGCTCGTAATGCCTGTCGATATCGGCGGCAAGCTCAGCGACACGGCGCCGTATTGACGCCGACTCGACGAGCGTCTCGCCGAGGACTGGCGCCGGGGTGCTCATCGCCGACAGTGTAGGAAGCGCACCGTTCAGCCGGGCCCGGCCAGCTGCTCCCAGCGCTCATACAGCTCAGCCAGCGCACCGCTGAGCCGGTCATGCGCTCTGCCGGCCTCGGCGCCCGTTTGCGCGTCGGCAAACGTGCTCGGGTCAAGCAGGCGACCGCGCGCAAGCTCGAGCTCTGCCTCGGTGGCTGCGATCTCCTCCTCGAGGCGGCGGATCGCTCGCGTCCCGGACGGACCTGCCGCCCGAGCCGGCTGGTCACGCGGCGCGCGAGCCGCGGTGGCGGCGCTCTGCGCCTCACGCTCGCGGTCGCGTTTCTCGCGCTCGCGCGCACGCAGCAGGTCGGTGTATCCGCCCAGCACCTCGCGGATGCCGCCATCCTCGACCGACCATGTGCGCGTTGCCACAGCGTCGATGAGGGCGCGATCGTGGGTGACCAGGACGATGGCGCCGCCGTAGCCGAGCAACGCCTTTTCCAGCACCTCCTGCGCGGGGATGTCGAGGTGGTTGGTGGGCTCGTCGAGCAGCAGCAGGTTGGTCTCCTCCAGCGCGACCTTGCCGAGAAGCAGGCGTGCGCGTTCGCCCCCGCTCAGCTCACCGACCATCTTGTGCACGTCGTCCCCGCTGAAGAGCAGCGCGCCGAGGACTGTGCGCGCGCGCTCCGCACCCACAGGGTGATCGGCGAGGAGGTCCTCCATCACGGTGCGTTCATCATCTGTCGAATAGGCGCTGGCAATCGGCTCATCGCCGTCGCGCCCGAGGTCCTGGCGATACAGACGGCGGTGGGTGCGGGGGCCGAGGTTGACCGCACCCTTGATGGGCCTCAACTCACCGGCGAGCGTGTGCAACAGCGTCGATTTGCCGCACCCGTTGGGACCCACGATGGCGATGCGCTCGCCCGGGGCAATGCTCAGCGGCCGCATGGTGAGCAGCACCGAGTTGCCACGCCCGACCTCCAGGTCGCCGGTCTTGAGGAGGATCTGCGAGGTCGGGGCGGTGGCGAAACGCAGGCGTGGACGTCGATCGCGGGGCGGCGCGACCACACGATCGATACGGTCCAGTTGCTTCTGCCGTCCTCGCGCCTCCTTGGCACGTTGCCCCGCCTTGTACTTGCGGATGAACTCTTCCTGGTGGGTGATGTGTGCCTGCTGCGACTCGAACTCCTTGGTCCTGCGGGCGCGGCGTTCGGCCCGCAACCTCACGTACTGCGAGTAGTTGCCCGGATATTCCTCGGCGACACCGTGACCGAGCTCGAGCACCGAGGTGCAGACCCGGTCGAGGAAACGGCGGTCGTGGGACACCAGCACAAACGTGGTGCGCACGCCGGCCATGTACTCCTCGAGCCACTCGATCGAGGCGAGGTCGAGGTGGTTGGTGGGCTCGTCGATGAGCAGCAGGTCAGCGTCGGCGAGCAGCAGCTTGGAGAGCTCGACGCGCCGCTTCTGGCCGCCGCTCAACTGACGGGGGTCGCGCGCCTGCAGCGAGGCGTCGATGCCGAGCCCGCCGAGCGCCTCACGCGCCCGCGCCTCGACGTCGTAACCACCCGCGTCCTGGTATGCATGCTGCAGTTCCCCGTACCGCGCCATGACGGCGTCGAGGTGTGCCGGTGCGACACCCATCTCGGCCTCGAGGCGGGTCAGCTCGGCGTGCATGACGAGCAGGTCGGCGCGCGACTCGAGCACCTCGTCAAGGACGGTGGCGCCGGTGGGCTCGGGGGCGTCCTGCGGAAGGTGGGCGACGCGCAACCCGCGTGCGCGGTCGACAACCCCGTCGCGCGGTTCGAGTTCACCCGCGATCACACCCAGCACCGAGGTCTTGCCGGCACCGTTGGCGCCGACCACGGCGAGGCGGTCACGCTCTTCGATACGCAGCGTGACGCCGCGCACGATCACCTCGGCGCCGAAGGCGATGGCCACGTTGTCGAGGGAGAGCACGGGCATCGTCCAGGCCGCTCGCGCGTCAGGCGCTGAGTGACACGGCGGGGACGTGGCCGGCGAGTGTTCCCGCTGCTGCTGCCTGGAGCTCAGCGAGCGTGACCGGTCCCTCGAAGCGGTCGGTGACGACGCCGTTGCCGTTGACGAGGTACACCCAGGGGTCGCTCGGCAGCCCGAAGGCGCGGAACGCCGGGTTGTTGAAGGCCTGGTTGATCGATGCCGGGAAGTCGGCCTCGATGTGCTGGAAGGAGAACTGACCGCAGTACTGGGTGCAGAGCTGCTTGAGGATGGCGACGGTGGGCCCGCACGTCTTGCTCGGACAGAAGCCGGGCTGGCCGAAGAACAGCACCATCGGCTTGTGCGCCGCCAACGCACCGGCGATCGTCTGGTCATGCCAGAGGTCCGGCGGCACACCGCTGTCGACCATCGCGATGGTGACGCCGGGATCGGTGAGAACCGCCTGGTGCAGCGCGGGCACGTGGGCGCCGACGGCAACCTCAGGTCCCGAGCTCGCCACGGTCACGAAGGCATGGCCGTCGACCGCGCCGGCCGCCCCGTGGCCGGTGACGACGAACTCATACTGACCCGCGGTCGGGAACTTGGCGATGCCGACGTAGACCGGGATGCCGCCGTAGACAGCGGCGATGTTGTCAAGAGGCCGGCTGCCGATCGACTGGCCGGCAGGGTCGATGATGTTGATGCTCACACCGGTCGCCGCCACGGGGCTCTGCTTGTTGTCGAGCAGCGCGATGGACACACGGTTGACACCGACCACGAGGGTGCTGTTCTGTGGCTGAACGTTGAGATTCTCCTGAGCGGGAGCCGTGCACCCTGCGGCGGCGCACGTGGCCGGCGCACTGGTGGCACATCCTGCGAGGAACACCAGGACCACCGTCCCCACGGCGAGCAACCGGCGCTGTTTCACGAGGGCGCTCCCGCGGGCAGCTGATCGCCGTCAGGGACGGCCGGCAGGGCCGTGGCGGGGGCAAGATCGACGAGCGCACCCTCGAGCCGCAGGATGCGACGCAGGATGGCGACCGACGAGGCGTACGTCGAGTCCATACCGAAATAAGAGAGGCCGCGCGCTCCCAGCGTACGCGCCTGGGTGAACGGGGTGTCAGACGCGTAATGGATGACCCCGAAGTCCACCGGCAGTTGCGAGAAGTTGACCGGCTCACCCATCGGGTAGCGGGCCGCCTCGCTCATCTCGTACATCGCGCAGCAATAGGGGCCGGCCTCCATCTCGACGACCGAGAACGCTTCCCGGTGGTAATAGTCGAGGTAACCGCGGTTCTGCAGGAACGTGCCCTTGACGGTCACCGCTCGCTGGTTGTCGAGCCCGCTGCCGAATCGCAGGTAGGGTGCGATGTCGGATACCCGGAAGGCGTTGTCGAGCCAGAAGGTGTTGCTCGAGTGTTCGTCATGGATGACGTTGCTGATCATCACGTCGCCGACGTCAGCGTTCAGCGTCGCCGCCTTGCCCAGGACGTAGACGCCGCGCAACTCCGCGGCGGTCTCGGCCACCTCCCTGAGGATGTTGTACGCCGCCAGGCCGAGCGGGTAGTCGACGTTGACGATGACCGCACGGCTGGACCGCAGCGCCTGCGCGTCGACCGGGTGAAGGCGTTCGTCCAGGGCTCTCGGGTCAAGCCTGTCGAGAGCGATGACCTGAGCGGCGACGTCGAGCGCAGTGCGGCTGCCCACGGCCACGACGCCTGCCTCGCGCTCCTCGCGGCGCAGCGCGGCGCGCTCGGCGTCGGTGGCGAACGCGCGCTGCCACACCCGCGAAGCGAAGTACAGGAAGTTGTCCCAGTTGCCCTCGGCACGCCCCTCACGGAACGTGCCCAACTCCTCGCGCAGCTCGGGCAGCCCGAAACGCTCCACCCATGCCACCAGCTCCGCCTGGTGGCGGCGAGCGAGCCCTGTCGCCAGGTTGCCGAGGCTGTGCGAGTTGCTGCTGACGAAGTACACCGGCCGATCGAGCAGCCCCTCCGAGCGCATCACACCGGTGACCTGCTGCCACCAGCGCCGGGTGACTCGGGCATAGCCGACCTGGGTGCCGCCGAGCATCCGCAACCTCAGCGAGAGACGGCGGCGGCGGATCAGCGCAAGATGGGCGCTGAACGACGGTCCCCACACCTCGTGCAGCTGCGACCAGTCGTCCTCCGACCCCCCGCAGGCCGCGGCCAGCTCCGCCGGCGTGCCATCGTCCTGCGGCAGCGCCGCAAGCACGGTGCGCACCTTGTTCCACTCGATCTGGAAGGCCACAAGGGTGGGGACGAGGTCGTCGACATCGGATGCCGATGAGATGAGCACCGCCAGGGTCCCCTTGCCATCGTCGTACCAGCGTCGTCGCCGGCCGGGCGCCCCGATCTCGGTCAGTCCGGCGAACGAGCCGAAGCCACTGCGCTGGAAGATCTCGGCCGACTGGCCCATGACCACCAGCTGGCCGGCGAAGATGGCATCGGGCAGGCGACGCACGGCGTAGAGGAAGGCGCCGAGGTCGGGAACCGACGAAACGGCCAGCGAGTGGAGACTGCTGCGCATCGCCTTGTGCGAGGTCTCGAGCACGCGCAGGCGGGTCTCGCCGCTGCTGCGCAGCACCGTCGTGTACGTGCGTCGGTAGACCTCGACGGCGTCAGCGAGGGCAGGCAGCTCATCGTCGGTGACGGGCTGAGGCTGTCCTGCCGGGCCGACGGAAGGCCGCGTGGTGGGAAGTGCCATCTCCTCCATTCTCGCCCGCCTCGGGCTCCGAGCGGCCCCTCACCTCGGCCGTGGCCCCGGTGGTGCCACCTATGCTTGCCCGTCCATGGGAACCATCGCAGTCACCGGTTCGGTCGCGTTCGACACCATCATGGTGTTCCCGGGGCACTTCGCGGAGCACATCATCAGTGACCAGGCGCACATCCTCAACGTGTCGTTCCTTGTCGACCGACTCGAGAAGCGCCGTGGCGGGACGGCGGCGAACATCGCCTACAACCTGGCTCTTCTCGGCGAGCGGCCACTGCTTTGCGCCGCTGTCGGCAACGACTTCGCGGAGTATGGAGCCGCCCTGTCGGCGGTCGGAGTCGACACCTCCGGCGCGCTGATGTTCGACGACATCCCGACGGCCACGTCTTTCATCACCACCGATGCCGACGACAACCAGATCACGGCCTTCTACGCCGGCGCGATGGGTCGCGCGGTCCGCGTCGACCTCACCATGCTGTCCGGCGTCGACTACGTCATCGTCGCCCCCGATGCGCCCGACGGCATGGGGCTGCACATCGAGCAGGCAGCCAAGCTCGGGGCGCGGCTGGTGTTCGCCCCCGCCCAGCAGCTCAGCTCGATGAGCGACGAGACGCTCGTCGCCGGGCTTGATGCGGCGTGGCTGGTCGTGGGCAATGACTACGAGTTCCAGGTGATCCAGCGCCGCACTGGTCGCGATCCGCAGTCGCTGGCTGGCGCAGGAGCGCTGGTGGCGCTGACACGGGGCGGCCAGGGCAGCGAGCTGCACATCGGCGGCGACGTGCATCGCATCCCGGTCGCGCAACCGAAGGAGCTGGTCGATCCCACCGGCGCCGGCGACGCGTACATCGCGGGACTGCTCGCGGGGCTTCGATCCGGTCGCGACCCGGAGATGGCCGGCCGGATGGGCGCGCTCGCAGCCGTCTACGTCATCGAACAGCAGGGCCCCCAGAGCCATAGCTACACCCGCGATCAATTTGCCGAGCGCTACGCCAGGTCATTCGCACAGCCGCTGAGCTGAACAGAGGCCTCGTTGATGCACTGCGAGGCGAACGCCGAGCCGGCGCGGAGTCGCGCTGAGTGGGGCGAGCTCTGGGGAGGGGGATATGGACCCTCCCGGTAACGACGCGAGCTCGATCGGTCCCGCATGTCCGTCCTGCAATACTCGCGTCGATGGAACAGGCGGTCATCGTCAGCGCGGTGCGCACGCCGGTTGGAACCATGGGCGGGGCGTTCGTCGACATCCCAGCCCCCGCCCTGGGTGCCATCGCCGTACAGGAGGCGATGCGCCGCGCCGGGCTCGACGCTGTCGACGAGGTGCTCATGGGCAACGTGCTCTCGGCCGGCCTCGGCCAGAACCCTGCCCGCCAGGCGGCGATCGGGGCCGGGCTCGCCGAGCAGACGCCATCGATGACCGTGAACAAGGTGTGCGGCTCAGGCCTGAAGACGATCGCCCTGGCCGCCCAGGCCATCCGTGCCGGCGACGCCGAGGTGGTCCTGGCCGGGGGGATGGAGAACATGTCTCGCGCGCCCTACCTGCTGCAGAACGGCCGCTTCGGCTACCGGCTGGGCCACGGCGAGCTGGTCGACGAGATGATCCGCGACGGGCTCTGGTGCGCTTTCGAGGATTGCCACATGGGCAACACTGCCGAGAACGTCGCCAAGGAGTACGAGGTGAGCCGCGAGGACCAGGACGCATTCGCCGCCGCTTCCCAGCAGAAGGCCGAACGGGCGATCGCCGAGGGCCGCTTCCGCGACGAGATCGTCGGCGTGCCGGTCAAGAAGCGCAAGGAAACTGTGACCGTCGAGGTCGATGAGCATCCGCGGCCGGGAATCACCAGCGACGCGCTGGCAGCGATGCGGCCGGCGTTCGACAAGGAGGGCAGCGTCACTGCGGGCAACGCCAGCGGGATCAACGACGGCGGCGCTGCCGTCGTCGTGATGACGGAGGCACGTGCTCGCGCCGAGGGCCGGACACCGCTGGCGCGGATTCGTGCCTACGCCAGCGCGGGGGTGCCCCCGCGGGTGATGGGCATGGGTCCCGTGCCGGCGGTGCGAGCCGCGCTGGAGCGCGCCGGCCTCGCTGTCAAGGACATCGATCTCTTCGAGCTCAACGAGGCGTTTGCGGCGCAGTCGGTCGCGGTGGGCCGGGAGCTCGCGGTTCCCGACGAGAAGCTCAACGTCAATGGCGGCGCCATCGCCATCGGCCATCCGATCGGAGCCAGCGGAACGCGGATCATGGTCACGCTGCTGCACGAGATGCAGAAGCGCGGCGCCCGCCTCGGTGTCGCCGGCATGTGCATCGGCGGGGGCCAGGGCATCGCCATGGTGGTCGAGCGGGTCTGACGCGTCCCAGTTGACAGCCAGCGGCTGAGCGCGGCCGAAAGCCGGTCAGACGGCGACGGCCGTGGCGGCCTCGATGCCGGCGAAGACGTCCGTCTCGGGCAGGCGCGGCGGGGTGCGCGAGATCACCAACTGGTATGCCTCGGTGCCGAAATGCTCGATGCTCACGTCCTCGGGAATCGCCAGCATCGGCCAGTCGGGGGTGATCTGGCTGTGGTGCGCCAGCAGCGCAGCGCGCTTGCGGCGAACGCCGTTGCGGACGTCCACGTTGGTGGTCACCCACTCGTCGGGAGTCAGGAACGGCAGATCCTCGGGATTCTCGACGCCGAACGGGGGCTCCATTCCCGCTGCCTTGGCCATCTCGGCGGCCTTCTTGAAGAACGAGAGCGGGAACGCCGTGTAATAGAGCTTCTGCACGCGCCACGGCTCGCCTCCCTCGGGGTAGAGCGACTTCAGGTGCGCCGCCTCGACCGCCAGAAGCGTGACCCGGTGGGTCTGGATGTGGTCAGGGTGGCCGTAGCCGCCGACGCCGTCGTAGGTCACCACCACCTGCGGACGGAACCGCCGGATGTGGGCGACGACGCGGCCCACCACCTCGTCGATATCCGCTTTCCAGAAGGCGTCCGGCAGTTGGTTGGTGTCCGCGCCCCACATTCCCGAGTCGCCGTAACCGAGGAACTGAACCTCGCTGACGCCAAGAATGTCCAACGCCACGCGCAACTCCCGCTGACGGATCTCCGCGAGGTGCGGGCGCGTCGTCTCCTCCGGCATGTCGGCAGCGACAATGGTGGCGAGCTTGCCGTCGGTGCAGCAGATGTTGCAGGTGCGAATGCCGCGGTCTGCGCACGTCGCCAGCAGGCCGCCCATGGTGATGGTCTCGTCGTCGGCATGGGCGTGGACCGCCATCAGACGCAGGTCCTCTGGCATCGTCGCTATCCTTCGGTCACCGCGACGGACCGCATCATGTCGCCCTGCCGGATCTGACCGACCACGTCCATGCCCTTCACCACCTGGCCGAAGAGGTTGTAGGACTTGGCGAGCTTGTGCCGATCGTCGACGGTGCAGATGAAGAACTGGGAGCCGTTGGTGTTCGCTCCCGCATTGGCACACGCGACGGCGCCGGCGATGTACTCACCCTGCACCGGTTCGTCGTCCCACCGATACCCGGGTCCCCCATGCCCGGTTCCCTCAGGGCAACCCGCCTGGATCACGAAGTCGTCGACCACGCGGTGAAACGTTAGCCCGTCGTAGAACCCGTCGCGGGCGAGGAACACGAAATTGTTGACGCTCTTCGGGGCGCGCGCTGGGTCGAGCGACAGCACGATGTCGCCCTTGTCGGTGGTGATCGTCGCCGTGTACTTCTTGGATGCGTCGATCACCTGCTCGGCTTGCTTGTAAGACTTGGCCATCGAGTCAGTGTACCGAGGCGGCCTCACCGGCCTGCCGGGCGGCTCAGGTGCCGGCGGTCGGAGAGGGAATCGCGTCGTGGTGGGACTGCAGCATCTGCAGGAACTTCTGCACGTCCTGCAGGAGTTGCGTCCCCGGCTCCGCCATCAGCGAGGCCACCTTGGTCTTGGCCAGCGCGAGGTACATCGTCTCCTGCGCAGTAGTGATCTTCTTGGCCTTGACGGCGCGATCACCTAGCTTGGTGAGCTGGGCGAGAACCTGGGCCTGGATGGCGGGAGCGTTGGCGCCGGCGATGGCATCGACGGACTTGCCGGCCGCCAGCTGCGTGCGGATCGACGCCAACGACTGGCCTGTCTGCGTGGACAGCATGCTGAGCGCTTTGGCGATCAGCGCCTGGCCACGGCTGGCCGCCGTGCCGGTGTGGAGTTTGGACTTACCCGTGGCCGCCGGGTGCGTGGTCGCCGGCGCGGTGGTCGAGACCGGTGCGGCCGTTGCATGACCCCCGGCAATCGAGTAGCCGACGCCGCCCGCGGCGGCCCCGACCACGAGAACTGTGGCGGCGGCGACGGGAAAGGTGTGGCGGCCCACCCAAAGGGCGGCGGAGCGGAGGAAGGTGAACATGTGTCGAGGTCTCTCTCTCTGTTGGTCAGTCCGTCGGTTGCCGCCATTCTCGCGCGGATGCCCTGATCGAAGCTGAGGCGTCACTGAGAAGTGGCCGTCGTCGCCTGGAAAGGGTCGGGTAGAGTCCACCGGGCGGATCGCACAGATCGTGATATTTCAGGAGTCCCAATGAAAGTCGTCGTCTGTGTCAAGCAAGTGCCCGATCCGAACTCCACGGGCCAGCTCGATGCTTCGAGCCACCTCCTCAAGCGGGACGGGGAACTGGTGCTCGATCCCGGGGACGAGTTCGGCGTCGAGGC
The DNA here is from genome assembly GCA_039935655.1 of Candidatus Dormiibacter sp. Classification (GTDB taxonomy): domain Bacteria; phylum Chloroflexota; class Dormibacteria; order Aeolococcales; family Aeolococcaceae; genus Aeolococcus. The sequence continues at coordinate 2,396 of JBDTJX010000098.1, read as the reverse complement.
CGGCTTGCAACTGGCCGAAAAGCACGGCGGCGAGGTCACGGTGATCAGCATGGGTCCCGAGCGGGGGATGGACGCCGTGCGCAAAGCCCTGGCCATGGGCGCCGCCCGTGGTGTGCTGATCAGCGACGACTCGCTGCGCGGTTCGGACGCACTCAGCACCGCCAAGGTGCTGGCCGCCGCCATCGGCAAGCAGGAATTCGATGTGGTCATCACCGCCACCGAGTCGACGGATGGCTACACCGGGGTGGTGCCGCAGATGCTGGCTGGTCTTCTCGACATCCCGGCGATCACGTTCGCCAAGTCCGTGTCGTTCGATGGTGACACGCTCAAGGTCGAGCGGCAGACCGAGACCGGCATCGATGTGGTCGAGGCCAAGCTCCCGGTGGTGCTGAGCGTCACCGCCGGCGTCAATGAGCCGCGCTACCCATCGCTGAAGGGGATCATGGGCGCCAAACAGAAACCGATGGACAGGCCAACCCCCGCCGACCTCGGCGTCGAGGGCGTGGGCGGGGCCTCCGCCCGCCAGAAGATCACGGCCGTGCAGGCAGCGCCGGAGCGAGCTGCCGGCGAGATCATCCAGGACGACGGCGAGGCCGCCAAACGGATCGTGGACTTCCTGTCCGACAAGAAGGTGATCTGAGATGGCGATCACCAAGACATGGGTGTTCGCCGAGCTCATCGACGGCCAGCCGGTGCCGGCGGTGCTCGAGCTGCTCACCAAGGCGCGCTCGTTGGGCGGGACCGTCGAGGCGGTGGCCTTCTCGCCGCAGGCCGAGGCCGCCGCGACCACACTCGGCGAATATGGGGCGACCACGCTGCACGCCGGCACCGACGCCGCCTATGGCGAGCTGGTTCTTGGCGGACCGGCCGCGGACGCCATGGCCACGCTGGCCGGTGAGCACAACCCCGACCTCATCCTCATCGCGTCCACGTACCTCGGCCGCGACGTCGCTGGTCGTCTGGCCGCCAAGCTGGACGTCCCGGTCATCGCCAACGGCCTCGACGTGACCGGGAACGGTGAGGTCACCGTCGGCTCATCCATCTTCGGCGCCACCCAGAACGTGACCACGGCGTTCGAGGGTGGGAAGCCCGCCCTTGCCCTGATCAGGCCGAAGTCCTTCGCCGCCGAGAGCGGCGGCGGCGGGGCAGCGAGCGTGAGCCCGGTGACGGCGGCCATCGATGACAAGCACCGCGGGGCGCGGCTCATCGAACACCGCACCGAGGAGAGCTCGGGACCCAAGCTCGAGGAGGCGCCGGTGGTGATCAGCGGCGGGCGCGGTCTCGGCGACCCGAAGAACTTCGAGGTGCTCGAGCAGCTCGCCAAGCTGATCGGCGGCGCGGTCGGCGCCAGCCGTGCGGTCGTCGACGCGGGCTGGGTGCCCTACTCGATGCAGGTCGGACAGACGGGCAAGACCGTCAAGCCCGAGGTGTACATCGCCGTCGGTATCAGCGGCGCGATGCAGCACACCGTTGGGATGAAGGGCGCCAAGACGATCGTCGCCATCAATCGCGACGCCGATGCTCCGATCTTCAAGCTGGCCGACCTCGGCGTGGTCGGTGATGCGCTGAAGATCCTTCCGCAGGTGATCGAACAGATCAAAGCCCGAAAAGGCGGCTGAGTAGGCGATGTAGCGAGCGGGGGAACTGTCCCCTTCGCCTTTTGTCGATCGCTGAAATCCGGGGAAGTGGTTCCTTTTGGCCAATACGCCGGTATACTCGCCCGGCGATGGACGACAAGGTCATTGTCGACCTGCTCGGCCAGGTCGGCAATCTCTTCACATCCAGCTTGGAGCTGAAAGAGACCATCGACTTTATGCTCAAGGCCGCCTCCGACCTGGTGGCTTGTGACGCCGCGACGGTGTTCCTGATCGATGACGACGCCAAGAGCCTGAGCGCGATCGCCACCTTCCCGTTCACCGAATCCGTCGCCCAGGTTGCCACCTTCGAGCTCGGCGAGGGCATCGTCGGCTGGGCCGCGCAACGCCGCAAGGTGGTCTCGGTCGTCGACGCCACCAAGGACAGCCGCTTCAAGAACCTTCCCATGGCGCACGCGCCTCGCTCCTGCCTGGTCATGCCACTGCAGTCTCCGCAGCGATTGGTGGGCGCACTGACCATGGCTCGACGCGAGGTGCGCCCGTTCACCACTGTCGAGCAGGCGCTCATGCAGGTCATCGCCAACCAGGCCGCCATCTCGATCGACAATGCCCGGCTGCACGCGCGCCAGACGGTGCAGCTGGCCCAGATCGCCGAGCAGAAGCGCGAGCTGGAGCGCAGCTACGCGCAGATCAACGAGATCTCGCGGCTGAAGAGCGAGTTCCTCGCCAACATGAGCCACGAGCTGCGCACTCCGCTCAACGCCATCCTCGGCTTCAGCGAGATCCTCAAGGACAACCTGG
>JBDTJX010000097.1:0-52492 GCA_039935655.1 Candidatus Dormiibacter sp. | reverse complement strand
AGGTCAGAACATCTCCGCGGCGCAGCGTCAAAAGCTCACGCGAATCCTGAACCGCGATCCCACTCTGCCTGACCGCGAGGCCGCCACCCTCGCAGGCGTGTCTAAGGCCACCGCCAACCGGGTCCGGAAGGGGCTGGAGGAGAGTGGCCTGCTGCCGGCGACGTACCGCCGCAACGGGTCAAGCCGTAGGGCGCTGGAACGTCCGATGCGTGTAGAGGTGCGCTCCCTGGCTGGGTTCGTGGACCTGCTCCCCGACATCGCCTCTATCATCGCCAGGGACCACGGGGGCGTCGCCCCAACCGCCATCTGGCTCCGCTTCTCGGTCTCTCTCGGCGACCAGCTCTGGTACCGGGAGGCGTGGTCGGAGGACGTCGACGAGTTCGTCCGGCGGTGCGGCCGGACACCCAAGGTGACACCTTCGCGCCTGTATTCACGTGGACACTAGGGGACGCGGTTGGGCGCGCCGGCGCCGCTCGCGTATTCGAGGTACATGGACTGCGACGCCTGCGGACGGGGCATCCCAAATTTAGGAAACCTCTGCTCTATCCGCTGAGCTACGGGGGCGCGTAGTCGACGCGTTCAGCCTACAGGAGGCGGAGCGTGAGCGAATCGATGCGTCCACCACAGGACATGCCACCTCTCCCGTCGCGTGCTATCGTGGCCGCCGACGTGCGCGGCGAACTGGTTGCAATTCCTGCCTGGCGACGGTGCTCGCTGCTCGTCGGCATCACGCTGGCAATTGCACTGGTCCCGGGAACCGCGCATGCAGCGGACTGGCCCACGTTCCACGGTGACAACACGCGCCAGGGCAACGACAGCTCCGACCCCGGACTCGCCAGTCCCAACCCGCGATGGACGTCGGCCCAGTTCGACGGGAAGGTGTATGGACAGCCGGTGGTGCTCGGCGGGCAGGTCATCGTGGCCACGGAGAACAACACCGTGTACTCGCTGTCCGCTGTCGACGGGTCGGTGCAATGGCACCGAAACCTGGGAGCACCGCGGACGAGCAACTTCCCCTGCGGCAACATCAATCCGCTGGGCATCACCGGCACCCCGGTGGTGCACAACGGTGTGGTGTTCGTCGCCGCCGAGGTCCAGACGGGTCCCACCGCATTCACCTTCAAGCTGGAGAGCCTCGGCCTGGGCGACGGACATTTCATCCGCGCTCTCGACCTCAAGCCCCCGGACTCGCAGTTTGACGCCAACGTCGAGCAGCAGAGAGGGGCACTGATGGTTGCCGCCGGCCGCGTGTTCGTGCCCCTCGGGGGCATGTGGGGCGACTGCGGCAACTACCACGGCTACGTGCTCAGCTACGCGGAGACCGGCACCGGCACCGGCACGTTGCAGTGGTGGGCGTCGACCGAGGTCGACCCCAGCAATCGCGAAGGCGGGGCCTGGGCCGCCGGCGGGATGTCGCAGGACGCCGGCGGCAGTGTGTACGTCTCCACTGGGAACAGCAACCACACGTCATCGGGCGACCAGTACGACTACAGCGACGCCGTGATCAAGTTCGATCCCACGTCGATTTCGCCCGGGGCGCCGCTCGACTACTTCGCCCCCAGCAACTGGTTCAACGACAACGCCGGTGACGTGGACCTCGGATCGACGACCCCCCTGCAGCTGCCCGGCAACCGCACGTTCATCGTGGGCAAGAGTGGCAACGGGTACCTTCTCAACAACGCCAGTCTCGGCGGCATCGGTCACCAACTGGTCGTTCATCGCGTCTGCAGCGCCACCAACGACGCGGTCTTCGGCAGCCTCGCCTACGCCAACGGAGTGGTCTACGTGCCCTGCAGGGACGGGCTCACCGCGGTCGGGATCAATGGCACGAGCACCGACTTCGCTGTCAACTGGCACAACAGCACCGACGTCGTCGACCACCCGCCGACCGTCGCCGGCGGGCTGATCTGGGCGGTGACGCCGGACGGCGGAACCCTTCTCGGGTTCAACACCAGCGGTCAGAAGGTGCACAGCTTCGCCATCGGCGGCTCCACGCATTTCGCCACGCCGACGGCCGCCAACGGTCAGCTGTACGTAGCTGCCAACAACGTGGTCGAGGAGTTCGGCGGCTGCGGAGGTCTCCCGCTCGTCGGCGACTTCACAGGTGATGGCAAGGCGGACGTGGTCTCAGTGGGCCCGGGCGGCACCTGCGTGCTCCCGTCCACCGGGACGTCGTTCACGACGCCGATGCCGTGGTCAAACGTGCCGTTCTTCGGCCGGCTGGCCACGCTGCCGGCCGACGTCACCGGCGACGGCAAGTCAGACCTGGTTGCGGTGAACGCCTCAAGCACCTGGGTGCTGACAAGCACGGGCTCAGCCTTCTCGGGACCACAGCCGTGGTCCGCCACACCATTCGCCGGTCAGCGGGCCACCCTCGCCGGTTCGCTCACTCTCAACGGCCAAGCGGCTCTCATCGCTGTCAACGACACGAGCGCGTGGGTTATGCCGAGCAATGGCTCCGGCTTCGGCGCGCCCCAGAAATGGTCCAGTGTCCCGTTCTACGGCACGCGGGCAACGTTGGCCGCCGACGTCAACGGCGACGGTCGAGTTGATCTGATCGCTGTCGATGACACGTCCACCTGGGTGATGCTCAACACTGGCTCGAGCTTCTCGGCGCCGCAACTGTGGTCAAACGTGCCGTTCTTCGGGAGCCGCGCAACCCTGGCCGGCGCCGTCAACCTTTCCAGAAAGGCCGACCTGCTGGCTATCACCGACACGGCCACGTGGGTGATGACCAGCAACGGTTCCGCCTTCTCGGCTCCGCAGCCATGGAGTTCGGCTGCCTTCTTCGGCTCGGTGGCAACGCTCGGTGGCGACGTCACCGGCGACGCGAGGATGGACCTGGTCGCGGTCAACCCGACGGCAACCTGGGTGATGTCGAGCAACGGCTCCGCATTCAACGCGCCGATGAAGTGGTGGGACGGGTACCCGTAGTCCGCTGCGCGGGTGCTCAATACACCCGGGCGACTTCGTCGGTCTAGTGGGTTCCGTAGAACGGACCCGGCAGCCATTGGGTGGACGGCCCCAGCTGCCCGTTCTGGTTCTGCTTGACCCAGATGGCCTGGCCGGTCACCGCAACCGCCGATGCGCGTCCACTTCCGTCCACGTCGGCCATGTACTGCCAGGTGCCATAGAACGGCTGGGTGGAGATGGCCGAGGGGGCGGAGAAGCCGCCACCGCCGTTGTTTCGCTCGACCCAGATGCTCGAATCGTTGATGGCCACCGCCGACGCCTTCCCCTTGCCGTCGAGGTCGGCCATGTAGAGACCCCGCGAGCCGAAGAAGGGGGCGGCGACAGCCAGCTGGGGCGGCCCCAGGCCGCTGCCGGTGTTGTGCATCACCCAGATGCTGTTGTCGTTGATGGCCACTGCCGAGGCCAGGCCGTGGCCGTCGATGTCCGCCATGAATGTGCCGCGGGTGCCGTAGAAGGTGGAACCGGACAACAGCTGCGGCGCGTTGAAGCCGTCCTTGGTGCTGTTCATGTGCATCACCCAGATGCCCGTGTCATTGATGGCGACCGCGGACGCAACGCCACTGCCGTCGACGGTGGCCATGAGGGTGGCGCGGCTGCCGAAGAACGGCACGGTTGACCATGGCGCGGCAGGGCTGAAGCCATTGCTGCTGTACTTGGCAACCCAGATGCTCGAGTCGTTGATCGCGATCGCGGACTCGGGGAGAGTCGCACCGTCGAGACGAGCGAACAGGGTGGCGCGACTCCCGTAGAAGGGCTGCGTCGACATGGCGACGATCTTGCCGAAGGACGTGCCTTTGCTCGGACGCACGTAGATGCGGTTGTCGTTGATGGCGACGGCGGCGCTTCCCTGACTCGCGAGGCCAACCGAGGCGAAGTGGATGCCGGCGAGCGGTTCCCACCCTGCCTGGGTGGTGCAGGCGTAGTCACCGTCGACTCCGTACCCCGGGGCGCTCGGTGCCACTGTGTACTGCACCATCCAGATGGGACCGCCGGTGAACGAGTTCGACTGGTCGCAGTACAGAGGAGCATGGCCAACGGTGTCGGCGGTGGCATACCAGATGGGCACCTGGGGCGCGTAGGCGCCGGCGATCAGGTTCCACTGGTATGCCGTCGAATACACGCCGGCGATCTTGTTCGACGCGACCAGGCCGTCGATCGCCCCCGCGATGGCACGGGCGTTCATCGACGTGCTGTACGCGTACGCTACCGGAGCCGCCGGCGTGGCCGGCCGGGCAGTCCTATACGTGCCTGCCGCGCGGGTCTGCCAGTTGTTGTTGGTTTCGACGTCGAGCCACCACACGCGAGCGTCAACGCCCTGGCTCTTGGCGTACCCCACTGCGTACTGTGAGTTGTTGAAGCCGTAGTTGTACGCGAAGCAGCTCGTGTCGGCGGCAACGCACTTTCCGGCAGGCCCGGAGGACCCCTGCGACGGTGTGGGGCTGGGCAGGTCGATGTTGACGTACAACGCGCTGGGAAGCGTGGCCTGCTGGCCCCATGAAAACTCGCCGGCCAGGCATGGATTTCCCGAGAAGCCGTGTCCACCGGTGACCCCCACCACGGCGACGTCGAACGACGGCGACGGATTGTTCGCGCCGCATTGCGGCCAGGAGATGTCAAAGCCGGTCACGCCGTACGTTCCCGCCGCCTTCACCGTACGCGCCGTTTGCACCACCGCGGCGGAAGTGACCAGGGCAGCTGCGACGGCGATGGCGAGCATTCGGGAGATGGGACGGAGCACCGGATGTCTTCCTTTGCTGGCGAGTGGACGCGTTGCAACGTACGGAGCGGGCAGTCGCGAGTGTAGTGAGGTGCCCCATCACGACCCGTTCCGTCACGCAATCGTCATCTGTCTCCGCGTTTTAACACTGCATTCGTCCGGTTCGCTGAATCCGGTGCGATTGGTACGGTGTTCAGGGCCGCTCGAGGACGTGGCCGTTGCGGTCGATGACGAGGGTGAGGGTCACGTTGCGCTGCCCGATGCCGAGCGGCGCGGACACATGCGCGTGCACGGAGTAGTGCAATATGCCGCCGGAGTCAATCACGCCGGTGCAGTCGGTCGCGGAGACGGTGGCGAAGTCATCGAGGTTGTCGGCGCCGCAGGCGGTGATGTCCGATTGCGACGGGTTGACATTGGATCCACCCGGCCCGATGTCGAGCCCGGCGGGCACTCCCATACCCGCGATCGCGCTCGGTGGCAGGGGGATGGTGGGATCGCCGAACACGAAGGCGTCATGGCCGTTCCAGCACACTCCCACGCGCATACCCACTGTGGCGCCGAACTCGGCATCCACAATGCGTCCGGCGGCGAAGGGTGCACAGGTCGCTCCCTGCACGCTGAACGACGACGAGTGGTTGCGTGACGCCGCTGCGGCCTGCTCGGGCCCGATAGCCACCAACACCAGCCACACAACGGCGACGGCTGGCAGCGTCAGCCACGCCAGCCACTGTCTCCGCGGCGTGGCGGGCGTCTCATCGGCACCCTGGTCAGGGTCGACCCACGCGATGACCACCGTCGGCAACATCAGCAGCGCTTCGAGCATACCGACCAGCGCTCTGCCTGTGATCCCGGTGTCCACCACCGCGGTTCCCAGCCCATGCGCGTTGCCGTTGACGTAATACGAGAGGATGCCGGTGACGATGAGGATCAGGACTTCAACCGCAAAGGCGAGGCCGAGAAGACGGAAGCCGCGGCGGTAGGCCACATCGCGCAGCGCGCGCTCCCGTTCGTCAAGGGTCCGGCGGTACGCGAACGCCAGCGCATCGGTCGACCTGATGAGCGCGATGTCGAGGCCTGCCAGGAGCAGTACGACGAGGATCGCGAAACCGTGGAGCGAGCTGGGCACCAGCGAGCCGAGCAGCGCTGTCAACGCCACGACGACGCCGATCACGACCCTCCGGGCGCGCCGGCTCGCGAGCAAACCAGCGGTGGAAGTGCTGCGGTTGTTCATGGGAATTGTTCCACCCTGCCGTTTCTGTCCATGACGAGCCGCAACGTGACGTCGCGGTTCAGGAACGGCAGCAGCACCGACGACACCTGCGATCGATACGCGAAGCTCAGTGTTCCGTCGGCGCTCGTGGTGCGCTGGCACTGCGTCGGTGTGACGACGGCGAGGACTGTCCCACCGGGCAGGCAGTCGCTGGCGTTCATGCCGTATGTCTCGGAGGCTTTGGTGCCGTCCCAACAGGCTTCGGCGTGGAGATTGATTACCGCTGTGACACCCGCGCCGACGCTGATCTGGGCGTAGAACTCGCGACAACTCATAGAGCCGCCCGCCGACGCTGGGATCGGTGGACCCGGCGTGTCACTGTTGGGATTCGTAGTGTACGACGACGTACGCAACGGGATCACCAGCACACCGAGCGACAGCACCACTGGGACGGCCAGCGTCAGTGCGAGCAGGACGCCCGCGAGGCGGCCGCGCCGGCCCGCGCCCCTCAGTCGCGCCGCATCGACCTCGTCGGCAACGGCACCCGGCTCGAGGAACGCCATCACCATCGCAGGGAGGACGAAGAGCAGTTCCAGGAAGGCGATCCACCCGCCACCCCCGAGGCTGGCCTCCAACCACGAGCGGGTCTGCGCGGAGGCGGTGTCGGCGACCAGCGCGGTGCCACCGACGACCAGCGCAAGGATCACGTACGAGATGAGGTGGGCACGATTGCGCTGGGCCTCCTGGCGCTCGTCGACGTACGCGTCGGGCGCGGTGGCGAGTCTTTGCGTCGCCCGCCCCAGAGCGATGTTGAACACGATCAAGAGCAGGAACAGGATGAAGATGCCGCTCGAGTCGGACGGGCTCGACGGTGCAGGGGTCGCGACCAGCGCAACGCAGATCGCCGCGAGCAGCACGACGACGCATCGGCGCACTGCTCGCCGGCCGAGCCAGTTGCCCGGTTCTTGGCGCACACCGCGCACCACCAGTGCAGTGACCAGCACCAGGGTGAAGTACGCGCCGATGAGCCACCCGGTCGTTGAGCCGGGGAGCACGACGCCGAAGCAGATGAGGACGAAGAGAATCGCGGCGGTGATGCGGGTCGGCGTCAGCAGAGACCGCACCTTGTGCCGACGGATCGGACGGCTAGCGAGCACTGTCGGATCCCCCTGCGGCCTCGGGGCGGCTGTACAGCTCCTCGCTCATCGGGCGCATCGGCTGCCGCGAGAAGATCGCCTCGATGGGGACAGCGAAGAGCTCGCTGAGCCGGAAGGCCAGCTCCAGGCTGGGGTTGTAGTCACCGCGCTCCAGGTAGCCGACCGTCTGGTAGTTGACGCCCACCGCGTCGGCCAGGCCCTGGCGCGACAGCCCCCGCTCGGCGCGGAGGACGGCGATGCGGTTGTAGAACCGCTCTGGCTCCGCCGATGGTGTGCTCGCGCTACCTTCTCGTCTACTCATCCACCTTAATGTTGTATACCTACAACAGAATGTCAAGAGCCTTGACAGGCCGGAGCGGCGCTACGGGTACCCGGCCCACCACCGCGCGGGCGACGAGAAGGCGGACCCGTTGCTGGTCATCACCAACGTGCTCGCGGGGTTGACCGCCACCAGGTCCATCCTCGTGTCGCCGTTCACGTCACCGCCCAGGGTCGCCACTGAGCCGGGGAAGGCTCCCGAATGCCACCGCTGCGGGGCCGAGAAGGTTGAACCGGTGCTGGTCATCACCCACGTGCTGGCGTCGTTGACCGCCACAAGGTCGGCCTGGCCACCACCGGTGACGTCACCGGCCAGGGTCACCCGGCTGCCGAAGAACGCGACGTTCGACCACAGCTGCGGTGCCGAGAAGCCCCCGGCGCCGTTGTTCAGCATCACCCAGGTGGAGGTGTCATCGACGGCAACCAGGTCGACGTGACCGTCGTTGTTGAGGTCCGTGGCCAGCGTGGCCCGCGTGCCATAGAACGCGGTGCTGGACCACTGCTGCGGCGGTGAGAACGTGGAGCCGGTGTTGGTCATCACCCACGTGCTCGAGTTGTTGACGGCGATGAGGTCGGCTGTGCCGCCGCCAGTCAGGTCACCTGCAAGAGTCGCCCGCTGGCCGTAGAACGGCGCGGTGGACCACCGCTGGGGTGCCGAAAAGGCGGAGCCGGTGCTGGGCATCACCCATGTGCCGGCATTGTTCACGGCGACCAGGTCAGATCGGTTGGCGGTCGTGACATCGGCGGCCAGCGTGGCCTGCTGACCGAAGAAGGGCACATTCGACCATTGCGCCGGCGCTGTGAACGACGTCCCCGTGGAGGGAAGCACGCAGGTGCCGGTTTGACCCACCGAGACCACGTCCGCCGTGCCGTCGCCCGTGAAATCGCCGGTGAGCGGAGGTCCGGAACAGCCTTGCGCGGCACCGAAGGCCAGCAGGTGGCCGTCCGCGGTCCCGATGAACACCTGGCCGTTGTCGATGGTCGGCACGATGAACTTGTCGACCGGGTGGCCGAGAGAGACGTGCGACACGAGGGTGAGGTGACCCGTACCGTCGGGCCGCGGCAGGTAGGTCCGGAGCTCAGGGCCGGTCTCGCCGGTCGTGTTGGGCATCTCCACCTGCCACACCAGCGCGGTCCTGCTGGCGGTTCCATTGGAGCTGACCACTGGTGACCCGGTGCCGAAGCCCACCGGGGTGGACGCTGTGGCCACCCGGTCGAGACTGACCGCGCCGGTGCCGCTGACGTGAACCTGGTACGCGTCGAGGCCGCATGTGTAGCGCGGGCAGGGGTTGAAGCTGAAACCCGGGAAATAAATGTAGCCGCCGTCGCCGGGCCAGATCGCCGCATGCCCGTACACCGGGCTGGCGTCGACCAAGGTCTCGGCCACCACCCGGCTATCAGTGTTGTTCGAGTTCGGGGCGCCCCTCCCTCCGAGTGAATCTCGATCGAGCAGGTAGTCGCGGCCATTCTTGCCGCCGAGCACCAGGAGGTGGGGGTGGCCGGGTACGCCGAAGCTGTCCGGCAGCGCGGTCACCCCGCTCGAGCCGAGGTCAACATCCTGCGATGACTCCGTCGGCGCGTCAACGGGGGTGAAGTGGTCGACCGCGGTCAGTGTCCCGTCCGCCTGCACCTGCACCCGCGCCACCGACTCAGCGAGGTTGGCGTTGTTGGACGTGCCGGGCCCGACCGGCGGACCGAAGCAGTTGTCGCCAGGCGCCGGCGAGCTCGTCTGGCAGGTCCCGTTGCCGGTGCTGAGGAAGATGCGGCCGGGACCGTCCGACATCAGGCCGCCACCCGCCATCCAGATCCCCCCGGAAGTGTCGCCATTGGTGTCGGTGGCGCTCTGCTGGGCGGTCCACATCTTCACCGACCTGGTGGTCGTCGAGATACTGGCAATCCAGCCCTGGTAGCTGGGGATGTCGCACTGGCTGCCGAAGCCGGCGAACACACGACCGCCCATGAGCAGCAGGCCCGGTCGCTGCTGCTGCTGGGTGGGGTCGAAATGGAGCAGCGGTTGGTTCGACGCCGGCAGCGTCTTGTCGAGGCCAACCGGCCAGCCGGCTACTTCCGCTCCCGTCGTGAGGGACACAGCGTGCATCCTCCACGTCGCCGTCGCCGCGTCGGTGCCGTCCCAGGTTTTAGCTGCCACAAAGATGGTGGACGTGCTCGGGTCATACACAGGGGTGCTGGTCATCCCCAGGTCCGGCTGGAGGTCGCTGCAACCGATCGTGCTGGACGGCTCCGGGGTGCCTAGCGTGTGCATCCAGTCGACAGCGCCGGTGTAGCGGTCGACCGCGTACATCCGGTCAGCCTCGGTGGCGACGATGACGCGCGACCCGATCACCAACGGTTCGGCGTACGCCTGCCCGGCGCCGGGCAGCGAGGTGTCGAACCTCTGCTGCAGGCCGCCGTTGGCGACCGACGCGGGCGTCAACGCAGTCTCGTTGGACACCCAGCCTTGGCGCAGGTTGTTGCCGCTGACCGTGGTCAGGTCGGCGTGGACGACTTGCGGGGCGACGACCATGGTCGGAACCACCGCGGCCGCCAGGGCTGCTGCCAACGCCGCGCAGGCGGCATCGCGCCGCAATCTCAAAAGACTCGCAGACGCACCGTGCTGGACCCCCTCTCCCGCTTGGCAGCCGACGATTGACCAGATTGATACGTTAGCAAGTATGCCGCTGGCCGCGAACAATGCCAAAGACCAGCAGTGGATGGCAAGCTTGTTCGCGCACCGAGCTGGTCGGGAAGGGGAGATTCGAACTCCCGACCTCACGGTCCCGAACCGTGCACTCTAACCTGGCTGAGCTACTTCCCGAGGCCGCCGGAGTCTAGCACCCGCCCCTCGGAACCCCTTTTGCGACCGCCTTACAATAGGCCTCCATCCAGGGAGGGAGAGCCAGTTGAGCCGGCGCACCACCGCATCTCCACGTGCCCGCCGGTCGACGGCGCCGAGCCGCGCCGGCGCCGACCTGCTGGCGCTCGCATCCGCCCCGCGTCGCACCAAACAGGTCCCGGCATCGCGACGCAACCGCGGGGTCCTGCGCGAGGTGATCGACACCCTTGACGGTACCGTCCAGGGCGTTGTCGAACGCGGCCGGCAGGGCTCGCTGGACGATCGCGACCCCGCGTTCATCAGGTCGCAATTGCGCTGGCTGCAGCCGCTCGCCGACATCTATTTCCGTGGCGAGGTGCGCGACATCGAGCGCATCCCGGCGAGCGGGCCCGTGCTGATCGTCGGCAACCACAGTGGCGGCCTCGCCACCCCTGACACGTGGGTGTTCATGGTCAACTTCATGCGCCACTTCGGCACCGAGCGGGAGGCGTACGCACTCGCCCACAACGTGGTCATGGGGCTTCCCATCACGGGCACATGGCTGCGCAGGGTGGGCACGCTACCGGCGCACCCGGACGCTGCCCGCAGCGCGTTGCGCCGCGGAGCGTCCGTCCTTGTCTACCCGGGCGGCGACGAGGATGTGTTCCGCACCTGGTCGATGCGCAACACGATCCGCCTGGCGCGACGCACCGGGTTCATCCGTCTGGCTCTGCAGGAGCGTGTGCCGGTGCAGCCGGTGGTCAGCATCGGCGGCCACGAGACGGTGTTCGTGGCCAGCGACGGACGGCGCCTGGCGCGCGCCCTGAAGCTCGAACGATTCCGCCTCAAGGCACTTCCGATGGTGATCGGACCGCCGTGGGGACTGTCACCCGGTGACCTCCTCCTGCACCTGCCGCTGCCCGCCAAGATCACCGTGCAGGTCGGCGAGCCGATCGACTTCCACGCGCAGTTCGGGTCTCTCGATCCGCACGACCCAGAGGTGCTCTGGGCGTGCTACCACTACGTTGAACGCAGGATGCAGACGATCCTCGACAGCCTTGCCGCCGAACGCAGGCTGCCGGTGCTGGGCTGACCTGCTGCTACGCCGAGGAGGCTGACATGAGCCACATCACCATCAGCGAAGACATCGCAGCGCCCGTCGGCACCGTCTTCGCCTACGTCGACGAGCACAGCAACACGACCAAGTACATGAAGGACCTCACCAAGTGGAAGCCGGTGGGCGCGAATTCGCACGGCAAGGGAGCGAAGTTCGCGGTGGCGATGAAGGCCGGCCCGATGACGCTGTCGTCGGTCGTGGACATCACCACCTGGACGCAGAACAGCGCCATCGGCTGGACGTCCGTCGAGGGGTTCAAGCAGAAGGGGAAGTGGACGTTCACAGCGCGCGGTGAGGGAACCGTGGCCACCTTCGACATGGAGTACGAGCTGCCCGGGGGGATCGCCGGCCGGATGGTCTCCAGAGTGGCCGAGCCGATCGTGCGCGGCAACATCGAACAGTCGGTGCGCAATCTCCGCACCCAGGTGGAGAAGGGAGCCAGGAAAGCGGCGTCCAGGCCCGCCACCAAAACCAGAGCGAAAGCCGCCGCCAAGAAGACGGGCGCCGCATCCAAGCCGGTCTCGCGCAAACGCTGACCCCAGCGTGGGGCGGGGCGCGTCCGGGTGTTCTCGAACCCGACGCGCGTAGAATCGGCAGCAGCATGAGCACCAACGGAGCGACCGGCGAGCAGAACGGCCACCATACCGGCGGGCTGCGCGTCAAGCGTGGCCTGGCGGAGATGCTCAAGGGCGGCGTGATCATGGACGTTGTCACTGCCGAGCAGGCCCGCGTGGCCGAGGCGGCCGGTGCGGTTGCGGTCATGGCCCTCGAGCGCGTGCCGGCCGACATCCGTCGTGACGGTGGCGTGGCCCGGATGAGCGCGGTCTCACTGGTCACCGAGATCAAGCAGGCGGTGACCATCCCGGTCATGGCCAAGGCTCGGATCGGCCACTTCGTCGAGGCGCAGGTGCTCCAGTCACTCGGCATCGACTACGTCGACGAGTCCGAGGTGCTCACCCCGGCCGACGAGGAGCACCACATCGACAAGTGGGCGTTCACCATTCCCTTCGTCTGCGGCGCGCGCGACCTCGGTGAGGCACTGCGGCGCATCGGCGAGGGCGCGGCGATGATCCGCACCAAGGGCGAGGCCGGCACCGGCAACGTCGTCGAAGCGGTCCGCCACATGCGCGCTGTGCGCGGGGGCATCCGGCGCATCCAGGGACTCCGGCGCGACGAGCTGATGGCCGAGGCCAAGCGTCTCCAGGCACCGTACGAGCTGGTCGCGGAGATCGCCGAGACCGGCCGGTTGCCCGTGGTCAACTTCTCCGCCGGAGGCATCGCCACCCCTGCAGACGCGGCGCTGATGATGCAGCTCGGCGCCGAGGGCAACTTCGTCGGCAGCGGGATCTTCAAGAGCGAGGATCCACTCCATTACGCCAAGGCGATCGTGGCCGCCACCACGTACTTCGACAAGCCCGAGATGATCGCCGAGGTCAGCGCCGGGCTGGGCCCGGCGATGCGCGGTCTGGACGTCGCCGCCATGCCCCGCGAGGAACTGCTCTCCACCCGTGGGTGGTAGGGCCACGCCCCCGTAGCGAGCGTCCGGCGGGGGTACACTGACCACGTGCTCATGACGATGTGCAGGCTCCGCGCCGACCGGTGCTGCCACGTCGGCGGGGAAAGCTGAACATCATCAGTGTCGGAGTGCTTGCCCTCCAGGGCGACGTCCGCGAACACCTCGCCGCCTTCCGCCGCTGCGGGGTCGAGGCGATGACGGTGCGGCTCGCCGAGGAACTCGATGCGGTGGACGCGCTGGCAATCCCCGGTGGTGAGTCGACGACGATGAGCAAGCTGCTGCGCGCGTTCGACCTCGAGCAGCCGCTTCGCCATCGGCTCGACGCCGGCCTGCCCACGCTGACCACGTGTGCCGGTCTCATCCTCCTCAGCCGCGCCATCCGCGATGGCACCGATGACCAGCTCGCCACCGGCACTCTTGACGTGACCGTGCTGCGCAACGGCTACGGCAGCCAGGTGGACTCGTTTGAGGCTGACCTCAGCGTGTCCGGGACCGGCGCGAGCGCCTTCCGGGGCGTCTTCATCCGCGCCCCGCGGATCACCGACGTCGGCAGCGCCGTTGAGGTGCTCGCCAGCTTCGACGGAGAGCCGGTGGCGGTGCGGCAGGGTCCGCACATCGGGCTGACATTCCATCCCGAGATGACCGGCGATGACCGCATCCACCGGCTCTTCCTCGAGGGACTGAGCAGGACGAAGATCGAGGACGCGGCGTGAATGTGCGCCCCGCGTCCTTCCGCGACCTGGCTCGCGTCGAGCAGCTGTACCGCGACTCGCTCGCCGCGGACGAGGGCGGACTCGGCCAGCACCCCGACAGCCCGGTCCCGCAGGCGACGCTGCTGCGCCTCTGGTACGCGCTCAGCAAGACGCTTTCATCGCTGGTGCCGCTCAGCGACACGGGCGGCGTGCTCTTCGTCGCGGTGGACGACAACGAGGGCGTGGTCGGGTTCATCCAGGCCCAGGGCGCGTCGACGCGTCCGTCGGTGTGGCAGATCGTCAACCTCTGTGTGGCGCCCGGTGGCCCGGGGCACTTCGCTCGCGAGCACCTCGTCGCCCACCTCTGCAACCGCGGCCTCGAGCAGGGCGTGCACCGCTTCCACGTGCGCCTGCCCCTCGATCATCCCCTGGTGGGCGTGTTCCTCGAGCAGGGATTCACGCAGTTCGCCACCGAGCAGATCCTGTTCCACGAGAGCCCGGACCAGGTCCCGGACGGCGACTCCGAGCCGCTGCCGATCCGTCCCGGACGCCGTGAGGACGCGGCGGCGATCTACATGCTCTACCAGCGGGTGACCCCGAGTCACATCGCCGGTTTCGAGGCGCCGTCGCTGAAGACATGGCAGGCGTCGTTCGCCGACGGGAGTGTCGCGCGCATCGGCCGCGACGACGTCAAGCACTTCGTCGCCGAGCGACCGGGCGTGGTCGGCTGGGCGGCGATTCGACCCGCCGGCTCGGGCCGCCCCAGCATCCTCTCGCTGATGTGCGAGGCGCACGACCCTGCCGCTCGCGAGGGCTTCCTCGATGCGGTCCTGCGCGAGCTGCCTCCCCAACCGGTGTCGTGCGTCCTTCGTCACTACGACTCCGAGCTGATCCGCTCGCTGCAGCAGCGCGGCTTCGCCGTCTACGGCACGCAGTTGCTGATGGTCCGCGACCTCGGCGTCAAGGTGCGCATCGGGGCCGTCGCCAAGCAGAAGAAGCAGGTGCTCGCCCACGCCGGCATCGCCGGTTCGCATGTCTCCTCACCGTCGTTGACAGTGCTGCGTCCACCAGAAAGGAGAGAGAGATCGTCGCCGAGATGATGCCCTACGGTTCGTCATGGCAGGAGGAGCTCAACCTCCTCTTCGAGGCACTTCCACCCCGCGTTGCCATTGCTGCGCAGAGGCTTTCGCAGGATCGTGGCGACCTGCTCGAGATCGTGCTCGACCTCGGCCGCGAGCCCGAGGCGCGCTTCACCGACGGCGAGGCGGTGCTCGACGCCGTCCAGGTCACTCACCGCGACCTCGAGTACGTCACCGAGCGCGTCGGTGATTTCGGCGACGACAACCGCGCCGGCATCGAGCGAACCCTGCACCGCATCAGCGCCATCCGCAACCGCGCGGGCACCGTCGTCGGGCTGACCTGCCGGGTGGGCCGGGCGGTCACGGGCACCATCGACATCATCAAGGACATCGTCATCAACGGGCAGTCGATCCTGCTGCTCGGGCCTCCCGGGATCGGCAAGACGACGATGCTGCGTGAATGTGCCCGCGTGCTCAGCGACGAGTACGACAAGCGCGTGGTCATCGTCGACACCAGCAACGAGATCGGTGGAGACGGCGACATCCCCCACGCCGGCATCGGACGATCGCGGCGCATGCAGGTGCGCACCCCAGCCGAGCAGCACGCGGTGATGATCGAGGCCGTCGAGAACCACATGCCCCAGGTCATCGTCATCGACGAGATCGGCACCGAGCGCGAGGCCATCGCAGCGCGGACCATCGCTGAGCGCGGCGTGCAGCTCGTGGGCACCGCACACGGCTCCCAGCTCGACAACCTGCTTGTGAACCCCACCCTCAACGACCTGCTCGGCGGTATCCAGACCGTGACGCTCGGGGACGAGGAGGCGCGCCGGCGCGGAACCCAGAAGAGCGTGCTTGAGCGCAAGGCGCCGCCGACCTTCGACGTGCTCGTCGAGATCCAGGAACGCGACCGGGTGGTGGTGCACATGCCACTCGACGAGACCGTCGACGAAGCGTTGCGCGGACGTTTGAAGCCGCCCCAGCTCCGGCTGCGCGGCGACAACGGGGAGATCGTCAGCCGCATCGACACCAGCATCCCGCCACCACCGGCGTTCGAGCCCACCCCGTTTGCGCCGGGCGGCGGCCGCCGACGTCCGCGCGAGCGCCGCCGTCGCGGCTTCGACGTTGAGGAGTACATGGCGCAGCGCGAGCGCGGAGCGCGCGAAACCCCATACGAGGGCGCGGGCGCTGCGCACGCGTCGTCGCGACCGATGCAGCCGTTGTCGGTGTTCCCCTATGGCGTATCGCGTACCTACCTTGAGCAATCGGTGCGTGAGCTGCGAGTGCCGGTACGCATCCAGCACAACGTTGACGACGCCGACCTGGTGATGACCCTGAAGAATTACTACCGGCGCAAGGACTCGCCGGTGCGATCGGCGGAGGCGACCGGCATCCCGATCCAGGTGCTGCGCAGCAACACCGTCGCGCAGATCAAGGGCGCCCTTGCGCGCGTGTACGGCGTCGAGGAGGCGGACCCCACCGAGGCCGCGCTCGAGGAGGCGCTCGAAGGCGTGGAACGCGCCCGGCAGACCGCCACGGATGTCGAGCTCGCCCCACAGAATTCATTCGTGCGGCGGCTGCAGCACCAGCTCGTCGAGAGGCATGACCTGAGCGCCCGCAGCACCGGCAACGAACCCAACCGGCGCCTCGTCATACTCGGCGCCGAGGAGTAACGGGCTTGGCAACACGTCGTGGTTTCTTCATCTCATTCGAGGGTCTCGACGGTGCCGGGAAGAGCACCCAGGTGGCCGCGCTTGGCGCAGCGCTGCGCGCCGACGGGTACGACGTCATCACGGTGCGACCCAACGACACCCCGCTGGGCGACCTGATCAGCGGCGTGGTGCTGCAACACCAGGTCGCCGCCTCGCTGCATCCATGGTCCGAGGCGCTCCTGTTCAACGCGGGACGCGTCCAGCTGCTCACCGAGGTGATCCGGCCGGCCCTGCAGGCGGGCACCGTGGTCATCGCCGATCGCTATGCGGATTCCACGCTTGCCTACCAGGGCGGCGGCCGCGGCCTGCCGGAGGAGGCCCTGCTGCACCTCCACCGTGACTGCTGCGACGACCTGTGGCCCGACCTCACCGTGTACCTCGACCTCGATTACAACCTCGCGGTGCACCGCCAGCACGCCCAGCAGCTGCCGCTCGACCGCATCGAGGGAGCTCCCAGCGAGTTCCACGCCCGCGTGCGCGCCACGTTCGATCGTCTCGGCGCCGAGCATCCCGACCGGATCGTTCGGCTGGACTCGGGCCGTCCCGCGATGGTCGTATCGCAGGACGTCACCGGTGTTGTCGCCGCCCGCCTGGCGGCAGCCGGGATCCCCCGTGCGGTGACGGTGGCGTGAAGCTCATCCTCGCTGTGGTGCAGGCCAAGGACGCGGAGTCATGCGCCGACGCGCTCACCTCGTCGGGGTTCGTGTGCACCCGCCTGGCCAGCCACGGAGGCTTCCTCGACAGCAGCAACTGCACACTCATGATCGGGGTCGACGACGTCCAGGTCGATGAGGTGTGCGCGATCCTCGCCCGGCGCGCCCAGCGACGTGTCGAGATGGTCGACTCCACACTGCCCTTCCCCGGCGGTCCCCTCGCCCCGGTGCTGACCCCGCCGATGGATGTCGAGGTGGGCGGGGCCACCGTGTTCGTCCTGCCGCTCGACCGTTACGAAAAGATCTAGCGGCCACCTGCCCTGCGAGCAACACATCCGGTGATCGCAGGTCTCTGACTGGGTGTGATGACACCAATTGCGCCGATTGCCGTTAACCGGCCATGATCAGAGCGCGCCGCGGACCAGGGACCGCGCGGGCCGTCTCCCTGATGCTCGCGCTTCTCTGCTTGCTCATCGTTGCCTGCGGGGGTGCGGCGCTGCCGGCCAGGTCGCCGTCCTCGCCGGTAGCCACAGCCACCGCAACCGCATCGGCCACGGCGTCGGACCCGCCCGCCGAATCGCCGTCTGCTCCCCCCACGCCCACAGCGTCGACGGTCGTGGTCCCCGCCTGCACCGTCCAGGCGAGGTTGGAGCTCTGGCCCGTCCAGCGGATGGCCTGGCAGCTGGAGGTGGTCCCTGCCCAGCTGACCTCGCTGCGCAGTGTGCAGGCGGAGGTCGCCTTGGGTGCCGGCGGCGTCCTGCTGTTCGGGGCAACCGCCCCGAAGGACCTGGCCGCCGAGCTGACCCGGTTGGCGTCGACGGCGCCGGGCGGGATCGCGCCCGCGGTGATGTCCGACATCGAGGGTGGCAACGTCGAGCGGGCTGCCAACCTGCTGGGGCCGATGCCCTCGGCCCGGCAGTTGGGCCAGACGATGACCCCGGCCCAGATCCAGGCATTCGCGTCCGCCGCGGGTCGGCGGATGCGCGCCATCGGCATCACCATGGACCTCGCGCCGGTCATGGACCTCGACGCCGGCTACGGACCCACCGCCAACAACCCCGACGGCACTCGCTCGTTCAGCGCCGATCCGCACATCGCCGCCGCTGACAGCAGCGCGTTCGCCGCCGGGCTCTCGGCGGCGGGTGTGGCCCCGGTCGGCAAGCATTTCCCCGGGCTCCACGGGGCCGGCGACAACACCGACCTCGGCCCGGCGCAGACGTGGTCGTGGAGCGTGTTGCAGCAACACGGTCTGCTGCCGTTTGTGACCGCGTTCGGCCGCGGGCTACCGGCGGTCATGCTGAGCAACGCGTCCGTTCCCGGCCTCAGCACCCTGCCCTCGAGCATCTCGCCGCAGGTCGTGGGCGTGCTTCGTGGTCAGCTCGGGTTCAACGGCCTGATCCTCACCGACTCGCTGACCGCGGGAGCGATCACGAAGATCGGCCTGGGCGCGCCGAGCGCGATGGCAGCGGCCATCGTCGCCGGTGCCGACATGGTGTTGTACGACGACGCCCACGTGGACGTCGCCGCGACCGCGCGCGCTGCCGTTGCCGCCATCGGGGCCGCTGTTTCGAATGGCAGACTGCCTCGCGCCCAGTTGATGGCTTCGGTGAGCAGGGTGCTGGCGGCCAAGCACATCGACCTGTGCGCCGGCTCGCGGTGAACAGCCCGCCGAGCTAGCGATCCTCCGTCGCCGGGTCGGCGCAGGTGATCGAGTTCGCGATCGAGTCAACGGTGACGGTCGCCCCGAACGGCAGCGTCACCATCGGATCGGTGTGGCCGCAGTCGAAGTTGGCGACGACGGGGATGGCAGCAGCGGCGGTCCGTTCCAGGATGACCCGCTCGAGGGCGCTGACGCGATCGTCGCTGTAGTACGCCGGGCGACCCACGATCAGGGCGTTGACACTGTTGAAGACCCCGATCGCCTCGAGGTCGGTGAGGTAGGCGTCGACGTCGGCCGGGGAGGGGGCGTCCTCGGACGTCTCCAGGAAGAGCACAGCCCCGTCGAGGTCGATCCACTCGCGCTGGCCCTTGAGGTGCCAGCAGATTGTCTCGAGGCAGCCACCGAACAACCAGCCGTCGGCGTGGCCTTGGCGCAGCCAGTGCCAGCCGTCGCCGGGGCGCATCGCCCGCGCTCTCGGCGCGGCGCGGTCCTCCATCGTCCACTCGACGCGCTCGTCAGTCCATTGCAATGCCGGCGCGAAGGCCGGCGGCCCGGCCCCGAACCAGGCGGCTCGCAGCGCGCTGTCGGTGACGCTGAGCGGCGCCGGCCACTCCGCGAGCCCGGTGATCAATGAGGGCCCGTACAAGGTGCGCAGTCCGGCGTACTTGGCGAGTGCCCAGTGCAGCACGGTGATGTCGCTGAAACCCTGGAAGACCTTGGGGTTTGCCGCAATGACGGTCCAGTCGAGGTGGGGCAGCACCTGGTTGCTGTGGTTGCCGCCGATGCCCGCGAGAACAACGGCGATCGCCGGGTCGGCGAATGCGGCGTTGATGTCGGAGGCCCGCTCCTGCGCACTCGCCGACGCCCATCCGTCATCGCGCTGCGAGAACGGCATGAGTCGGACTTCGAGGCCGAGCCCCTCCAGGTACTGCCGCGCCCGCGCGGCGCGGTGCGGGACGGCACCGACGGCTCCCCATGCGGGCGACACCACGCCGACGACGTCGCCGGCGCGCACCCGCGCCGGGATCCTCATCGGCCGCCCTGGCGGGGGTCGATCGCTCACCGGCCACCCTGATGACGGCGCTCAGTCATTCGTAGTCCGAACCACCACCTCGGACGCATCGACGACGCGCTCGACGCGGGTGCCGACCAGGTGCACGCGCACGCCGGGTACACCGGGTGCGCCGGGCTCCCAGCCCTCGCCAAACAGGCGTCGCGCGTCGCCCCAGGTGGTGGCGTTGCTCACCGTGCGCCCGTCGGTGAACGGCAAGGGCCCGGGCCGGGTGGCGTAGCCGAAGCGCACCTCACCACCGCTCTTCAGGAAAGCCGCGACCTCCGCGAGCGCACGTTCATCGGGAAGGGCCGTGGTGGCGAGGGCCTCGACGACGCTGGGCATCTCGCCGCTCTTGGCCTGCTCGCGAACGGTGGCACGCGCGGCGATGTGCTCGGCGCGCTCGCGACGGCGCCGCTCGGTGGCGATCTGTCCGGTGCGCGCGCGCAGCTCCTTCAACTGAGCCTGGTGCGGCGCCATCGCCGCGACGGTGGCGCGTTCGCCGGCAGTGAGCGCGATAACCAGGTCGTCGAGGGCTGCATCGTCAAGCGACGCCAGCGAGTCCGGCTCGAACGCAGGCGGGAGGGCGGGGAGGGGCGGCAGGTCGGTCACGCGTCGATGATGCAGCGGAGCACCCGCGCTCCGTGCTCCTCGCGCTACGGTTGCGTGCCCGCAGAGTCACCGATGAGGAGGCACGCTGTGTCCACGGTTCTTCACAACGTCGTCAGGGTCGAGCGTGACGGCGCCATCGCGATCGTCACCATCGACCACCCGCCGGCCAACGCGATCAGCCGCGCCGTGGTCCTCGGCATCACCGAGGCGTTCAGCAGCTCCGAAGCCGACCCCACCTGCCATGGCGTCGTGCTCACCGGTGCGGGCCCGAAGTTCTTCGCCGCCGGGGCCGACATCTCCGAATTCGGCAGCCAGGGCGGCGACAACATCGCCCTGGGGCAGGGCTTGACCCTCGACATCGAGCGGTCGCGGTTGCCCGTCGTGGCCGCGGTCAACGGGATCGCGTTCGGCGGCGGCTGCGAGCTGACGCTGGCCTGTGATGTGCGCATCGCCTCGTCAGTCGCGCGGTTCGGTCAGCCGGAGATCAAGCTGGGCATCATCCCCGGCTGGGGCGGAACCCAGCGTCTACCGCGCCTGATTGGGCGTAGCGCCGCCATGGAGCTGCTCCTCACCGGCGACCCAATCGACGCGGCACGCTCGCTTGCGCTCGGCCTGGTATCGCGGGTGGTGCAGCCAGACGAGCTGCTCAGCGCCGCCCTCAGCACCGCGCGCACCTTTGCGGCGCAGGCGCCACTCGCGCTGGCGGCAATCAAGCGCGCCGTCGCCGACGGCCTCGACCGGCCGCTCAGCGAAGGCCTCGAAGCCGAACGGCGTGAGTTCGTCGGCCTGTTCGCCACCGAGGATGCCCGCGAAGGCATCACTGCGTTCCTCGAGAAACGCGCTGCGTCGTGGACCGGCCGCTGACCTTGGTGTCGATGTCGCCATAATCGCTGCGCGCTGCCGGCGGCGCGCACGTGATCATGCGGCTGCGCTGTGGAGGGCCTCGGTGACCGCGATCGTCAGTCCCGTCTGCATGGTTCTCCTGGCAGGCGCAGCCGCCACAGCAACGGGGTTGCGCTGGCGCACGCTGATGGCGGCGATGTTGCGCGCCGAGCAACCCGACCCTCGCTTCGACCACCTCGGTCAGCGCATCAAGGCCTTCGTCGTCTATGTGCTCGGCCAGGCCCGGCTGCTGCGCTGGCCCTACGCCGGCATTCTCCACGCGCTGATCTTCTGGGGGTTCATCGTCCTGCTCACAGCCATCGCCCAGGCGATCATCGAAGCGCTCTGGCAGGGATTCCACTTCAGCGACGTCCCGGGCGCGCCGGCGATCGCCTTCCTGCAGGACATCTTCTGCATCGCCGCGCTGACCGGCGTCGGCCTGGCCCTCATCAACCGGCTGGTGGTCAACCCCACCCGGTTCCGAGGGAGCCATCGCAGCGACGCGGTGCTGATCCTCGCGTGGATCGGCACGCTGCTCATCTTCATGGAGCTCAACTACGCCACCCTGATCGCAGAGGGTCGCCCGGCGTGGGCGATGGCGGCCGACCGTCCGGTCGCCAGCGCGCTGTCGCAGCTGTTCGCCCCCCTGGGCACCGCCAGCGATGCGCTCACCTGGCTGCACGGCCTCTTCTTCTGGGGCCACCTGACACTGGTGTTCAGCTTCCTGGTGTACCTCGGCTACAGCAAGCACCTGCACATCGTCACGGCGGCGCCCAACGTGTTCTTCAAGAGCACCACACCCAAGGGCGCGCTTCCCGCTCTCGACATCGAGGCGGTGATGAACGCAGAGAACGAGGCCGACCAGCACTTCGGCCCGGTGACGCTGCAGCACTTCAGCTGGAAGGACATGCTCGACCTGTACACATGCACGGAGTGCGGTCGCTGCCAGACCCATTGCCCCGCCTACAACACCGGCAAGCCGCTCTCACCGAAGACGTTGATCACCGACCTGCGCGACCACCTGTACGAGGATCTCGCCGGTGGGTACGCGGCCACCAAGCACGACGCGCACATCGTGCAGGGCGCCGATGCGGAGGGCACGCCGATTCCCGGCGCCGCGGTGATGTGGGCGACATCGGACCACCACCCCGGCGCGTTGCACGACATCCCGGGCCATTTCCAGCCGTCATGGATCGGACCCGATGACGCGGCCGCGGCGGTGGAAGCGAATGGCGGTGCGCGTCCCCTGTTCGCCGGCACCATCGCCGACGAAACTCTATGGGCGTGCACCACCTGCGGTGCGTGCATGGACCAATGTCCCGTGTTCATCGAGCATGTTCCCAAGATCATCGAGATGCGCCGCCACCTGGTGCTCGACGAGTCGCGCATGCCCAAGCAGGCGGAGACAGCCCTGCGCGGCATCGAGAACACCTTCAACCCGTACGGGCTGTCGCATCAGACGCGCGCCGACTGGGCACGCGACCTCGGTGTGCACTTCGCCGCCGACAAGCCCGACGCCGAGTATCTCTACTGGGTTGGCTGCGCTGCGTCGTTCGACGACCGCGCCAAGACAATCGCCACCGCGCTGGTCAAGATCCTCCAGGCGGGGAAGGTGGATTTCGCCATCCTCGGCACCGAGGAGAAGTGCAACGGCGACCCGGCGCGTCGCATTGGCAACGAGTACCTGTTCCAGGAGCGCGCCAAGGAGAACGTGGAGGTGCTGCGCAAGTACTCGGTGCGCAAGATCATCGCGTCATGCCCGCACTGCTTCAACACGTTCGCCAACGAATACTCCGCGTTCGGTGGCGACTACGAGGTGGTCCATCACACCCAGCTGATCGAACGCCTCCTCGCCGACGGTCGCATCACCCTGGACCAGTCCAAGCGGCAGGACGAGACAATCACGTACCACGACTCGTGTTACCTGGGACGCTGGAACGACATCTTCGCTCCGCCGCGCGACATCCTCGAGCAGATTCCCGGTCTCAAGGTGGTGGAGATGGCGCGCAGTCGCAGCGAAGGGATGTGCTGTGGCGCGGGTGGCGGACGCATGTGGATGGAGGAGGAGCAACCGCGCGTCAACCACAAGCGCGTCGACCAGGCGGCGGCAACAGCGGCCAGCAAGGTGGCCACCGCGTGCCCGTTCTGCCTGGCGATGTTCGACGAGGGGATCGCCTCTCGACAGCTCGGCGAGAAGCTCGCCGTCGACGACGTCGCCGTCTACGTGGCGCGTTCTCTCGCCGACGAGCTCCCACCTTCCCCCGGGGTGGGGGAAGGTGAGGCCGCTCCTGCTGCGGAGGCTTAACCGCGCCGGCGCAGACGGCGGGCGACACCGGCGACGAGCCGGTTGCTGCCACGGCCGGACTGGCGCTGGGCGGCGGTCAGGTATTCCTGCTCGCGGATCCGAGCCATCTCGTACAACTGTGTGTTGATCATCACCTGGTTCTCCTTCGTCACCGACGAATCTCGGTCACTGGTGATAGTGTACCTCCCCGTGCGTTACCTGTCAAGTGCGTACGAAGGTGACGGAATCGCGCGGGTTTGATCGCATAACGCCGACGGTCCGCCCCCTGTTCCACGGCCGGGCCGGATCACCCCAATGGAGGATGACGCCGGAGCAATCGCTGGCTACATTGCAGCGGATGAGCGCCCCGCCGGCCAGGTGACGCCTTCTCGCCCGCGCGGCGCGTTCCGCCGACTATGGCTGGGCGGGATCGCGCTGCGTCAGCTGCTCTGGAGACCCAGCCTGGCAGTGGCCCAACTGCTCACCCTGGCGGCCGCTGCCACCCTGGTCGCGAGCGTCGTCCTCATCCAGGGGCGCGCCACCGACGAGGGGCTGCGCACCAGCCTGGCCGGCGCCGGCCAGGGCGCCAACCTGATCGTCGAGCGCGACGGCGTCCGCCAGGCGCCGGCATACGACTCCTTCCAGCGGGATGCGGCCGCTCGGGTGCGCGGCGAGCTCGGCGACGCGGTCACCGCCGGCGCGCAGTACGCCAGGTCGTCGGCGCTGATCCTCAGCTCCATCGACGGGGTCGCTCAGGGCCAGCCCTTCAGCGAGGTCAGCTCGGTCACGGCGTACCAGGGGTTGCGCGACCATGTGCGCGTTGTCGCCGGGCGGTGGCCCTCTGATACCCGGGTCGGCGCCGACTGGCAGCTGACGGCGTCAGCGCGAGCCACCGATATCCTCGGCACCGTCCTCAACTTCCACGTCGGCAGCGAGTACTGCTTCACGTACTTCGCCGGGCGCAACGGTCCGCGCCAGAGTTGGTGCGGGCGGATCGCCGCCACCTGGCTGCCCGATGACAGAGCCGACCCGTTCTGGGCAGGGCACGTGCCGGAGACCGACGTGACCACCGGCCACGACAGCCTCTTCCAGATCCTCGGCCATATCCCGGCCGCCACCGGCAGCGCTATCCAGCAATACGTCCCCGACACCGCCCACATCAACGCCGCCAACACCGGCCAGGTGGTCGGCGGCGTCAACCGCCTGCGCGGCACATTCAGCGTCTCCAGCAACGACATCTTCGTCTCCGGTCTCGACAGTACCGTCACCACCTTCCTCAATCGCCAGGACGCCGCCTCGGGGCCGACCACGGTCACCTCGATCGGCCTGCTCGTCGTCGCCCTGGCGGCGATGGGATTCGCGGCGCTGCAGTTCATCGCGGGCCACAGCGCCCAGGCGGCGATGTGGAGGGCCCGAGGCTGGCCGCGCCGGCGTGTCTTCGGGCTCTACACCGCGGAGTTTGCGGCGCTCGCGGTGCTCGCAGCGCCGCTGGCCATCCTCGCGACCGCCGCGATCTCCTCGGTGATTGCGGGGACCGCCGCGGGTGCAAATCATTCGTGGTGGCAGTCGGTCCGCGACGCGACGTCTCCCGCACTGCTCGCCACCGCCGGCTTTCTGGCCATCCTGGCCGCCATCGCCGCCGCGCTCAGCGGCCCGGAGCTGACCCAGCGCGGCCGGGATCGCTCCTCCACCCGGCGGCGCAGCTGGCGCCGGCGCGCGACCGATCTGCTTGTCGGGCTGGCCGGCGCCGGCATCCTCGTGTTCGTCCACCTCGGCGGTACCAGCACGCCCGGCGGCGATGGACAGGTCAGCGGGATCGTGCTGGGGCTGCCGGTGCTGGCAGTCGGGATGCTGGCGTTCGCCTCACTGCGGCTGGTCGGCATGGCGGCGCGAGTCGCGACGAGCAGTCGGTCGCTTGGCGGCCGCCTGGCCCGGTGGCAGGTGGAGCGCGACCCGGCCCAGTACGCACGCCTCTGCCTGCTGGTCACGCTTGCCGTCGCGGTCGGCGTGTTCGCCAGCAGCTACACGGCGAGCGACCGCGCCGGCGCCATCGATCGCGCTGATTACCTGGTGGGATCCGATATCCGCGCCACTTTCTCCGCGGCTTCGTCGCCACCCCAGCTCACCGCCCTGGCCGCGTCGCTGCCCCGCGGGACCCGCTCGGCGCAGGTGTTTCGCGGCGCCGGCCGGCCAGGCCGTTCCGGGACCGACGCGACGGTCCTCGGCATCCCCGGCCAGGACTTCTGGGATGTGGCATACACACGCAGTGATTTCGCTGCACAACCCCTGCCGTCGTTGGGTGCCACGATGACCGCCAGAGACCCGGACGGGCTGGCTGCGCCGGGCACTCCCCGCGCGCTGACGGTCGCCGTGTACAGCTCCGGCCTGGATGGCCGGGCGGTGCTCGAGGTCAGCGACGCGGCCGGCCGCGATGTTTCGCTGCAGCTCGGTGCGCTCAGCGCACCGGGATGGTCGGAGATGACCGCGTCGCTGACCTCCCCCGCCCCCGCGCTGGTGTACCCCGTCCGCGTCCGGGCTCTGCGGCTCGAGGTGCGCGGCGGCAGCGGCGACGTCGCGTTGGCGGACCTGCGCACCGACTCAGGCGCGGTGGTGGAGAGCTTCGCAGCCAACGACGGCTGGTGGCAGGAGAGCTTCTCGCCCAACCCCGCCGAGACCGGCGTGGCACCCAGCACCACGCGCAGGCGCAACGGCCAGCCCACACTCGATGTCCCGCTCGACCAGCAGACCGTCATCATCGAGCCGGCACCGTCCCACTCGCCCCTGCCGGTGCTGCTGGGCGCGCAGACGATGTCCGACCTCGGGGTCAGCATCGGGGAGACGTTTCCCCTGCACATCAACACCGTCGACGTGTCGCTCGTGCCGGTGGGGTCGTTCGCACAGTTCCCGACCTACTACCCGGCACGCGAGTCGCTCATCGTTGCGCCGATGTCGTCGTTTGTCGGACGCCTCGGCCACGCGGGCGCGAGCATCCCCTGGGACAACGAGCTCTGGATCGGCGGGGTGCGAGACCCGGGCGTGGTGACCAATCGGCTCGCTGCAGACCTCGACCTGCTCCAGACGCTCGACCGCTCGCAGGCCGAGACGCTGGCCCTCGATGACCCATTGCGGGTGGGCCTCAGCGAGGAGCTCGGGCTCGGCTTCGTGGTCGCGCTGGCGGTGGTTGTGATCGGTTTCGCTCTGCACTTCCTGGCCGCGGCGCGGTCCCGGACCACGCAGTTCGCGATCATGCGAGCCAACGGAGTGCCCGAGCAGCTCATCCGCGGCTCGCTGGCCGCGGAACAGGTGGTGGTGCTGGTCAGCGGCCTCGTTGCCGGCGCGGTGATCGGGCTGGCGCTCGCCTGGGCGGTGGTCCCGGTGTTCCACCTCGGCACCCTGCCTGAGGACCTGATCCCAGCGACCCCGCTGCACCTCGACGCGGTCACGCTTGCCACGGTGGTGCTCGGCACCGGGGCGCTGACCCTGGTCGTAGGTCGCCTGGTGGCCCGGGCCGGTTCGCGCGTGGACGTGATGGCGACAGTGAGGTCGCTGACGTGACCCTAGCGCTGGTCGACTGCGAGGGCGTGGTCCACATCTACAAGGCCGAGAAGCTCGAGGTCGTCGCCCTGCAAGGCCTCGACCTGGTGGTGGAGGCGGGGGAGATGGTGGCCATCGCCGGGCGGAGCGGGAGTGGCAAGACGACCCTGATGAACATCCTCGCGGGGCTGGAGACACCGACGGCCGGGGTGGTCCGCGTCGGTGGCCACGACCTCAGCCGGCTCAGCAGCGCGGAGCGGGAGCAGTACCGCCGCGAGACCGTCGGCTACGTCCTCCAGCACGCCATGGGCAACGTCGCGCCGTACCTGACGGCCCTGGAGAACGTCGAAGCCGCCGCCTTGACCGGCCCGTCGAGGGACCGATCGCGGATGTGCGCCGAGCTGCTCGAGCGGCTTGGCCTCGGCGACCGCCTCTTGCGCCGTCCGGCCGAGCTGGCCGGCCACGAAACCCAGCGGCTCGCCCTGGCCATCGCGCTCGCCAACCGTCCGCGGCTGCTGCTCGCGGACGAGCCCACCGCCGAGCTCGACACCGCCTCGGCGGCGCACCTGCTCGCCGACCTGACCGATGTGCTCCGCGAGCAGGACGCGGCCGCGGTGATCGTCACCCACGACCCCCAGCTCGAGACCTACGTCGACCGGGTGGTGATGATCCGCGACGGGCGGACCAGCAGCGAGCGTCGCTGGGTGGAGCGCGAGGGCGAGCTGATCCACGACGAGCTCGCGATCATGGACCGGGCGGGGCGGATCCAGCTGCCCCGAGCCTACGTGGAGCGGCTCGGCCTGAGCGGGCGGGTCCGGCTGCACCTCGATGCCGATCGCATCTCCATCCTTCGCTCCGAGGAGGGCGGCGGTGAGTGACGTGGTCGTCGCCAGTGGCCTGGTGCGTCAGTTCAGCGCCGGCGGCCAGACGGTGCGCGCCGTCGACATGGTCGACCTCACCGTGGCCGCAAGCGAGCTGCTCATGGTGCTGGGCCGCTCCGGTGCCGGGAAGACGACCCTGCTCAGCCTGGTCGGCGCGCTCGACCGGCCCGACAGCGGCACCGTCAACGTCGCCGGCCACACCGTCGAGACGCTCACCGGCCACGACCGCGACCGCTTCCTCCAGCGTTCGGTGGGCTGGGTGTTCCAGACGGCCGGGCTCATCCCCCTGCTCACCGCCCAGGAGAACGTCGAGCTCTCTCTGCGGCTGAACGGCGTCGACGGGGACGAGCTCGAGCAGCGCTCCCTGGAGTCCCTCGCCATGGTCGGGCTGCGCGATCGCCGCGATCACACCGCCGCCGAGCTGTCGGGAGGTGAGCAGCAGCGCGTTGCGCTGGCTCGAGCCCTCGCCAAGCGGCCGACCGTGGTCATCGCCGACGAGCCCACCGCGCAGCTGGACACGGAGACGGCCGCGGGGATCATGAAGCTGCTGCGCGAGGTGGCCGAGCAGGGGACATCCGTATTGATGGCGACGCACGACAGGGTGGCGGTGGAGTTCGCCGACCGGGTGGTGACAATGGAGGACGGACGGCTCGCAGAGGCGACGGGCTGACGGCGTGGAATGCTCTCAGGGAAGTACAGCGTCACCATCCGACGGCCCCCCGACCACGTCTTCGACCACATCGTCGACGGCACACGGAATGACACCTGGCGCGGACCGGTCGTCGACCTGACGTTGATCGCCGGGGACGGTACGGCCGGGTCGGTCTGGCATCAGCTGGTGCGGGGATTCGGGAGCCGTGTGGCCGAGGCCGACTACCGGGTCACCGCATTCGAGCGGCCGACCAGGTATGCGTTCGAACTGGTCGCCGGACCGACGCGTGGGGCAGCGCAATACACGCTGTCCGAACCGGCGCCGGATGTGACCATGATCACCCTGGAGCTGAGCCTTCGTTCGCGGGGGATGGTGCCTGGGCTCACCGGCCTGGTACGGCGCCAGATGGCCACCGAGCTCGACGCCCTCGATCGGCTCAAGCGTCTGCTCGAGGGCGCCCCCCGCGACGGCTCATAGGTCGGGCGGAGGCGCCGCCGGCTCGAGGAGCTCGATGCGGTTGCCGAACGGGTCGTCGACGTAGATGCGCTCGTACCCTTCCAGCAGTTCGCCGCCGCGAAGTGTGGCGCCGGCGTCCTCGAGGGCCTTGACGAGCTCAACCAGGCCATCCACGAGCAGGGCGGGGTGGGCTTTCCGCGCCGGGCGGAAGTCCTCTTCGACGCCGAGATGGATCCGGGTCGCCCCCGACTCAAACCAGCAACCGCCACGTTTGGCCAGGTTCTCGGGCTTGGGAACGCGAGGGATGCCGAGCAAGCCCTCGTAGAACTCGGTGGCCCGCGCCTCGCCCCCGACCGGCAT
Source organism: Candidatus Dormiibacter sp. (assembly GCA_039935655.1). GTDB lineage: Bacteria > Chloroflexota > Dormibacteria > Aeolococcales > Aeolococcaceae > Aeolococcus. The sequence goes on along the minus strand of JBDTJX010000097.1, from coordinate 23,164 downwards.
GGCGAGCTGCACGTGGTCGATCCCGCGGATACCCATCGGTCGCCATGGTGCCGGAGCCACGCCCCCAACCGCAGTGGTCGTGGCTTGACAAGATATCTTTCGAAAGCTATCTTGCGATCGATGGCCGCCTTGCCACCTTCCGACATCCCCTCCACGGTCGAGGTCACCGACCCCCGTACCCTGCGCGGACTTGCTCACCCGGTACGGATGGCGCTGATCGGGCTGCTTCGCCGCGAAGGGCCGATGACCGCCACGCAGGCGGGCGAGCGCATCGACGAGAGCCCGGCATCGTGCTCGTTCCACCTTCGCCAGCTCGCCAAGTACGGCCTTGTCGAGGAGGCCGGTGGTGGCCGCGCGCGGCGCCGTCCCTGGCGCGCCACGGCCCATTCCACCTCGTGGCCGTCGGTGTCCTCGGATCCCGACCAGATGGCAGCGGCGACCCAGCTGAGCCAGGTGGTGGCCGGTCGGTACCACCTGGCCACGATCGAGTACCTCGAACGTTGCCACGCCGAGCCGGTCGAATGGCAGCGTGCCGGGGGCTTTGGCGACACCTTCCTCTGCCTGACCGCGGCCGAGCTTGCCCACCTCGGCGAGGAGTTGGACGCGCTGCTCGCTCCCTACGCCGCTCGCGTGCGTGAGCCCGGGCTGCGCCCGCAGGGGGCTCGCCACGTCACCTTCATCCGGGTGGCGATTCCCGAGGGACCCGCAGAGGGCTGGTCCGGACAGCCGCGATGAGCTCGCCGGGGGTCACGTCGCGGCGTATCCCGCCACTGCTGCGCGAGCGAACCTTCCGGCGGTACTGGACGGGTCAGACCATCTCCCTGTTCGGCGACCAGGTCAGCATCCTGGCCTTGCCGCTGACCGCAATCCTCGTGCTGCACGCCGGCGCCGCGCAGACCGGCTACCTCACCGCCGCGGGGTTGGCGCCGAGCCTGCTCTTCTCCATCCTCGCCGGGGGCTGGGTCGACCGCAAGGGCCACCGCCGCCGGGTGATGCTCAGCGCCGACATCGCGCGGGCGCTGCTGCTGGCCAGCATCCCGATCGCCTACGTCTTCGGCGCGCTCACCTTTGCGCAGCTGTACGCCGTCGCCTTTTCGGTGGGATGCGCGAGCGTGCTCTTCAGCGTCGCGCAGAGCACGGTGTTCGCATCGATCGTCGGGCCCGAGGACTATGTCGACGCCAACTCGTTGATCCACGGCAGTCGCGCCCTGTCGTTCGTCGGCGGCCAGAGCGCGGGTGGCATCCTTGTCCAGCTGCTCTCCGCCCCGGGCGCGATCGTCATCGACGCGGTGTCGTACCTGGGCTCAGCGCTGTTCCTTCGACGAATCCACCCCGAGGAACCGCCAACAGCCGTCGGCGGGCGCGGACACCTCACCGAGGGCGTTCGGTTCATCGCGCATTCGCCCGTTGTACGTGCGCTTCTCGGTGCCACAGCCACGATCAACATCTTCAGCTTCGTCGCCACCGCCATCTTTGTTCTCTACGCGACGCACGACCTCGGCGTCAGCCCCGCCGAGCTCGGCCTCGTGCTCGGCGCCGGCGCCATCGGCGCTGTCATCGGTGCAGCGCTGACGGCGCGAGTGTCACGCCGGCTCGGCGTGGGGCGCACGTTCACTCTCAGCTGCATCCTGTTCCCCGCCCCGACGATCCTGCTGCCGCTGGCGTTCGGGGCCGGCAAGCCGGTGATCCTGGCGCTTCTGTTCGCGGCTGAGTTCGGCTCCGGCGTCGGTGTGGTCATGCTCGACATCACCATCGGAGCCATCCTTGTGGCGTCGATCCCGGCCCCGCTGCGCGCGCGTGTTTCAGGCGCGTACAGCACCATCAACTACGGTCTGCGCCCCATCGGCGCGCTGCTCGGCGGCGCGCTCGGCAGCACGCTCGGGCTGCGCACCACCATGTGGATCGCGACCACCGCCGCGTTGGCGGGCGTCATCTGGCTGCTTCCGTCACCCGTGCCCCACCTGCGCACGCTGGAACTTCAGCGCTCCGAAGCCGAGGTCATGTCGGGGTCTGTATCGGGACCGACGAGCTCGTAGAAGATGTGGTCCTCCCAGTGCCCGGCGATGAACAGCAGGCTGCGCGTGATCCCGACCCTGGTGAAGCCTGCCTTCTCGAGGACGCGCTGCGACGGCACGTTGCTGGGCATGACACCGGCCTCGAGGCGGTGCAGCCCGACCTCGCCGAACGCGCGCTCGACGGCCAGCCGGACAGCGGCAGTCGCCGCCCCTCGACCGCGGAAAGCGACATCGACCATGTAGCCGAGGTTGGCTTTCTGGAGGGCGCCGCGCTCGATGTGGCTGAGCGCGATGTCGCCGGCCACCACACCGTCGACAAGGATCGCCCAGTGGCGGCGCTGGCCACGCGCAGACTCGGCGACGACCTCGTCGATGCGCTGGGCCATTCCTGCCGTGGTGAAGAAGCTGTTCGCGTTGGCGGGCCCGACGCGCTCGACGTCGGCTCGGTTGCGCACCATCATGTCGGTCATCGCAGCGACGTCGGCGGTCGCCACCTCGCGCAGCGAGACGGCGGTTTGATGCTCGGCCACGTCCCGAACGGTAACGCAGCCGGGTGAGGCCGGCGCCGTCCTGGTTGCGATCTGCGCGACCATGGCACCGTGGCAGTCCCTTCGGTGCACCGCGCAAGTCCCGACGAGTGGCGCGTCTATCGCCAGGTTCGGCTGGCGACGCTGCGCGAGGCGCCGAGCGCCTTCTGGACCACACTGGCGGACGCCACCCTCGTGACCGAAGAGGTTTGGCGGCGGTGGTTGACCGTCGGCGGCTGCTTTGTGGCTGTTATCGACGGCACACCTGTGGGTCTGGCCGCCGGCTTTCGCGAGGAGGACGGCACCGCCGAGCTGATCTCGATGTGGGTGGACCCGTCGTGGCGGGGACGTGGTGTCGCCGGCCAGCTGGTGACTGCCGTGACCGAGTGGGCGGCACGAGACGGCTTCGCCACCGTCCATCTCTGGGTGGCAGTCGGCAATGACGCCGCCGAACGGCTCTACGCACGCCACCAATTCGCCAGGAGCGGCAGGGTGCAGGCGATGCACCCCGATGAGCCGGCCCGTCGGGAGTTCGAAATGGTGCGCGCAGTTACCATCGGCGCCCCATGAGGCGTGCGCTGCGGTTGTCCGCTCTGCTGGTCCTCTGCGCATGTGGGTCGACCACGTCGGTGACTCCGTCCCCGACGGTGGATCCCGCCGTGCGCGGCGCGGCCGCCCAGGCCTATAGCGCGGCCGCCGCCACGGCGAACGCCGCCAAGGCGGTGCTCCAGGCCGGCGCGTGCAGGACGTCTGACAACGCCTCGCTGAAGGCGTGCTCCAGTGGGCTCGCCGCAGCGGAGCAGGCCTTCGAGAACAACCTGCTCACGATCACGTTTCCGCCGGATGCCAGGGCGGACGCGGACGCGCTCATCGCCATCGACAAGCGCGTCGTCGCCGAGGAGCTGTCGTTCGCCAAGTCGGCCAATCCGCAGGCCGACGCCACCGACTTCACCGCCATCGAATCGGATGACAAGCTCCTGGCAGCGGCGGTGGCCGCGGTACGTCGCGACCTCGGCTTGGCGCCGCCTCCCTCATTGGGCGCCTCGCCGACCCCGTAGGGCCGGTGCCCGGCATGGGCCCGGGCGACGGCGCGTGGACCATAATCAGCCACCGCTCAGCGATGTGGAGGAGAGACCAGACGTGGCATATGACGCGTACAGCCCCGAATGGGCCGAGGCCTTCAAGGCCGAGATCAACAAGTCACCCGTGTACAAGCAAGCGGCAGCCAACTGGGAGGGCACCGTCGGCCTGGTGGTGCTCGCCGAGCCTGACAAGAACGTCCCCGACGACATGGGCATCTTCCTCGACCTCTGGCACGGCGAGGCCCGCGACGTGAAGATCTGTTCGCGCGCGGACGCCGATGCCGCCAAGTACGTGATCACCGGCTCGTACTCGCGCTGGAAGAAGGTCGCCAAGGGCGAGATGGACGCGACCAAGGGGATCATGCTCGGCCAGCTCAAGCTCCGCGGCGACTTCCCGACGCTGGTCCGGTACACCAAAGCCTCGCAGGAGCTGACCAACTGCACGACGCGCGTCGAGGTCAATTGGCCGGACGAGAACTGAACCCGGGCAGGGAGCGCGCACCCAACGAGGATCGACAGTGAATGTTTTCGAGGGGCAGACCATCCTGCTCACCGGCGGTACGGGATCGTTCGGGCAGCACTTTACGCGCGCCGCCCTGGAGCGGTGGAACCCCGCGGCGATCCGGGTCTTCAGCCGTGACGAGCTCAAACAGTCCGAGATGGAGCGCAGCATCGACGACGAGCGGCTGCGCTTCCTACTCGGTGACGTGCGCGACCGAGACCGCCTTCGCCGCGCCGTCGACGGCGTCGACATCGTCATCCACGCGGCTGCCCTCAAACAGGTCCCGGCCTGCGAGTACAACCCGATCGAAGCGGTGCGGACCAACATCCTCGGCGCCCAGAACGTCGCCGAGGTGTGCATCGACGCCGGCGTCCGCCGCGCCATGGCGCTGAGCACCGACAAGGCCGTCAGCCCCGCCAACCTCTACGGCGCAACCAAGTTGTGCGCGGAGAGGCTGTTCGTCCAGTCCAACGTATACGCGGGCACCCGCGAGACGCGGCTGTCGTGTGTGCGCTACGGCAACGTGGTCGGCTCGCGGGGCAGCGTCGTTCCGCTGTTCACCGACCAGGCCCCGTCGGGTGAGGTGACGGTCACCGACGAGCGCATGACCCGCTTCTGGATCACGCTCGACCAGGCAGTGCAGTTCGTCGCCGATTCCATCGCGAGGATGCAGGGCGGAGAGCTGTTCATCCCCAAGATCCCCAGCATGCGCGTGGTCGACCTCGCCGAGGCCATCGCTCCGGGAGCGCGCATTCGCTACACCGGCATCCGTCCCGGCGAGAAGATCCACGAGGCGCTGCTCACACCGGACGAAGCCAGGCACACCGTCGACGCCGGGACGTGTTACATCGTCGAACCGGAGCACCCCTTCTGGGGCGGCCGCGCGATTGATGACGCACATCCGGTGCCCGCGGACTTCGTCTACACAAGCGACCGCAACACCGAGTGGCTGGACGTCAGTGCGCTGCGCGAGCTGCTCACCCGCGCGCCCGGCACAGCGGAGCCGGCGGCGGTCGAGGCCGGATGAGCACCGCCGAACTGCCCGCGGTGGCCGGAGGCACACCGCTGCGGTCCCGGCCACTGCCCTATGGACGCCACCAGCTCGAGGAGTCCGACATCGCCGCGGTGGTCGCATCACTGCGCAGCGGCACGCTCACCGGCGGTGACGACGTTGCGGTCTTCGAAGCCGCGCTCCGCGACCGCTGCGACGCCGGCAACGCCATCGTCGTCTCCAACGGCACCGCCGCTCTCGACCTCGCCATCGCCGCGCTGCAGATCGGTCCCGGTGACGAGGTGATCACCACCCCGCTGACGTTCGTCGCCACCGCCAACGCAGTGGTGCGCGTCGGCGCCACGCCCGTGTTCGCCGACGTCGGCGAGGACCGCTGCCTCGACCCCGTGGCGGTGGCGGCGCGCCTGGGGCCGCGGACGAGGGCGGTGATCACCGTCGATTACTCCGGCCTCCCCGCCGACGTCGACGCGCTCCGTACCGTCCTGCCGGCGTCAGTCTCCGTCGTCGTCGACGGCGCCCACTCGCTCGGGGCTCTGCTGCGCGGCCGCCCCGCGGGGTCGCTGGGCGATATCACCACGCTGAGCTTCCACCCGGTCAAACAGATCACCACCGGGGAGGGGGGAGCCTGCCTGACGGCCGACCCCGACCTTGCCGAGCGGATCAGGCGACTGCGCAACCACGGCATGACAAGCGCGGCCGAGGAGCGCACCGGGGCGCGCTGGAAGTACGACGTGACCATGCTCGGCAACAACTTCCGGTTGACGGCCTTCCAGGCCGCCCTGGGCACCGCCCAGCTGCATCGCCTCGACGCGGTCGTGGCTCGTCGCGGCACCCTCGCCGACCGCTACGACCGCCTGCTGGGGGGCATCCCCGGCCTCGCCCTGCCGCCGCGACCGCCGCAGCGCAGCAGCGCCTGGCACATCTACCCGGTCGCGGTCGATCCCGAGGTGTTCGGCTGTGAGCGGGACACGGTCATCGACGCGTTGCGCGCCGAGGGGATCGAGGCGACCCTCCACTACCCGGCCGTGCATCTGCTCTCCCTGTACCGCGCCCGGGGCGGCCGGCCGGGCCTCGCCCCACGAGCAGAGGACCTCTGCGCCAGGTTGGTGACGCTGCCGCTCTTCCCGGCCATGACCGAGGCCGACCAGGACGACGTGGTGGCGGCAATGGTCCGCATCCAGGCCTGGGCCGGCGCCCGAGCGATGGCACGGTGACGGCACGCGCGGTGCTGCTCCCCGACTGTGGCCGCGACGTGGGCCTTGGCCACCTCGAGCGCATGCTCGCCCTGGCCGACGCGCTGGGTGCCGACGTTCTCGCGTGCGTGGTCCTGCCGGAGGGCGACGCCACTGTGAGCCGCCGAGTTTCCGACCGCGGCCACGGCGTGATCGAGCTGCCCGGCGGCGCCGCCGAACGCGCCGCAACCGCCGCGGCGTCGCTGGCCGCCGACGTGTTCGTTCTCGATGGCTACGTCTTCACGCTGGACGTGCAGCGCCAGCTCAGGGCGCATGCGCCGCTGGTCGTCGTCGACGACCTGGGCCACCCCACCGCCGCCGACCTGGCGGTGAACCCGTCGGCGGGCGGCGAGCAGATCCGCCCCCACGGCGCCGACGCGTTCGTCGGGGGCGCCGGCTACGCCCTGCTCAGCTCGGCCTTCGTCTTGGCCCGTCTTTCCGTCCTGGAGCGGGGGTTGCCGCCGCGCACCGCACTGGTGTCGAGTGGCGCGACCAACCTCCTCGATATCACCGCCGGCTTCGTCGTCGACGTGCTGGCCCGTGACGACTCAGTGCAGGTGCTGGCAGTGCTCGGCCCGCAGACGGTGGGCGTCGGCCTGCCTGACGACCCACGGCTCGAGGTCCTGGTCGCCCCGGCCGGCCTCGCCGGCGCCATGGCTCGCGCTACGGTCTACGCGGGCGCCGCCGGTACCACCGCACTGCAGGCGGCCTGCGTTGGCGTTCCCGCGGTGATCACCGCCGCGGTCGCCAACCAGCAGGGGCCCGCCGCCGCACTGGTGGCTGCCGGGTGTGCGGTGGCGAGCGAGCCCCACAACCTCGCCGAGGAGTGCGTCAGGCTCCTCGATGACCCGCAGCGACGCGACCGGATGGCCGGCGCCGGCCGGGGCCTGGTCGACGGGCAGGGTGCCGCGCGTGTCGCCGACCGGGTGCGCCGCCTGGTCCGCACCCCGGCCGCCTGATGCGGACCGTCGCGGTGATCCAAGCGCGGATGGGCTCGTCGCGGTTCCCCGGCAAGGTGCTTGCCGACCTCTGCGGACGACCCGTGCTCGCCCACGTCATCGACCGCGTGTCGCGGGCCACCAGCGTTGACAGCGTGGTGGTCGCGACAACAACGCATCCCGCTGACGACGCCGTGGTCGCTGTGGCAGGCGAGCTTGGCGTCGACGTCAGCAGGGGCCCGGTCGACGACGTGCTCACCCGCTTCCTGATGGCGGCGCGTGAGCGTTCGGCCGGCGTCATCGTGCGCGTCACTGCCGACTGCCCGCTGCTCGACCCGGCGATCCTGGACGCCGTGGTCAGCGCCCGCGCCGATGTGGACGCCGAGTACGCGAGCAACGTGATGCCACCCACGTACCCGGAGGGATACGACGTCGAGGCGGTCACCCTCGAATGCCTGGAACGGCTCGACGCGGAGGCGCTCTCCGACTGGGAGCGCGAGCATGTGACCGTGAGGATCCGCGAACATCCCGACGAGTTCCGCACCGTCAATGTCACCAACGACCGTGACCTGTCGGCGATTCGGTTGACCGTCGACGTGGTCAGGGACCTTGACCGTGTGGCGAGGATCCTCACCGCCCTGCCTTCAGAACCGTCGCCCGACGTGGCGACGGTCGTTGCGTATTTCGAGACGGCCGACGAGACGCTGCGTGATCAGACGGGTCTGCCCCGGCGAGACGAGCGGTATCGTGCCCAGCGCGACGCCGCGCGTCGCCCGGCGATCGGCGGATGACCACGTCGACACAGGAGGTGATCCGCCGCGCATGACCGATCCGGCCGAGCCCGAGATCGCCCATGGCCGTCGCGTCTTCCGCAACACGCTGGTCACCGGCGTGGTCGGTGTGCTCTCGCTGCTGCTCAACTTCTTCGTCGTGGCGTACGCGATCCGGCGGCTCGGCGCCGATGCATACGGCGTCTGGGTCCTGGCGCTGTCGTTCTCGGTGTCGGCCGGCTATCTCAGCATCTCCGACCTCGGGCTGCAGGCGGGGGTCGTCAGGTTCGTCGCTGATGCCGATGGTCGTGGTCAGCGCGAGCGGATCGGCGAGGTGGTCAGCTCCGCGCTCGCGGTCCTCGGCGGCATGGCGTTGGTGGCGATCGCTGTCCTGCTGGGGCTCTCCATTGGAGCCGAGCACTTCTTCCACGTGCCGGGTGCGCTCCACAACGCGCTGCGGTTGCTGTTCGCGCTGCTCGCGGCCGAGGCGATCTTCGGGCTGCCCGGCCTCGCCTTCGTGGGATTGCTCCAGGGCCTGCAGCGGTATGGCTGGATCAAGGCTGTCGACATGTCTCGACAGGTCCTCTACTCCGTCATGGTGGTGGTCGTGCTCAGCACCGGTCACCACGTCGTCGCCTTCGGCGCCACCATGGTCGCCGGGAGCGCCTTCGCTGCGATCGGTTACGCGGTCGTCGGCCACGTGCTCTGCCCCGAGGTGCACCTCTCACCACGCCTGGTGCACACCAGTGTCTTGCGACCGCTGGCACGGTTCAGCGCATGGGTCTTCGTGGGACGGGTCAACGGTGTCATCTGGGCGCAGATGGACAAGGTGATCCTTGCCGCGCTGGTCAGCACCACGACACTCACCGGGTACGACATCGCCGCCCGCCTCCAATCAGCTGCGTCGTACCCGCTCTCACTGACCGCGTCGGCGGTGGTGCCCGCGACTGCCAACCTCTCGGCCATGGAATCGACCGTCCGGCTGCGTGGGCTGCTCATCCGCGGCACGCGCTACACCCTGGCCCTCTCGCTGCCCGTCACCATCGCCGCGATGATCCTCGCGCGTCCGCTCATCGTCGGATGGGTTGGCCCCAACTACGCTCAATTCGCCGGCCCCGCGCAGCTGTTTCTCGCCTACCAGCTGGTCGTGGGCACGGCCACCATCGCCAACACCATGCTGGTCGGGATGGGACGGGTGCGCGCGGTTGCCGCCTACGTATCCACCGCCGTGGTCGTCAACCTGCTCGTGTCGGTTGCGCTGGCACCGCGACTCGGCATCGTCGGGGTCATCATCGGAACGTTGGTCGGCTTCGGGATCACCGCGCCCCTGTACATCCGGCTGGTGCTCCGCGAGCTGTCGATGGGGTTCGGTCAATTTGCCAGGGAGGCGGTCCTTCCGATCCTGCCGTGGGCGGCGCTCTTCGCGGCGCTGATCGCCATCACAGCCCAGCTCGCCCAACCGGGTCAACTCATCACCGTCGCTGCCTGCTGCATCCCCGCCGGCATCGTCTATGCCGCCGCCATCGTCCGGTTTGCGATGACGTCGGCGGAGCGCCGCTCTCTGCTCGGCTTCCTGCGTCCGGCCTACCGCTCATCGTGACCGACAGCATCCGCGTCCTCGCCCTCGACCACTTCTTCGACCAGGACCTGCGCGCGCTCGAGGCTCACCCGCGTCTTGACGTCCGACGATTCCCCTATCAGCGGTTGCGCGGACCGGCGATGCGCATGATGGGTGCAGACGTTGCCTCCGGGTTGCAGGCCTTCGCGCGTCCCGAGCTCGCGCCCGCGCGACGACGTTACGCCGCCTGGCTCGCCGATGAGGTGCGACGTCTGTACCTCGAGCGCAGTTTCGACGTCATCGTCCTGCCGACAGACACCCTCTTCTACGTGCGCAGTCTTCCCGATGCGGCCCATGCGCTCGGTATCCCGGTGGTCGTCGTGCAGAAGGAGACGACCATCTCGGCGGCGACCATGGAGTCGCACAGCGCTCTGATGCGCGCCACAGCCCCGTTTGCCGCTGACCTGATGACCGTCTGCAGTGAACGGCACCGGGAGTTCTGGTTGCGCACCGGCGCCGTCGGCGAGCTGCTCGTGGTCACCGGTCAACCTCGATTCGACATATACGCCGCACCCCGCCTGCGCGAGCAGCGGCGCCGCCAACGCGTCCTGTTCCTCACCTACCAGCTCGACGCCTACGTGCCCGGGGCCGGCAGTGGGAAGGGATGGCGCACCTGGGAGCCGCTCCGCGGCGCCATCGAAACCGTGCTTCTCGACGCGGTGCGGACCGGCAGCTGCGAGGTGGTCGTCAAATGCCATCCGCAACAGGATCAGCGCTCCGAAGCTGCGCGCCTGTCGCGTCGCGCCGGGGCGATGTGGAACCGCGGGGTATCCGTTGCTCCCATCGATGCCGATACTCGTGAGCTCATCGTCGCCGCCGACGTGGTGGTCGGTTTCCAAACCACAGCCCTGTACGAGGCGGTGGCCGCGCGCCGCTCGGTTGTGTACGCGGCCTGGGGCGAGGCGTACGAGCGATTTCGCGAGAAGCTCATCCGGTTCGACGAGGCCCCGGCGGGTTGTCTGGAGCACGCTGGATCGACCGAGCAGCTCGCAGCCGCTCTCGCCAACCCGACGACTCCGGCCGACGCGACCTGCGCCGGCTGGTATGAGGAGGCGCTCGGCGCGGTCGACGGCCACGCCACCGAGCGCGTCGCCGAGCGGCTCGCTGCTGTCGCTGCCGCGTGGCCACCCGGCGCCGCGCGTGCGGGCCTCGAGAGCCATCGGCGCCACTTCGCGGCCGGGCTGCTGGCCCGCTCGCTTGCGGCCGAGGCCGTGTGGACCGTCGCCGTGCCGGTGGCGCGTGTCGCCGGTGAGCAGCGGCGAGTTGCGATTCGGCGCCGACGAGCCCGCGAGGGTCGCGCCCTGGCCACGGCCGCGCTGCTGGGTCGCCGCCCCCGGTCAGGCGACCGCGTCAGCCCTGGTGCTGGCTGAAGGCGCCGCCGGCCCAGAATTCACGCGTCGGCGTCACGGGGCGTCACCCGGACGAGCGCCTTCCGGGAGCTGGCGGAGCAACACAAGGAAGCCACCTTCGGGGGCGCCCACGCGGCGAAAGCCGGCGCGCTCGAAGGTGCGCAACGAGGCCGCGTTGTCTGGGTGGGTGAGGGCCTTCAACCGGCGCAGGTCATCCTCCCCGGCGACCGCCTCGATCAGGGTGAGGAGCATGCTTACCGCGATGCCGCGGCCGCGATGCTCCTTGGCCACAGCAATCGATACGGTGCCGGTGCCCTCGGTCACATCGAGACGCACCTGGCCCACCGCCTTACCGGCATCCACGGCGATCCAGAGTCGCACTCGCCGGTCGGCCAGCAGGGCTCTGAACCACTTCCGGTGCTCCACCTCGGACACCGGCCGTCCGGTGACGCTGAACCTCACGGCGTCGCCGTCGTTGCGCCATTCCATGACTCGGTCGGCGTCGTCCTCGCGCGCGTGTCGCAGCGTTACCGCCGGGTGCCGCCCAGCGGCCGTCACCGGACCAGGTCGTCCCATTGCAGGACCTGGTCGCGCGCGATGTCATGCGCCGCGTGCCTGCCGAGAACCTGCTCCATGTCGTGCACCGGGATGCCGAACCCGGGTCGCTTGACCGCGATGTCCGCGCGCGCGATGGCCTCACCGGTGGCCAGGTCGCGCGCTGCCACGAGGCCGCGTCGCCCCAGCCTGAACATCTCCGCCTCGGCGTCGGTCACTCGCTTGACGGTCGAGCCAAGCGACGCCTCCGCTTCGCGGATGGCGCCGACCATCGCCTTGAGCTCGTCTGGCTCGAGGGCGAATCGATGGTCGGGGCCATCCTGGTTCCGACTCAGGGTGTAGTGCTTCTCGACGGCGCAGGCGCCCAGAGCTACCGCGACCACGTCAGCGGTGTGGCCCATGGTGTGGTCGGACCAGCCGATCGGCACCTGGAAGGCGTGCTGGAGCGTGGTGATGCCGCGCAGGTTGAGGTCCTCAAAGCGCGGTGGATAGTTCACCGCGCAGTGCATGACCAGCAGGTCGTGCGCACCGGCTGCGAGCGCTGTGTCGAGGGCACGCTCGATGTCGCCGAGCGATGCCATACCCGTGGAGATGAGCAACGGCTTCCCTGTCCGCGCGGCGCGCTCGATCAGGGGCAGATGGTTGACCTCATACGACGCGATCTTGTACGCGGGCACCCCGACCTCCTCGAGCAGGTCGACCGCAGCCTCCTCGAACGGCGTGGACAGAAAGGTGATGCCGACCTGCTCCGCGTGCCGAGCGAGGTCGTCGTGCCATTCCCAGGGGATCTCGACCCGCTTGATCAACTCCCACACCGATTCGTGCTCGCCGACCAACCCCTGCTCTCTCAGGTAGCTGATGTCGGGGGTGTGTCGAGAGTAGAGACCGTCAGCGGTGTAGGTCTGGAACTTGACGGCGTCCGCACCGGCCTCGGCGGCGACCTCAATGAGACGCAGTGCCGTGACGAGGTCGCGGTTGTGGTTGGACCCCGCTTCGGCGATGACGTAGCAGGGGTGCCCCGGACCGACGGGCCGCTCCCCGATGTGGAATTCAGCGCGCCCGTACGCGCGTGCGCTCACGGCTGTGCCTCAGGTGGCCGGCTCGACGTACAGCTCCTGGCTGCGCTTGCGCAGCAGCGTCGTCCCACGGCGGTCGTCGTCGTCGACGACCGCCGAGAGGATCGGTGGCTGCGAGTGCCGTCCAGCGAGGACCGCGATCCTCTGGTAGCACTTCGACGCAGCAAACATCTCCGCATAGTCCTGCTTGTAGGTGTAGAGGTCCCGGTCGGGGAGGTGGTGGTAAGGGCGCCGGGTGGGGTGGGCCGGCAGGTAATCGCCGAGGATGAGAAAGCCCCCGTCCTCGACGACGCGGTCGATCTCGGCGACTGTCCTGAGCAGCAGCGACCGGTCCACCCAGTGGAAGACGAAGTTCACGATCACGAGGTCGAATCGCTCATCCAGGGGGATCGCGTCTCCCGAGCCCCTCTCGAACCGAACCTCGGGAAACTGCTCGCGACCATCGGCGATGGCGGCAAGAGAGGGTTCGACGCCGGTGACCCGCGCGCCGTGGATGCGCGCCACCGCCGCAAGCCGATAGCCGTTGGAACAACCCACCTCGAGCACGGTCTTGGGCTGAAGGTCGTACGACTCGATCAGACGCAGCGGCGGATCGGTCGCGGGGTCAGCCTCCCCGTACAGCGACCGATTGCGTTCGAAGTAGCGGTCTCCCTCGCCCTCCATGAAGGTCCGCAGTTGCGTATCCATGCGTGGCGGATGATATCGCCGGGGTGGCGCCTCACCGTCGATCGGCCCCAAGGTACGGGTACGCTTCGATCGATGGACTCCGGCAGGCGCTGGCGATGAGCGCGCGCGGGCGGCTGCTCGACTGGGCCTGGGCCCACCCGCGCTGGAAGCGCCGCCTGCGCGAGGCGTGGGGGATCAGCAGGGAATCAGCTGCCCGGGCCGGCCTCCCGCGGCCATTCGACCCTCCTGAATTCGCCGACCTGCGACGGCTGGCGGTGTCCGCGCCGCACCCGGCTGCGGATGCTCCGCGAGTCCTGTTCATGAGCTGGCGGGGTTGGTCCACACACCTGGCCATCGAGACGGTCATCGCGCATGCCGTTGCACGAGGCGGCGGCGCGCCCGTCTTCGCCTCGTGCGGCGGCCGGCTGCCGATCTGCGACGTCATGACCGTCGACGCCGTCCCGCCGACGCCCTGTCACTCCTGCAGGGAGTATGCATTCGGCGCGGTCAGAGCCGCGGGGTTCGAGGCCGTCGGCCTGGGCGACGTCATCGACGTGGCGGCCGCGGTGAAGGCCGCGCAGCACCGCGTGGCGGAGCTGGGCAGCGTCCGTGAGTGCGAGGCATTCGTGGCCGACGGCCTTCCGCTGGGCCGGCTGGTGCGCATCTCGGTGGCGTGGTTCCTGTCGCGCGGGACGCTGTCCGACACCGCGGAGGTCATCGCGACCTATCGCTCATTCCTAGCCAGCGGCATCGTCGTTGCCCGGGGCCTGCGGGGCATCATCGACCGCGCCGCGCCACAGCGCGTCTTCATGCTCAACGGGACGTTCTTCGCCGAACAGATCATGGCGGCCCTCGCCGGCGAACGCGGCATCCCCTTCGCCACCTACGAGAAGGGATTCCTCGCCGACAGCATCGTGGTGACGCCGGGCGAGGCTGCGTGCCGCCTGATGGTTCCCGACGAGGAATGGAACGCGGCGCGTGACAGCCGACTCTCCAAGGCGGAGGTCGACGCTGTCGACGCCTACCTGGGCAGGCGGCGCCACGGTGGCGGCATGCCCACCAACTTCTGGCGGGAGCGCGTCGAGGATGTCGCGCGCATCCGGCGCGAGCTGCGCCTGCGCGACGGTCACCCGCTGGTGGTGATGTTCTGCAACATCCTCTGGGATAGTGCCGTCCTCGAGAGAGACATCGCGTTCACCTCGATGGGCAGCTGGGCAATCGAGGGCATCCGCTGGGCCGAAACACATCCCGAGATCGACCTCGTGGTGCGCATCCACCCCGCCGAGGTGCGCCTGATGAACCACACGACCCGCGAACGCACCGCCGACCATATCGCCGCGCACGTGCCGGTGCTGCCCGCCAACGTCAGGGTGGTCGCAGCGGATGATCCCACCAGCTCCTACACCCTGATGGACCAGGCAGTGCTCGGCCTGGTCTACACCTCGACAGTCGGGCTGGAGATGGCCACCCGCGGTCTGCCCGTGCTGGTCGCGGCGCGCACCCACTACCGGGACCGCGGCTTCACCGTTGACCCGCTGACGTCGACGGAGTACTGGGCGGCGGCCGATCGTCTTCTGCGGTCACCACCGGACACCACCGAGCGCGCGCGGATCCGCGAGCTCGCCTGCCGGTACGCCGCGCTGTTCTTCTTCCGGTTCCACCAGGTGCTTGACGCGGTGCACGAAGCGGGCAGGAGCAGCCCGCAGGTGCGTGTCGCCGACGGTGGTGACCTCGACCCCGGACACGACCCCGTCGTCGATCGCATCGTTGCCGGCATCCTCGATGGTGTACCTGTGCTCGCCCCGGTGAACGCCGGCGTCGCCTCGCGCGCCGCCGGCTGATCGACGGCTACAACAGCGGCGGCAGCGAAGGCGGCGACCCGCCGCCGACCGGCACCCGCCGGATTGCCTCCGCGACGCCGGCCCAGAATCCAAGGCCCCACCCAACGTGTAACACCGGGAACACCAGGGGCACCCGCACGCGCACCGCGGCGCTCTCGCCGCGACTGCCGCGCAGGCCGGCGACGACGCACCCAGCTGCGTACGCAGCGCCGCCATACGCGCTGACACGCCGACGTTGCCGGCTGGCCGCGAGCACCGCCAGGACCGGGATCGCCGCGACCAGAGCCGGTGCCGCGAGGTGGTAGGGACGGATCACCGCCGGGGTCGAGCGCGCCACCCTCACCTTGGCGCGCCCGTACCGAAAGTACTGGCGAGCCAGGGCGCTGATCGAGTCGCGGACGTGGTAGCGGGTGGGGATGTCGGGGCTGTAGATGACACGACCGCCATCCGCACGGATGCGCCAGTTGAGCTCGTAGTCCTCGTGCGGCGGGTAGGCCTCGTCGTACAGGCCGACGCGTTCGAACGCCGACCTGCGAAACGTGCCCGGGAACACCGTGTCGACCTCCTCGGCGCGCGTCGAATAACGAAAGCGTGCACCGCCGACACCGAAGGGTGAACGCATCGCGCACGCAATCGCGCGACTGGTCGCTCCGACACCGACACCGTCGGCGCGGCCGCCGACGTTGTCGGCGCCGCTTTCGAGGAGCAGCTCCACGGATCGGCTGAGATGATGCCTCGTCCACTCGGCATGGCCGTCCTGGCGGGCGATGAACTCGCCGGTGCTGGCGAGGATGGCACGGTTGAGTCCCGATGCCTGGGTGCGGCCGGGGTTGTCCACGAGGCGGACATTGGGATGCAACGTGGCGATCGATGCGACGATGGCGCGGGTGCGGTCGGTCGATCCGCCGTCGGCAACGATCACCTCGTAGCGATCACCGGGAAAGTCCTGGTCGAGAACCGAGCGCAGGCACGCCTCGATGAATCGTTCCTCGTTGTAGACCGGTATGACCACGCTCACGAAGGGCGGGAGCGCTGCGGGCTCACCGGTCGATTTCCCAGGCACGACGACGATGATCGCACCTCGCGTCCGCTGCGCATGCCGACAGCGACCGAATACCATTGATGCGTAAGGCCATGCAGCGTCACCAGTCATCTCGACAGCGCTACCTCGTCACTGGTGGAGCCGGCTTCATCGGCAGCCATCTCAGCACGGCCCTGATCGAACGTGGACACCAGGTGGTCGGGCTCGACAACCTTTCGACCGGGAGCGCGACCAACGTCGCCGGCCTCTCATCCAACGATTCCTACCGACTCGTGCTCGGTTCGGTCCTCGATGCGCAGCTGCTCGACGAGCTGGTCGAGCAATGTGACACCGTCATCCACTTGGCCGCGGCCGTCGGTGTCACGTTGGTGGTGGAGCAGCCGCTGCGGTCGCTGGTCACGAACATCCGGGGTACTGAGCACGTCATCGAAGCTGCGCATCGCTACCGGCGGCGCGTCTTCATCGCCTCATCCAGTGAGGTGTACGGCAAGAACCCCGACGTTCCGCTCCACGAGAAGGCGGACAGCGTCGTCGGCACCCCGACACGCAGCCGGTGGGGCTACGCCCTGTCCAAGGCCGTCGACGAGTGTCTGGCCATGGCATACAGCAGAGAGAAGGGCATGCCGACGGTCATCGGCCGCTTCTTCAACACCGTGGGACCCGGACAGTCACCCGCGTACGGGATGGTCATTCCCCGCATGATCAAGCAGGCGCTGGCCGGCGATGCGGTGACTGTTTTCGGCGACGGAGCCCAGACGCGCTGCTTCTGCCACGTGAGTGACGTCGTCCGCGCGGTTGTCGGCCTGCTGGATCATCCGGACGCGGTCGGCGAGGTGTTCAACATCGGCAGCACCGAGGAGGTGACCATCAACGAGCTCGCCGAGCGAGTGATCGCCACCACCGGGTCGTCGAGCAGCGTGGTGCGCATCCCCTACGAGGAGGCGTATGCCCCGGGCTTCGAGGACATGCTGCGCCGAGTCCCGGACACCCAGAAGATCAGGTCGCTGATCGGCTGGAGTCCAACCCACGATCTCGATTCGATCCTGCGAACGGTCGTCGAACACTCGGCAGCGCACCCGCCGGCCGCCGCCGGGCTGCCGACCGCGAGCGGGTGACCCGTCAGCGCAGGTCGAGCACGAGCAGTCCAGCGCCGGGCGAGGCGCCCTACAGGCCCCGCGGTCGGCTCGGGCGGCTACCCTTGCTCGATGATCGCCGAGGAGGCTGCGGTGGCGGCCATCGGGGCCCGGCGTCGAGGCATCCTCGTCTCCGAGCGCAAGCTGCTCATCGCGGCCGGCGATGCGCTCTTGGTCGCGGCGGCCCTTGTCGCGGCGTTCAACCTCCGCTCGGGTCCGTTCAGGCACGAAGGCCTGTCCATCCCCTGGAGCGGCGTTGCCACGGTCACGGGGATCTGGCTCGGCGTGGCACTGATGGTCGACGCGTACGACCTGCGCGCGGCGGTGAGCGTGCGCGGGATCTTCCGCGCCGTGGCCACAACCGTCGCCGTGTCCGCCATCGTCCTCCTCGCTGTCTTCTTCGCGGTTCCCTACGGGGTGACCCGGCCGACCATCCTCATCTGGCTGCCAGTGGCGACATTCGTGGTGCTCTCCTGGCGACTCGTCTACCGCCGCGTGTTCGCACGCGCGATCTTCGCAGGCAGGATCCTGTTGCTCGCCGACGGCGAGACCCTGGACCGTGTCTGGCCCGAGGTCGATGCGCAACTGGCCGGCCTCTACCGGATGGTGGGCACCGTTGACCCCGATGAGGCAGATGCGGGCGGCCGCCTGGCGCTGGCGGCCTCGCACCACGATGCCGATGTGATCGTCCTCGGGGCCCACGAGGACATGCCGGAGGGCCTCTTCACCAGCCTCGTCGACTGCTACGACAACGGGATGGTGGTGCGCTCCCTGGCCGACCTGTACGAGGAGCTGACCGGCCGGCTCCTTGTCGACAAGCTCCGACAGAGTTGGCTGCTTTCCCTGCACCAGCGCAGCGAGACGTCGCGTCTGTACGCGCTGTTCAAGCGCGTCGTCGACATCGGCGCCGGGCTGGTCGGGGTGGTGCTCATGGCCGTCGTCCTGCCCGTGGCGTGGCTCGCCACCAGGCTCGAGGATGGTGGCCCGCTCTTCCACCGCCAGGCTCGGCTCGGCCAGTACGGCCGTCCCTTCCAGATCCTCAAGCTGCGGAGCATGCGCGATGTCCCCGACCAGGAGCTGCGCTGGACCGAGACCAATGACGACCGGATCACCAGGGTCGGATCGGTGTTCCGTCGCCTGCACATCGATGAGTTGCCACAGGCGTGGAACATCCTTCGCGGCGAGATGAGCGTTGTCGGACCGCGCCCCGAGCAGCCCCATTACGTCGAGGAGCTGCGGGCCAGCATCCCCTACTACAACACAAGGCTCTCGGTCCGGCCCGGTCTCACCGGGTGGGCCCAGGTGAACTTCGGCTATGGCAGCGGCGTCGAGGGAGCCCGGGTGAAGCTGTCGTACGACCTCTATTACATCAAGCGCCAGTCGGTGGCGCTCGACGTCCTGATCATCGCCCGCACCCTTCTCGCCGTCGCCACCCTGCGCGGACGCTGAGACGGGCATAGCCTTTGCGTTTGCAGGACCTCGCGCAGGCGATCCCCGGCATCCTCGTGGCGGTCCTGCTCCCCGGTTACGCGGCGGCCACCGTGCTGGCGCCGCGGTGGCGATGGTGGGAGCGGCTCGCGGCGTCGCCCGGCCTGTCGGCCGGCTTCTTCGGTGTCCTCGGCCTCGGTCTGCGACTGGTCCACATCCCGTTCGAGCCGCTGACAGTGTTTCCCTGCATCGCCATCCTCGTTGCCATGGCGGTGGCTCGCCGGCGATGGCGCGGTTCCCACCCCGCGGAGGACGTTCCCCGGTGGCTGCCCGTCCCAGCACTGGTCGCCGGCGCCGTCGCAGCCGTGGTGTTCGCGGTGGCGCTGTCCGGGGAGGTGCTTCCGCCCGACTGGGATCCCACCGTCCACGGCGCGACCGCGAACAGCATCGCGCTCACACACGACGTCCTTCCCCGTGTGCAGGTCCCCCTGCAGGGCACCTTCTTCGCCAGGGTTCGACCGGGGTTCGAGGCGATGACGGCGGCGGTGTCATGGGTCGGCGGCCCGGCCCCGGCCTTCTCGATGACCCCGGTGATAACCGCGGTGCTGCTGCTGATGCCGCTGGGGCTGACGCTGCTGGCGCTCGAGGCTACCGGCTCCATCGGGCTGGCCGCCGTGGCGCCGTTGTTTGCCGTGGGCCTGGCCTTCCCCGCCTTCCAGGTGATCGAAGGCCGCTTTCCTCAGGTCGTCGATTCCACCCTGGTGGCGCCGCTGATCGTCGCCGGCCTGCGATTACTGCGCTCTCCGCAGGTCCGTGACAACGCATTGCTGCTGGGAGCGCTGGCCGCGTCGGTCTGGGTGATCCACGGCCTCGAAGCGCTGACCGCGCTCGTCGTCGGCGGGGTGTTGCTGGCCACCGCGGCGCTTGCAGCCTGGCGCGTGTCGCCGCGATCGGCCCTGGAGCGCCTCGGACCCGGGGCCCTGGCGGCGCTGGCCGGTGCGGGGCTGGTGACGGTCCTCACGCGGCTGCCCAAGCACCCACTTGCGGCGCACCCCGAGGTGTTCGCGCCGCTCGCCAAGCCGCCCAGCGCTCCTGTCCATCCGCTCCAGCTGGTGGAGTTCATCACCCAGACCGACGTCACCAGCCCGGTGGCGGTCGCCCTCGTCGCCGCCGGCGTCATCGCGCTGGTGGTGACTCGCCGGATGCTCTGGCTCCTGGTCACGGAGGTGCTGCTGCTCCTCGCCATGGCCGACAGCTTCGCCTGGCACCACCTCGCGGCCTTCTGGAACAACGTTGTCAACCCGTGGGGGGATCCCGACCGCATCGTGGGCGTGCAGTACTGGCTGATCCCGCTCATCCTCGGCGTTGGGCTGCTTGCCCTGGCGCCGGTGCTGAGCGACCTGTCGCGCCGGTCCCGGGTGCGCGCTGCGCTGCCGGTCGCCGCCGCTGGTGCCGCGGTCGTGGTGCTGTTGGCGCAGGCTCCGATTGCGCGCGCCTGGCGGGCGCTCTTCGGTCTCACCATCACCCTGCCGCCACTGGGCGGCTTCATGGCGCTCGCCGACCTGTGGTCATGGAGCGCCGTCATCATCGCGGCGGCCGCCGCGGTGGTCGCCGCGTGGATCCTGGTCCTGCGCGACGTCGGAGTTCCCGCCCGGGTGGCGCGCCTGCTGGGGACGCACGCCGCCCGAGCGCGTGCCGCCTGGGCTGCGCTGGGAGTCCTGGCGCTCATCTGCCTCGCTGTCGGCGCCAGGGCTGACCTCACCCTGTATGCACGGCAGGTGGTCAGCCGCAGCCTGGTCACGCCGGCCGACCTGACGGTGCTGAACAGGATGTCCGCGCTCCTGCCGCCGGGCACCCTCGTCCTCACCGACTCCGATGTCGACGCCGGCAAGTGGCTGGCCGGTGTCACCGACCTCACCCCGGTCGTCCCCGACCAGTTCGAGGGCGGCCCGCTGAGCGCACCGCTGGTCGCGGCGCTGCAGAACGCGTGTAGTGACCCGGCGGCGGCCGAGCAGGCGTTGGTCCACGTTGACGCCGTCTTCGTGGGCTCGCACCGGCTCCCCGGCGCCGTCGATCCGTGGAACGTCCAGTGCCTCGGCCGCCTCCCTGACCTGCGGCTCATCGCATCCGAGCCGTGGGACGGAACCGAGGCAGCCGCGTTCACGGTGGTCCACACCACGCCGGGGTGACTCAGGTCGGTGCGGTCGCCAGCCGGCCGGTCGGGGACCGCAGTTGCCAGGCGACCAGACGGCGGCAGGGAGGCGCGGCCGGGCATGTGTGGGTCGAACCTACTATTGAATCGGCGAGCGCATCGCCCCGTTGCGACGGCTTGGCGAGCGCTCTGCTCCGCGGTCGTTCCTATACTCGCCGCGATGCTGAGCAGGATCGACCACGTCGGGATCGCGGTGCGTGACATCGACGCCGCCGTGGCCGCGTACGAGCAGCTTCTCGGGCGCACTCCGTGTCACCGCCAGGTGGTGGAGTCGGACGGCATCGAGGCTGTCATGTTCGAGGTCGGTGAGTCCCGGGTCGAGTTGCTCGGGTCGACCGGTCCCTCCTCGAAGATCGCCGCCTTCCTCGACAAGCGCGGCGGGGGGCTCCACCACGTCGCCTATGGCGTCGACGACGTCCAGGCGGCGCTGGATGGCTACGCAAAGCTTGGCCTCCAGGCGCTCGACACGTGCCCACGCCACGGCGCCGGCGGCCGCCTGGTGGCGTTCCTGCATCCGTCCGCGGCCGCCGGCGTGCTCACCGAGCTGTGCCAGCCCGACCCGGCCGCGGCCGGGCACGACGGGTGACCGACGCCGGCGCGGAGCCGGTCCGGACCGAAAGCGGGCTGCCGCTCGAGGCGGTCTACCTGCCGTCGGGGAGCCCCGACGCCCCCCCGCCCGGGGAGTATCCCTTCACGCGCGGCGTGCGCGCGGACGGCTATCGCGGTCGCCTCTGGACGATGCGGCAGTACGCCGGCTTCGGCGACGCCGAGCAGACCAACCAGCGTTTTCGGTACCTGCTCGACGCCGGGCAGACGGGGCTGAGCTGCGCCTTCGACCTACCCACGCAGATGGGCTACGACAGCGACGACTCCATGGCCCGCGGCGAGGTCGGCAAGGTGGGCGTGGCCATCGACTCCCTCGACGACATGGAGATGCTGATGCGCGGCATCCCGCAGGACGAGGTCACCACCTCGATGACCATCAACGCCCCGGCCGCGCTGCTGCTGCTCATGTACGAGCTCACCGCGGAACGAAAGGGAGTCGACGCGGCACGTCTCGGGGGCACCGTGCAGAACGACATACTCAAGGAGTACGCGGCGCGCGGCACATTCATCTTCCCACCGCGCCCCTCGATGCGCCTGGTCACCGACACGTTCGCGTACTGCGCGGAGCGGCTGCCGCGCTGGAACACCATCAGCATCAGCGGCTACCACATCCGCGAGGCGGGGGCGACCGCGCCGCAGGAGATCGCGTTCACCCTGGCCAACGGCATCGCCTACGTGCAGGCGGCCGTGGACGCGGGGCTTGCCGTCGACTCCTTCGCGCCGCGGCTGAGCTTCTTCTTCAATGTCAGCAACGGTTTCTTCGAGGAGGTCGCCAAATTCAGGGCGGCGCGCACGCTCTGGGCGGAGGTGATGCGCGAGCGCTTCGGCGCCCGTGACCCGCGCAGCCTGGCGCTGCGCTTCCACGCGCAGACGAGCGGCGCGACGCTGACGGCCCAGCAACCACTCAACAACGTCGTGCGCGTGTCGCTGCAGGCGCTGGCCGCAGTTCTCGGCGGCACCCAGTCGCTGCACACCAACAGCTACGACGAAGCCCTGGCGCTGCCGTCACAACAGGCGGCGGAGATCGCCCTGCGCACCCAGCAGGTGATCGGCTTCGAGTCGGGGGCGGCGGCCGTCGCCGATCCACTCGGGGGCTCGTACCTGGTGGAGACGCTCACCGCCGACCTCGTCGAGGCGTCGAAGTCGCTGATGGTGCGTGTCGACGAGCGCGGCGGAGCGGTCAGCGCCATCGAGGAGGGCTTCTACCAGCGGGAGATCCAGGACTCCGCGTACCGCCACCAACAGCTCGTCGAGAGCGGCGAGCGGGTCATCGTCGGTGTCAACCGTTTCACCGAGTCATCGCAGGCGGAGGTGGAGATCCTGCGCATCGGCGCCGAGCTCGAGGCCGCCCAGGTGGAGCGGCTCGAGCAGCTCCGAGCGCGCCGTGACCCTGCAGCGGTGACCCGCTGCGTCGACGATGTGCGGCGCGCGGCCGAGGGCACCGAGAACCTTCTGCCGGTGATGCGGCGGGCTCTCGGGTCATTGGCGACGGTCGGCGAGATCTGCAACGCGCTGCGCGACGTCTTCGGCGTATACCGGCCCGGAGGAGAGATCTGAGGT
>JBDTJX010000096.1:0-7368 GCA_039935655.1 Candidatus Dormiibacter sp. | reverse complement strand
CTAGTAGCTGAACGTCGTGGCTCCTTCATCGCCGATCCATTGCCACATCGGAATCGTGCCGGCAAGCTCAGCATTCCCGAGGATCTCGTTCTTGTTGAGCTGCTTGGCATCGAAGCATATCGGGCAGACCATGAACCGTCCCCCGGCATTCTGGTAGCGCTCAAACAGATCGGGGAGCGGAGGACACCCGGTGCACGCCACGCCGACAGCCACACCGGAGAGCGCCAAACGCACGGCCTCCTTGGCGAGGAACATCAACGTCGGGTGGCCCTGCTCCGCAGCGCCGACTGCGACCAACAGCGCCACGGTAACCTTCTCCGGGTCCTCGAGGCCAGTTGTAAGGCTGATCACTGCTTTTCCGGACATGGCAATCTCCTCGATGTCATTTGATGAACGTGCGTTGCGTCTTGGCCAGTGAAACCCTTCTCGACGGGTTGGCGCGCTCGCAGACGTGCCCCGCCGACCATGAAGAGCCCGCGTTGTGGGATCCAGAAATCGGCGAGGTGAGCCTGTTCCTGGAGCGGGCCGATGGGCACCAGATTCTCGCTGGCGATCGTTGCGGAGCTCCTGGTCACCCACCAGATGGGTCGCGGGTTAACGACGAACTGATGGCCGTTGGGCGTTCGTCCAGTCAGCCGGACCCGGCCCACTCCGAGCACCGAACCGACAACCCGGCTCATCATCGCGAGCACCGGGCCGGAGCGCCACGCGCGCTCGGGCAGGGCTGACGCGACGGCGCTCATTGCACGACTCACAACTGACGAGCCCAGCTCGATCACCCAGTCGACACCAGCGTCGCCGCCAGCGCGGACGTTCAGTTGGCGCTCGCCCTTCCAGGTGACCTCAATCGGCCCTGTAACCACGACGTCGACGTCCGCACCGAAGTAACGCGTGCAGGCCATCTGGTCGGGCTGATCCTGATAGAAGGTCCATCGTCCAGCTGAGTTTCGATGCCATATGGATCGGCAGGGCGGACCGATCGAGGACGCGGGCCAGCATCGCAGCCCGAGTACGTCGCCTGAGCGGAAGGTGAGCCCCATCACGCCATCGCCGACCACCGTCTGGTCGAGATCGTCGCCAGAGGGTAGGTTTGGGTGCTCTTCGAGCCTCGTGGCTGTCTGTGCTGGCTGAGTCAGGACCGTTCCTCCAGAGGGTTTCGCCTGCTCCTCTTGAAGACCAAGCAAACTCTGAGGCGGCGGTCGCTGTCATGGGGGATTCACCCCATCTATGGCACAGCCTCTTCGCGGTCGGGTTGCACATCGGCGAGCAACCCGTGCTGCATTGCATACAACGCCGCACCCGCCCTCGAGGTACAGCCGATCTTGCCGTAGATGTGCTCGATGTGGTTCCCGACCGTCTTGTCCGTGATGTGCAGTCGTTGGGCAATGGCACGGTTGGAATTAGCGCGTGCCACCAACACCAGAATCTCAATCTCTCGGGCGGTCAGCTCGTCCG
The DNA here is from genome assembly GCA_039935655.1 of Candidatus Dormiibacter sp. Taxonomy (GTDB): domain Bacteria; phylum Chloroflexota; class Dormibacteria; order Aeolococcales; family Aeolococcaceae; genus Aeolococcus. The sequence goes on along the minus strand of JBDTJX010000096.1, from coordinate 5,913 downwards.
GCCACGGCCTCCGGCGTCCTACGCGATGGCCAGCTGCGGCGAGGACGGCGTCGACCGCTGCCGGATCGAGCCGACCAGCATGGGCTTCACCGCGCAGCTCGCGGGCAGCTTCCTCGGGTGCCCGGGCGTCGCGATTTGGGCGAGGCTCGAGCATGGCGTGGTAGGCGTCCGCAGTAGCGAGGACCCGTGCCGACGGCGACAGTCCGGCGCCCGAGAGACCGCGGGGGTATCCGGAGCCGTCCAGGCGCTCGTGGTGGAGCGAAGCCAGAGCGCCGAGCGGGGCCAGCGTGCTGGATCTCGCCAGAATTCGTTCGACGAGGTACGGATGGAGCCGGACCCGCTCCCGTTCCGCCGTTGTGAGGGGAGCCGCCTTGTCCCAGATGGCACTGGAGATGCCCTGCTGGCCGAGATCGTGCACTAGCGCCGCTCTTCGCAACCGTACGACCTCGGCTTCGCCGAGGCCAATGAGGTGGCCCGCCTCGGCAGCGAGATCCGCCACCCCTCGCGAATGGCCAAGCGCGAAAGGAGACTTCAGGTCAGTGAAGTCCGCAACTGCCTCGAGGACCATGTCGAGCTCGTTGCCGGACAGCCGACGCGCCAGAGCCGGGCAGGCCCCGACCACTGTCTCGACATTCATCGCTTCGACCGAGCCAACCAAGACACTGTGGGGATCGCGGGAGAAACAATCGACGAGGTAGGGATCGAATTGTTTGCCGCGCCGGCGGCGGGCGACTTCCACCGCGCCATCTCGTCCGCCGATTCTCTCGAACACCTCGAGGATCCCCGCCATCGTCACCACCCGCGCCACCACGTCTGCCTGCTCGCCCTTGAGGCCGACCGGAAGACCTTTGCCGTCCCACCGTTCGAACACGTGGAGGAGTGGAACGCAAACCTCCGGCCCGAGCCCCAGTCTGCCAGCCAGGGAACCGGTGGTCTCACAGTGGCTCCGGATCGACCGCGCCAAGCCTTCGCGGCCGGCGATGAGGCTGGTGGCGGCGAGTCGTCCCCGGCGCCAGAGCGAACCTCCGGCGCCGGCGTTCGCGATAACAAACGCAGCAAGCGGGAGACCCGCAAGGTCGACCTCATGGGAGTCGGCCCGGAATCGGATGTCATCTCCGAAAGCCGCCGCCATCTCGTGCGAGTCCGCGATGCAGCCTACCCAGGCGAGCAAACCGACGGAGCAGACCGCGGCCCGAACTTGGTCACTCAGATCGGCCGCCATACTTAGATTTGCCCCGATCACACAGGAGCGCAGCACGTGCTCCATCGGCTGACCGAGACCCAGGTCTGTAGCCAGGGAGAGCGCGGCCAGAAACTCGGACAGTCGACAGTCCTGACTGTCGATCCCGTCTTCCATGGATTACGCAGTATGCGGACGCGAATGCTGGCTCGTCCAAGGTCACCCGGCACTTCAGCCTCGGCATGAACACAGCCGCACGGGCCGTCCGGCTGATCGATAGGAGGCGGCGAGCCAGGGTCAGGGCGCGTTTAGGGAAATTCAGCCAGCCTCGCTGAACAGAGCGGCGTACCGGGTCAGATACAGCGGCCACCCGGCGTCACCTGCGACACCGTCGCTGAGGGCCTGCCAGCCCGGCCCGTGACGGTCGATGTTCCGGTGCTCCAGCTCCACCCGGGTGCGACCGGGGGTCTCGGCGACGAACCGGACCTCGACCTCGCTCGCGTGGTTCGGGTCGCTCTCGATCTGCCACTGCGGGCCGATGTCCCAGCTGAACGTCACACGGTCCGGCGGCTCGTAAACCAGTACGCGCGCCCAGCGGCACTCGGTGCCGTCGACGCCGCGGTCGTAGATGTGGCCGCCCACGCGCGTCTCGAACGTTGTCTTCGCGATCGCTGTCCGGAGCAGGTTGTGCTCAGGCGGCTTGAAGTCGCCAAACCGATCGGTGAACACTGTGAAGGCCCGCTCAATCGGGGCCTCGACGACGATCTGCCTACGGACGACCGCGGTCGCTGCGGGAGTCATGTCCTCTCCTCTCCTCTCTATTCGGTTGTTCGACGACATCCTTGTAGCCGGCCAACGCCCGATTCCAGAACGTGTCCAGCTGATCGCGCAACGCGCCCACGCCTGCCGGGTTGAGCCGATAGATCCGGCGCGTGCCGGCGGCACGCTCGGTGACCAGCCCCGCGTCCTTGAGCACCCTTAGATGCTGGGACACCGCCGGCCGGCTGATGGGTAGCTCGTCGGCAAGCTCGCCGACCGCCCGCGGCCGTTCTGCCAAGCACGCGACGATGGCGCGCCTGGTGCGATCGCCTAACGCGGCCCACTCATCTCCAACTTGGTAAGCTCCCACGAACGGTAAGTGTAGTCGCACAGAGGCGCTCAGATCAAGTCTGGAAAGCCAAGCGTGTCGGGCCATCGCCGCGCCGTTCCCCGGTGGGCGGGGGGAGAGCTGTCAGCGATTTACCGGCCTCTGGCCGACCGGTGTCTACGCCTTCCACCAGTTGGATCGGACGTGAGTGAGGCTGCGCACGCGGCATCCAACTGATCGAGCAGTCGGCGGCGCGCCACACGGGTCACGACCTCCAGTTGAGTTGGCGCCCGTCCCTTGATTAGATGCGGATCAACCCGCCGGGCCGATCGGATCCGGAGAATTCTGATTAGCGCCACCCCTGGCATTTTCTGACCTCCGTCGTGACCCCACCAGCCCATCCGAGAGTGGACGTGGCTGGACACGAACACGTCAAATGAACGGTCATTTAGATCAGGATGGACCGCCACGCACGCCCGTGGACGGTCCTCACGCGAACTGGAAATGCGGTATCCGGGGTAACTCGGATCGAGGGTTCGAATCCCTCTCGCTCCGCCAAATCCCTTGTGCAGCAAAGGGATTGCCCGTCTTGTCATGGTCCAAGCTGCTACCCAGCGGATGCTGGTCACTGTGCCAACTACTGTGACAACTGGCGCAGAGGGAGGTACAGTCCCTCCATGGCAAAGCGAGGCAATGGCGAGGGCTCCGTGTCGGCGCGCCCTCGCGCAGACGGCCTCTGGGTGGCGCGGTACACGGTGATCGAGGGGGAGTAACGCGCCGGCCAGTGCTGTACGGCCGAACCGCGAGGAGGCCTCACGAAAGTTGCGCGCCGCTCTGGTCGCACGTGACGAAAGCCTCAAGACAAGACCATCGCGAACTAGTCGGCCAATTCGGCTGGGCAATGCGCCAGCGCCTCCCAGCATGAAGTACATCCGAATCGCCGCTGTCACTCCGGGCGGCATCTCCGAGGTTTGGGTGCACCCCGAATCCATCGAGTCGATTGAGGCAGCGACCGACGGCCAGACAACCATCCGGCTGGTATCGGGTCGTCCACTGCTCGTCGACCAGCAGCTCGACGCCGTCCTTCACGACCTCAGTCACGAGGGCGGTTAAGGGCATGCGGTTAGCGGTCGCCGGCCTGCGTTTCAGACCGGTCGTCGGAGTGAGTCGCGTCAGCTTCGCGGGCATGCAATCGTACGCGCCCGCGCCGCGAGCTTTGTGACCTGCTTCACACTGCGCGCGATGAGCCAGCGCGGTGGGCGCAGCAGAGGCGGGAGGTTCACGGCTGAATGACGCGAGGGCTGCCGACCTCAAAGCGTAACCAAACAGCGCGACGGCATACCCTCATGCCCATGCGACGGCCGGCCGAACCCGCAATTGATCCTGATCAACGTCGGGTTCGTCTTGGTTGTGTTCGTGGTCTCCCCGCGGAGGTTCGGGCGTGGTCGAGCGGTGAAATGGCCGCATTTGCGCGAGGGCCCTGCGGTAGGACAGATGGCCAGCCTCGGTCTCGTCGCCGGTTGGGCCTTGCAAAGCGGTCCTCGCTCAACATTCGCTGGGCTCGGCATGGCGGACCAGCGTTTCGGGAACCGGCTCGGCGCCCCTTGCCACCGCCGGTCCCTATCGCCTCGTACGTCATCCCGTCTACACGGCGATGCTTGGCGTGCTTCTCGGTAACGTGATCGTCGCCCGCACCCGGCGTGCGATCGTCGGCCTCGGGCTGGGTGTCGCCGCCCTCGAGTTCCAGGTCCGTGCCGTCGAGGAGCCTGCGCTGAAGGCGACGTACGGTGAGAGGTATTCAGGCTACTCCGCTGCCACCGGCCGCTTCCTGCCGGTCATCGGGCGGAGCCGCTGATAATGTGGGCCACGCTGATTCTGCCCGCGGAGAGTTGAGCCGGGCGGGTGCAGACCGGGCAGGCTTGAGCGCAGTTGGGGTGTGCCGCAGGTCAGGGCATACTGTGGGCGCGACCGACTGGGCGGCGCTGACGATACGGCGGGCTTCGAGATCTGGACCCGCCGGCGATGCGGTGGTTAGGGCAGCATCCGAGCCCGTCGCCGCTGGTCATCGCATATCAGGTCACGCGCTACTGTGGTGGACAGGTCTGCGAGGTGCGCATGCGAACAAGCAAGGCTGCGGATTCAGACCATCGGAAGCTTCTGCGAATTGGCTCTGTCGTGGGGCGTGATGTGCTGATCGACGCTCGGATCCTGGGTACGGTGCCTCGGAGGACTCCGATCACCGTTCGTGGCTTCTGGGCTCGCCAGAAATTGGCCCTTGACCTCTCCGGCGAGGAGTGGGGCCGTCTGCTCTACTCGTGAAAGCCCCGCGCGACGCCGTGTCGGCTGTTGCTCTTACGCGTCCGTCGTAGACGTAGCCACGCGGTATGTGAGCGAGGCCGCGCAATGCGAGGTGACGCTGTGCTCCTCACGGCCCGACCTCACGCAGCTCTTCGCGCATGTCTCCGGCGGTGGCACGGCCCTGCAGGAACAACTGGGCAATGGCCTGCTGCACCCCCATGGCGAGCGTCGGGTAGGCGTGAATCGTCTGCGCGAGCCGTCCGGCGAAGGAGCGAGTCTGCATGGCGATGGCGAACTCGTGGATGAAATCACCGGCGCCGGCACCGATGGCATGGGCACCGATGATCTCCCCGCCGGCCGCATGGCCGATCAGCGGCTTTCCTCGCACGATCACCTTGATCAGGCCACGTCCCGCACCGTCGATGACGGCGCGGTCGACCGCGGTCAGCGGCAGCCTGGCGATGCGAATGTCATCACCGTGTTTCTCGCGAGCTTGCGGCTCGGTGAGGCCGACATGCGCGATCGGCGGGTCAACGAAGACGGCCCACGGCACCACGCGATAATCCGCCTTCCGCGACTTGCCCATGGCGTTGGTCGCGGCGAGCCGGCCCTGATAGGCGGCCGCGTGGGTGAAGGGCATGATCCCGGTCACGTCGCCCGCCGCGTACACGCTGCTGACCGCGGTACGCATGTGCTCGTCCACCTCGATGCCCTTCTTGGTGACCCTGATGCCCAGCTCCTCGAGCCCCATGTCGTGGGTGCGCGGCTGGCGGCCGGTGGCGACGAGCAGGGCATCACCGGTCAGCGGCGGCCCCTCCGCGTCCGGCATGTGCAGGGTGACGGTGCCGCCGTCACGGCTCACCTGGGTCACGTGGGTATTGAGATGAATCTGAAGCCCGTCCTCGATCAGGATGCGGTGGGCCTCGTCGGCGATCTCAGGATCCTCGGTGGGGAGGAGCCGTTCGACCACGTCCACGACATGGACCTCGCTGCCGAGACGATGGAACGCCTGCGCCATCTCGAGGCCGATCGGTCCTGCTCCGAGGATGAGAAGCCGTTTGGGACGCCGGGTGATGCTGAAGATGGTTTCGTTGGTGTGGGGCGTCGCCTCCCGCAGGCCTGCGACGGGCGGTATCGCGGGCGTTCCACCGGTGCAGACGATGATCCCCTTCGCCGGAAGGTCGGTGCCGTCGAGACTCACGGTCTGGGGATCGACGACGCGCGCGTGACCGGTGCGGACGGTGATGCCCTGCTTCTCGAGGTGTGCGGCGTCCTCGAAGCTCGCAATGCTCTCCACAACCCGATGCACACGCGCGGTCACCGCGGCGAAGTCCTCAACCGCCTCCGC
>JBDTJX010000095.1:0-4982 GCA_039935655.1 Candidatus Dormiibacter sp. | reverse complement strand
GGCCTTCAGCGCAACCACCGTGACCGGCCAGATTTTCCGCGTGCCCGCGGGGCGACCGACGGTCCTCTACTTCATCGCCGGCTGGTGCACCACCTGCCTTCCCGAGTCCAAGGCACTCGCGCAAATCGACGCCCAGCGGCACAGCCAGGTGGCCATCCTCGCTGTCGACGCGGATCCGACCGATCCGCTCTCGTCCCTGCAGAACTTCATCCAGCAGGTCGGTAACCCCGGATACGCCTTCGCCCAAGACGACCACGGCGCGCTGGTCAACGCGTTCGGCGTCACGGCCCTTGACGCCACCGTGGTCATTGACGCCACCGGCAAGGTCGTTTATCGCAACACCACCCCGATCACCGTGCAGACGCTTGATGCAGCCCTCGCGCAAGCCGGGTTGCAATGACGTTGTTCATCCTCGCCTATGGGGCCGGACTGCTTTCTACAGTCAATCCCTGTGGTTTTGCCTTGCTTCCGGGCTTTCTCGGCTTTTACCTCGGCGACCAGCACGCGGGAGAGGAAACGCGCGGAGCTCGCAAGCTGCTCCGTGGCTTCGGAACCGGCGGCGCGCTGAGCCTGGGATTCGCGGGCACCTTCGTCGTCGTCGGCCTGATTCTCGCCGCCGGCCTCCGAGCGATCGTCGGCGTAATCCCCTGGGCAGCCGTCGTCATCGGCTTCGTGCTGACGCTGGTCGGCCTGGCGATGCTCTCGGGGCGGCGCTTCGGGCTTCAGCTCCCAGCAGGATTCACTGGCGGACAGTCTCGCAGCCCCGTGCGGGTGGTCCTCTTCGGAGCCGCCTACGCCGTCGCCTCCCTCTCCTGCACCGTGGCCGTCTTCCTCGCCCTGATTGGCCAGGCGCTGTCAGCAGGGAGCGTCCCCCGACTTGTCGGCGTCTTCGTCGCCTACGGCCTCGGCGCCGCGACCGTCCTGGTCACCCTCAGCGTCTCGGCGGCCCTCGCGTGGGCGGCGATCGCTCGATACCTGCGCCGGCTGTTACCGATCGTTGGGCGCATCGGTGGAGCTGTCCTCGCCCTGACGGGCCTCTACCTCGTCGCGTACTGGCTGCCGGTAGTCCTCCATCCCGGATCGCTCGCACCCCAAGGCATCGCTGGCATCTCGGAGCACCTGTCGGCCGCCCTGACCGGTTTCCTCGCTGATCATGAGTTCGCTGTTGCGATGCTCGGCGCGGCTCTGCTCCTGGTAGCGGTGGCCATGTTGGCCCGCGCCCGCGCACGGCCGCGCGTACCTCGCTAGGCTGCCATCGAGACGTGATTGAGCAGCGCCTGCCCGAGTGCTTCCCCTGAACGCGTAGAGCAACCTGGCGGCGCTTCCACCTTGACCGGCGGGCTGACGGCCACGCCGCCCTACCCCGTTGCGTATTCGTCGGCGATAACAGAGCCACGAGCGGCTCATCCCGAACCCTCTCGGCAGGGGCGGCGCCGGGCCCAGTTACCGCCAACCATGGCGGCTACGGTGGCCATTTGGGCCCCAAACGCCGCGGCATTGTCCGACACTGGGCACCCCGCGCCATCACCACCGCGTCCCGATCCGTATTCAGAACGGCCTCCAGCAACCCGTCGCGACACTCGACGTCACCGCGATCGCCGCTCTCGAAAAGCGGTACGGTTGATTGCCACCGCGCGTTCGCCTCCGCGACGCACCACGACCCAGCCACCCCCGATGCCACGCCTACCGCCCTCCCCCACCGCGTCGCTCGTTTTGTGGTCAGCGTGGAACGCCGTGTGGTCTGTGTGGCTTCCCGTGTGGTCAGCGTGGACCGCCGTGGAAATTCGGGGTAAGTAGTCGTCTTGAGGTCGATTTCGACCTACTCCGAATACAAAATAGAGCCACTACCTTGCCAAGGTAAGGGTCGCCGGTTCGAGCCCGGTCTCCCGCTCCACTCCGTGATCTGAATACGGAATGGCTCGGCTTCGGTCTACGGCCGACCGCGTGAAATTCGCCGAGAGTACGTGTCTAGGAATTCCTAGAGGCACTACCTTGCAGAAAGTGGTGGTAAGGCCCGAGAGCCGCGGCACGCGACGCGGCGCACTCAGTGCCCTGCACGCCTGCCGTGACAGTGGTCATCATCACTTACTACAACACCCGCATCTCGCCCGGCTGATCGGACACAAGGCCCAACCCCTTTTCCCAGGCCCCAGGTCCCGCCGCGCAGACCGGACGGTTAGCAAGGGGCGCACTCTCCGCAGGTTCTGCCCTTCTGGGTGGCCCGTCTTATCCGGTCAAGCCCAACGAACGCTCCGTCGACGACGAGGTGACGGCAATTTGGGTTGGGCGCATTTCCTGGGGCGACTCGCCCCAAATTGGTAGTGTCGCACTGATGGACCCAGGAGATGACGCACTCAGACACGAGCTACTACAACCTCACAGGGGGCGACCGTCGCGCGAACGGATATTCGCGCAGCTCGAGGCAGGGGTGACGGAGTTGCGGTCGAAGATGGGCGGCCTCCCCTCTCCTGATGAGGCGGACGGCATCTGGGGAGACATCTGGCGCCAGGAGGCACATAACTCCACGGCCCTTGAAGGCAACACCCTGGCTCTCAGGGAAGTCGACGTTCTCTTGGGACTCGGGAAGGCTGTCGGTGGTAAGACATTGAGGGAGTACCTCGAGGTGCGCGGGTATGCAGATGCGGCCGAGTGGACGTACCGACAAGCCCGGCAGCCCGATGAACAGTATTCGGGCATAGTCTCCCTACAAGAAGTCCGTGAGCTCCATCACCGCCTCGTGACCCCGGTCTGGAATGTTTCGCCGCCCGATGGTTTCACCCCGGATGAGGGACCCGGCGCCTTCCGCCGCCACGAGATAGCGCCCCTTGCCAGCGGACTGAGGCCGCTGTCGTGGACCGACGTGCACGCCCAGATGACCGATTGGCTTGAGCACGCCCAACGCCTCACGGCGTGTCAGCCCCTCGAGCGCCTCACTGCTATTGCTGACCTTCATGCCGAATTCGAGAGGATTCACCCCTTCCTTGACGGCAACGGCCGCGCGGGAAGGCTTGTCACCAACCTACTCCTCGTTCGGCTTGGGTATCCGCCAGCCGTGATCTACCGGACCCAACGGGACCGGTACATCACCTGTTTGGGACGGGCGGATGCCGGGGACCCTGGGCCGCTCGCCGAGCTTCTCGCGAGGTCGGCGACCGACACACTGCATAGGTTCATCATGCCGGCGGTCGCTGGACCGTATCGCCAGGTGCCTCTGGCTGCCCTCGCGGACGAAGATGTAACCGCACGCGCCCTTAGGAACGCCGCCGAGCGCGGCCGTCTCAAGGCAACAAGGGGGGCGGATGGACAATGGCGCAGCTCGCGTAGAGCTGCAACCGAATACAAACGAAGCCGATACCGCCGAGCCGGCCCACCGCCAACGGACTTAAGCGGTTGGGAAGGCTTGGCGCGCAGTATCGGCGAGCCGCCCAGCAGCGCAGGCAAGGTCTTGCCCGGCCTTGTTGAGGTCCTGTCGCCGCGACATAGACGAATGCTTCAGTTGTCATTCGGCCTGACACCCACGCGGCGCGAGGACGTGGCGGCGACTGCGCGTCGCTTCGGAATAACCGAAGCACGCGCAAACCACATCGTTGCAGAAGGCCTCGTGATCCTACGTGAGCGAATGGAATACCGCCGACTGGCCGCGACCAGCGGGCTACCGCGGCCACCCTAAACTGCCAGACGAGGCGGACGTCCTCGGCCGTGTTGTGACAGCTCGAGACAGGCCGCGGTCGACGCAAGCGATCAGTGAGGCGTGCCGAGGTACGGAAACTCCTGGAGTTGATCGGAGTGCGGCGTCAGCCCATCGTGTGGAACGGCGCCGTTGGTCCAACCAGGGCGAAGTGTGCAGTGCGGGCACTCGCCTCTTCGTGCAGCAGGATCACTTCGATGAGGTAGTCGAGGGTGTGGCCAGCGCGGCGAAGGCCGTCAAAGTCGGCCGCGGCATGAACCCCGACACCGAGATGGGCCCGCTGGTCTCCTGCGAGCAATTCGAGCGGGTCACCGGCTACCTCGCCAAGGGTGAGCAGGCAACTGCGCGCTGGCCGGCGGCCATGCGATCGACGGCCCGGGCTACTTCGTGGAGCCCACCGTGCTGGTGGAGACCAAGCCCGACGATGTCGTCGTCCGCGAGGAGATCTTTGGACCCGTGATCGTTGCGCTGCCGTTCAGCGACGTCCACGACCTCGCCCGCCAAGCCAATGACTCCGAGTACGGCCTCGCCGCGGGGGTGTGGAGCGCCTCAAGGCGGGTACCGTCCGGGTCAACATCTACAACGTCTAGGGCGCAGAGCTGCCGTTCGGTGGCTTCAAGCAAAGCGGCTGGGGCCGTGAAATGGGCGAGGAAGTCCTCTCCAACTACTTCCGGTCCAAATCGGCGATTGTGCAGCTCTAACCCAGTGGCCCTGAGACAGCCGCCGTCGGCGTGTGAGCCGGCGGCGGCTCGGGCGGTGGCCGACCGGCCGGCGGCATCCGCTTCTGACCCTCGACGCCAACTCCCTCGAGACTCGACCGCCGCCGCGACGAGATCCGGGCCCCGGTATCGCGGTGACATCGACACCCGTGGCGGGCCACTTCGAAGCGGTGATCGCCGAGTCCCGGCTCCGAGTCGGCGGAGGCACCCCGAGGGGCGAGGACAGCTCTCCGGTTCAGTCTCGGTGTCTCACGATATTGAGGATGTTGCCGTCCGGGGCTCGGACGAAAAACCGGCGCACTCCCCAGGGTTCGGTCGTGATCGGGTACACGATCACGTGGCCGAGTCGCTGGGCGTCTTCGTATGCGCCATCGATGTCATCGGTGAGTACCGAGATGACTGGATCGTGAGGGGCAGACGCGTCGCGGGTTACAAGCTGGAGGCTCGCTCCGGTGTCGGGCGATGTGTAGCGGGCGACCCAGCCCATGTTGAACTCCTCGACGCTGAGCCTGAGGTAGTCAATGTAGAAGCGCTTCGCCGCGTCGATGTCGCTCACACGAAGATCGGCGATGATA
>JBDTJX010000094.1:0-89207 GCA_039935655.1 Candidatus Dormiibacter sp. | reverse complement strand
CTAGAAGGTCCGCCGGCGATTGCGCGGGATCAGGGCGAGGAGGCTGATGCCGACGCCGCCAAGGATCAGGAAGCCGCCCACGCTCGTCGCGAGCCCGGCTGCGCCGCTGCCAGTGCCCGGCGTGCTGATGGCCAGCACCCCACCTGCAGGTGCGATGCTCGGAGTTGGGGTGGCGGGCGGAGCAGTGGTGATGACGACCGCCTCGTCACCGCACCGGCCCCTGGCCGCGGGGTACGTCGAGTCGCCGCTGTATGCGGCCACCCAGTGATAGGTGCCCGCCCGCAGTGTCGTGTAGTCCGGGCCGGTTGCGCGGCTCACGCCCTGCGTGACCGCGGTCAGGCTCACGGCCGCCGAGGTCAGCACCGCGGCTGTCCCGTCGGTATTGCACGTGGAGTTGCCGGGCGGGAAAAGCGTGAAGATGACCGTCCCCAACGGGCTCTGGGCATTGCCCGTCACCGTCGCGACATCATGGATGACCGTTCCCACGTGGCCGGTGCTGGACGGGGTGGTGGAAATGGCGTCGCTGCCGCTCACCAAGACGACGGGTTCACTCCCGCAGTCGCTCGAATCCTCGACCGCGCCATCGGGGGCGACGATCTCGGCGGTCCACTGGTAGACGCCGACAACCTGGGCGTCCTGCGGGGTCTTCCCGGTGAAACCTCCGGTCGTGTGCACAGTACCTGGGCCCTGCACGGCCTGGACGGTCTGCTTGAACACCGCCTTTGCACCGGTCGGGCTGCAGGTGGCGTTGTCGGGGCCCCAGAGCTGGAACTTGACAACGCGATCGGCCGTGACGTCGGAGAGCAGGTGGGCCGCGTCGTTGAGCACGGCGGACCCCACGACGAAGCCAGTGCCAGACACAGTGCCCGTGGTCTTCGGAGTCGTGGCCGGCGTGCCCAAGTGGTGGGCGGACGCGGTGACCATAGTGGCCAGCCCCCCGGCGAAGAGCGCTCCGCCGATGACCAGGGCGCTCGTGGCACCACCGACCACCCTGCCCACCCGGGTTGGACGGTGACCGGAACCAGGATTTGCCACTTTCGACCTCATTGCTTGCTCCCTGATCTTCTCCAGACCGCGTCTTCCGAGCATCGCCCCGAACTGGATAAACACTCAAACGCGTCGTTCGAGCCACTATAACAGAGCGGTGATGAAGTTGTCGCGTTCCGCCGACATGCCCCGGCTCCGGCAACACCCCAGGCGCGGTGCCTAGGATCGCGGCGTGCTCGCCTGGATGGACCTCGAGATGACCGGTCTTGACCCGAGCCGGCACGTGATCGTCGAGATCGCCACGCTGATCACCGACGACGACCTCGTGGCGATTGCGGAGGGTCCGGACATCGTCGTCCACGCCACCGACGAGCAGCTGGCGCAGATGGACGGTGTGGTCCGGCGCATGCACACACGGTCGGGTCTGCTGGCGGCGATCGAGGCGTCGCCGACCTCGCTGGCCGACGCGGGGCGACAGACGCTCAAGTTCCTGCGCGCGCACATCGAGGCGCGGTCGGTGCCGCTCTGCGGCAACTCCATCGGAACCGACAGGCGTTTCCTGGCCACCCACCTGCCCGAGGTCGACGACTTCCTCCACTACCGGTCGGTCGACGTGTCGAGCGTCAAGGAGCTCTGCCGCCGCTGGTACCCGGACGTGCTGGCGCAGGCACCCACCAAGGCGGAGAGGCACCGGGCCCTTGACGACATCCGCGAGTCGATCGCCGAGCTGGCGTACTATCGGTCGACGATCTTCGTACCGAAAGGGTCGCGCGCGGCGACGCTGATGTGATCGTCGCCGGGCGGTGAGGGCACGCGCGGCATCGACCTACCCGAGGCCGTCAAAAGCCGCGTACTTGTATGCCTCCGCCCACGTCGGCACGTGAACGCCGCCCGGCCAACCGCGTAGTCCATGCCTGCCTGCTGGGCCTGTTCCTCGGTGATCCCGGCCATGCCGACCTCGGGGATGGAGTAGACACCGATGGCCGGCGCCGACACCACGGCGTGGCGGTACTCGGTACCGAACGCGTGCGAGGCGGCCATCCGGCCCTGCTCCATCGACACTGAGGCGAGCCCGGGCGGCCCGATGACGTCGCCGGCGGCGAACACCCCGGTGCGGTGGTGCGGTAGGAGGCGTCGACCACCACCCTGCCCTTGGCGTCGACAGTGACGCCGGCCTCCTCGAGGCCGAGGCCGCCGGTGCGGCCGGCCCTCCCGGTGGCGAGGAGGATCCTGTCGGCGTGCACCACCGCACCGTCGGACAGGCTGACATCGAGCACCTCCCCGCGCCTGACCACGCCGCTCACGGTCGTGGCGAGGCGCACGTCCACGCCCATGCCGGCGAACACGGTGGTGAGCTGCGCGGCGATCTCGCGGTCGACCATGCCGAGCACGCGATCGGCGACGTCGATGAGCGTCACGTGCGTCCCCAGCGCCGCGCAGATCGAGGCGTACTCACAGCGGATCGGCCCCGATCCGATGACCACCACCCCGGCGATGGGGTGCAGCGCGGCGATGAAGCTGTCGGCGTCGAGGATGTGCGCGTCCGACGGGATGTCCTGCGGATGTAGGGGCGTCGAGCCGGTGGCGATGAGCACACGGCCTCGCCACGGAGGACGCGATCGGGGCCGCCGCGACCGTCACGCACCAGCACGGTGCGGGCGGGGCCGAGCCGCGCGGTGCCATGCACCAGCTCGATGTGGTTGCGCGCCAGGTTCTCGCGGACGCGCGCCACCATGGTTGACTGCACCTCCTCGTTGCGCCGCTGGGTCAGCTTGGTGATCCGCCTCGCGTCGAGGTGCATGCCGACCCCGTGGACGTCGGCCCTGCGGAAGCCGGTGAGGTACAGGGCGGTCTCGCGGAGGGTCTTGGTGGGCACCCCCGCCGTGCCGATGGGTGCGCCGCCAACGAGCTCGGATCGCTCCACCACAACGACCCGCCTGCCGAAGTAGGCAGCGTGCGCCGCCGCCTTCTCGCCGGCGGGGCCGGATCCGATGACGACCAAGTCGACATCCTCGACGGTCGGAGCCATAGCCGGAATCATGGGCCCCGCGCACCCTCGCCGCGCCTTCGCCTTGAAGTGTTCGACCCGCTCGGCCTACCATGCGCGTCACTTCGCGCCGACACGTCCACAACCTCTTGGGGGTTCCTCGACCATGCCGCTCCGTCGCTCCGCGTCACGCGCCCGCGCCCCATGGCGCCGAGCTGCGCTCGCCGTCGTTGCCGTGGCCGCCGGTGCCACCGCCGTGGGTGCTCCCGGGGGACTCACGCGCGCCACCCCCGCGGCGGCCGCGACCACGGGGACCATCCATACCGTGTCGCCGAACGCGAGCGTGAAACAGGCGCCGGTCCATGCCGCTGCGTCCAGCCGTCAACGCGGCTCGCTGCCCACCCGATCCACTCGCGGCGCCGCGGTACGCTCGAACCAGGTACCCCACACCAACAGCGGGCCCGTTTCGACCTCGACAGTGCTGGGCAACTTCAACGGCGTCGGCAGCCTCGACAGCGCCAAGACCAACTACGGCGCGCCCTTCGAGCCGCCCGACCAGGGGCTGTGCGAGGGCAACGGCTTCGTGCTCGAGGCGGTGAACTCCGCGTACACGGTGTACACGACCGCCGGGAACGTGGTCGTGGGCCCGTACAACGTCAACGACCTGTTCAATGAGGGTGGCTACGAGTTCACCAGCGATCCGCGTTGCTTCTACGATGCCTCGAGCAACCGGTGGTTCACCCTGATCCTGTTCATCAGCGGCGGCGGCGGCGGCACGCAGTCGCACTTCGACCTGGGGGTCAGCACCAGCGGCGACCCCAGCAAGTTTTTCAACTTCTACCAGGTCGACACCACCGAGACCACCACCACCAACAACGGCTGCCCGTGCTTCGGTGACCAGCCCCTCTTCGGCATCGACCAGTACAACGTCTACGTCAGTACCAACGAGTTCTCCATCCTCGGTCCGAATTTCAACGGCGCGCAGGTCTACGCTCTCGACAAGACCAACATGCTCGCCGGCGCCTCGGCGACGGTCGACCACTTCAGCGCCCCAGACCCCGCCACCGGGGTCCAGGCGGCATCCCTCCAGCCAGCGGCGAGCATCGGCGCTGCCAACGCGGAGTACCTGTTGAGCTCGCTCGATCCCAACAGCACCACCGACAACCGCGTCGCCGTGTGGGCAATCACCAACCGTGACCTCCACAACGGTCAGACCCCGGTGCTGTCGAGCACCGTGATCACATCCGAGCCGTATGCCTTCCCAGTTCCCGCGGTGCAGAAGGGCGCGGCCAGTTTCATCACGCAGAACGACGACCGCATGCAGCAGACGGAGTCAATCGGTGGCTCAGTCTATGGCGAGCTCGAGACCGCGTTGACCGTCGGCAATGACTCGACCGTGCGTGACGGTGCGGCCTGGTTCAAGGTACAACCGACCATCACCGGGACGACGATCAGCGGCGCGGTCATGCAGCAACAGGGTTACGTGGCCAGCGCCGGCAACTACGTGCTGTATCCTGCGCTGGCGGCTGACGGCAGGGGACGCGCCGCGATGGTGTTCACCCTGACCGGGGCGAATCACTTCCCGAGCGCGGCCTACGCGGTGCTCGGGCTCGGCGAGAGCAACTTCCGTGCTCCCGCCATCGCCGCGGATGGCATTGGTGCATACCACCCCAACCCAACCCGGCCCGCCGATCGCTGGGGCGACTACTCGTACTCGCTCTTCGACACGGTCAGCCACACATTCTGGTTCGCCACCGAGTACATCCCGCCGAAGTCCAGCCAGACCACCAACAACCAGCGCAACTGGGGCACCCGGGTGTTCCAGGTGTTGGTCAGCAACTAGCAGCCACCCGCCCCGCGGCGCCGTGCCGCGGGGCGGCCCTTGCTGGGCGCGGCCAGAGCAGCCCAGGCCGAGGAGCCGACGCCCGAGCCGGGCGCAGGGTCACATCTGACGGTCCAACTCGCGCAGGACGGCGGCGGTGACCGCTCCGTAGGCGGCGTGCGGGACGAGGTCGCTGACCCAGTCGATGACCGACCAGGTGCGCGGATCGGTGACACCGAGCAGGGTCATCGGGCCGTTGCCCGCGACCAGCGCGCGGCGGTCGCCGCGAGGGTGCTGACCCCCATGCTCGGTCGCCAGCCTGTCGAGCGAGCAAGTCCCAACAAGGCGCCAACGCCGATGCCGGCGGCCAGCCCGGTCAGCGGTCCGAGGCCGGCGACCCGATTCCGGCGAGCGTGTTCGTCACCGGGGATGGGTACGTGGGCGACGCTCGCCAGCTTCTCGACGGTGTCCTCTGGCGTGCTGCTCGCCGGTCGAGCCCGGGCTGTCATGTCCATGTAGGCGACCGCGTTCAGCGCCGTAGAGCCCGCTGCGCCCGCCACGGCGCCGATCACGAGGCCGCGCCGCACGCTCATGGGTCGAATATAGCGCCGAGTGGGCGGCACTCAGATGACGGCGGCGTAGGCGCGTCCTTCCGTCACGGGGAATGCACCACTCGTCAGCCTGCCCGCGGGACACTGTACCCCTCGCACACCCGAGAACCAACGGCACCTCGTGGTCTCTCGCGGTGAGTCCGGACGGACCCGGCTCAGTTGACCAGGTCGCGCTAGTCTGTGGGCATGGGCATGCCAAACCCGCGGGCGGCTGCTGAGGAGTTGCTGCGCAGGCAATCCAGGCATCGACCGAACAACGCCTCCGGCGTCATCGACATGGAGACCGTACGGTTTGCTGTGGAGCGGTACGCCGTAGGCCGCTGCCTGCTCGGCGCCACCATGCGTGACCGGACCGGCGGCGAGCGGTACCTCATCGCGTTCGCGGTCGCGGTCGCGGATTCGCCGGCGAATTGGCGACTCACGAACGCTCGGTTGGGGATGCTCGATGGGTCGGATGGCGGACCTTGGGATGGGTCGCTCAAGCTCCTCTATGAAATCGACGAACAGGTGGTGAATGCCTTCGAATGCGTCGGCTTTGTCCTCGGCCGCGAGGCGCAACGAGTCGCGACGGTTGCCCTGACCTTTGGCGACGGCAGGCGCTACGAGGAATCCATCGAGGATGGGTGGGTGGCTTTCGCGATCGAGGGAGAGCCGCAGGCGCCGGTGACCTTCGAACTGCTCGACGGCGCGGCTAGCATGATCTGGCGCGGGACGTCGTCGGCGATGCGGATCTGGCGTCACAACAGGTAGACGGCCAACAGGAGGATTCTCGATGACCGACACCGGACCTCTTGCTGGCGAGCAGTGCCCGCGTCAGGTCTCCCCGATCAGGTCGGGAGGTTCTGGGTGGCCGGTCTGCTAGGTTGGCTTGTCGTATGGCGAGATGCCCCGAGCATGGCGAGGAGCGACGAGCATGAAGATCGCCGTCTTGGGGACCGGGATGGTCGGCCGCGCCCTGGCCGGACGCCTTGCCGAGCTGGGTCACGAGGTGTCGGTGGGCACCCGTGACGTCGTCGCGACGATGGAGCGCACCGAGCCCGACGGAATGGGCAACCCGCCGTACGCAGCGTGGGCAGCGGAGCACACAAGCGTCACCCTCGCGCCCTTCGGCGGGGCGTCCGCCGGCGCTGAAATGATCGTCAACGCCACCTCGGCCAGGGCGTCGATCGATGTGCTCTCGGCATCCGGCGCCGACAACCTCGCGGGCAAGCTGCTGATGGACGTCTCCAACCCCTTGGACTTCTCGCAGGGGTTCCCGCCCACGCTGTTCGTCAAGGACAGCGACTCGCTCGCTGAGCAGATCCAGGCCGCTTTCCCCGAACTCAAGGTCGTCAAGGCGCTGAACACCATGAACGCCGCTGTGATGGTCAACCCCGAGGCCGTCGGCGGCGGCGATCACTCCGTGTTCGTCTCGGGCAACGACGCGCAGGCCAAGGCCGCGGTCACAGCTCTGCTTGAGTCCATCGGCCACACTGACGTCATCGACCTGGGGGACATATCCACTGCTCGCGGGGCGGAAATGTATGTGGCCTTCTGGGTGCGGCTCAGGGGTGCGCTGAATACAAACGCGTTCAACATCAAGGTCGTGCGCTGACAGAACCACCGGCGTGATGGGCGGGCTCGCCGCAAGAACTCAGGTACCCGGTTCGTTTGTCCTTGGGTAGAGCAATCAGCAGCGCGGAAGGGCGCGAGCGGGAGGAACTCGATGAGGACGCGCCTGGCTGTACCTATCTTGGCCGCACTCGCCGCCGGTTCCGTCATCGCCCCCGGAGCGAACACAGTCCGTGCGTCGCCCTACACGTCACCTGTGGCCGCCCTGCCCTGCGCCCTGTACGGCGGCGTGAGCATCTGCTCCGGCGAGATCGCCAGCTTTGATGGTGCACCGCTCGATGTCGACGTCACCAAGCCGGCGACAGGTGGTGGCACCCACCCGCTGATCCTGCTCTTTCACGGCTTCGGCAACAACAAGCACGAGTGGGAATCGACGACGGACGCCGGCGATAACGCTGACAAATGGCACTGGAACAACCACTGGTTCGCGAAGCACGGTTACTACGTCGTGACCTACACCGCCCGCGGTTTTCGCGACGCCGGTACCACTCGTCCCGACGAGCCGAACACGCCGCCGGGCACAACGTTCGCCAGCCCTCCGGCGTGCGCAACCGCCGGCGTCGCCGGATCCGCATGCCTGCTCAGCGGGACCATCCGTGTCAAGAGCAAGGACGTGGAGATCCATGACAGCCAGTGGCTCGCAGCGCTGACCGCGGCTGCCTTTCCCGACATCGCCACCAATGAGGTGGCGGTGAGCGGCGGCTCGTACGGTGGAGGTGAGAGCTGGCTGCAGGCGGCCGAACCGACCTGGACCTTCCCCAATCAGACCAACCCGTCGCTGCCGGTACTGCAGTTGCAGGTCGCTGTGCCGAAGTATCCGTGGACCGACCTGGCCTACTCGCTGGCTCCGAACGGACATGGCGGCGGCCCGTCGCTGAACGACGTGTACGAGTCGGCGCAGGGGCAGCAGAGCTCACCAACCGGCTCAGGCAATCCCTTTGGCGTGGGCAAGCAGAGCTACGTCGCGGCGCTGTACGCGCACGGCACCACCAACGGGATCTTCGAGGAGGGCACCGCGCCGACACCGAACGTCGCCCAGGGCAACCCGGAGGGTCCGACGCCCTTTGCGGCATGGCAGGCCAGGACCAGCGCCGGTGAACCGTACGACGTCGGCGGCGCACCCGGCTCACCCGGCGTCGACGACCCGGTGATCGCGCAGATCCGCACGGATTTCACGCAGTACAACTCGGCGTACTACCAGCCGGGCTTTTCTGCTCAGGTGGGGCAGCGGGAGGTGGCCGTCTACTCCGTGTCGGGCTGGACAGACGACCTCTTCCCGGCGATCGAGTCGTTCCGGATGTTCACGTACCTGAAACGTCTCGACCCGCTCTGGCCCGTCTCGGTGGGCGTTGCAGATGTCGGTCACTCTCGTGCGCAGAACAAACCGGCGACGTGGCAGCGCCTCAACCACCAGGCATGGCAGACGCTGCAGTCGAATATCCACGGCAGCCACCGCCAGCAGACCACGGTATTCAGCGAGCCCACGCTATGCACCGCCTCCGGCGACAGCAGCTCCGCCGACCAGCTCACCGCGACATCGCCTGAAAGGCTGGCCCGCGGAACGCTGACCGTGAGGTACGCGCAGGGTGGCGTCCTGGCGCCGGACTCGGGTGCAGCCGATCCCAACGGGCCTGCTACGGACGCCATCGTTGGGCCGCAGATCACTCCCGGACAGGGGTGCCAGGCATCGGTGGCGGCATCGTCCGCACCCTACGGCGGTTACACCGCGTATTCCACGCCACTGGGCACGCGCCGGACCTTCGTGGGAATTGGCGTCGTCAACATCCCCTACACCCTGGCGGGGACCGACGCGATCCTCGCGGCCCGCGTCTGGGATGTGGCGCCCGACGGCTCGCAGCTGCAGGTCAGTCGAGGCGTGTATCGACTGGACCTGGGCTACGACGCCGCATCAGGCACGGTCCGGTTGCCGCTGTACGGAAACGACTGGATCTTCCAGCCGGGTCATGCCATCAGGCTCGACCTGCAGCAGAGCGACAGCCCCACCTACCGTGCCGGCAACCCCGGTGCCACGGGAGCAGTGACCTTCGGGCCTCCGGCGTTGTCGCTGCCGATCCGTAACGCCACCAATGACGTGATCGCCGGCGCGTAGTTTGTCAGCCGAGCGCGGGCGAGAGACGAGGGGGAAGCGCAACACCCGGGGTGATATTGCGGTCAGGAGCGGAGGTAGTGCAGAACCGCCAGAACACGTCGGTGATCGTCGGCGGTCGAGGCAAGTTCAAGCTTGCTGAAGATGCTGCGGACATGCGTCTCCACAGTCTTGGCGCCAAGCCACAGCTGATCGCAGATGGCTCGATTCGAGCGTCCCTCGGCCATCAGGCTCAACACCTCACGTTCTCGGCTGGTGAGAGCCGCCAAGGGTTCGTCAGCGCGACGTCGAGCAACCATCCGTTCCACCACGAGCTGGTCGAGCACCAGCTCGCCTGCGGCCACCCGATGCACCGCTTGAGCGAACTGACGGAGATCACTGACGCGCTCCTTGAGCAGGTACCCCAAGCCACCGGGCCCGCTTGTGAGAACGCGAATCGCTGCGTACGTCTCGAGGTACTGCGACAGCACGAGCACACCGATACCGGGTTGCACTCTTTTGATCTCGGCAGCAGCGTCGAGCCCTTCGGTGGTATGCGTGGGCGGCATCCGGATGTCGACGACGGCCATATCCGGCTCATGGGTTCGCACCGCCGACAGGAGTTGGCCCGGGTTCCCGGTCTGCGCCAACACCTCGACCCCGGACTCCATGAGAAGCCGGGCAAGACCTTCGCGGAACAGCAGCGAGTCGTCCGCCAGCACCACGCGCAACCTCACGGCCCGGTCGCTCCCTCGGCGCTGACACCGCCGACGCGTCGGGCGGTGGGGGACAGGCTCGGTGGGCAGGGGATCGTGGCGGTCAGATGGGTTCCGTGGCCGCGTTCGCTGACCATCTCCAATCGCCCCGCGAGCGCTCCGACGCGGTCCGCCAGCCCCACCAATCCCGACCCAAGGCTGGGATCCGCTCCGCCTGCGCCGTCGTCCACAACCTCGACTGTCAGACAGCCGGCAGAGTGGGTCACCGTCACGCGAACCATCGACGCCTGGGCATGCTTGACGGCGTTGGTGAGGGCCTCGGCCGCCACGAAGTAGGCAGCGGCCTCAACTGCCGCGTCGAAGCGCGTGCCCGGGCTCGACACAACAACCGCCACGGGGAGGCGCTCGGCAAGGGCCTCGATCGCCGGCTTCAGGCCGGCTTCGCTCAGGACGGCGGGATGAATGCCGCGTGCGAGCTCTCGCAGCTCGGCCAGGGCGCTGCGGAGCTCATCGGCTGCCTCGTCGAGCGCGTGCACGAGCGTGCCGTGTGGCGTGGACGCCGCCTGGTCTCGAGCGAGGCCCAGCAGCAGCGAGAGCGTGACCAGCCGTTGTTGCGCTCCATCGTGCAGGTCACGCTCGATCCGTCGGCGCTCGGCGTCTGCGGTGGCGACGATGCGCGCGCGGGACCGGCGCACCTGCTCCAGCTGGGCTCGGATCTCGGCTTGCAGCCGTTCATTGTCGATAGCCAGTCGGGCGGCGGCCGCGGCTGCGTCGACGAGGTCGGGGTTGTCATACACCGCGGCGTCGTGGATGAGCGCTGCGACGGGTTGCCCGAGATGGTTCAACAGGGTCACTGAGCGGTGAGGCTGGGCGGCCGGAAGCGGGAACGGACGGCCCTCGGCGTCGATGTAACCCTGCTCGCTTGGCATCCAATAGGCCACCTCCAACGTGCGATCGTGCAGGGTCCTCGCCAGGGCGTCACGGATGCGCCCGATGGGTGCGTCACCCTCGAGTTCCATGACGAGTGATCCCAGAGCGGCGCGTTCCAGCTGCAAGCGCACGAGCCCGGCGAGGAAGCCCAGGGGGAGCGCCGTCAGGGCCAGGGCGGCCAGCGGCGGCAGGAAATTCTCGCCCACGATGGTGGTCGCCACGACCAACGCGGCGATGGGCAGGCTGGACGCGAGCACAGGCGTCAGCGCGCGGCGTCCTGGTAGACCGGATCGCCGCCAGTGCCACACCAGGACGCCCAGCACGGCGGCGGTGACGACAATCAGCAGAACGCTGCTGGTCGCATCCGCGATGGCGTACAGACGACTGTCGTGATGCAGCAGCAGCAGGTTGGCCGGGCACGGACAGCCTGTGTCTCGGGGATCCCAGAGCGTCTGGGTGCCCAGGCTGGCGATGGCGTAGAGAGCGTACGCGCCGGCCACCACGGTTCGATCAACGCGGGACGTGGTTCGCCCGCTCGGAAACACGACGGTGAGGTGGGCGAGGATGGGCTGGTACAACCCCGCGCCCACCGTCCCGATCGTGTAGGTGAGCGGCTCATACACCCAGCCGAGGTCGTACACGAACCAGGTGAGTCCGACCGCTGCCATCAGCAGTCCGACGCGACGCCGCCTGCGCTGCTTCATCGCGATCAGGCCAACGCCGACAAAGCTCAGGCCGGTCACCAGCCGCGCGGCCTCGCCGTCGGGCGGAAGCTTGGCGCACGGGCACGTGGCCCAGGCGGACGCCGCGCCGCCGGCGACGAGCAGCCCGGCGGCCGCGATGAGCACAGGCAACCACCAGGAGGGAACACGGCCCGGGGTGGTCAGTGCAGTGACGACCCCGACGGATCTGCGACGGAGCACCGCTCTGGAGGTTGCCGCACGCCTGTCCATGACGGCGTCATCCTGTCATCAACAGCACTGGTCTGCCTAGGGCTCTGCGACTGACGACCAATGATCCTGGCCGGCCAGGAAGCTGCGGTGTCCCGCGAGGTTCAGAGGCGGCCCGCGGCGGTCTGGGCTGCAGCGACGAAGCTATTCTTGTCGCAAGGCGCGGTACTGGACGAACCGGGATTGCATGCAAGCTGCACAAGCAGCCCACCTTTGGCGAAGGTGATACCAGAACCGGTAGCCGGCGGCGCGCCGCAATAGACGGCCACGTCTCCGACGCTGACGGAACTCGGGGCTCCAAAATTGCAAGCCTGACCACTGCGAACCGTTACCTTCGGGTCGATGCCTGGGGCAAAGACCTCGACGTTGAGGGAGCCTCCGCTGGCGCCCGACCAGAGGCAGATGTGGCCGGAGTCCTGCTGGGTCACGCTTGAACCAACCAGCGCGGCGGCCTCGCTCTGTTTGATCACGGAGCAGGCCGGCGGCGCGGCCGTCTGGTTTCCAGCCCCACCGGATGGACTGCTCAACCCTGAGCCAGTCGATGACGACCCACACGCGTTGAGACACACCAGGGCGGCGCCGATGACGAGCAGGTGCCCGGACCAACGACTCCTGACTCCGCCGCGGGCGTGGCGCTCAGGATCGATCGCACTCGACGAGTCAAGCGCGCCTGCTCCAACTGGCTTCCCGCATCGGGCGAGCGCGCGGGGTGTCTCGATCACGGATACCGTCCGACCACTGCCCGGGCGAGAGTGATCATCGATTGCACCGGGTCGGCTGTGTGCGGGGCGGCGGTCGCGAGCGTCAGCGTGAGCACGCCGCCGTGTGTGGCGACGAAGATCTCGACTGACGACGGCCCCAACTGCCCGGGTGAGAGAGAGGCGGCAACGTCGCCGAGACCTGTGATCCGCTTGGCGCCGGCGATCTGGCCATTGAAGAAGGGGAGGCTCGATACTGGCGCCCCAGCGGGGAGCGGGACGACCGCAATGGTGATCCCCGGCTCGAACAGGCCGACAGGAGCGCCCGATCCCTGCCAACTGCACTTGCTCGACCCCGGGTTCGGCGCCGGCTGCGCGGCCGCCGGCCCGAGTGACACACCTGCGGCGGCATCGACGTCTGACTGCGTCGCCAGCGCGCAGACATCGAGGGTGCCCGACTGCGCCGCTGGGCTCGTGGCCTGCGCCGTGCCCGTCGGCGTTGCCACAGCGGACTGCGAGGTGGTTGGCGCGCCACCGCCGCCGGTGGAGGAGCTCCCACACGCCAGCAACGCTGCGGACAGCAGCGCCGCAGCCGTTGACCATGCGATCCAGCGACGGGTCACCTGCTTCCTCCCGTTGAGGGCCTTCTCCGCGTTGCCGTACCGCGCTGGCGCGTCGAGCGAGCAATGACGGACGGCATGCCCGCATGGGAACCTGTGGATGGCGGCGCTGTCATCAGGGCAGGCCCTGAAATACGCTCTCAGGGTTCGCCCCGATGGCCTGGCAGCGGCGCGCATGCGAGCATCTGCTGCGTGGTCGCCAGAGTGCTCATCGTGGACGATCACGCCGGGTTTCGGTCCGTGGCGCGACGACTCCTGCAGCACGGCGCGTTCCTGGTTGTCGGCGAAGCCTCCGACGGGGCATCGTGCGAGGCGGCCGTTCGGAGGCTCCGCCCCGACATCGTGCTCCTCGACGTCCAGCTGCCCGACGGCGATGGGTGTGACCTGTGTCGCGTCATGACGGCAGAGGCGGACGCGCCCCGGGTCGTGCTCATCTCCAGCAGGGACGCGGCCGACTATGGGGTGCGGATCACCGGCTGCGGCGCGGCAGGGTTCCTGGCCAAGGCCGACCTCAGCGTGCCCGCGCTCGATGCGCTGCTCGGAAGGGGTGGGTCAACCGAGGCTGGGCGGGGGCCGCGCCCTTCGGGCTGAGAACAGTGTCCGTCACGCTGGGTCACGACCACCCGCTCCCGCCATGGACCAGAGGACGACGGACACGCCCGTTGCATCGCTGTGGCGCTCCGTCTGTGTGGCGGGTGCCCCGATGTCATGCGCGTCGTGGCCGAGAAGGACGACGCGGGCGTCGTCAAAATGCCGCAGGGCGTGGATCGCTGCGGCGTCCCAGTCGCGGTCCCCCGCGGCGTACACGAGGCGATGGCGGACGCGACGGCCGCATCGCGCCTGCACGTCGCGGAAATCTGTTTGCGCCCCCTGGTCAACAAGGTAGGGATCGACGATCTCGCGCAACTGCCTGATGCCGCGTGCATGCTCGCTGCTGCCGACGTACAGAAAGATCACGGTCGCGCCGTCCGCAACCTGTGCCGCGACGTCGACGAGCGCTGTGACATCGTCGGTCGATCCATGCAGGAGCACGATGATCGGCGACCTTCCCTGCGGGTCGGCCGCAACCCGCAGCCGCTCGATCTTCTCCGCGTGCGGGACCCAGCCGGATCGGCCACGCTGGCGGCGGCGCCACTGTGTGGCGGCGACGATCGCCAATCCGAGCAGAGTGAGGCTGACGCCGAAGAGGGTGGCCAGCGGCTTGGCGAACAAGTTGGTGGTCCACGCGGTGACGACGAGGACGGACGTGATCACGCCGATGACGAACTTCGGCGTGCTCGTGTGCAGGCGGACGTCGGCCATGCCGGACCCGACCGGGCGGCCGTGGTGGCGACGCTCGCGCCAGCGCACGATGTCCAGGGAGATGCAGGTCACGCTGAAGGCGCCCAGCAGGCCGAACGCATAGAGATCGCCGAGCACAGTGGTGCTGCCACGCGTGGCGAGGACGACGGCGACGGGAATCGCGGTCGCCACGAGGATTGCCCAGTGCGGCGTGTCGCGCAGCCGGTTGCGTTTCTGCAGGAACTCCGGGAGGAAGCGCATCCGTGAGAGAGCGAGGAAGACGTGGTAACAGCCGATCGTCGCGGTGTTGGCCGCGAAGATCAGCAGCAGGGCTGCGGTCAGCGCAACCTCGGTCTGCAGCCCGGGCCCGGCGGCATAGCCGGCCAGCAGCGAGATGAATTGGTTGGGATCCTTGGCACCGGTGAGCAGCGTCGTCGACCACAGCGTCAGCAGAGGGCTGGTGATGGCGACGGTGACGATCACCAGCACCATCGTCCGCGGCGCAACCTTGTGGCGCGGCGTGGCCATCGCCGGCGACAACTGCGAGATGCTCTCGAGGCCGCTGAAGGCCAGGAACGCTCCCGCGTACCCGGTGAGCAATCCCACCCCGGTGAGATGGCTGGAGAAGATCTTCGGCACTGCCCCCAGCGCGGCACCGATGCCGGCGTGGGCGATCGTGGCTGCGATCACGGCGAGCTGACTCAGCAGCGCCGCACTGGCGATCATCGCGGTGACCTTGGCGTCGGCGCTGATGCCCATCAGGTTGAGCGCGGCGATGAAGACGAGTGCGGCGACGGTGCACACAACCACGATGCCGACCACAGGTGGGGCCACGCTGCCCAGGTAGGTCACGCCCGACACCGCGCTGAGCGCGGAGGTGAGGAAGTAGTCGACGAGGATGAAAAGGCCGCCGACCAGGCCGACCCAGCCGCTGACGGCATGAGTGCCGACGGTGACGACGCCGCCCCCCTCCGGATAGCGGATGGTCACCTCGGCGTACTTGATCGTCAGCAGCACGAAGACGATCAACGTCAGCCCGACGAAGAGCGCGGCGTGGGCGCCGAACTGGCTGAACAGGATGCCCGGCGTGTAGTAGACCGAGGTGCCGAGGTCGGCGAACACCACCGCCCAGCAGAGGAGCGGTCCGAGCCCGGCGACTCTGCCGCGTGGCGAGGGTCGCTCGGTGTGGGCAGGCGCTGCACTTGCCATCGGCGTCAGCGCACTCTACGCGGTGGAGTCCTCACTGTCGTCGAGCGTCTCGAGGACGTGGCTGAGCCGCCATAGGGCGGGAAGCGCCGCCTCGATGGCGGCACCGTCGGCGACATCGAGCTTCGACATGGCCTCCTCGATGATCGCGGCCCGGTGCGTCCGCCACCCGGCGACGCGGTCGTGGCCGGTGGGGGAGAGCGTGAGGCAGCTGCCGCGACCGTCGCTGGGGTCGGCAGTGCGCTCGAGGATGCCGGCACTGACCAGCCGGCTGACCAGCGTGCTCACCGTGTTGCCGGCCACCCCCAGCTGCGTCGCCGCGTCGTTGACGCGGATTCCCGGTGACGCGAACACCACCTGGACCAGCTCGACCTCGGCGTGGGTCGGCAGCACGACGTCCATCCGACGCGAGACGGCGCGACGCAGGGCGCGGCGGAGGCGCGTGATCGTCTGCCCGAGGTCGACGCGCTCCGACCGGCTCGCCCAGCCGCGCGCGTCACCGGCAGGTTGGCGTGGCTGGGTCGGCCCCTCTGTCACGAAGCGATGGTACGGGGATCGGCAGCCCCTCGCTGGAGTCTGCCGTCCGATCAGCCGACGAGGCGGCGCCACCAGGAGAGGGAGCCGATCCGTTCCAGCTCGGCGGTGGCCGTGTCGGCCACCTGCATCTGTTGGTGGAGCAGGCTGACGACCTCGCGCTCGCGTTCGCGCGCCTCGACGGCGTCACGACGGCGGCTGGCCTGCTCGATGCCGGTGCGCTCGCGCCAGGTGCGCAGCCCGACGGTGAGGGTGACGATGCGCCGGTCCTTCTCCGCGATCTCGCTGCGCAGCCGGATCATCTCGACGAAGTTGTCGATCGCCAGCAGTTGTAGGGAGAGGATGGCCGGGGTGTCGACGATGTCCGCGGGGGTGCGGAATATGTCCGTCGGCGTGCCGACGAGCTCGATGATTGCCTCGCGGGTGCCCTCGATGGGGTCCACGGACGGGGTGACATGCAGAGCCATGGGGATCTCCTGGAGGACGTGGAGTGGAGTGGAGAGATCTCGCTGGCCCGACGGTACACCGGAATTGGCCCCAGCGCACGCATGTGGGGCCTGCTGAGCGACGTCGCCTCCCTCCCGGCTACGCTGCCGGTCGATGGCCCACGACCTCGACGACTATTGCACCGCCAACCAGCCGCGCTTCGTCGACGAGCTCATCGAGCTGCTGCGCATCCCCAGCATCTCGGCCGACCCGGAACACGCCGACGACGTCCGTCGCAACGCCGAGCACATCGCCGCGGCGGCGCGCGAGGTGGGGTTCGGCTCCGTGGAGGTGGTGGAAACCGACGGCCACCCCGCGGTGTATGCCGAGCGGATCGTCGACGCGTCACTGCCCACGGTGCTTGTGTACGGGCACCATGACGTGCAGCCGGTGGATCCGATCGGCGAGTGGGTGTCGCCTCCGTTCGAGCCCGAGGTGCGCGACGGCAAGCTCTTCGCGCGCGGGGCCGTCGACGACAAGGGCCAGGTGTACATGCATCTCAAGGCGGTGGAGGCGCACCTGCGCACCCGCGGGGAGCTTCCCGTCAACCTACGCCTGCTCGTCGAGGGTGAAGAGGAGATCGGCTCGGAGCACTTCGAGCCGCTCGTGGAGACGATGCGTGACCGGCTCGCTGCCGACGTCGCGGTGATCTCCGACACCGGGATCTTCGCGCGCGGAGTGCCGTCGCTGACGGTGGGACTGCGCGGGCTGAGCGGGGTGGAGGTGGTGGTGCGCGGGCCGTCGCTCGACCTCCACTCCGGCGTCTTCGGCGGCGCGGTGCAGAACCCGGTCGAGGCGCTGGCGCGGATGCTGGCGTCGCTCAAGGACCCGGTCAGCGGGCGCGTCCTGGTGCCGGGCTTCTACGACGACGTCGTCGAGCCCACCGAGCAGGAGCGCGAGGGGTACCGGTCGCTGCCATTCTCCGAGGCGACGTTCCGGGCCGAGGCGGGTGGGATCACGGAGACGGTCGGCGAGGAGGGCTGGAGCGTGCTCGAGCGCCGCTGGGTGCGCCCCACCCTGGAGATCAACGGCATCTGGGGCGGGTACCAGGGGCCCGGGGTCAAGACGATCATCCCCGCCCAGGCGGCCGCCAAGATCAGCTGCCGCCTGGTGCCGGCGCAGAAGCCGGCGGTGATCGCATCGGCGGTGGCGGAGGCGTTGCGCGCAGCGACGCCACGCGGCGTGACGTGCGAGGTGACGGTGCGCGAGGGGGGCAACCCGGTTCTCACGCCGGTGGACCACCCGGCGGTGCGGGCGGCGTCGCGGGCCATGGACGCGGTGTTCGGCAAGGAGCCGGTGATCATCCGCGAGGGGGGATCGATCCCGCCGGTCGAGGTGTTCCAGCGGGTGCTCGGCATCCAGTCGGTGCTGGTGGGCGTCGGACTCCCCGACGACCAGATCCATGCGCCCAACGAAAAGTTCGACCTCGACCACTACGCCTTGGGAGTGCGCGTGCTGGCCCGCCTGTGGGACGAGATCGCCAAGGAGATGGCATGAGCACGACCTCGCCGCCCGACCCGTCGACTCCGCCGCCGTCGAATCCCTCGCTGTCGGGCGGGCCACCGGCGTACCCGGCCGCTGCGCCGGTGGGCGTCGCGTGGGACGCGGTGGGACCCGCACCGGGGTTGGTGTATGCCGGTTTCTGGTGGCGCTTCCTCGGCTACCTGATCGACACCCTGCTGCTCACCATCATCGAGCTGCCCGTGACCATCCCGCTGCTGTTCGCCCCCACGGCGCAGTTCATCGGCGACCACCCCGTCAAAAGCGGACAAGCGCTGCCGCCGTTCCCGTCTGACCTGACCAACCGGTACCTCGTGCTTGGAATCCTCGGGGCCGTGGTCAGCGCCCTGTACTTCGGCGGAATGGTCGCCTGGCGGGGCCGCACCCTGGGACAGCAGGCCGCAGGCACGTTCGTGGTGCGCGAGGAGGATGGCGGCCGGCTGCCGGCTGATCGCGCGTTCCTCCGTGCCATCGTGTTCTGGGGGCCGGGGCTTGTGGGCTTCATCCCCGCCGCTGGCAACGTCGCCGGGATCGTCGCATTCGTCGCGTTGATCTCTGTTGCCTGGAACCGGCGCAAGCAGGGGTGGCACGACAAGCTGGGGCGGAGCCTCGTCGTCAGGCCGGCGCGCGCCCCGGCGGGGTCGGCGACGTGACGTTCATCGAAGAGGTCGACGCCCTCGAGGTGCTCGATTCGCGGGGCAATCCCACCGTGTCGGTGACAGTGCGGCTGTCGAGCGGGGCCGCCGGCACGGCGATGGTGCCGAGCGGGGCGAGCACCGGCGCGCATGAGGCTGTCGAGCTGCGCGACGGCGACCCGGCACGGTTCGGCGGCAAGGGCGTGCACGCCGCGGTCAGCAATGTCGTCGATGTCATCGGGCCGGAGGTTCTTGGCATGGACGCGCTCGACCAGCGTGGGCTCGACGACGCGCTGATCGCGTTGGACGGCACGCCGAACAAGAGCCACCTCGGGGCCAACGCGGTTTTGGGGGTCAGCCTGGCGTGCGCTCGGGCTGCGGCTGAGGCTTGCGGGCTGCCGCTGTACCGCTACCTGGGTGGGGTTGGCGCGCAGGTGTTGCCGGTGCCGTTGCTCAACGTGCTCAACGGTGGCGCGCACGCGCAGACCAGTGTCGACTTCCAGGAGTTCATGCTGGCGCCGTTGGGGCTGCCGACGTTCGCTGACGCTCTGCGCGCGGGGAGCGAGTGCTTCCAGGCATTGCGCTCGGTGCTGCGGGAGCGCGGGTTTGACACCGGGCAGGGCGACGAGGGCGGGTTCGCACCGCGCTTGCGGCACAACGAGGAGGCGGTGGAGCTGCTGCTCGAGGCGATCTCGCGCGCCGGGTACCGCCCGGGGGTCGACGTTGCGCTGGCGCTCGACCCTGCCGTGTCGGAGCTGTCCGAGGACGGCCGCTACAACCTCCGTGGCGAGGGGCGTGTGCTCTCGTCTGAGGAGCTGGTTGAGCTGTGGGTTTCCTGGGTTGCGCAGTACCCGATCGTGTCCATCGAGGACGGGATGGGGGAGGACGACTGGGATGGCTGGGCGGCGTTGACCTCGCGGCTGGGCGGTTCTGCGCAACTGGTTGGCGATGATGTCTTCGTCACCAACGTTGCGCGGTTGCGCGAGGGGTTCTCGCGTGGCGCGGCCAATGCGCTGCTCGTCAAGGTTAACCAGATCGGGACGCTGAGCGAGACCCTGGACGCCATCTCGCTGGCGGCGTCGCACGGGTACGCCACGGTGATCAGCCATCGTAGCGGCGAGACGGAGGACACCACCATCGCCGACCTTGCCGTTGCGGTCAATGCCGGCCAGATCAAGGCGGGTGCGCCGTCGCGGTCCGAGCGCGTGGCCAAGTACAACAGGCTGCTGCGAATCGAAGCGGAGCTGGGTTCGTCAGCGCAGTACGCAGGTCGCTCGGCGTTCCGGCTGCTCGCCGAGAACGGCGCTCCCTCTTCGCAGGCGTGAGCGACGGCGCCGACATCCGGCTGGCGGCGATCCGCGCCGGGGGGCTGGATATCGGCGGGGATGCGGGGGAGGAGCTGGTTGCGGCGCCGTCACTGGCGTCGGTGCGCGCGTACCCGGACCTCGACGCGCTCGACGCGGCAATGGAGGCGGACCCGCGCGTCTACCGCCGCCATGGCAACGAGACGGTGGGGATGCTCGAGGGCGTGCTTGGGGTTCTCGAGACGCCGGCTGCCGGCTCCGCCCCGATCGCGCGGGCCACGGCGAGCGGTCAGGCGGCGCTGGCGCTGCTGGTGAGCGCGGCGACGATGAGCGGCCGGCGCCGCGTTGTGCTGGTGCGTCCCTGCTACGGGGGGCTGGAGGCTCTGCTGCTCGGTCCGCTGGCGGGGCTGGGAGTGGTCACCACGATCGTCGACCTGCCCCCGCCGCCGGCGTCGTGCGACGTCGGTGCACTGGTGGGTACCGTGATGGGCCGCGATGTTGCGCTGGTTGTGGCTGAGGTTGTCACCAACCCGCTGCTCGGCGTGGTCGACATCCCCGCCGTCGCGGCGGCAGCGCATTCTGCGGGCGCCCTGTGCCTGGTGGACAGCACCCTGGCCACGCCGTTCCTCTTCCAGCCGCTGGCGTTCGGCGCAGACGCGGTGATGCACAGCCTGACCAAACACCTCTCCGGCCACAGCGACGTGCTCGGTGGTGTGGCGCTGGCCTCGGTGGACTGCGAGATCGGCGACTGGCTCGACGCGCACAGCCGCAGCCTCGGCGCCGTGCTCGCACCGTTCGACGCCTGGCTGACGCTTCGCGGGCTGCGCACCGCCCCCCTGCGGGTGGAACGCGGTACGGTAACCGCGGCGTCGCTCGCGCGCGCGCTGGCGGCGCATCCCGCGGTTGCGGCTGTGCATCACCCCGGTATCCGGGGGGGTGACGACGCGGCCCTGGCGCATCGTCTCCTGCCTCGGGGAGGCGGACCGATGCTGTCGATCGACGTCCGCGGCGGCCGGCCGGCGGCAGGACGTGTGGTCCGGGCGCTGGACGGCATCCGGCTGGCGCCGAGCCTCGGCGATGTGAGCACCACCGTCAGCCACCCGGCATCGACGTCGCACCGCCACCTCCGGGCTGAGGCGCTGGCGGCACTGGGCATCTCGGACGGGCTGCTGCGCTTCAGCATCGGCATCGAGGACGAGCCGACGCTCCGAGCCGAGCTCTTCGCCGCGCTGGACGCGGCCGGCTGACCACTCCGCCGCGGGTACCATGATCCGGGGCTCACCCCATTCATCACCGGGAGGCATCCATGGCCGTGCTCCGACTCGCCAGCGGCTCTGACATCGTGGTGAAGTTGTCGGTCGCCGAGACGGTGGCTGCCATCCAGATCACCGCCGACAGTCCTGATTTCGTCGAGCTGCCCGGCGAGGAGGGTGTCATTCACCTTCGCCCGAGCGGCGTGATCGCCGTCATCGAGGACACCCGCCGCGGCACCGCGGGCTTCCGCTTCGGTGCGGGACGCGCGGCCGAGTAACAGCGATTGCGGCGCCTCGCTCGCTGCCGCGCCCGATAATGGCAGCCATGACCGAGACATCGCGTCCGGCGGCACCGGTGCGCGAGGTCCCGGCAACGCGGGACGCTGCCATCCTCAGCGGTATCGGCAACACGCCGTTGCTACGCATCCATCTCTTTGAGCGCGAGTGCCCTGACGTCGCCGTGTTCGGCAAGGCGGAGTTCGTGAACGCGGGCGGCTCGGTGAAGGATCGGCCGGCGTTACGCATGATCCGTGACGGGGAGGCGTCGGGGGCGTTGACCCGCGAACGCACCATCCTCGACAGCACCAGCGGTAACACAGGGATCGCGTACGCGATGATCGGCGCCGCGCTCGGTTACCGGGTCCGGCTGGTCATGCCCACCAATGTCAGCGACGAGCGCAAGACGACCATCGCCGCATTCGGCGCGGAGATCGTGTACAGCGACGCCCAGGAGGGCAGCGACGGCGCCATCCATGTCGCCCGCGCCATGTACGAGGCCGAACCCGAGGCATATTTCATGCCCGATCAGTACAACAACCCCGGCAACTGGAAGTCGCACTACGACGGGACCGGCGCGGAGATCTGGCGACAGACCAACGGCGAGGTGACCCACTTCGTCGCCGGGCTCGGCACCTGCGGGACGTTCGTCGGAGTGTCGCGGCGGCTGCGCCACGAGAGTCCCGGCGTGGTGTGCATCTCCGTGCAGCCGGAGGATCCCTGGCACGGCCTCGAAGGCATGAAGCACCTGCCGACGGCGATCGTTCCGGGGATCTACGACCCCGACGTCGCTGACGAGAATCTCTGGGCACCGACGGAGCCGTCGTACGATCTGGCCCGGCTGCTCGCGGAGAGCGAGGGCATCCTCGTGGGGCATTCGAGCGGGGCCGCGCTGTGGGGTGTTCGGGAGATGGCGCGGCGCATCGAGCGTGGCGTCATCGTCACAGTGCTGGCCGACGGCGGCGGTCGATACCTGAGCAGTGGCCTGTATGGGAGACGCGAGCGATGAGGTCGGGCGACATCGACCTGGCTGTCAGTGCCCACGTGCGCATCAGCGACCTCGCCGCTGCCGCCTATCCGGACGAAGGGTGCGGTGTGCTGCTCGGGCGCTTCGCGGGACAGCGCGTCGAGGTCGTTGATGCCACCTCGGGCACGAACCTCAACACCGACCGGTCTCGCGACCGCTACCTGCTCGACCCCGACGACATCGTGAGCGCCGACAGGGACGCCCGCGCGCGCCGCCTCGACATCGTTGGCTTCTGGCACAGCCACCCCGACCATCCCGCGCGACCGTCGCAGTTCGACACCGACCATGCCTGGTTGGACTACGTGTACGTGATCGTCAACACCACCGCCGCGGGCGCCGGTGACCTCAACGGGTTCACCCTCACCGAGGAGGATGGACCGTTCGACCAGTTGCCTCTGGTGGTCACGCCGGGTGACGGACCCCCCGCGTGACTCGCGTCGCGGCGACGAGTGGGAGACCGCGGCGGCGGCGCCGCAGCCATGACGGCGATCTCGGTCCGCCGTCGGGGATCGTGGCCATCGTCGGTCGCCCCAACGTCGGCAAGTCGACGCTGTTCAATCGCTTCACCGGCCAACGCCAGGCCATCGTCGATGAGCTGGCCGGCCTGACCCGCGACCGGTTGTACGGGGTCACCGAGTGGGGCGGCCGCCGCTTCACCGTCGTCGACACGGCCGGGCTCGATTCGGCGTCGGTCCGCGATGACCCCGGGCTGGCGGTGCTGACCGCCGGCACTCAGCAGCAGGCTCGCCAGGCCATCGCGGAAGCCGACGTGTGCATCCAGCTGGTCGACGTTCGAGCCGGTGTGACCGCGCTCGACGAAGACGTCGCCAACATCCTGCGAAGCGGCGGCAAACCGGTGATCCTCGTCGGCAACAAGGCGGAGAGCCCGAACAACCCGCACTACGCCCACGAGCTCTACCGGCTGGGGCTTGGTGAACCGGCCCTGATCTCAGCGTTGGTCGGCACTGATACTGGCGACCTGCTCGACCGCATCGTTGACGAGCTCCCAGACCCCGACGAGGACGGCGTGGCGGAGGCGACCGGCGAGCTCCGTCTTGCCATCATCGGCAAGCCCAACGTCGGCAAGTCGTCGCTCCTGAACGCGCTGGTCGGCCAGGAGCGCGCCCTGGTGTCGCCACTACCCGGGACAACGCGTGACGCCGTCGACACAATCGTCAGCCATGGCGACCGCACCGTCCGCCTGGTCGACACCGCCGGCATCCGTCGTCGCGGCGTCGTCGACACCAACGTCGAGCATTACAGCCTGCTCCGCGCGTTGCGAGCACTGGAACGCAGCGACGTGGCCCTGCTCGTCGTCGACGCCAACGAAGGTGTCGTCGCCCAGGATCGGCACGTGGCCGGCTACGCGGTCGACGCCGGCAAGGGGCTGGTGGTCATCGCCAACAAGTGGGACCTGGTCGACCAGGAGAGGCGTGCGGACCCTTCGTTCCTGAAATCGCTGCAGGAGGCGTTCGACTTCATTCCCGGCGTCCCCGTGCTCACGGTGTCAGCGCTGGAGGGTCGCAACGTGCGCCGCGTGCTTGACACCGCCACCGCCGTTGCCACGGCCCGTGCCGTGCGCATCCCCACCGCCGCGCTCAACACGCTGCTGCGCGACGCCTTCCTCGCGCACCCGCCGCGCCACGACAAGGGCCGGCAGCTGAAATTGCTCTACGCGACGCAGGCGAGCACGCCGGCGCCGACCATCGTCCTGTTCGTCAACGATCCCGACCTCATGCACTTCGCGTACGCCCGCTACCTGGAGAACCGCATCCGCGCTGTGTTCGGCTTCGCCGGCACACGGATGCGCATCGTGGCGAGGGCGCGGGCCGAGCGCGACCGCTGATGGAGGTAGCCGTCATCGGTGCGGGATCGTGGGGAACCGCCCTGGCCCAGAGCCTGACGTCGGCGGGAAGCCATGTCCGGCTATGGGCCCGCGACCCCGTTGTCGCGGCGACCCTGCGGACCACCCGGCACCATCCCTGGGCCCTCGACGGTGTGGAGTTGCACGCCGACGTGCACGTCGACGACCAGATCGATGCGTGTCTCTCAGGCGCTGAGCTGGCCATCCTCGCGGTGCCAAGCCATGGCATGCGCGCGATGGCCACCGCTGTCGCACCCTGGGCGGCCGATCTCATCGTGGTGAGCGCCGCCAAAGGGTTTGAGGTGGAGACGGGGCTGACCATGACCGCGGTGCTGACCGACGTGATGGCGCCCGGCACATCCATCGCAGCGCTGAGCGGGCCCAACATCGCCATCGAGATTGCTCGCGGACTCCCTGCGGCCACCGTCGTCGCAACCCGCGACGCCGGTGTTGCGCAGACGGTGCGTGATGGCTGTAACGGTGGACCGCTGCGCTTCTACAGCAGCGACGACGTGATCGGCGTCGAGTTCGCCGGCGCGCTGAAGAACGTCGTTGCCCTCGCCGCCGGCGTGTGCGATGGGATCGGGGCGGGCGACAATGGCAAGGCCGCGTTGATCACGCGCGGTATCGCAGAGATGGCTCGCCTGGGCATCCGCGCAGGAGCGCGGGCCCTGACGTTTGCCGGGCTAGCCGGCCTCGGCGATTGTGTGGTGACGTGCATGAGCCCGCATTCACGCAATCGAGGGCTGGGGGAGGAAATTGGTCACGGCACTCCGCCACAGCAGGCGATCGCTGCCAGCCAGATGGTGGTTGAGGGGGTCAATGCAACGCGGGCGGCGCTGCTCCTCGCCGACCGGTATGGCGTGGAGATGCCGATCGTCCAGGAGGTTCACTCGATCCTCTTCACGGGCAAGAGCGTGGCGGCGGCGCTGACCGACCTGATGACCCGTGGCGCAGGCGATGAGCTCCGCGGTTTCGATCCGGCTCCAAGGGCCGACTGAGCGCCGGCCGGCCCCCGCGGATGGCGGGGCGCTACAGTTACCGCGCGCGCCCGGGCACCCAGTGCCCGCTCTTCGGGGAGTAGCTCAGGTGGTTAGAGTACTGGTCTGGGGGACCAGGGGTCGCAGGTTCGAGTCCTGTCTCCCCGACGTCGCCATCGTTGGCTGGTCGCGCCCGGAGACGTAGCCTGTGCGTCGTGCCCCCTGGATGGCTTGACGAGACGGAGCTGCGCATCGGTCTCGGTTGCATGCGCCTGTCGACGGACGAAAACCGCGACGAGGAGGTGGCTCTCGAAACCATCGCGGCCGCCCTCAAGGCCGGCGTGATCGTGTTCGACACGGCGCGCGCATATGGCCGAGGCCCAGACGAGATGGGACACAACGAGTGCCTCCTTGCACGCGGCCTTCGACACTCCGGGATGAAGCGGACGGCGCGGATCGTCACCAAGGGAGGCATGACGCGCAGCGTCGGCGGATGGATCCCGGACGGTCGCGCGAAGTCGATTCGTGGGGATTGCGAAGCGAGCCTGGCTGCGCTGGACGGCATGCCGATCGACCTCTATCTCATCCATGCCCCCGATCCGCGGACGCCGTGGCGAACGTCGGTGCGCGCCCTGGCCACGCTCGTCGACGACGGCCTGGTTGCCCGTGTGGGGCTCGCCAATGTCAGTCGCAGCCAGCTCGACGAGGCGCTCGCGCTCGCCCCCATCGCCGCCGTCCAGGTGGCCCTGAGCCCCAACAACGACACCGCCATCCGAGGCGGTCTCGTCGAGCGGTGCGCGAAGAACGGAATCGCCGTGATCGCCCACTCTCCGCTTGGCGGGCCAAGCCGGGTGCCTGCGCTGGCGCGGCACCAGGTGTTGGCGGACGTTGCTCGCGCCCACGATGCCACTCCCACCGAGATCGCTCTCGCGTGGCTTCTCGACGTCTCGCCCGTTGTGATCCCGATACCCGGCGCGCGTCGCCCACAATCAGTGCGATCAGCCGTCCGCGCTGCGCGTCTCCGTCTTGGTGCCGACGACCGAGCAGCTCTTGCTCGCGCGTTCGGCCCCTCTCGTCGGGTGCAGGTCGTGCGAGCGTCTCCGCAGGAGCACGCGGACGTTGTTCTCGTCATGGGCGTTCCCGGCGCGGGGAAGAGCCGGCTGGCCGCGGACTATGTCGCACGTGGCTACCGGCGTCTCAACCGCGACGAGCGTGGCGGGTCACTCCGTGGCATCGCGGACGCGCTCGACAGGGAGCTCGAGTCCGGCGCTCGGCGGGTCGTCCTCGACAACACATGGCTCACCAGGGCTGTGCGGAGCCGTGTGATCGATGCGGCGAGTAAACATCGGATCGCGACTCGATGCGTCTGGCTCGACATCACGCTCGCGCAGGCGCAGGTCAACGTGGTCGAGCGCATCCTCGAGCGTTTCGACTTGCTTCCGACGCCCGAGGAGCTGCGAGTCCTTGCCCCGCGCGAGCCGGCGATGCTGTCGCCGACGTCCCAGATGCGTGCTCTCCGCGAGCTCGAACCACCGTCGTTGGATGAGGGGTTTGCTGCAACAGAGCGTGTGCCGTTCGTACGCACCCCTGCACCGCGGCGATCGCGCGGCGGTGTCTTCATGGCGGCCACCGCGTTGACGCAGCCCGGATGGCAGCGTGCGCTCGCAAAGGCCGACCCGGCGGCTCCGCACCTGGTCTTCGATTGGAAGCCCGATGGCGGCACTGATGCGCTTGCTGAACGTGTCGCGCGTGTTGCTGCCGATGTCTCCGGGCCGGTCTACGGCGCGCTGTGTCCGCACCCGGCCGGTCCACCGGTCTGCTGGTGTCGCCCACCACTTCCCGGGCTGCCCCTGGCATTCGCCCGGCTGCACGACATCGACCCATCGCGTTCGAGCCTGGTGGGCAGCTCGCCCGCACATCGGACGCTCGCTGTGACACTCGGCGCTCACTTCATCCCTGTGTGAGCGGCACGACGCAATCAGGCGGTCGGGCGCACCAGGAAGATCCAGACGTCCCAGGCGATGTGACTAACGATGAGGGGAGCCATGCGGCCCTGTGCGAGCTGCTCGAGGCTCCAGAACGCGCCGGCAACCCCTGCAGCACCGGTGAGGGTCAGGTTGCCGGAGACGAGGTGGATCGCGCCGTAGATCGTCGCCCCGGCTGCGTTCCCGGCCACCGGTCCCAGCCGCTGGGCGAGGTAGCGGTTGACCAGGCCTCGCCAGAACAGCTCCTCCCCCGGTGCGATGAGCAACACAAGAGTGGCGGCGATGAATCGGTCCGGCGCCAGCCCGCGCTTGCGATAGATGTCGTCGATCTCGGCGCCACCATTGGGCATCACCTTTCGTGCGAACCGATCGCCGGCCTGGAAGATGCCGTACAGGGCGCCCGCCGAAGCGATGCCCCGAGCCACATCGGTGGGGCGCATGCGGGCCTTGCGCAGGTCGGGGTTGGCGTAGAGTGCGTAGGCGCCGAGCGACCCGATGCCGGCCGCCATCTTGGGCCAGAAACGACTCTTTCCCCTGAAGGCCGCTGTCCAGATCACGCCGGCGCCCGCCAGGCCGATGAGCACGTCACGACCAGCGATGCGGGTGACCTGCTCCTCGCTCATTTCACCAACATGCTGAATGCGATGCCGCAGAGGAACAGGCTGCTGAAGACGGTGTGCACCCGCGCAGTCATCAGGTCGATGGTATTGATGTCGCCGGTGCTGCCTGAGTAGCCGCGCTCCGCGGCGCGCAGCAGCCACCACGCCGCTGGCAGGCTGAACATCGCGAGCAGTGTCAGCTTCGGAGCAACGCCGACGATGACGGCCAGTGCCAGCACCAGGTAGGCACCGAGGACCAACCCGACGTATGTCCCGTAAGCGGCTCGCTTGCCCACCTCAGCTGAGAGCGTGGTGAACCCCAGTCGGACGTCCTCGCTGATGTCTCGCCATTCGTTGCCGTGCAGGATCGCCGCCACCAGCAAACCGGCGGGTGCGGAGAGAAGCACCACGCGCCAATCGACGTGCCCGCTGGCGGCGAAGTACCCCCCCACGGTCATCAACACACCCATCTGCAGGAAGACCAACGGCACGCCCATCGCTCGGTATTTGTACTGAAAGGGAGGTGCCGTGTAGAAGTAGCCGCCGATCACCCCCAATGCGCCCAGCGCCAACATCCATGGCCCACGCACAGAGATGAGGTAGATGCCCAGCAGGATGGTGACGGCGAAGCACGCCGCGGCAAGGATGAAGGCCTGTCTCTCGGTGACACGCCCCTTCACGATCGCGTGGCTGGCTCGCGGCGAGGTGATCGAGTCGATGCCGTGACGGACGTCGTAGATCTCATTGATGATGTTGGTGCCGGCGTGCACGGCGACACCGGCAACCAGCGCGGCCGCGAACGGCGCGACGTCCACCGATCCCTTCGTCCAGGCAAACGCGCCACCGAGCGCGACGGGTGCCAGCGAGGCGGTGAAGCTGAACGGACGGGTGATCTCGTAGAGGCCCTGCACCCGCTCACGCAGGCGCGGACCCTGATGCGCACCGCCGCTGCGCACTGCGACGGCGTCGGCGTTCGCCGGCACCGACGACTGTTCGACCGGCTGCGAGCTGTAGAGGACGCAGGCATCCATCGTTGCCAGGACCTGGTCCTCATTCTGAACGACCGGCTGAAGAAGCGGAACAGTCATGCCGGCGCGGTGGTATTCGTGCGCGCGTGCGGCGACGTCCTGCCTTGTTCCAACAAGCACAAATGCCTCGAGCAGCTCGTCAGGGATGGCCTCGGCCGCGCGGTGATAGTCCTCGGCGCGCCACAGCCCATTGACCTCGTCGCGCAACTCCCGGGGGAACCCCGCCCGTGACATGGATGTGTCGGAGAGGATGGAGATCATGTAGATGACGAAGGGCTCGCGCTTGGCCCGGTTGAGGGCGTCGCGCCGCGAATCGCTGATGTAGCTCAGCAGGTAGCCACGAAAGTCGATGGCCGATGCATCGCGTCCATGGCGCTGCGCGGAATCGAGCACGCGGTCACGCATCAGCGCGAACGCCGGGATGGACTCCATGGGGCGCGCCAGGTAGCCGTCTGCCTTCTCTCCGGCCAGTTCGAGGTAGGCCTTGGTGTACGCCGCGATGTAGATGGGGATACGCCGCGGAGGCGGGAACATCGGCACCAGCGGGGGCGCCTTGTCGTTGAGCACCAATCGCTCGCCGCGCCACAGGGTGCGGATCTGGTCGATGGACTCACTGACCCGTGCCGGAGCGTTCTCGAACGGGATGTTCATCTGCGCCAGCCGCAACGGCAGGCCACTGCCGAGCGCCAGCGACAGACGACCTTCGGCAAGGTTGTCCAGGGACGCCAGCGTCGACGCCACAACAAAGGGGTGGCGCGTGTAGGGGTTCAGCGCGCCCGCTCCGAGGCGGATGCGGCTGGTGGCCATGGCCATCGGCGCCAGGAAGCTGATCGGGTCGCGCTCGAAGTAGCTGTCGTGCACCCAGACGGACTCCAGGCCAATCTGCTCGGCGCGCACGACCCAGCCGACCGTATCGCCCACGTCGCCCCGGGCGGCCAATCCCAGGCCGACCGGCGTGCTCAACTCTGGCATCCTCACGATTATGGTGATCGGCACGTGAAGCCCAGCGTATGACCGCGTCCCGCGACCCAAGCCAGGTTCGCGCGATGTTCGACCGGATCGCCCCGGGATACGACCGTGCCAACACGGTGCTTTCCCTGGGTCGAGACCGCGCCTGGCGACGCCGTGCCGCAGCCGCCGCAGCACCGCCGGTGGGTGGAGCAGCGCTCGACATCGCGTGCGGGAGCGGACGGTTGACGCTCGAGCTGAACAACCGTGTTGGACCCGGCGGCCGAGCGGTTGGGCTCGACTTCAGTGACCGCATGCTGGCGGTCGCGCGTGCCGCCCACCCCGCGATCGAATGGGTCCAGGGTGATGCCACCAGCCTGCCCTTCGAGGCCTCCAGCTTCGACGCCGCGACCATCGCTTTCGGGCTGCGCAACCTGGCCCGGCCGGAGAGAGGTCTGTCCGAGATGAGACGCGTGGTGCGGCCGGGCGGAAGGATGGTGGTCCTTGAATTCCTTCGTCCACCGCGCGGGCCGGCGGGCACGACCTATGAGCTGTACCTCCGGCATGTCCTGCCCCGGCTCGGGGGATGGCTGGCCGGCGACCGCGGGGCCTACCGCTACCTCAGCGACACCGTCGACACCTACCTGACCGGAGAGCAATTGCTCGAGCTGGTCCAGCGCTCGGGCTGGGGTCGAGCACAGTTGTGGCGGCTCAATTTCGGCACTGTCGGCCTGGTGAGAGGAGTCGTGGGGAGTGGCACCCCGAGTTGACCTATCGCTGAGGCTGTTCGGGGCCTTCTTGTATGGTCGTCGTCGCCGAAACTCCTCTGATACCGACGTACTTCGGGCGCTGTCGCGCTGATGGGAACAGGTCCACGCAGGGGGCTGCAGTTGCGCTACCAAACGGGCTGGAAAAGCCCGTGGCTGCGGCGTATTGTCGACAGCCGTCGATCACCGATCGGCATGGCCCACAGACGAGGTTCAGCATGGCAACGACAGCAACACGAATGAGCCGCAAGAGCCTGGACACACCCGATGAGACGCGCCCGTTCGAGGCGGGCAAGGGCAAGCTCGAGCTTGTCAACACCGAGGGCGGACCGGTTGGGCGCGCGCGCTTCGAGCCCGGGTGGAAATGGTCGGAACACGTCAAGCCGATCGCCAAAACGGATAGCTGCGAGGCGGCTCACGCCGGGTACGTCATCTCCGGGCGGATGAAGGTGGTCATGAATGACGGTACCGAGGAGGAGTTCGGCCCGGGCGACCTGATGATCATTCCGCCGGGACACGACGCCTGGATCGTCGGGGACGAGGCAGCCGTGGTGATCGACTGGACGGGCTTCGGCGACTACGCGAAGCACTGAGGCCCACCGCACGCTAAGGGCAGGCGACGGCCGGACCTCGGACTCGTCGCCTGTCCACGTATCCTCGGCGCATGGACATGCAGTACCGCCGCCTCGGCCACTCCGGGCTCCAGCTCAGCGTTCTCTCCTTCGGGTCGTGGGTGAGCTTCGGCCCCCAGCTGCATGGGGATGGCGCCCGTGAATCCCTCGCCGTCGCGTACGACGCCGGCATCAACTTCTTCGACAACGCCGAGGTCTACGCCGGGGGGCAATCCGAGACGATCATGGGCGAGGCGATCAAGGAGCTCGGCTGGCCGCGCCACACCTACGTCATCTCGAGCAAGTTCTTCTGGGGCATCGAGGACTCGGTCAACACGCGGAACACGCTGAACCGCAAGTACC
Organism: Candidatus Dormiibacter sp.; assembly: GCA_039935655.1. GTDB lineage: Bacteria > Chloroflexota > Dormibacteria > Aeolococcales > Aeolococcaceae > Aeolococcus. The sequence continues at coordinate 57,542 of JBDTJX010000094.1, read as the reverse complement.
TGCTTCACGCCGTCGAGGGCTCGCTGAAGCGTCTCGGCCTGGACTTCCTCGACCTCATCTTCTGCCACCGCTCCGACCCGGAGACGCCGATCGACGAGACAGTGTGGGCGATGCACGACATCATCGAGTCCGGCCGGGCGCTGTACTGGGGCACGTCCGAGTGGAGCGCAGACGAGATTCGCACCGCCTGGCGCGTCGCCGAGCGCGACCACCTGCACCGCCCGCTCATGGAGCAGCCGCAGTACAACCTGTCGGAGCGCCACAAGGTGGAGGTGGAGTTCGCGCCGCTGTACGACGAGGTCGGCCTCGGGCTCACCACGTGGAGCCCGCTGGCGTCCGGACTGCTCAGCGGCAAATACCTCGACGGCATCCCCGCCGGCAGCCGGGCAACACTGCCGGGCTATGGCTGGTTGGCGGAGGCGCTGACCAACCCGCAGGCCAACCAGCGCGTGCGCGAGCTCAAGCAGGTGGCGGACGAGCTCGGGGTCACGCTGGCACAGCTGTCGATCGCCTGGTGCGCCGCCAATCCGCATGTCTCAACGGTGATCACCGGCGCCAGCAAGGTGGAGCAGGTGCACGAGAACCTCGGCGCGCTGGTGGCTCTCGACAAGCTGACGCCCGAGGTGCTGGCACGGATCGACAGCATCTTCCCGCCACCGGCGAGCTGACCGAGACGCCGCCGGGCGCCTGCCATACTTGGCCGCACCATGCCGCTCCTCGATCCGTGCGACAACTGCGGCACCCCGACGCCGATCTTCCGGCTCGCCGGGGTGATCCTCGATGGCCACATCGCCCAGATCTGCCCACGGTGCGCTGCCCGTGAGCAGGGGCGCATCGACCTGCCCTACGCGCCGCGCACCGACCAGGGCGCGATCCAGCCGAGCACGAGCCGCGACGCTTGGTAGCGGCGACGGCGACGTTCGCGAGTCGCCTCGCCGAGGCGATCAGAGCAAGCGACTCGCTCCTCTGTCTCGGGCTCGATCCTGACGGCGCCGTCGACGCCGCAGCGGCAGAGCGCGAGTGCCGGACACTGCTCGACGCCACGTTGGACAGCGTCTGCGCGGTCAAACCCAACCTCGCCTTCTTCGAGCAGTACGGCAGCGTCGGCTACGCGATCCTGGAACGGCTGCGCTCGGCGATCCCCACCGACAGGCTGCTGATCCTCGACGCCAAGCGCGGGGACGTGGGCAACACCGCGCAGGCATACGCGCGGGCGTTGTTCGACGTGCTCGGTGCCGACGTTGTCACGGTCAACCCCCTTCTGGGCCACGACAGCGTGGCACCTTTCCTCACCCGGCCCGGCCGCGGCGTCCTCATCGTCGCGCGCACCAGCAACCCCGGCGCGAGTGACTTCCTCGACCATCCCGCGGGGCCCGACGGCAGCACCCTCTATCAGCGCATCGTCGACGTCGCCCAGGGTTGGGACCCCGCCGGGGGAACCATCGGCTTCGTGGTCGGCGCCACGGCCCCTGACGCGGTGGCGGATGTCCGCCGGCGGGCGCCGTCGGCGCCGCTGCTCCTCCCCGGGGTCGGCGCGCAGGGTGGCAACCTCGAGGCCGCTGTGAGAGCCGGGCTGGACGCAGCGGGCGGGGGAGCCGTCCTCCCGGTCAGCCGCGGCATCTCGGCCGCCGCCGATCCCCGCCTCGCCGCCCGCGAGTTGCGCGACCGCATCGCGGCGGTGCGCGCGGCGGCCTGACCACCGGTGGGCAGGGTGGCCATCGTCGAGGATGGCCGACACGTGGCTCACCTGCTGCCGGGGCACCCCGAGCGCCCTGAACGCGTCCAGGCGATCCGCGCTCGGCTGGCGTCCGTGCCTGGGCTGGCGGCGCTGCCCAGGCTGCCGATCACACCGGCCACCGACGATGCGCTGCTGCGCGTGCACACGCAGGACCACCTCGACCGGGTGGCCGCGCTCTGCGCAGCGGGCGGTGGCCACTTCGACGCCGACACGTACGCGACGCCTTCCTCAGACGCCTGCGCGCGCGTCTCCGCGGGTGGCGCGGTGGCGGCGGCGGACGCGGTGGCCGCGGGCGATTGCGACGCGGCTTTCGCGGTCCTCCGGCCGCCCGGACACCATGCCACCGCCAGCCGGGCGATGGGCTTCTGCCTGTACAACAGCGTTGCGGTCGCCATCGAGCATGTGCGCGCCGAGCGGGGCATCGGGCGGGTGGCCATCGTGGACATCGACGTGCACCACGGCAACGGCAGCCAGGACACCTACTGGAACGATCCCGGCGTCCTCTACACCTCGCTGCACCAGTTCCCCTTCTACCCGGGGACCGGCGCGCTGGACGAGCGGGGCGGCCCGGAGGCACCCGGGCTCACCGTCAACGTGCCGCTGCCTGGGGGCACGGCAGCGCCGGCCTGGCTGGCCGAGTTCGACGGCATCGTGATGCCCGCCTTGCGCGGCTACGAGCCCGAGCTCGTGGTGGTCAGCTGCGGGTTCGACGCCCATCGCGACGACCCCCTGGCCGAGCTGCTCCTCGCGACAGAAACCTACGCGCAGGTCGCCGAGCGGATCGCCTCGCTGGGCGAGCTGGCGCCGGCGCCGCGGAGCGCGTGGATCCTCGAGGGCGGGTACGACCTTGACGCGCTGGCGGCGTCGACGCAGGCGGTTCTCGACGTGCTGGTCCGCGCGTGAGCGCCCTGGGTTACCGTGCGAGAGCGATGCGCACAACCTGGATCGTCGGCGCGCTCGCCGGGATCCTCCTGGCCGGCTGCGGTGAGCCCAGCGCGCCGACAGGGGTGGCCACCAACCCACCCGGCCCGGGCGGCGTCAGCGGGACGCCCGGTGGCACGCCGTCGGCCTCGGGTGCCTCCGGGGTTCGCACCGTGCTGAGCACACTCGGGCTCAACATCCACAGCGCCCCCATGGTGAGCGCCCCCCACCTCGGCACCGTTGCCCAGGGCGTCGTCCTCTCGGTTCTTGACCATACCGACCAGAACGGCGGGTGGTACAAGGTGCAAGGCCAGACGGTCACCGGCTGGATCACGGGCGACCCGACGCTCACCGCCCCCGGCCAGTTCCAGCAGTACCAGTCGACCGCGCGCAACTTCAGCGCCCTGTACCCGCAGGAGTGGACGTTCGCGGAGGAGCCGTCGGACACGCTGTTCCACCCGCTCAACGGACCACAGTCGCTCGTGGTGCGCACCGGCGCCAAGACCTCGGACTTCGGCCCGGGCGGGGCCACCGGGTACCTGGGCTCCGGCCAGACGACGGTCATCGTCTGCGGGGTCACCGGCAACCTCAATGAGTACAGCCGCACGGGGAGTGCGCCGGTGACGCCCACCCCGGGCACGGCCGGGCCGCTGGCGCTGCTGGCCCAGATCCGCCTCCGGCTGGACGCCACGCACGCGCTGGCCCTTGACTACAACTACAGCGCCGCGTCCGACCTCGAGGTCTTCAACGACGTCTACAACTCGATGACGTTCCCCTACCCACAGTGTCAGGCGCCCGCACCGGCGGCGCCAACGCCGACCTGAGCAGCCGTCAGACGATCTGCTGCCCGATGCCCGCGTTGAGCAGGGCACTGTGCGCGACCGACATCCCGACAAGGCAGACCAACAGCAGACCGAGATAGGCGACACCGATCGCCACCCGGGTTCGTGCCGGCAGAGGCGGCGGTTCCTGGCCGCGCTTGGCGCGCTGGAAGCGGCCGACGGTGCTGAAGACGCCGATGATGAGGATCAGCACGAGGAACGGGTTGACGTACGCGCCGGACAGGTAGTAGCCGGCGAGCACCAGCACGAGCACGGCGATCCCGGCAACGTTGGCCCACTTCGACACGGCGCTGGCCACCCGGCCGCCGTCGAGTGGCGACATCGGGATCATGTTGAAGAGGTTGACCAGGAAACCGAAATAGGCCAGCGCCAGGAACAGGTACCGGGTGTTGCCCGCGCGCAGTGACTCCGCGAAGACGTAGCAGACCCCGGCGGCGATCGTGCCCACCACGGGGCCACCAATGGCCACGATCGCCTCCTGGCGGGCGTCGCGGAACCCCTTGGTGGTCACCAGGGCGCCGAACGGCCCGAGGAAGATCGGGGCCGACACCTTGAGGCCCTCGGCACGGGCGAAGATCATGTGGCCGCTCTCGTGGATGGCGATGAGCAGCAGCGCCCCGATGCCAAACTGCCAGCCGAAGATCCCGGCGAAGATGAACACCGAGATCACGAAGCTGATCGCGGTGCCGCCCAGCTTGCCGAACTTGAGCAGCACGAGGCCGTATTTGAGGAACCCGATCACCGCGGCGATCAGGCCAGCGGCCAGTCCTCCGCGGCGCTGCTGGTTGGCCGCCGGCGGGCGGTGGATCGAGTCCGGCGACACCGGCGCAGCGGGGCTGCCGGCCGCCCGCCACGTGTAGCCCTGACCGCTGGGCACCAGCGGCGCCGGGGCGGGCGGGGGAGGCGGCGCGTCCACCGCGGGCATCCACTTGTAGCCGTCAGGCGTCCACACATAGGCGCCGGCGGGGGGTGGCGGCATCTGGTCGGTCATTCTTCGACCATCATCGCACCGGTCCGGCCGAGTTCCGTCGCGCCACGATCGGGCGCCGTAAGACCGCCTCAGCGCAGAGCGACGAGCACCCGGTCGGAGAGCTTCTGCCAGATGGTCTCGACCTCGCTGAAGCCGGCCTCGCGCAGCGCCTGCACATGCACCGCGATGTCGGCCTGGCGTTCGTGGTCGGGATGATCGTGGCGGCGCCGCTTGCGCTCGGCCACCTGGTCCACCAGCCCCGGCTCCTGCTCGACGGCGGTCCACCATTCCTCCCACGATTCGCCGGTCGGGGGAGGAGCCTGGTCACGCTGGTCGCGCATGTCATCGACAGCGGCGGCGATGCGTGGGGACTCGGGAGGAAAGCTGAGGCGGTCGCCGTTGATGAACACGCCACCCGGTTGCAGCACGGTGCCGAGGTGACGGTAGAGAGCCGCCAGCGCGTCGGGCTGCAGCCAGTGCAGCGCCGTGGTCGAGACGGCCCCGTCGACCTGCTCGGCGTCGGCGGGCCGCCAGCGCGAACGCAGGTCGGCGTCGAGCCAGCGCAGCCGCCCACCCTGGTCGCCGAGCGCGTTGCGCCCGATGGCGAGAAGCACGGGATCCATGTCGATCGCCGTCACCCGCGCGCCCGGCAGCCGCTCGAGCACCCGCCGCGCCAGCGATCCCGGGCCGGAGCCGAGGTCGACGATGTGCGGAGCCTCGCCGCACAGTGCCGCCAGTGCGCCGATCATCACGCTGAATCGCTCCTCGCGGTCGGGCATGTACGCGCCCTGTTGAGCCTCCCAGCGGTCCAGCCAGCCCTGCCAGTCGACGACGGGGGCGGATGCGGTGGCGGTCATCGCTGCCTATTGTCGGTGACCAGCGACACGCGCCGGCTCGGCGTGACAGTATTCGCTCGTCTCATGCCTACGACGCACGTGATTGGATTGCTCCTCGGCGCCGAGGAGGACTGGCCGGCAGCGTTCGAGTCACTTCTCGACCGGGTCGCGCCTGCCATCGAGCATGGCGGCGAGACCCATCGCTTCACCACCGAGCGGGTGACCATCGAACCCTTCGACCTGCGGGCCGTGCCCCGCCACTCGCTGGTCATCGACCGGCTGGCCTGGTGGTACACGCTGCCCCGTGAGTGGCTGAAGAAGGTGGCGCTGATGAACGAGGTCCACCTGCTCAACAACCCGTTCACCTTCCAGTCCATGGAGAAGCACGCGGCGTACTGCGCCATGATGCGGCTCGGGCTGCGCGTCCCCGAGACATGGATGGTCCCCAACAAGGTACCGCCCGACAACCCGAGGATGGCCACGACCGCGGAGCGCTACCTGCGCCCCTTCGAGCTCGAGGCCGTGGCCGAGGCTGTGGGCATGCCGCTCTATATGAAGCCGTTCGACGGGGGCGCGTGGGTGGGCGTAACCCGCATTGAGGACATGGCATCGTTGCACCAGGCGTACGACGAGTCAGCGGAGCGGCTGATGCACCTGCAGGCCAGCGTCGACGACTTCGAGGTCTTCTCACGCAGCCTCGGCATCGGCGCCGAGACCATGGTGATGCACTTCCACCCGTCGCGCCCGATGCACTCACGGTATTCGGTCGACCACAACTTCCTCAGCGCCGCCGAGGGCGACGAGGTGATCAGCATCGCGCGCACGGTCAACGCCTTCTTCCGCTGGGAGCTGAACAGCTGCGAGACGCTGATCAAGGACGGCGTCATCTACCCGATCGACTACGCCAACGCCACCCCTGACCTGGCGGTGACCAGCCTGCACTACTATTTCCCCTGGGCGATCCGCACGCTGCTCAAGTGGGTGATCTTCTGCTGCGTGACCGGCCGCAGACCGACAGTGGACCTCGACACGAGGAGCTACTTCGCGATCGCCGACCGCGACGACCTCGACTATGCCGCCAAGTTGCGCGAATACCGCCGGCTGGCCGATCGCCAGTTGGAGGTGGTGCGTTACGTGGAGTTCTGCGCACGCCACCTCGCCCACGTCGACGAGGCATGCGTCGACTGGGTGGAGGGCGACGACTTCGACCGGCTGCTGATCAACACCGTGCGCTCGACGTACCCAGCGCACGAAATCGAGATGTTCCTCGCCCACTTCCGCGGCCTGCTCGGGCTCTGGGCCCACGACCAGCGCGTGGCGGCGACGGCGTAGTCGTGCCCATCCACTTCGCCGCCAGCCCGCGCCCCAGCGTCGGCGTCGAGATGGAGCTGGCCCTGATCGACCCCACGTCGCGGGAATTGGTCAAGGGTGGCCACGAGGTGCTCATCGAGATGGGCGACGGCCACCCCGACGGGATCCACCCCAAGGCCAAGGCGGAACTGCTGCAGTCGACCATCGAGATCATCACCGGCATCTGCCAGACGGTCGGCGAGGCGCGCGCCGACCTCACCGGCACCCTCGACGAGGTCACCGGTTACACCGATCGCGCCGGGTTGCGGCTGATGTGCGCCGGGACCCACCCGTTCAGCGACCCTGCGAACCAGGAGATCACTCCCAATGAGCGCTATGGCCGCCTCGTCGAGGAGATGCAGTGGCCGGCGCGGCAGATGCAGATCTTCGGCATCCACGTGCACGTCGGCGTGCGCAGCGGCGAGAAGGCCATCGCGATGGTCAACGGCCTCTCGTACTACATCCCACACTTCCTGGCTATCAGCGCGTCGAGCCCGTACTGGATGGGCCACGACACCGGCCTCGCGTCCACCCGGTCCAAGGTGTTCGAGGGTTTGCCCACCGCCGGGCCGCCGTGGCAGCTCAGTGGCTGGATCGAGTTCGAACGGTTCATGGACACGCTGATCGCCGCACGGACCATCGCCAGCATCCGTGAGGTGTGGTGGGACATCCGTCCCCACCCCGGGTTCGGCACGGTGGAGCTGCGCATCTGCGACGGGCTGCCGACGCTGCGCGAGGTGGCAGCCGTCGCCGCGCTCAGTCAGTGCCTGGTGCAACGGTTCGACGCGCTGATGGACCGCGGCTACCGGATCCCCTTCCCGCACCCGTGGGTGGTCCGCGAGAACAAGTGGCGGGCGGCGCGCCACGGCATCGACGCGCACATCATCGTCGACAACGAGGGCGCCACCGTCCCGCTCCGCGACGCCATGACCGAGCTGGTGGAGGAGCTGAGCCCGATCGCTCGCCGCCTCGGCTGCTCGGATGAGCTCGAGGACGTGCTTGCGGTGATGGAACGAGGGCCCAGCTATATCCGTCAGCGCGAGGTGGTCGCGGCCGGCGGCACGCTGCTCGACGTCGTCGACAGCCTCGTCGAGGAGCTGCGGCTGGACGGACCGCGACCACGTGCCGCCGCATCAGAGAAATCACGCGACGCTCAACCCGCGTAGAGCTGTAGGTCGCCGGCGAAGCGGTCGGCGATCTCGATGCATGACGCCAGCTCAGGGTGGCGAACCATCACCCAACCATCGGAGAGCAACGTCTGCCTCCAGTCGCGCCGCGGTGAGCCGATGGGCAGGAGGTCAACCGCCGTCACCCATTCGCCGAACTCGCTGAGCAAGCGGCCCAGACCCTCGATGTGGGTGATCCGGCCCTGACCGCTGGCCCGCTTGCACACTGCCGCGCTGTTGTACGCGCGGGTGATCGGCCTCGTGAAGTGGCCGAGCACCACCGCTTCGGCCCAGCGCGTGTACAGGTCGGTGTCGCAGCTGTAGTTCATGACGTCGACGGTGCGGGCGCCCGGCGGCCGCGCGCCGATCTCGCCGAACACCACCTCTCCGTCGGCGCGGCGATACCACTCCATGTGGGTGAAGCCATCGCGGAAGTCGAGCGCCCGGATTACCGCATGGCCCATCGCCCGGCCCGCGGCGAGACTCGCCACCCTCGGGTCGCGGAGGGCCAGGGTGATCGGGCTGATCCACTCCAGCGAGCGGGCGATCAGCGGCCTCGGCCGGTACCAGGAGATGTTCTCGTACAGGATCGATCCGTTGGCGCAGATGGTGTCGAAGGTGAACTCCTCGCCATCGACGAACTCCTCGACGCTCACCTCGGGCACCCGGGCGAGGTCCGGCAGCGCCGCCTCGAGCTCGGCGGCGGTGTTGGCGCGGTGCGTGTTCGCCGATCCCGCGCCGGCGATCGGCTTGACGATGACCGGGTAGCCGATGGCCTCGGCCGCCTCACGGATGCCGGCCGACGTCGTCGCGCTGTAGTGATGGGGCGTGCGGATACCCGCCGCGTCGAGCACCTGTTTCATCGCCTCCTTGTCGCGGAACGGGATGGTCTGCGCCACCGTCATGCCAGGCACCCGGAGGGCCTCGCGCAGGCGGCCCGCGAGCACCATGGTCGGCTCCCACAGCGACTCGACCTGGTCAACGTGGACGCGGGCGGCGCGGTCGCGCACCGCTGCGACAATGCCCGCCTCGTCAGCGAAGGACGGCACGTGCCAGTGGTCGGCGAGGTTGTCGCGGGCCATCTGGGGCAGCGCGTGGGCAGGCTGGTCGCCGACGCCGATCACGCGCGCCCCGGTGGCGGCCAGGCCGCGCACGAAGAACGGCATCTCGGCTGGGTAGCCCGGCGAGATGATCAGCACCGTCCGCATCACGTCAGCCGGTCATCTCGATGCGTGCCACCTCGGTGACCCGTTGCAGGGCTGCGGCGACGACCTCGGTGCGGTCGTGGCGGAGGATGACGTAGCCCTCGCCCTCGTAGCTCTCGCTGCGGGGCTGGCCCTCATGGGGCAGCCGAGCCTCCACGACCAGGTCGCCAAGCTCCTTCTGCAACGTCTCGAGGCCGTGCACGCCACGCACAACGCCGACGCCCTGGCCGCGCAGGTAAACAGCGCCCACCGCGTGGCAGCGCTGCGGGGCCTCGAACTCGCCGAGGATCTCCAGGCGCGCCCACGCGTCGTACATGTCGACGTCGTGCGCGTAGGAGAGCAGCGAGGTGAACTGCGCTCCCGGCGGCCGCGCCGCAACCTCGGAGAGGGCCAACCGGCCCTCACGCAGTCGGAACCACTCCATGTGGCTGAAACCGGTGTCCATGCCGAGCACCCGCAGCCCGTGCGCCGCGGTATCGCGAATACCGTCGAACTCCGGCCCGTCGATGGACCGGGGGAGAAGCACGGCCCACTGGATCCAGGGGTTCTCGAGCACCTCCAAGGGGGTCGGCAGGTACTGCGAGATCGAGTGCCACACCACGCGGCCGTCGAGGCACACGCTGTCGAAGCTGTGCTCGGCTCCGGTGACCAACTCCTCGAGGAGGGCGGGTGAGTGCTCAGTCGGCGGATCCGTCTGCAGCCAGTCGAAGAGCTGCTCGTGCGTGTCGATCCGGAAGGTGCCCCGCGCCCCGGCTCCTGCGGGCGGTTTGACGACGATCGGCAGGCCGAGCAGCACCGCGATCTCCGCCACCTCGGAGGCTGAGGTGGCAACACCGTGGCGCGCGCAGGGCACGCCGCTGCGCGCGAAGATGGCCTTCATCCGCGATTTGTCGCGGAAGTTGAGCGCCACCTCGGCGCCCATCCCGGGGATGTGCAGGGCGTCGCGCACCGCCCCGAGAGGCACCTGGAGCTGCTCGAGCATGCCGACCAGGCGATCGACGCCCCCGAGGGCCCCGGCGAGACCACGCGTGGCGCCGGCGATCTGCTGGGGGTCGACGCCGTCGTCGACCCGCCAGTGCGCGGCAAGCTTGTGGCGAACCGCCTCGGGGAGCCTCTCCACGGGGTCCTGGCTGATCAAGCCCAGCTGCACCCCGGGGATCGACGCCGCCGCGTCGACGAATCGAACGGTGGCCTCGAGGAGGAAGGGGGCGACGAATACGGCGGACGGCACCGGCGGAGTGTAGGCAAGCAGGCGGCGGCGCTCGTGACCACGCCGGTAGGATCGCCGGGAAATGAACGTCATCTTCATCGAGCCGGCTTTCCCGCCCAACCAGCGCGAGTTCGTTCGCGGGCTGGTCGCCGCGGGCGCGACCGTCATCGGTATCGGCGAACGCCCGATCGACAACCTCGACGGCGACCTGCGCGACTGGATGCTGCACTACCACCAGGTTGGCAACGTCACCGACGTCGGAGCGCTGACCGACGCCGTTCGGTGGGTGCAGTCGCGGTTGTGGGTCGACCGGCTCGAGGTCGCCGTCGAGGCGCACACCATGGCGGCCGCGGAGGCCCGTGAGACCTGCGGCATCCCAGGCACATCGGTGCGCACCGCGTACCTGTGCCGCGACAAGCCGTCGATGAAGGAGGTTCTCCGCGAGGCCGGCATCCCCACGGCGGCGTCGGCCGCTGTGCAATCAGCGGCCGCGGTGCGCGACTTCGCCGCGAACGTCGGCTATCCGCTGATTCTCAAGCCGCGCGCCGCCGCCGGCGCGTCGGGGACGGTGAGGGTCGACAGTGACTCCGGTCTCGACGCTGCGCTCGCCGGTTTCGCCAACGTCGACTCGATCGCCGTCGAGGAATTCGTCGAAGGTCACGAGGGCTTCTACGACACGCTCAGCATCAGCGGCGACCCGGCGTACGACTTCGTCACCCACTACTACCCCAACGTTCTCGAGGCGATGCGAACGCGCTGGATCAGCCCGCAGTTCGTGACCACCAACCGGGTCGACACCGTCCCTGATTACCGCGCAGTGCGCGAGATGGGCAGGCGCGTCGTGCAGGCGCTCGGCATCGGCACCTCGGCGACGCACATGGAGTGGTTCTTCGGCCCCAAGGGGCTGCGCTTCAGCGAGATCGGCTGCCGCCCACCGGGGGTGCGCGCGTGGGATCTCTATGCCGCCGCCAACGACATCGACATCTACCGCGAGTGGGCCAACGCAATCGTCCACGGCCACGTGGGCCGGCCATTGTCGCGGCGCCGAGCGGCCGGGATCGTGGCTCTGCGCCCGGACCGCGATGGGCAGATCAGCCACTACAACGGCATCGACGAGCTGCAGCAACGGTTTGGCGAGCACATCCTCGACGTTCATCTGCCCAGTCCGGGGACCCCCACGCAGCCGGTTGACGCCGGCTACATGGCCAATGCGTGGGTGCGCATGGCCCACCCTGACTACGACACGCTGTGCGGCATGCTCGACATCGTCGGGCAGACGCTCAAAGTCCGCGCGTCGTGAGCGTCACCGTCCTGCTTGGTCCGATCACGGACGGCGCCGCGGTCGCCGCTGAGCTGACCGCCCTGGGAGTGGATGGCCCTGTGGCGCTGGTCACAGCCGGCTGGGAGGAGGGTGAGCGCAACGAGGCCGAGCTGCACCGAGCCCTCGGGGGCGTGACGCGCAACCTCGGCCTCTTCGGCCGTCGCCTCGACATCATGCAGAGCGATCCGGAGTACGCCGCCGCCGACCGTGCGCTGCGCGCCGTGGTGGCCGACATGCGCGAGGTGTACCTGGTGCAGCTCCGCTACGCGCTGCGCGGCGTGGATGCGGTGCGGCAGCACGCGGCCAAGGCGCGGCGGCTGGCCGGCGGGGAATTGGACGAAGCAGTTGAGACGGTGCGCGGCATCGATGAGCGCTACGCACGGCGCCTCGCCGCGGCGCACGACGACTTCTACGGCACGATGCGCCCGCATGATCGAGAGGTCATCGCCAAACACCGCGCCGAGGTGGCGGCGATCGTCGCCGACTGCGCCGCAGTGGCCGTGGCCGGTGGCCACGTGGGCGTGCTCACCGAGGCCTTGCATCTCTCCAACCTCGGCGCCGTCCTCGGCGACCGGCCGCTGGTGACGTGGTCGTCCGGGGCGATGGCGGTAGCCGAGCGGGTCATGGTCGTCGACGACAACGACCTCGCCGATCGCCCTGCCGAGGTGCTCACCGCCGGCATCGGCGTGGTCCGCGGCGTCGTGCCGCTGGCGGCTGCGCGCTTGCGTATGCACATGGACGATCGCAACCGTCTTGCCGTGCTCGCCCGTCGGGTGGCTCCGCGCGTGTGCGTTCTCCTCGACCCCGGGGACCGACTTCCCTGCGACAGCGCGGGTTTGCCCGACTTCCGGCTGGCGCGCGTGGTCGCACCGGACGGCACCGTGACCGCCACCTCGGAGGCGGCCTGATCAGCGCGCCCAAGGGGGGGCCGCCACAGCGCGCACTCACCCGGTTGCGGGGCGCGGGAGGCACGCCCGAGGCGATCGACGAGCTGCTGGCGAACAACAGTGTTCCCCTCATCGAGGGTCCGAGCGCGACGTTCCTGTTTCGCGGGGAGGCCGAAAGTGTCGCCGTCGAACACTGGGTGGTCGGGATCGAGCGGCCACTGCCGATGCGGCGGCTGCGCGGCGCCAATCTCTGGTACGCGTCAGTCGAGCTGCCGCCTGGCGCGCGCGTCGAGTATCGGCTGCTGGTGCGCCATGGTGACCACGTCGAGAGCATCCTCGACCCGTTGAATCGCAAGCGGGTCACCGGGCCGGCCGGCCAGACGTCGGTGCTCGAGGCCGCCGGCTATGAGTCGCCGTGGTGGACGGGGTACAACCCCGCGTCCGTTCCCGGGGAGATCACGGAGCTCACCCTGCCCAGCAGAGCCCTACGTCGCGGTGTCCACGTGACCGTGTACTCGCCGGGCCGGATGGGCGTGGACGACCGCCTGCCGTTGCTGGTGCTGCACGACGGATCTGATTTCCTCAACCACGCGTCGATGGGCATAGTTCTCGACAACCTCATGGACCGGCGGCTCGTGGCCGACTGCGTGGTGGCGTTCACACACCCGGTGGACCGGCTCAAGGAGTACGGCGCCGGCGCGGCGCACAGTCGCTTCCTCACCGCGGAGCTGGTGCCGGAACTCGAGAAGCGGCTCCCGTTGCGCGGCGAACCGGCCGGGCGCTTTCTCGCCGGCGCCAGCTTCGGTGGCATCGCGGCGTTGACCGCGGCGGTTCGTGCTCCCGGGTTCTACGGCGGCGTGCTCCTGCAGTCGCCTTCCTTCCTGTTCACGCTGGTGGGGCGCGGTCACGAGGGTGGACCCGTGTTCGACCCGGTGGTGCGGTTCGTCAACGGACTCCGGGCCGATCCCCAGCGGGTGGCCGAGAAGATCTTCGTCAGCTACGGCGCCTTCGAGCCGGCCGCGCACCGCATCCTGGCGATGGTGGACACGCTGGAACACATGGCCGACCAGGTGCGTGTGATCGAGTCGCTCGACGGCCACACCTGGACGGGCTGGCGCGACCGCATGCTCGACGGCCTCGGCTGGCTGCTCCCCGGTGACGCGCGCTTCGTGTATCCGTGACGTCGGACGGATGCGCGACACTCCGCGGTCATGAAACTCCGTGAGCGCTGGTACTCGTCCCGGGTCGAGAGCGAGGTGACCGTAGTCCGCTGGGGGCACTTCGGCCGCCCGGTCATCGTGTTCCCCACCGCGGGCGGTGACGCCGAGGAGATCGAGCGCATGCACCTGGTCGACTCCGTCGGCCACCTCATCGAGGCGGGCAGGGTCAAGCTGTACTCGTGCGACAGCGTGGCCGGCTACGCGATGGTGCGCGACGAGGGCAGCAGCCGTTACCGCGCAGCCCTGCTCGATGGATTCCACCACTTCGTTCGTGAGGAGATGATCCCTGCGATCTGGGCCGACTGCGGCACACCGACCGTGGAGGTCATGACCGCGGGCGCGTCGATCGGTGCCTTCAACGCCCTTGCGATGCTCTGCCGCTTTCCCGACGTGGTCAGTCATGCCATCGGCATGAGCGGCACGTACGACGTGTCGAACTTCATCGGCCCGGACGCCGGCGACTCACTTTTCTTTGCCACACCTCTGTACTTTCTGCCCGGGCTCAACGGGCCTATCCTCCAGCAGCTGCAACGCCGGTTTGCGATCCTGGCCTCGGGCGAGGGTCGCTGGGAGGACATCGGCCATTCGTGGCAGATGGCCGCGGTGATGGGGGAGAAGGGAATCCCCAACCGGGTCGATCCATGGGGCGGCCAGTACGATCACGACTGGCCAACGTGGCGGGAGATGCTGCCGCACTACCTGGAACGGCTGGCGTGAGCGAGGCCACCATCCCTGCGCTCGGCGACACCCGCCTGGCGGTCATCGGCGCCGGTGCGATGGGGGAGGCGATGCTCGCCGGGCTGGTCGATCGCAACCTCGTCGATCGCGCGCGGATGATGGCGAGTCATCCGCGGCCTGAACGTCGCGACGCGCTCGCCGCGGCCCACGGCGTCCGTGTGACGGCGGACAACGTCAGTGCTGCACGCGACGCCGACGTCATCCTGCTCGCGGTCAAGCCGCAGATGTTGCTCGGCGTGATGAAAGAGCTGAGCGGGCAGCTGCGTGCCGACCAGCTAGTGATCAGCGTGATCGCAGGGGCGAGCACACGCGCGCTCGGCGACGGGCTGCAGCACCCGGCGGTGGTGCGCAGCATGCCGAACACACCAGCGCAGATCGGCCAGGGCGTGACCGTCTGGTACGCGACGTCGAGCGTCACGGAGGCGCATCGCGAGCGTGTCCGCGCCATGCTCAGTGCGCTCGGCCGAGAGTTCGAGGTGCAGGACGAGCGTCTGGTGGCCATGGCAACCGCGGTGAGCGGGACCGGGCCCACCTACATCTTCCTGTTCATCGAGGCGATGACCGATGCCGCAGTGCACCTCGGGTTCCCGCGACACGTGGCTCGGGAGTTGGTGCTCGACACCATGTCCGGTTCGGCGGCTTTCGCGCTGCAGAGCGGCAAACACGTCGCCGAACTGCGCGACATGGTCACGTCGCCGGGCGGAACGTCGGCGGAAGCCCTCTACCAGTTGGAGAAGGGCGGCCTTCGCACGGTGGTTAGCGACGCGGTCTGGGCGGCATTCGAACGCACACTGCAGTTGGAAGCGCGCCTGGAGGGCGCGGACCCACCACCGAAGGGACGCATCGGGCGCTGAGCATCCGCGTCTGGGAGCCCGATGTGCTGCCAAGAGCGGCCCTGAACTCCGAGAATGCGCTGATGCACGAGCATTACGGCGCGCGCTTCTTCGGAGGGCGAGAGGCCGCGGTCTATGACGACCAGGCGGCTGACATGTTTGACGACGCTGTGGTTCGGCCCACGGTCGCGATGCTCGCCGAGCTGGCTGGTGGGATGGGGATAGGCACCGGTCGGATTGCCCTGCCGCTTGCAGCAGGTGGAGTGCGCGTCCACGGGATCGACGCATCGGAGGCGATGGTGGCCCGGTTGCGCGGCAAGCCGGGAGCTGAAGCGATCGACGTCACCATCGGCGACTTTGCGTCGACTGTTCTCGCTCGTCTACCTTGTCTTCAACACCATTTTCAACCTGGTCACCCAGGATGAGCAGGTTGCCTGCTTCCAGAATGCGGCGGCCCACCTCGATGTCGGTGGTACCTTCGTCGTGGAGCTCACTGTGCCAGACCTACAAGCAATTCCATCGGGCAAGAACATCGCGGTCATCGGCGTAGATGCGCGCGGGATGTCATTCGACGTGTACGACGTTGTCACACAGCGCTTGACGTCTCACCATTTCGTGATTGGCGATGGCGGAATGCAGTCGTACCCCGTGGAAGGGCGTTACGCGTGGCCTGCAGAACTCGATCTCATGGCCCGAGTTGCGGGTTTGACCCTGCGGGGACGGTGGGGAGGATGGAAGCGCGAGCCCTTCACGAGCCTCAGTCGCTCGCACGTGTCGGTTTACGAGAAATCCTAGCCGTCACGGTCCATCGTCTCCCGTCCATCGCGACCGATCATGCCGAGCGAGCCTGGCTTCGGCAACCACGCGCCCTCGCTGGGGAAGTGATCAGCGGACAGTGGCCTTGGGCTCCCCGTGCCCGTGGGCTAGAAGGTCTCCAGAACCGGGATGACCCGCTCGCCCAGCAGCTCGATCGGGCGCAGCGATCCGGCATCGATCAGCGTGCCGTGAGCGACCTGGAAACCGAGGCCGGCCAGCTCGCGCAGATGATCGATGGTCTGGTCAATCCGCTCCCCATGCTCACCCAGGTCGAAACGCGTCTGCACCGTCTTCTCGATGTCGTCGTAATTGCGCCCCTCGTTGGAACAGTGCTCGCGCAACACCTCCAACTTATGGGCCACGTGTGGTGAGTCGAAGATGTTGCACGAGTCTGCGTAGCGAGCCACCAGACGCAGGGTCTTCTTCTCGCCGGCTCCGCCGATCAGGATCGGTGGATGCGGTCGGCTCAACGACTGCGGCGAATTCAGGGTGCGCGCAAGCTGGTAATGCGTGCCGTTGTACGGGCCGTCGTCGTCACTCCACATCTGCAGGCAGATCTGCAGGGCCTCCTCGAGGCGCTCGAAGCGCTCAGCGATCGGCGCGAAGAACAGGCCGAGCCCATTGGCCTCCTCCTCGTTCCAGGCCGCGCCGATGCCCAGCATGGCCCGGCCGCCGGACAGCACGTCCAGCGCGGTGACAGCCTTCGCCAGCAGACCGGGCGCGCGGTACACCACGGCGGTCACCACGGTGAGCAGCTTGACCCGCTCGGTCACCGCAGCGAGGTAGCCGAGGATCGTGTAAGCCTCGAGCATCGCGTGCTCGGGCGGCCCGAGGTGCCCTATCTGCCAGACGTGGTCCATCACGCTGACCCGGTCCACCCCGGCCTTCTCGGCCATCCGGGCCACCTCGGCGAGGCGCCCACGCAGCGCAGGTGCGCCCCCGTCCCACGTGAAGTCCGAGATGTGCAAGCCCACCTTCATCCGCGCACGCTCCTCATCATCGATTGCTTTCGCCTATTCGACCAGACCGGCGCGGAACTCGGTCGGCATACGTGGTCGGGCCGCTCACCGCGGGTCGGGTGAGCGACGTCCGGCCTGGCATGAAAGGAGCCGCCCCTAGGGGACGAGAAGGAGTTTCCCGGTCGTGCGCCGCGAGGCGAGGTCCTCGTGCGCGCGCGCAGCATCGGCAAGCGGATAGGTGGCGCCGATTCGCACGTCGAGGAGCCCTGCCGAGATCCACTCGAAGAGGGCGTTCGTACGTCCCACGAGCTCCTCGCGGCTGAGGATGTAGTGAGCAATCGTCGGGCGCGTCACGAAGAGTGATCCCGCCGGCGCCAGCCGCTGCAGGTCGTACGGTGGCACCCGGCCGCTCGCCGCGCCGTACAGCACCATGTACCCGCGAGGCCGCAGCGCAGCGAGGCCTGCCTCGAAGGTCGCCTGTCCCACCCCGTCGTAGACGACTGCAGCGCCTCGGTCACCGGTGACGTCACGGACGATGTCGCCGAAGTTGTCATACGTTGCGACATGCGCGGCTCCGGCGCCTCGGGCAAGCTCGGTCTTCTCGGGCGTCGAGGTGGTGGCGACCACCACACCCGCGCGCATCACCACCATCTGGGTGAGGAGCAGCCCGACGCCGCCCGCAGCAGCCTGGACGACGGCGACATCGCCTTCGGCGATGGGATACGTACTGTGCGAGAGGTAATGGGCGGTGGTGCCCTGGAGCATCACCGCGGCGGCGACGCGCAGGTCGACGCCATCGGGCACCTTGACGGCGCGCTCTGCCGGGACGATGACCTGCTCTGCATAGCTCCCCGGCACACCGGTCCAGGGCGACGCGGTCCCCCTCGGCGAGGTCGGCGACCTGGGACCCGACGGCCGCGATGGTTCCGGCCGCCTCCACGCCGAGAACGTGGGGCGGCTCGGCGCGGTATGGCGGCGTCCCCTCGCGTGCGTAGATGTCCATGTAGTTGACCCCGGCGGCGGCCACCTCGACGAGCACCTCCACCGGACCCGGTTGAGGAGTCTCGCGCTCCACGAGCTCGAGGACGTCGGGGGCTCCGTGGCGGGTGACGACAATCGCGCGCATCACGTGAATGCTCTCACGACCTGTGGGGGTCGGTAGGCGATCCCTTGGTTCTCGGCGCCACCGATATTGGTATCGCC
This sequence comes from Candidatus Dormiibacter sp., assembly GCA_039935655.1. Lineage (GTDB taxonomy): Bacteria > Chloroflexota > Dormibacteria > Aeolococcales > Aeolococcaceae > Aeolococcus. The sequence goes on along the minus strand of JBDTJX010000094.1, from coordinate 39,327 downwards.
CGTCCGGACGGCTCGAACATGGCGGGGTGCACCGTGAACGCCATCGATCTTCTCCACGTCCAGCTGCGAGGTTCGTGCGACCAGGTCGCCGCGCACGCACGTGAGGCCGAGGCGGTGTGGTCTCAGCGCGCCTTTCCCGGCTCGTCGCTCCCCGGTTTCATCGCCTGGCACTGTGCGCGGATGGTCGACTGGGGGCTGAACACAGTCGTTCGTGAGGTCCCGGAGATTGCCGCCGCGGAGGCGTGGAAGGACCGCGTCCGGTACGACCTCGGACACGGCACGGGCATCAGCGACGACGAGGCAGATGACCTTGCGGTCGCGGTCGGTGCGGCTGACGTTGTCGCCTACGCGCCGTGCTCCGCGACTCGATCGACGTCTGGGCGACCACCGCGACCAATGGCGACCTCGATCGGGTGCCGTCGCTGCGAGAGGTCAATCAGGTCCACCCGAGATACGCCACCGCCGGGGCATGGGTGGAGATCGAGGCTCTTGAAGGTCTCCCTGCCGGGCAGTTCCTGGCCCGACCATGCGTCGGCCACGTCCGAGTTCACATGGGCGAGATGGAGACACTGTGTGCCGCCATGAGGCGGGATTGACGGCCGCCGGGTAGGTCGCCCACGTCCGGGACGGCATCGCTAACGCGTACATTTGCCGGCGCGTCGATGCCATACGACCGGCCGCCGCAGGCGGCTGAGGGGAGAGCAACATGCCGAAGTACCTTGTTGAGGCGTCCTACACGGCGGAGGGGCTCAAGGGCATCCTCAAAGAGGGTGGCTCGAGCCGCCGGTCGGTGGTCGAGGGTGCCGCCAAGGCGCTGGGAGGCAGTGTCGAAAGCTTCTACTACGTGTTCGGCGAGGACGACGTGGTCGTCGTCCTGGACCTCCCCGACAACACGGCGGCGGCAGCTTTCAGCCTGGCGGTCAGTGCGTCCGGCAACGTCACCAGCGGTATCCGCGTGCTCCTCACGCCCGAGGAGATCGACAAGGCCGCCAAGCAGACCGTTCAGTACCGCGCTCCCGGAGGCTGACCTGGGCATGGACTGGAGGCTCGAGCTCGTCTTCGTCCCTGTCACCGACGTCGACCGCGCCAAAGCGTTCTACGTCGACCAGGCCGGATTCCATGCCGACCATGACCAGTAGGTCAACGACGAGCTGCGCTTCGTGCAGCTCACGCCGCCGGGATCCGCCTGTTCGATAGCCTTCGGCACCGGGATCACCCCGATGCCCCCGGCTCGCAGAAGGGTCTGCAGGTGGTCGTCAGGGATGTCGCAGCCGCGCGAGAGGAATTGGTCGCGCATGGCGTCGAGTGCACGGAGATCGACGTGCAATCGTAGGGCTCGGTTCGTCTTCTTCAACGACCCTGACGGCAACGCGTGGGCGTTGCAGCAACTGCCGCCTCGGCCGTAAACCTCAGAGTTCGCGGCGGCGGAAGGCGGCGATGGTCAGGCCGACGATGGCCACGATCCACACAGCCACCCACGCGAGATACGCGCCCGCGGGAGGAGACAGCGATGTGAACGGGTTGGCCGCGGCCTCGCGGCTGCCCGACGCCACCGCCACCACCGTGTCCGGCTCGAGGTTGAAGATGGCGGCCCGCCACAGGCCGTCGGATGGCAGGAGCATGCGGCTGATGTTCCCGATCGCCTCGATGGGCCCGTTGCCGAGAACCGTGCCGACGGCACCGGCGACGCCGGCGATCCAGGTGATGAAGAAGAACATCAGCGCGATGACGCCGGCGGTGATGCCGGACAGCCCCACGCTGAGGAGCAGGGTCAGGGTGAGCAGGACAAGTCCCTCGATGGCGACGAACACCGCGGCCTCGACGGGGTGCGGCGGCAGGTAGCCGGTGGCCCAGTGCACCACCAGGAACTCGGCCCCACTGGCCACCGCCGCGTACACGACGATGAGGCCGCCAAGGCCGAGCCACTTGCCGAGGATCACCTCGGCGCGACGGATGGGACGCGCCAGCACAGCCAGCGCCTGGCCTGACTCGACCTCTCCCGACACTGACTGTGCGGCCACCATCACCGCGCCGAGACCGAGCACGGCGCTGAACATGAAGAGCACGAAGATGAGCAGCTGCGACGACACCAGGGTGAGGTCGGCCGCGGTGATCGGGACGCCCCGGTCGCGAATGCCGGGAAGGCGGCTGAATCCCCAGCCGGTGAGCGCCACGGCGAACGCGGATAGCACGACAAGCGCCAGCACCAGCCGACGCCTGGTCACCTCGCGCACGGTGACCATCGCGATGGTCAGCGACTTCATGCCGCAGCCTCGCCATCTGCCGTGCGCAGCAGTTCGAGGAAACGGTCCTCGAGCGACTGACGCTGCGGTTCCACCGCGTGGACGCGAGCGCCACGCGCAACCAGCTCGGCGACGATGTCGGCGACACCGTCGGCGTCGACGCCGCGCACCGTGACCCAGTCGCCTTCGACCACCACCTGTCCCCAGCGGGACAGCAGTGACGACAGGCCGGTGACCCCGGTGACGTGCAAGCGCACGGCGACGCCGCCGCCGAGGATCTCGTCGAGCGTTCCCGACGCCACTACCCGGCCGCGGTCGACCACCGCGACGCGATCGCACACCTGCTCCACCTCGCTCAACAGGTGGGAGTTGAGGAACACGGCGGTGCCGCGCGTGCGCAGCGCGCGGATGATCTCGCGCACGTCGTGCCGGCCCACGGGATCGAGCGCCGACGTCGGCTCGTCGAGGAAGACCACCTGCGGGTCGCCGAGCATGGCCACGGCGAGGCCGAGCCGCTGTTGCATGCCCTTGGAGAATGTGCCAACTCTGTCATTGGCCCGCTGCTGCAGCCCGACCGTGGCCAGCGCGGACTCGACTTCGCCGTCACGATCGGCGCGGGGCAGGTCGATCAGCCGGCAGTGGAAGCGCAACACCTCCGAGGGCGTCAGCCACGCCGGGTAGCGGAAGAGCTCTGGCAGGTACCCCACATGTCGCCGCCCCGACGCGCGGCCGATCGGCTCACCAAGAAGCCAGGCGTCGCCGGCGGTGGGGGAGGTGAGGCCGAGCAGGAGCTTCACCGCAGTCGTCTTGCCGGCGCCGTTGGGTCCGAGGAACCCGAAGATCTCCCCGCGCGGCACCGACATCGTCAGCCCGGCGAGCGCCTCGATGTGACCATAGTGCTTGGTCAACTCGACGGCGTGGATCGCCGGCACCGCCCCGGACGTGTCCGCTGCGGCCTCAGGGGACGGGGAGGGACTCGGCAATGCTGACAACCTCGCTCCTGGCAACCGCACCGGCGACAACGCGGACGATGCCGTTCTTCTCCCAGATCACCGCCGTTCCGAGGCCGCTCGAGTCACCGGTGACCACGCCCTGCACGCCGTCAATGGTGATGGTCTGCGACGTCATCACGCCGGCGATGACCGGGATCGGCAGCGTGCTCGCCGGCTGCCCGATGGCCCGGATCTCAGCTGCCAGCTGGGGCGAGATGCCCGGCTGCGACACCAGGAAGGCCTCGAGTTGCGCCAGGGTGGCGCCGTTGGTGGAGGCGGTGGGGCGCAATCCCTCGCCGATGATGAGCGCGGGAGGGTTGGCGCTGCTCTGGTCGCCCAACGTGCCGGTGCCCCCGTACACGGCAAGCACGCCCGGTCCGGCGTTGACGGTGATGGATGCGCCGTCCAGGTTGCTGGGGATCTGCGGCGCCGCACGGCCGGCCTTGTTCGCGGCGGCCTTCGCCGCCGACGCACCAAGCGTGAACGTGGCACTGCCCGTGCCGATCACGTTCCAGCGAACCTGGGTGGGTACGTCCGCGGGCAGGGAGGTCGGTCGCAGCATCGGGAGGCCCGTTGCCGCAGCAGCTGCCGCGGCGCCGCTCACCTCGTGTGAGTCGGGGTGGTTGACGTGCATGCTGCCGTACCCCGAGAGGTCGGGCAGCCCGGTGACGTCGCCGACCGTGAGGCTGATCGGGGCCACCGTGGTGGGGGAGAAGATCGACAGCCAACCGGCCGCGTTGGCCGAGACCAGAAGCACGACCGCCAGCACCGGCGCGGCGACGACACCCACCGCCCAACGCCGGCTGCGCAGCCGGCGCGGCTGCGGCGGTGCGCCGGTCGACGCCACGGCCCCTGCCGCGACCCGGCTGCGCAACGCAGCCAGCGCGGGCTCGACCGGCGCGGGAGCGTTCGGCTGGCTCGCGAAGAGCCGAGTCGCCACCTGCGCATCGCGGGTGACGTTGTCCATCCGTTGCCGGCAGCGAGCGCACCCGTCGAGGTGGTTGCGCTCGTCATTGGACGCGGCAAACCTGTCGTCGTGGACGCGGCGCAGCATCCCTTCACTGAGATGTCGCACGTTCAACCTCCTTGCGCAGCGCCGATTCCGCCCGGCGCAGCATCGTTCCCACATCATCCTGTTTGACATTCATCGCCGATGCCACTTCGGCGTAGCTCAGCCCGCTGTGACGGAGCACGAGCACCATGGCCACTCGCGCCGACAACCGTTGCAGCGCGGTGCGGAGAATCCGCGTGTCGTCGGCCAGCTCCGCCACAACCGCCGGGTCGGCTGCCGGCGCAGGGTCGGCGGCCAGGCGTTCGCGACGGTGGCGGCGCTGATCGCCGCGCAACACATTGAGCGCGCCATGGGCCGCGGCGGCATACACCCAACCGGCCGCCCACGGCTGATCGCTGCAGTGGCGGCGGTGGAGAGCCAGGAACGCGTCCTGGGCGACATCCTCGGCCTGAGCGCGGTCGCCCAGGACCCGGGTGGCGATGCCGACGACCCTCGCGTACTCCGTCCTGAAGACGCGGTCGAAGGCGTGGTCGGTCGCGGCGATGGGCGCGGGGGGGACGGTCATGCGCCAGACGGCCTCTCCATTCATACAAACACAGCACCGCCGCGGCCCATCTTGTGACGTCCGAGGCCGCCGGCTACGAGATCCCCGCCTGCCGGGCCAGCCTGACAGCCTCTGCCGCGCCGCCTGTCCACGGTTCGCCGTGGCCGGGTAGGACTGTGGTGGCCGCCACCGTCAGCAGCGCCCGCAGCGAGGTGAGTGCCTCGACGCTGTCGCGGTTGAACCCCGACGGCATGATCTGCGGCCCGACGCGCCCGGTCAGGGGGTTATGCGTGACCAGCGCATCGCCGCTGAACAGGATGCCGCGCGATTCGATGTACAGCGCCGCGGTGCCGGCCGTGTGACCGGGGGCGTGCACGACGCGCGGTCGGCCGGGAACGTCGACCACCTCGCCGTCGCCAAAGGACGACAGGTTGCGGATGGGCACGATGCTCAGGGCGCGGCGCCTCAGTAGCGAGATGAGAGTGCGGTACATCTCGGCCTTGGCAAGGTACCTGCTCATCTTGCCGTCATTCCGGGGAGCCTTGCCGCCGCTGGCCTGGTCGACGTCGGCCTCGTGGATCCACACCCTGGCGCTGGTTGCGGTCCGCGCCCGCTCGGCGAACCCGGTGTGGTCGGCATGCGCGTGGGTGATCAGCACGGCGTCGAGATCCTGGAGGCGGAGGCCCAGCCCGGTGATGGTTTGCACCAGCAACTTCCAGTCGCCCGGCGCGCCCGCGTCGACCAGGACCAACTTGCCACCGTCCTCGATCAGGTAGAAGTTGACGACGCCTCCGGTGAGCCTGTGGACACCGACCGCGACTTCCAAGCTGGTTCCTCTGAGATGCCCGACTGCGCAGAGGGAGCATACGGTTCACCTGTCGTCGTGGCGTTCCGATTGGCGTGCTCCGGGAACAGGGGGAGGCCGAGCCGGGCCGCCTCCCGCGAGCGCTTCCAACTACTGATAATGAAGATTCTCATGATCTAGCGCCGGTGGCGGACCAGGGCTTGTTCCCACCCGCCCGCGCAAACGGCGGAGGCCCACTCGTCATGGGCCCCCACCGCGTCCGCCTCAGCTCTGGTCAGGGCTTGTGCCCTGCCGGTCGAGCGACGTTCCGGTTTCGAGCACCGTCTTGAGACCGCTAAGCACCCAGTTCCAGCCATCCCCGGCGCCGGTGTCTTCCATCTGGCCACCAACCAGCAGGGCCAGCTGCGGAGCGCCCTCGAGGTCGTGGATCAACGTGAGCTTGCTCACCCCGCCCCTGCCGGCTCCGTGCTCAGGTGGATGTATGTGCCGCCCGGCCGAAGGTCGAACCGGGCTTGCCCCCCATAGCCGTATTTGTCCGTCCACTCCGGCTTCGTGATGGCGTCCCAGATCGCCTGGGGCGTCGCCTTGATGTAAACCCGGTAGACCTGGGTGGTCGTCGTGGGCGCAGCGGTCGTCGTCATGCCATGTCCTCCAACTGCTTCTTCAGGTCCGCGAGCGCCGACACCTGGCGCTCGGTGTACTTGTCGATCCACCGGTCATGGATCAGTCGAATCGGCACCGGGTTGAGGAAGTGCAACTTCTCCCGCCCCGAGCGCCGCGCCACGACGAGGCCCGCGTCCTCAAGCACGCGCAGGTGCTTCATGACCCCGAACCTCGTCATCTCCAGCTCCGACTCGAGCTCGGTGAGCGTGCGGCCGTCACGCGCGAAGAGTCGGTCGAGCAGGTGGCGACGGGTCGAGTCAGCCAGCGCCTTGAACACACGGTCGTCGTCGGTCATGTCGCCGACAATCCGTGACTATCTGGTCACGTGTCAAGTGTCCCCCGCCAACGCCGTCAGCCTGCCTCGTGCCGCGCCGGGGTCGACGCCCGACCGGAGATCTGGTTCGGCGCCCGCTCACCCAGGAGCATGGTGTCGTCGCTCAGCCGGTCCGCCTGCTCCTGCGCGTCGGCCTCCGCCTCCGCCCTGGCCTCTGCCTCTGCGTGTGCCTTCGCCGCTGCTTGGACCTTGGCCTCTTCCATCGCCTCCGCCGCGCTTTCTTCCTGCCACTGGTTGAGGTACATGGTGATCAGCAGCACCAGCTGGCGGACCAGAAGTTCGACGACCTCCTGTGTCGGCTCCTCGGCGAGATCGTCGTCCTCGGGCGCGGTGACCCGTGCGATGACCTGCGAGTTCACCTTGATCAGCACCTCGCGCGGTTGCGCCTCCTCCACCGCGATCGCCACCCGGGCGCCGACGCCCACTGAAGAAGCGGTCTTCCAGGCGCGTTCCCATGTCGGCTGGCGACGAGTTCCCAGGAGCACCATTCGCACCGGGTCGCTGACCAGAACCTCGGCCCTGTCGCGACAGATGCCCTGGAGGATGTCGACGATGTCGTCCTCCGCCGCCCGCGAGACCCAGGCGATCAGCGCTGGGAGGGGATTCTCGAGGTCGGGATGCACGGAGTCGGTGTACTCCGAGCGCATGCTGCTGAGCGTGGCGCCGTGGAGCGAGCAATAGATCGCGTTCTCGAAAACGGTGCGGTGGCTGGGGCACCATGCCGTCGGACAGGCGCGGCCCCGACGATCGACGTAGGCACACGGCAGACCGGTGCGGGCCGCGCAACCCATGCCGCGGCACTGTTGGGTGCCGACGGCGGCGTGGGCGCTCGGTGGATCGGCGAGGTCGGGGTCGGTGTCCGCGGCGGCCTGGTGTGGCTTCGACTGTCGCGTCATGATTCCTCCGTCCCGTACCCGCTTCTCGTGCGCTCAAACGTTGCAACCGCGTCACAGCGTAGGAGGCGCAGTTCCGAGAAACCGGTGGGGCCGGTGACAAACCTGTGGTCAACATGCAACGACTGGGGGCCCGCCAGGCCGCCCCACAGATCTTTCAAGCTCCTGATAATGCTGAGATGGGCGCCTCCTCCACCCGCCGCCGGCCCAACGCGCCCGGGACTGTCCGCATGCCGGGGTGGGCGGCAGAGATCCCCGGGCCGTCCGATGCCCTCCCCGACCAGGTCCAGCAGTTCCTCGACTGGCTGCGTATCCAGCGCAATCGCCCGCTCACCACGGTGCGGGCCTATCGCCAGGACCTCGCCAAGTTCGTCGCCTTCATGCGCCGCCGGCCGCTGGCGGACGACTTCACCGCGGCCGTCGACCGCGGAGCACTGCGCCGCTACCAGATCGAGCTTGCCGACGTGCTGCCCAACCCGCGGACGCGGGCGCGCGCCCTTGTCGCGCTGCGCCGGTTCCTGTCCTACGCCTACGACGAGGGCTGGAGTGGCGGCGAGTTGAGCCGGCAGGTGAGTGTCCCGCGCTACGTCGTCGGCGATCCCCACCCGGTGGCCACCCAAACGGTGCCCCGGCTGCTCGCGGCGCTGCCCACCGAGTCGCTGCGTGACCTGCGCGACCGCGCCCTCATCCACCTGCTGGTGAGCACCGGATGCCGCGTCGCCGAGGCGTGCGCGCTGGATCGCGGCGACGTCCGCCCCGAGGGCTTCCGGGTGCTCGGCAAGGGCGGCAAGCACCGCACCGTGTACCTCACCGAGGACGCGCACTGCGCTGTGCAGGACTACCTGCGTGAACGCGGACCGGACCCCGCGCCGGCGCTCTTCATCAGTGTCGCCCGCGCCGACATGCCCAAGGGTCGCGCCCTCCCCCACAACCGGCTGACCACGGACGGTGCCCGGCACGCGCTGCGCGCGCTGCGCCGCCGGTTCAGCGCAGACCCGGCGCTGTTCGCGCTCATTGACGACCTGCGCACCCCGCACGCAGCGCGCCACACGGCGGCCACCACCCTGCTCGAGGCCACCGACGGCGACGTCCGGCTGGTGCAGGAGGTGCTCGGCCACGCCACCCTCGAAACGCTGCGTGTCTACACCGAGATCACCGACAGGCGCAAGCGCGCTGCCTACCAGCGCCTTGGGGACTACCTTCGCGAGGTCGACGCGGCGGGCTCGGCCGGCTGAGCCGGGTTCCCCACGGCAAGCCCGCGTTCCTCGAGCCAGCTGTCGACCAGGCGTACGAACTCCCGGGGTCGTTCGAGCTGCGGCACGTGGCCGGTGTCTGACAGGACCCGGAAGCTCCAGTCCGGCCGCAGCGAGGCGGCCCACCCCGCCGCGGAGACGCTGACCAGGCGGTCGCTGTCGCCGTGGATGAGCAGCGTCGGCGCCCGCACGTCGCGGATGTGAGCCTGGATCGTCTGGCGGCGGAGCAGCCACTTGGTCAGCGAGCGCGAGGCTTCGACGAACGCCCGGTGGGGGTCGTCGAGCTCGGCTCGCCACCTGGTCAGCTCCACCTGGGCGTCGCGTGTCTCGGGGTTGACGCGGGAGACGTCGACAGTGCAGAGCTTGAGCACATCATCGACGAGCCGCTCGGCGCCCCGGCGCCTGCTGTGGTTCGCTGTCAACCACTGGCCCATCCCGGGCATGGCCAGCACCAGGAATGCCGCCGCGATCATCGCGGCGAGGCGACCACCGCGCGTGCGCGGCAGGGCCGGGTCGACCAGCACCAGGCGGGCGATGAGGTCCGGGCGCCGCGACGCCTCGACGATGCTGATCAGGCCGCCCATGGAGTTCCCCATGAGCAGAACGGCTTCCCCATGGCCGATGTGCCGCACTGCGGCGTCGACGACGCGCTGGTTGGCGGCGATGGTGGCGTGGCGGTTCTCGATGGGGGTGCGGCCGAAGCCGACAAGGTCGATCGACCAGACCCGGTGGTGACGCGCCAGCGAGGGGGCGACGTCGCGCCAGTCGAGCAGGGACCCGCCGAGCCCGTGGACCAGCAGCATGGGCGGTCCGTCACCGCCGTGGTCCATGGCGTGGACCGGCCCATCGAGGTCGAGGATCACGTCGCCCACCCCGACGATGCTATCGGGTCGGCACCCCCCGGCCGCGGTCCCGGGGCTCAGTGCTCCGGGCGCCAAATGTTGCCGAGCACACGCACCTCGCCGCTGAAACCCTCGGCCCAGCAGGCCAGGACGCCGTCTGCGATCGGGGGGTGCATGTCGAGGCCGGCGAGCTCGTCCCGCTCCCGCCAGGCGACATCCTCGAGCACGCCGTCGCGTCCGACGCGGAGCTCGCCGCCCGCGGTGGTGGCGGCGAAGACGAGGTTGAGCAGATGCCGGCCGCCGGGCTCGATGGCCTCGCAAACGATGATCAGACGGCCGACGTCGACGAGCAGGCCGGTCTCCTCCAGCAACTCCCTGGCCACGGCCTCCATGAGCGTCTCACCGGGCTCGACTCCCCCACCCGGCAGCAACCAGTGGCGATGACCGCGGGTGAAGTGCTCAGCCACCAGGATCCGGTCGCCGTCGACCAGGCACACGGCCACGCGGACGCGCACCCGGGGCTCACTCACCCGGCGGATTATCCGCCCCGGCTTGACACGAACAGTTGTTCGATGGTACCGTGGCGCCGTGGGAACGTCTGTTTGGGGTGAATGGTGATGATCAGTGACTACAGCGCTGCAGTGCGCCGCCCGAGACGGCGCCGCTGGCAGCGCGATCCGCGAGTGGTCGTCGCCGGCGCGGTCACAGCGGTTGCCTGCTCAGTCCTCCTGGGCGGCAACGTCTATGGCGCTCTCAACGTCGCCCAGCCCGGCCACGTGCAGGTGCACGCCGGCGACAGCATCTGGGGCATCGCCTCGCGCTATTACCAGAGTGGCGACGTGCGCGACCACGTTGACCAGATCATCGCGCTCAACCACGTCAGTGGTGGTTCGATCACTCCCGGCGAGGTCCTGCTCCTGCCGGCACCCTGATCCGTCCGCGCGACACCGCGGGTTCGGGCACCGTCCGCCCCGCATTGAGCTCGGCGAGCCACGGGACCGAACCTGACGGCCGCGGACTCGGAATGTCTGCGCCCGGGCCTCGCCAGCCGCCACCACCGCCGTCGTCGTCGCCGTCGGTGCTGCTCTCGTTGAGCATGCTCGTGAAGATGATCGCGAAGGCGGTGAACAGGGCCAGCTTGCTCACCAGCGCGATGCACGCCCCCGAGATCTGTTGGTCGGTCATCACCCCCAGACCGAGCACCCGTGGCGCGGCAGCATACGTCGGGTACAGCGGATGCTTGGCGAGCGCGACCGTGATGCCGCCGAATGTCTGCGGGATGGTGGCCACAAGGATGTAGCCGAGCGTCCCCCACTGGCTGAGCACGCGCCGGCCACCGAGCGGCGCGACGATGGGCCACCAGAACAGCAGCGACGCCAGCAGGAGGGTGAGTTGCTGGACGCCATAGAGCTCAGGCATGCGCAGCGAGGCGTCGTACACCGGGCCGACATGCCAGGTGAAGAACGCCGCGTTGATCGCGATCATCCCGCTGGCCGGGTGCACCAACGCTCGTGCGGCGCGACGTATGACGGGCGGCAGCACAAGCGGCGATCGGTCGGGCAGAGCAAGCAGGATGAGTGGTGGGATCACGCCCATCACGAGCGTGATCTGCAAGAGGTGCGCGGTCAGCAGGTAGTGCGCCGCCAGCGTCTGCAGTGGCGACACCCAGGCGATGGCCAGCAGCAGCAGGGCAATCCAACCGAGCGACCGCCGCCACCGCCCGCGACCCCGGTGCGGACGGCGAGCGGAGGTGAGGACCACCGCTGCTGTCGCTGCGAAGCCGGAAAGCAGGAGAGGGTCGGTCGGCACCGTCCACAGGGAGGGCAGCACGGTGACACCGTACCGCAGCCGTCCCCGGGAAGCCATACCCACGGCGCCCGGCGTTGCCCGTGCTGCGCAACCCCTCACCGAAGCGGTATACAAGCGATGCGGTCGATTCACATGCGCACGCGGAGGCGGGGATCGCGTTCAGACATGCCCAGCAACCCCTATCAATTCTCACTCCGCACCAGCCGAGCGCCGGGCGATGTGCTCGACGAGGTGGCCGCCCGCCCGCTGCCCGGCATCGCCGTGGCCGAACGGGGCACCCACTACCTGGTCCTGCGTCCTCGCAAGCGCTACCGCTACGGCTCGGACCTCGCCGTCGGGGCGGCGATCGTCATCGTCCTGGCGGTGCTCATCGCCACCGCCCTGACCCCTGTGCTGATCGTCCTGCTGCCGCTGGCCGTGGTGCCCGCCCTGCCGCTGCTCTTCGACCACCGCCCCACCCTGGCGGTCAGCGCGGTGATCGACGACGACGGCAGCACGCGCGTGACCGTGCACGGCGAGGCATCGTCTGAGCTGGCTGCCGCGGTGGACGCCTTCGTGGGTGCCCTGCCCGACGCTCCTCCACCGCAGGAGGAGGAGGACGCCGGTGCGGCGGTGGCGTCGACCGGTTAGCCGATCACCCGGATGACCGCGGTGACGACTCCCTCGATGGCGAGCTCACCAGGGTAGATCGGCTCAAGGTCAGGGTTCTCGGGCTGCAGGCGCACGCGCCCGCCCTCGCGGAAAAAGCGCTTGACAGTTACCTCACCCTCGCCGGTCGTCTCGTTCTCGATCCGTGCCACCACGATGGTTCCGTTTGCCGGCGCGTCGCGGCGCGGCCGAACGAGCACGATGTCACCGTCGTTGATCCCCGCCCCGATCATGCTGTCACCGTGGACGGTCAGGGCGTAAGCGTCGTCGCCACCCGCGATCTCCGGCCCGACGGTGATGTGGTCCTCGACGTTCTCCTCGGCCAGCACGGGGGTGCCAGCAGCCACCCGCCCCACCAGGGGCAGACGCAGCACGTTGCTGGCGAACCGCGGCGCAGACTGCTCGGCGCCGACCACCTCGACCGTTCGCGACTTGGTCGGGTCGCGGCGGATGAGTCCCTTGGTCTCGAGCGCGTTGAGGTGGTTCTGCACTGTCGACGACGAGCTCAGGCCCACGGCCTGGCCGATCTCCCTGACCGTCGGCGGATAGGAGTGCTGGCTGGCGTGGGTGCGAAGGAACTCGAGGATCTGGCGCTGGCGCCCCTCGACCTGCTCTGTCATATCAACCTCCAGGCCATCTTTGGCGGCCGCAATGTACCACGGATTCGTCGATAGCGCAAACGGATGTTCCCATCAGCCGGGAAGGGCGCCATTGCTTCAATCACCAAGGTCTCTTGGCACAGCCGTCAACGAGCCGTGCCCGGGCCATCATGCGGCCGCGTTGAGTGCGCCCTAGCATCGGGGACAGTCGCCCCACCGCCGCCGGCAAGGGGTACACAGGGGATCGCCACAACCATGCCTCCACGCGGCAAGTCGCCAATCGGCGACCCGCTCGCCGACGCGCCGTCGACCCCCGTGGTGACCCGGTGTGGCGAACCCGACTGCCGCGCCCAGCCGCTCGAGGCCTGCGCATACGTGGACAGCCGCGGGCGCGCCTGCCGCACCCACTGGTGCTCCGAGCACGGCACCACCGTCGGCGGATCGCGCTACTGCCGCCGCCATGCCGGGACCATCGGGGCGCTGGGGAGCAAGGCGAACAACCCGCGTGCCCTCCCCGATGTCGGCTACCGGGGCGCGTCCCTGGTGCGCTGGCTGTACCGCGATCTCGACCCGACACTCACCAACCTGCTCGAGAGTCTCAGCAGCGAACGTGACCACCTGCTGCGCGACCACGAGGTCGCCGTCTCGCGCGACGAGGCGGGCGCGCGGCAGTGGAGCATGAGCTGGAAGCTCGCATCTCCATCGGGAGTGCGCCTGCGCATCTCGCTCAGCGTCGAGGAGGACGACGACTCGATCGTGCTCGTGCGTCTGGACGACAGTGTCGTGGCCACGGGCACGCCGCCGTGGATCGAGGCACGGCGACGCGGCGAGACGCTGAGCAAGCAGGCGGATGCGGACCAGCGCCGGGAGTTCTACGCCTTCATCGTCGACTTCCTGGCGCAGGCAGTGCGGGAGAAAGCCTGACCGCGCTGAGCACGGTGTCGGCGAGGTCTGCTGTCGAGGTTCCCGCCGAACGCTCGAGGCGGAGCACGCATGGCTCGTGACGAAACCAGGTGCGCTGCGCCTTGACGTACCGCCGGGTGCGCTGCAGGGTAGCCGCGCGCGCAGCAGCGACGCTGATCGCGCCGTCGAGCAGCGCGAGGGCTTCCCCGTAGCCGATCCCCGCCCGGTGTAATGCCGCGGCCGTCGTGCCGCGTCGCAGCTCATGCTCCACCTCCTCCGCCAGCGCTCCCGTCGCAAACATCGCCTCCATGCGGGCGCCGAGCGCCTCGCTGTGGGCGGCGCGTTCAGCGTCGAGGACCACCACGTCCGCCAACACGCCGCCCGCGGTGCGGCGCGCCTCGGACAGTGAGGCCGCGCCGCCGCGGAGCAGTTCGAGGGCACGGATGACGCGCCGCGGGTTGGCGAGGTCGACCGACGCTGCCCCCCCGGGGTCACGGTCACGCAGCTCCGCCGCCAGGCCCTCGAGGCCGCCCGGAGCTGACGCCACCGCGGTGAGTGACGCGCGTGTGCCCGCGTCGGGTTGCGCACCACCGAATCCCCACCCCTCGCGAAGCGCACGCAGGTATTGCCCGGTGCCGCCGACAAGGATCGCCGGGACGCCACGCGCCTGCAGGTCGGCGAGCGTGGTCTGCGCGCGCTCGAGCCAATCGGCGACGGTGAACGGCGCACCCGGCTCGCAGAGATCGAGGAGATGGCAGCGCACGCCACGCAACTCGTCAGCCGACGGTGCCGCGGTGCCGACGTGCAGCCGCCGAGTCACCTGTCGCGAGTCGGCATTGACGAGCTCGGCGCCCATCCGCCGCGCCAGCTCGACAGCGAGGACGGTCTTGCCGGTGGCTGTGGGTCCACCGATGGCCAGTGGCCGGCGCCCGGTCATTCCGCCGGTCGGCGGAAAATGCGCCGCAGGCTGGCGTCGTCGAACAGAGCCAGCGCCGGCCTGCCATGCGGGCACGTGTAGCCGCCCGGCGTGTCGACAAGGCGGTCGAGCAGTTGCTGCTGCGCGTCCGGTGCCAGCTCGTCACCGAACCGGACCGCGGCGTGGCAGGCGATCAGCGCCGCAGCACGGTGCCGTTGTTCGGTCACCGCGCCGCCCGCACCCATCGAGTCGAGGAGCTCGCCGAGCAGCCGGGCCGGGTCGGCCGCGCTGGCGCCGGCGGGAACAGACGTGCAGCGCAGGGTGGTGGGTCCGAAGGCGTCCACCGTGAAGCCGCATGACTCGATCAGCGCGCCGTGCACCGCAAACAGGTCCATGCGGCGCGCGTCGCACTCCAGCAGCGCTGGGATGAGCAACATCTGCCCGTACGCCGTGCCGGACGCCCACTCGCTGAGAAGCTCTGTGTAGAGCACCTTCTCGTGCGCCGCGTGCGGGTCGATAACCACGACGCCGGCCGGCGACGTCGCCAGCAGCCATCGTCCGCCCTGCTGTCCGAGGGCGCGCAACGGCCCCAACGCGCCGAGGCTGACATGGGCGGCGCCCGGTGAACCGTGGTCGGACGCTGCGATGGTTGCGCTCCCGGCGAAAATGCCTGTCCCGTCGGCCACGCCGGTGACGCCGTCCACGCGTGCTGCGGGCGTGGGCGTCCCCGGCGAGGGCCACGCCACGATGCCCTCCCCCAGCCGCAGCGCGCTCGCGTGCGATGCTGACGCGTGGTACACCGAGGCGCCACCCAGCGCGCGCCAGCAGGCGCCCTGCACGGCCGCGAAGACAGCACGCTCATCGCGAAAGCGCACCTCACGCTTGGTCGGATGCACGTTGACATCCACCTCGAGCGGGTCGACCTGCACGCTGACCACGCCGAACGGGTGCCGACCGGCCGGCACCAGCCCGCGGTACGCCTCGCTGACGGCGGCGAGCAGCGCGCGGTTGTGCACCCGCCGCCCGTTGACCACCAACACCAGACCGGCGCGGGTGCCGCGATGCCGCCGCGGCTCGCTGATCGCTCCTCCGACGTTGATGTCACCATCGGCAGCAACACGCAGGAGCTCGGCGGCGTCTGCACCGAAGATGCAGCGCAGTGCGTCATCCAGCGTGCCTCCCGGTGAGCGCAGGCGGACCCGGCCGTCGATGGCGCAGCTGACGCGGACCTCGGGGTGCATCAGTACCAGGTCGGCGATCACGGCCAGTGTCGCCGCGGACTCGGCGCGTTCGCTACGCAGGAAGCGCAACCGCGCCGGGGTCGCGGCGAACAGGTCGAGCACCTCCACCGAGGTCCCGGCCGGACCACCCCACGCCCCCGCCTCCACCGTCTCACCGTGGCGCACACGCAATCGCGCGCCGGCTGCGGTGCCGCGCGGGTGCGAGGCGATGGTGACGTCGGCGACTGCCGCGATGCTGGCCAGCGCCTCGCCGCGGAAGCCGAGTGTGCCGACGGCCTCGAGGTCGGTCACCGAGCGGATCTTCGACGTGGCATGCCGTGCCAGCGCGAGCGGCAGCTCCACCGCCGCGATCCCCACCCCGTCATCGACAACGCGGATGCGCACTGTGCCCGCGCCGTCCACGGCGACCTCGACCGCGCGCGCTCCCGCGTCGACGGCGTTCTCGCACAGCTCCTTGACCACCGACGCGGGCCGCTCGACGACCTCGCCCGCGGCGATGGCGTCGGCCACCGACTGCGGCAACCGGCAGATCTCCGCCGCCGCCCGCTCGCTGGTCACCGTCAGGGTTCGGCGCGCTCGCGCAGCTCGGCGAGCTTGTTGAGTGCGGCCAGGGGGGTGAGGCCCTCGATGTCCAGCTGGGCGAGCTCTTCGACGACGGGATGCTGCAGCGGAGTGGCGATACCGAGACTGAGCTGGTCCGGCACGTCGGCACCGCTGCCGGCGACCGGCCGCTCGCGCTCGAGGTCGGCGAGCAACTGCCGGGCGCGCACCAGCACCCCGGCGGGCATGCCGGCCAGTCTGGCCACATGGATCCCGTAGGAACGGTCGGCACCACCGGGCACGATGCGGTGTAGGAAGGTGATGCCATCGCCCTCCTCGAGCACGTCGACGCGGGCGTTGCGCACTCGCGGCAGGCGTTGCTCGATCGCGGTCATCTCATGGTAGTGCGTCGCGAAAAGGGTGCGGCAGTTGAGGTGTGGTGCCTCGTGCAGGTGCTCGACCACCGCCTGGGCGATCGACATGCCGTCGTACGTCGACGTCCCCCGACCGAGCTCGTCGAGGATGACAAGGCTGCGCGACGAGGCCTGGCGCAGGATGGCGGCCGCCTCGGCCATCTCCACCATGAATGTCGACAGGCCGCCGCTGAGGTCGTCCTGGGCGCCGATGCGCGTGAAGATGCGGTCGCACACACCGATCCGCGCCCGGGTCGCGGGCACGAAGCTGCCCACCTGGGCCAGCAAGGTGATCAGCGCAACCTGGCGCAGGTAGGTCGATTTCCCGGCCATGTTGGGGCCGGTGAGCACGACGATTCGCTCGGCGGCATCGAGGCGGCAGTCGTTGGGGACGAAGCGGCCGGGGCCGAGCGCGCGTTCGACCAGCGGATGGCGACCCTGGTCGACGTCGAGAACACCGGACGAGTCGACGAGTGGACGCACCCACCGCTCCTCCGCGGCGACGCACGCCAGCGAGCGATGCACGTCGATGAGCGCCACCGCCTGGGCTGCGTCGAGCAGCGTCGCGGCGTGAACGGCTACCTGCGCGGTGAGCTCCTCGAGCAATTGATGCTCGCGGACCAGCGCGCGCTCGCGCCCACCCAGGACTGTGCTCTCGCGTTCCTTGAGGTCGGCGGTGATGTACCGCTCAGCCCCGACCAGCGTCTGCTTGCGCACGTACTCGGCCGGGACGGCGTCTCGATGAGCGTTGGGAACCTCGATGTAGTAGCCGAAGACGCGGTTGTAGCCGACCTTGAGCGAGCCGATGCCGCTGCGCTGCCGCTCGACGCCCTCGAGGGCCGTGATCCACGCTCGCGCCTCCGCACCCCCGGCGACGAGGTCGTCGAGCTCAGCATCGGCGCCGGGCCGGATACAGCCGCCGTCCCTGGCCGTCGCGGGTGGATCGTCGACGAGCAGCTCGCGCAGGTGGGGGGCGAGCCCGTCCGGGGCCACACAGCGCGCGGCTGCCGCCACCAGCTCACCCGCTGTGACGCGCGACAAGATGTCCTGCACGGCGGGGAGAGCGGCACATGCCTGGCGGATGGCACCGAGGTCGCGCGGGCCGGCGGTGCGCTGCACACAGCGCGCCACCAGCCGTTCGAGGTCACGGACCGCTGCCAGCGCCTCACCGAGGGTTTCGCGCAGGCGCGGCGCGTCGAGAAGAGCATTTACGGCGTCAAGTCGTGCGAGGATGGGCACGGGCTCGGTCAGCGGTTCGAGCAGGCGGCTGCGCAGCAGGCGCGCGCCCATCGGTGTGCGAGTGCGGTCAAGAAGTGTCGCCAGCGAGGCCCCGGAGCCACCCAGCGGCGTCAGCAGCTCCAGGTTGCGCCGGGTCTGCGCATCAAGGCGCATGGTGGCGGTCTCGCCGCGTCGCCTGACGTGGACGAACCCCGCGCTCAGGGTCAGCCGGGCACGCTCGCAGTAGGCCAGCACCGCCCCAGCCGCACAGACGGCGCGGTCGATGTCGTCCACCCCGAGACCGTCAAGGGCACGTGCGCCGGTGACACCGAGCAGCCGGTCACGGGCGCGAGAGGCGTCGAAGAAGGCGGGCGGGAGGAGCGTGCGCACCGTGCCCGGCAGCAGCGCGGCGGGCAGCTCGGTGCCGTCGTCGGTGATCAGCACCTCGGCCACGTCGAGCCGTTCGCACTCCTCGCGCAGCGCGGCCGCGTCCCAGCCACCGGCGACCTCGGTGAGCAGCAGCTCTCCGCCGGCGGTGTCGAGCGCGGCGATCCCGGTGCGACCGCCGCTGCTGTACAGCGCGACGCAGCGAGCCACCCGCGACTCGTCGAGGTACTCGCTCTCCGTCGCGGTGCCGGGACTGAGCACGCGGGTCACCTCGCGCCGCACCAGCTTGCCGGGGACGACCTCCCCCACCTGGTCCCACAGCGCAACACGTCGTCCCGCGTCGAGCAGCCGGCGGACGTACGTCGCGCAGGCGTGGTGGGGAACGCCGCACATGGGCAGGCGGCCGGCCGCGCCGAACCCGCGACCGGTGAGCGCCACGCCGAGGATGGGTGCAGCCGCCTGCGCGTCGGCACCGAACATCTCGTAGAAGTCGCCGAGCCGCGCCATCACGATGGCGTCGGGATACTCGCCTTTGACCGCGCGGTACTGCACAAGGATAGGCGTGCTGCCGGCGTCGTCGAGGTCGATCATCGGCCCGGGCTCGTCGCCGTCCCCGCTCTCGTGGGGCGCGGGCCCCCTCCCGCGACGGGTCACGCCGCCGCGGTGATCGTGTCGAGCTCGAGCTGCCAGTGGGTGACCGCGGCCACCCTGCCGGTGCGCAGGTCGCCGGCGGCGGCGCTGCCGGCGGGAAGCCACGCCACCTTGCCCTGGCGGGTGCGGCCGTAGGCGCGCCCGTCCTCTGCGAGGCCTTCGACGAGCACCTCGACGCGACGGTCGAGCAGGGCACGGTTGCGCTCGAGCGCGATGCCGCGTTGGATGTCGAGCAGCTGGTTGAGCCGGCGCTTCTTCTCGGGCAACGGAACGTCGTCGGGTCGTCGCGCCGCCGCGGTCCCCGGTCGCACCGAGTACGCCTGGATGTGCACCACGTCGTAGCGGACGTCGCGGAGCAGCTGCGCGGTGCCCTCGAACTCTGCCTCCGTCTCGCCGCTGAAGCCGACGATGATGTCGGTGGTCAGCGCCAGGTCGGGCACGGTCTGTCTGGCCTCGTCGATCTTGTCGCGATATTCGGCGACGCTGTAGACGCGACGCATGCGGCGGAGCAGCTCGTCGTCACCGGCCTGGACCGGCAGGTGGAGCTGTTCGCACACCTTCGACAGGTCGCGCATCGCGGTGAACAGCTGCGGCACCGCGTTGCGCGGGTGCGACGTGAGGAAGCGCAGGCGCCATAGTCCCGGCACGGCGTCGACCGCCGCGAGCAGCTCGGGAAGGCCGGTGCCCGCCTGGGGGTCGCGGTAGCTGTTGACGTTCTGGCCGAGCAGGGTCACCTCGCGCACGCCACGACCGGCCAGCCGCTGCACGTCATCGACGATCTCGGCGGTGGTGCGGCTGCTCTCGCGGCCGCGCACGAAGGGCACGATGCAGTAGGTGCACATCTCGTTGCAGCCACCCATGACCGGAACGTAGGCGAGCAGTCGATCGGACGCCGGCATAGTCACCGGGCCGTCGACATCGCCGCCGTACAACGACTGCAGTCGCGCGAAGAAGCCATCGGGTTCGCGCACATCGAACATGTAGTCGAGGTCGGCCATGCGCTCCAGCAGCGCCGAACCGTGCTCGACCGCCATGCAACCGGTCAGCGCAATCGCCCTGCCGGCGCGTTCGCGCTTCCAGGGGATCAACTCCTTGAACTTCCCGTACACCTTCTGCTCAGCGTTCGAGCGAACCGCACAGCTGATCAGCACCGCGATGTCTGCGTCCGCGAGTGGCACGTCAGGCACGAAACCGATCTCAGCGAACGACTCGGCCAGCCGCTCGTGGTCCGCATCATTCATCTGGCAGCCGATATGCCACAGGTGCACCCGCGGTGGCCTTCCCAGCAGCGGCACGATCGGCTCACGCGCGCGCACGGGCAGGTCGCCCCCACCACGCTGGGCAAGCGGCAGCGGCCGGAAGTGCGAGGCGGACTGACTAAGAGTGGGGAGATACACGCTCGCGCCAAGCCTAGCGACTAGCCAACACCATTGCGCCCGCCCAACGCATCAAAGGAACCAGCGGCCCACTAACACCAGCGACCGAAGCGATGCCCCCGCCCTCCACACCGGCGCCTCTTCGGCGGTCCTCCTACCTCTGCTCCACCAGCAACCGGATCCCCGTCCTCTCCTCGCCATCGATCGAGATGTCGATGAACGATGGGATGCACACGAGGTCGATGCCCCCGGCCGCGACATACCCGCGCGAGATGGCGATTGCCTTGACGGCCTGGTTGATCGCACCCGCGCCGATGGCCTGCACCTCCACCCGGCTCTGAGTGCGCACCACGCCGGCGATCGCACCGGCGACGGCCACGGGCTTGCTGGTCGCTGAGACTTTGAGAATTTCCATGGGGTTCGACTTCCCCTTTGGGGACCGTTGCGAGGGCGGTTGCTGGGACGTGATCATGAGATTGTCGCGATTGTGAGGCGATGCGGCGAGTCGCGGGTTTCCCCGCGATGCAATCGTTACTTCGCGTACTCGACGCTGCGGGTCTCGCGCAGGACGACGACCTTGATCCGGCCGGAGTAGTTGCCCTCTGCGTGCAGCCTCTTCGCGATCTGTCGAGCGAGCACCTGGGCACGGTCGTCGCTGATCTCGTTGGGGCGCACCATGACGCGCAGCTCCTTGCCCGCCTGGACGGCGAAGCTGTGCTCCACCCCATCGAACTCGCCGGCGATGGCCTCGATGCGCTCGAGGCGCTTCAGGGATGCGCTGAGCGCCTCGCGGCGGGCGCCGCGACGCGCCGCAGCGATGCTGTCGGCGGTCATTACGATGAACGCTCCGACCGAGCTCGGCTCCTCGTCGTAGTGATGGGCGCGGACCGCCTGGACAACCGCCGCGGGCCGACCGAGCCGTGCCAGGATCTCGCCGCCGATGATCGCGTGCGAGCCCTCGACGGTGTGCTCCACCGCCAGGCCGATGTCGTGGAAGAGCCCGATCTCCTTGGCCTCCTGCTCGTCGTAGCCAATCTCGGCGGCGATCATGCCCGCGATCGCCGCGGTGTCCTTGCTGTGTCCGAGCACGTTGTGGCCGTAGGAGTTGCGAAAGCGCAGCGTGCCGAGCAACTTGGCCAGCTCGGGATGCACTGAGGGGATGCCCAGCTCTTGGCAGGCCGCCTCGCCCTCCTCCTTGATGCGCTGGATGATCTCGCCGCGGCTCTTGCCCACCATCTCCTCGATGCGGGCGGGATGGATGCGACCGTCGGCGAAGAGCCGCTCCAGGGTGACCCTGGCCACCTCGCGCCGGACGGGGTCGAAGCCGCTGAGAACGACCGACTCCGGTGTCTCGTCGACGATGACGTCGACGCCGGTGGCTGCCTCGAGCGCGCGGATGTTGCGCCCCTCGCGACCGATGATCCTGCCTTTGAGGTCGTCGCTGGGCAGGTGCATCACCGTCACCGACGACTCCCCGGTCTGGTCGGAAGCGTGGCGCTGCATGGCGGCGATGAGAATCTCCCGGCTGCGCTCGCCGGCTTCCTCGCGGACGCGCCGGTCGGCGTCGCGGATTCGCTCCGCCACCTCGGCGTCGAGCTCGGCCTCGACGCCGGCGATGAGCTCGGCTCGCGCCTCCGTCTGGGACAGGGCCGCCACCCGCTCGAGCTCGCGGCCGACCATGGCGCGCTCGCTCTCGGTGGTCTGGCGGACCTCCTCGAGCTCCTCCTCGCGGCGGGTCAGGCGCTGCTCGCTCTGCTCGAGCTCGCGAAGGCGGCGCTCATGTCCCTCCTCGCGCTGGCTGTTGCGCTGCTCGAGGCGGGCCACCTCGGCGCGGCGCTCGCGCACCTCGGCCTCGGCCTCTCCACGGATGCGGAAGGCCTCCTCGCGCGACGTGACCAGGACCTGCTGAGCCTCGTGCTCGATGGCCTGGGCGTGCGCATGAAGTTCGGTGTCGGCCGTGCCGTGTCCCTGGCGAGCGTCGTCGGCGACGCGGCGTGCGTAGATGAGGGCAGCCACGGCGAAGACCACGGCGATGCCCAGCCCGATCAGGGCGACGATCTCGATTGTGATGGGGGTTCCTCGGGTCGCGGTGCTTGGGGTGGAAGCGCACCCGGCGGCGGCGGCTCATCATCGCGACGGGGCGGGCCCGAATCGGGCTCGGATCCGTCGCCCGCGGCCGGTGCGGCCGGCGGGGGTGAGACGTGTGGCAATTGTAGTGGCGAAAGGGTTCCTGCGAAAGTGCGCATCCACGTACTCGATTACGCTAGTCGCGCGTGAACCCTCAGACCCTGCTGCCCCCGCCTCCCGACGGCGGAGTCGAGGGCACGAACGTTCCCGGAGTCGACGAATTCGACGTCCCCTCTGCGGCCGCCGAGGACCAGGCGTTCGCAGTCTCCCTCGAGAGTGACCTCGTGCAGAGCCGGCCGAGCGCGATCGGTGCACTCCTGGCCGGGACGGCCCTGCTCCGCATCGGCGCCTCCGGCGCAGCCATCGCCGTGGGCTTCGACCTCGTCGACATGTTCGGAGGGCGTCCCAACGGCCTGGTGGTCGGCTTCATCGGCGCCAGCCAGGCGCTGCCGGAGATGGTGTTCGCCCCATTCCTGGCTCGGTTCGCCGACCGCTTCGGCCGCCGTCAGTTCCTGATCGGCGGCCCACTGTTCAGCCTGGTCGGCGCCATCATGCTCAGCCTGGCAAACCGCCCAGAGTCGATCGTCATCGCCCGGCTGGTCGAGGGTGTTGGGGCGGCATGCTTCATCCCCACCGCGCTGGGCACGATCGCCGCCGCCACCGCCCACAGTCGCAACGTCCGGGCCCGCGCGAGTGGCGCTTTCGAGGCGGCCACGCTGGCGGGCTACGCGGGGGGCTTCGTCGTCGGCCCGTTCGCCTATCACTGGCTGCACCACGGCGCGTTCCTGGTGCTGGCCGGCCTCTACCTGTGCGCCGCCCTGGTCTGCGCCGCGCTGGTGCCGTACGTGCCGCCGTTGCCGGTGAGCCCGATCAGCCGGGTCCTCAGCGCGATCGTCGGACCCGGGCCGCTCCGCAGCTTCCTGCCCGCGTGGATGGCCGCGTTCGCGCTGCTCGGCGCCTACGCCGCCCATCTGCCCGCGCTGCTCCGACGGCAACCGGTCCCGGGCCAGACGCTTCTCCACCACTTCGACGAGCGCTTCATCTCGGTGATTCTGGTGAGCTGGATCGCGCTGCTGTTAATCGGGATCTTCATCTGGACGCCCTGGATTCCCCGGGTCGGAGCGGTGCGCATCATGCGCCGCGCAGCCCCCGGGGCCTGGCTGATCTCGGCCGCCCTGCTCGCGATGAACCACAGCCCGCTGGACTGGGCCCCCCTGTACATCCCGCTGGTGGCTCTCGGGATCATTGTCCTCGCCGGCTTCGGACCCGCCGCGATCAACTACCTCGCCGAGTGCTCGGAGACGTTCGTGGCTGATCGATCGGCGTTGATGGCCTTCTATACCGTCGCGCTGGCCGGCGGTGGTGCCATCGGGTCGGTGATGGGCGGGTTCGCGGTGCGGCTCGACTACGCCGACGGCCTCGCGCTCCTCGGTCTGTTCCTGAGCGTATTTGCCTTCGCCGCACTGAC
Source organism: Candidatus Dormiibacter sp. (assembly GCA_039935655.1). Lineage (GTDB taxonomy): Bacteria > Chloroflexota > Dormibacteria > Aeolococcales > Aeolococcaceae > Aeolococcus. The sequence goes on along the minus strand of JBDTJX010000094.1, from coordinate 15,450 downwards.
CCCGGCGATGCGCTACGAGCGGGCGCTCCTGCAGATGGGCGAGGCCGCCGCACCGCCCGCCTGACCGCTACCAGGCGTAGGCCTGAGGGGCAGGACCAACCGGCGGGAAAATCTCGTCGACCCGTGCCAGAGCGGCCGCATCGAGCTTGATGTCGAGCGCGAGGGTGCTGCCGGGCTGGGCGAGCTGCCAGGCGATGCCGACGTCAGCCCTCCCGCTCGAGCTCGCGCAGCACCCAGCCAACCGTGTCGGAGTCGAATCCGCGACGCTGCAGTGCACCGCCGAGTCGCTGCCGCCCCTGGCGGTCGGCGATGTCACGCGATGCCCGGCGGGCGAAGTGGCGACCGAGTTCCAGCGCGGCCGCCCGCTCGCTTTCGACGTCGACCTCGGCGAGGGTGGCGCTGATCGCCTCCGAGTCGATCCCACGAGACCGCAGCTCGGCGCCGACCTGGATGCGCCCGTGGCCGGTGCGCTGTCGGCGGGCCGCGATCGAGCTCGCCAGCGTGGCGTCGTCGACGTAGCCGTGCGCCACCATGGCCGCCGTGGCCGCCGCCGCCGCTTCCGCGCTGAATCCGCGCCGCTGCAACCGTTGCTGGAGCGCCGCGGCGGACTGCGCCGCGGCGGCGAGAATCCGCACCGCCACCTCCTCCGCGGCGGTGACCGAATCGGGCTCCGCGGGCATCGCCGGCGCCTGGTGGCGGCCGGCGCTGCCCGGGCTGCTCACGCCGATGGACCGACCGGGATCGCCGGGACCACGCCGTTGGTGTCCGGGGCGTCGAGCGGGGTGACCTCCGGCAAGGACTGCACCTTCACCTTGCCGGCGATCTCCTCGAGCAGCTCGGTGTTCTGACGAAGGAAGTCACGGACGTTCTCGCGGCCCTGACCGAGCCGCATGTCGCCGTAGGAGAACCATGCACCGCTCTTGTCGACGACCTTGGTGTCGATGGCGATGTCGAGCACGCTGCCGGCGTACGAGATCCCTTCGTTGTACAGGATGTCGAACTCGGCCACTCGGAAGGGCGCGGCGATCTTGTTTTTGACAACCTTGACCTTGACCCGGTTGCCGACCACGTCAAGACCTTGCTTGATGGAGTCAATCTTGCGGATGTCCATGCGGACTGACGCGTAGAACTTCAGCGCGCGACCGCCGGTGGTCGTCTCGGGGTTGCCGAACATCACTCCGATCTTCTCACGGAGCTGGTTGATGAAGATGACGCACGTGTTGGAACGCGAGATGGCGGCGGTGAGCTTGCGCATCGCCTGCGACATCAGCCTGGCCTGCAGGCCGACATGGCTGTCACCCATCTCACCGTCGATCTCCGCCTTGGGGACGAGGGCTGCGACCGAGTCGATGACGACCACGTCGACCGCGCCGCTGCGCACCAGCACCTCGACGATCTCGAGCGCCTGCTCGCCGGTGTCGGGCTGTGAGATGAGCAGCTCGTCGGTGTTGACGCCGATTCGGCCCGCGTACTGGGGGTCGAGCGCGTGCTCGGCGTCGATGAACGCGGCCACGCCGCCGAGCTTCTGTGCCTCCGCGATGATGTGCAGGGTGAGCGTGGTCTTACCCGAAGACTCCGGCCCGTAGATCTCGATGACGCGGCCGCGTGGCACCCCGCCCACGCCCAGGGCGATGTCGAGGGTGAGAGCGCCGGTCGGGATCGCCTCCACACGCTGGGTGCGTGCCTCGCCGAGGCGCATGATCGCTCCCTTCCCGTGGGCGCGCTCGATCTGCCCAAGAGCTGTCGTGAGTGCCCGATCCCGCTCTGTCGTCACCGCCTCACTCCCCTTGCCGGCGGCGACTCGCCGCCCGTTGACCTGGATATCGGGCTCGATGGTACGACTTTCTGGTGTTGTTGTCAAAGCAGAAACTCCATGAACGGTGGAATGAGCTGGGCGGGTGCTGCGACGCTCCGAGGACGAGATGGTCAGGGTGGTCATCGAACGGATGTTTGCCCCACTGTAGCGGCTGGCGGCCGGGATGACAACGGCATCGTGGAGCAGCCCGGCGACAGGTGCCTGTCGCGACACCCGCGTCGTTCACCCCAGCTCCTGGAGCAACCCGAGCGCCGCCCGGACCGCTGCCGCTCGGTTGCCGTCGCGGCCGTGGTCGCCGTCGAGCCGCACCATGCGATCCACGCCCGGCGCGACCAGGGCGACGAACACCAGGCCGGCGGGCTTACCCCCCTCCTCCGACCCGGGCCCGGCAACCCCCGTGATGCCGATGCCCACCTCTGCGCCCACCCGATCGCGGGCGCCGCGTGCCATCGCGGTTGCCACCACGCCGCTCACCGCACCGTGCTCCGCCAGCGCTTCCGGGGCCACGCCGAGGAGCAGGACCTTGACGGCGTTGTCGTAGGCGATGACGCCGCCGCGCACGTACGTCGACGAACCGGGCACCGCGGTCAAAGCGGCGCCGAGCAGGCCACCGGTGCACGACTCGGCAACCGCCACGCGCCAGCCCTTGGCACGCAACAGCTCGCCCACCGCCGCGCTGTCGGCGAAGACCTCGGCCAGTCGCGGGCTCTGCTCGTCTCCCGCCATCAGATCACGAAGCGCCGATAGCGCCAGAGATAGTCGAGCCCGCTCAATACCGTCGCGGTGACCGCCAGGCCAACGACCACCAGCGCCGGGATGTGCAGCACCGGGTATGGCTGCTCGAGGATCAGCAGCCCGATCATCAGGTTCTGGCTCAGCGTCTTCGACTTCCCCCAGGGTGTCGACGCCATCACCACGCCCTGGTTGGCGGCGACGAATCGCAGACCGGTGATGAGGAATTCGCGGCCGAACACGACCACAACGACCCACGCCGGGATCACCATCTGGCCGACGAGGATGACCAGCACGGTGATCACCAGGATCTTGTCGGCCAGCGGATCGAGGAACTTGCCGAGCTCGCTGACCAAGTGGCGCCGCCGCGCGATGTGACCGTCGAGTGAGTCGGTCGCGGCTGCCGTGGCGTAGACCGCCGCGCTCACCTGGTCGTGGTAGGCGAAGTTGGCGCTGAGCGAGATGCCGATGACCGGGACCAGCAGCAGCCGGAAGATGGTGAGCTGGTTGGGCAGCGTGAGGTGGCGGCTCACCTCGGGGTCGTCGAAAACGTCGGCTTCGTGGGCAACGGGCGACGACGCGTCACCGGTAGTTGGTGAACTGCAGGGGCACGTCGAGATCTGCCCCACGCAGCGAGGCGATCACCGCCTGGAGCGTGTCCTTGTCCTTGGCGCTCACCCGCAGCTGGTCACCCTGGATGCGAACCTGGACCTTGGGCTGCTCGGCACGGATCTGCTTCTGCAACTTCTTGGCCAGCTCGTCATTGATGCCGCGGCGCAACTTGATCACCTGGCGCAGGTTTCCCTTGGCCGCGTCCTCGGGCTTCTGGGGATCGAGGATCTTGAGGTCGAGGCTGCGCTTGTGCAGCTTGGTCTTGAGGACGTCCGTCATGGCGCGGAGCTGCATCTCCCCCTCGGTGGTCAGGGTGAGCTGCTCCTTCTCGAGCTCGATCTCCGCGGTCAGGTTCTTGAAGTCGTAGCGCGCCCCGATCTCGCGACGCGCCTGGTCGATCGCGTTGACCAGCTCCTGGTGGTCGTAGTCGCTGACGACGTCGAACGAGAACTCCTGGGCCATCTGCTCGCAGAGGATACCGGTCGCGGGGGCGCGCCTTCAGCACGGCTGCAGGCGGGAACGCTTCGGGCAGCACGCCGCGAGGGCTACTCGGGGACCGTTGCGGTCAAGGCGGCCTCCTCCGCCGGCGGAGTGACCACCGGACGCCGCGCCGCGGACAGGAACTCGAGCAGCGGGGCGACCAGGTCCGGCCGGATCTGCGACCACGCCTCCTCGCCCTCGCCTCTGACCATCAGGACCCCGGCGTGGAGCAGGCGATCGAGTTGGTGACGCACCTCCAACGTCTCGGACCCGGTCAGCTCCGACAGTTCCTCGACGGTTCGCGGCTGATCGAGGAGATGGCGGACCAGTCGCAGGCGGTCGGGATCGGCGAGCGACCGGAGCAGGTCGGCGGTGGGCTGCAGCTCGTCGGGAGAGCCGGCCAACAGCGCCCGCGCTGCCTGCAACGCCTCCTGCGGGCGGCGTGGCAGCTGCCGTCCGCTGACGTAGCTCGTCTGGAGAAGCGCCTCGCCCACCGTCGCGCCCGCGCTTCGGCGAGCGGCCACGATGTAGATGATCCCCACGATCACCATTGGGATCACCACGTCGAGCCAGCCGGCGCCGATGCCGATCCCGAACAACCGCCGGCCAAGGGCGAGCAGCCCGGTGACGATGCTCGCGGTGACACCAATGTCGATGGCGGCGGCGATGCTGGCGCGGACCCCGCGTGGCACGCGCACCAAACCGGCTCCTGTCGACGGCGGCGTCCGCCGGATCGCGAGGAAGATGCCAAGGCCCATCACGAGCAGGATCACCCCCTGCACGGCCAGTTGCTCGACGCGGTTGAAGAAGTGCTCGACGGGGATGCCGACCACGGTTCCGAGCGCCACGAAAATCCCGACCCACACGACGGTGGACGGAACCATCGCCGCGATGAAGGTGCGTCGCGGGACGCGGACCGCGCCGGCCACCAGGGTCGTGTAGATGCGCAGCCCGGGGATGAGCCGGCTCAGCGCGACCCCCGTCCAGCCCGCTGATCGCACCCGTTTGGTGACTCGCTCGAGGCCGCGCTGCTGATGCAACCGCTGCGCCAGGGCGATGAGGCCACGCTCGCCGACCAGCCGCGCCCAGCTGTACCCGACGATCGAGCCGGCGATGCAGGCAAACATGGCCAGGGGGACGAAGACAAAGGGATCGAGTCCGCCCGCGGCGATCAGCAACCCGGCGGCGAGAAGCACGATCTCGCCCGGGGCGAACGGCAGCGGCACACCTGCCTCTTCGGCGAACAACAGGCCGCAGAGCAGCACGACGGCGACGACGCCGTGCAGGCCCTGGAGAAAGTTCAGGCCGTCACCGTCCTGGTCATCGCTGGATTGTGACTCCGGTGTTATTCCTCGCCGAGCTCGGCGAGGTACTCGTCGACCTGGATGACGTCCATGAGAACCTCACGGGACTTGCTGCCCTCGTAGGGACCGACGATGCGGTGCTCGGCGAGCTGGTCGACGAGCCGGGCGGCTCGCGTGTAGCCGACGTTCATCTTGCGTTGCAGCAGCGAGGCGGCGGCGCGGCCCTCGGCGGCGACGATGTGCGCTGCCTTGGCGAACAGCGCGTCGCGCTTGGTGGCCTCCCGCGCCCAGGAGACGTTCGCCTCCACCTGGAAGATCTCCTCCTGGTAGTCAGGCGCGCCCTGCAGCTTCCAGTGCCCGATGAGGGCGTCGAGCTCGCGGTCGCTCACGAAAGCCCCCTGGAGTCGCTGTGCCTTGCCCTGGTCGATGGGCAGGTAGAGCATGTCGCCGCGACCGAGCAGCTTCTCCGCGCCCATCTCGTCGAGGATGACCCGGGAATCGGTGCCGCTCGACACTGCGAAGGCGACGCGCGACGGGATGTTCGCCTTGATCAGCCCGGTGATGATGTCGGCCGACGGGCGCTGCGTGGCGACGATCAGGTGAATGCCGACGGCGCGGGCCAGCTGGGCGATGCGGCAGATGAGGTCCTCGATCTCGCCGGCCGCGACCATCATCAGGTCGGCCAGCTCGTCGATGACGATCACCGTGTAGGGCAGCGGCGACAGCCCCAACCCTGGGGCGCGCTCGTTGAAGGCGGCGATGTTGCGCGCTCCGTGCGACGCGAACAGCTTGTACCGCTCCTCCATCTCCTTGACCGCCCAGCGCAATGAAGCGACCGCCGCCTCGGGCTCGACGACGACCGGGACGAGCAGGTGGGGCAGGTCGGCGAAGTTGCTCAGCTCGACCCGCTTGGGGTCGATGAGGATGAGCTTCAGCTCCGCGGGGGTGGCCTGCAGCAGGAACCCACCGAGGACGGCGTTGATGCACACGGACTTGCCGCTTCCCGTCGCCCCGGCGATGAGCATGTGCGGCATCCGGGTGAGGTCCCCGGCGACGGGGTGTCCGCTGACGTCGGCGCCGAGCGCGACCGCCAGCCGTGTTCGCGTGTCGGTGAATGCCTGCGACTGCACGATCTCCTTGAGCGCGACCAGCTGCGCCGCCTTGTTGGGGACCTCGATGCCGATCGCCGACTTGCCGGGGATGAACGGCTGGATGCGGATCGGTGCGGCCAGCGCCAGCGACAGGTCGGTCTGGTAGCCGACGACCTTGCGTACCGGGACCCCGGCGGCGGGCTGCAACTCGTACTGGGTGACCGTCGGGCCCACCGACTCGCCGATGATCCGCGTCTCGATGCCGAAGCTGCGCAGGGTCGACACGATCGTGTGCTTGTTGCGCTCCACCTCGGCGTTGAGCCGCTCGCGCTTGCCGGCGACGGTGTCGAGCAGGTCGGCGGTCGGCAGCACCCAGACCTTCTCGCCCTCGTCCACCGGGGCGGCGTGGGTGATGGCCACCTCGGGGATGGGGCCGAGGGTCGGCTGAGCGGTGCCCTCGAACTCGCGGGTGAAGCCCTCGTCGGCGAGAGGCTCGACGTTGGCGAGCTCGGGCTCGGCGATCTTCGCGAACGGGATCTCGGGAGCAAGCTCGGCGGCAGGCGGAGCAACCAGCGGGGGGACAAACACCGGCGCCGCCGTGCCCCGCAGGTTGACGTCGAAGCGGCTGTCCGTCCGGGTCTTTCGCTGCGGCTCCGACGCGGCCGCGAGATGTTCGCGGAGCCACGCCGCGACCGGCGCCATGCGCAGGTCGATGGCGAGCACCAGTCCCAGCGCGGAGCTGACCAGCATCAGTACCCCGGACGCCGGGCCGCCGAGGCGGTCGGCGATGCCCGGGCCGACCTTGTGGCCGACCCAGCCGCCACTGCCGGGTGCCACCAGGCCGAGGAATCCGAGGATCGCCACGAGCGTGAGCGCCGATCCGATGCCGGCGAGCAGGCCGCCGCGCCATTCGTGGCGCTGTAGGAGGCGGGTGCCAGTGACCATCAGGCCGGCGGCGACCAGCCATGCGCCCGCCCCCAGCGTGGTGAAGAACCGGTCGTGCACCGGGCCGGCGACGGAGCCACCTCCCGGGATGAGCAGCACGACCGCGAGCACCACCCCGAGACCAACCAGTCCGACGCCACTCAGCTCACGGCGCTGCTCGGGCGTGAGGATCGGCTCGCGGCGAACGGGTGCGCGGCGCGGGGCGCGTGCGGCACGGGTCGGCGCCCGCCCCGCACGGCTGGGCGCGCGACGGCGTGTTGCGGGGCGGGAGCGGGTGGGTGCGCGTCGGGCCATGGTTGTGGTTGCAGCCTCGGCGTGGACGTGGAGGAGAACAGGGCTGCTCTCCGGGGTGTCCGGAGGCGCGTCGATCGTATCAGCAGCCTGTGCGACGTGCCGAACCGGCGTTCGCTTGCGAAGGGGAATCCGCGCCCCGTCGTCCTTAAACCTCCGTGACCACCGGGAGGATCATCGGCCGGCGACGCGTCCGCGAGTACAGGAACTTCGACAAACCTTCGTGGATCGACGCCTGCCACACCGACCAGTCGGCGTCGGGGTTCAGCTTCTGGACGAGCTTGAGCGTGTGTTCGCGCGCCTCGTCGAAGAGTGTGTCGGAGGCGGTGTCCTCGATGAAGCCGCGCGAGATCAGGTCGGGCCCGGCGATCACGGCGCCGCTACTCCGTTCGACGGTCAGCGTCACGATCACCACGCCGTCCTGGGCCAGCAGGCGGCGGTCGCGAAGAACGACGTCACCGGCTTCGTCGATGCTGAGGCCGTCGACGTAGACGTATCCCGAGGGGACTCGTGCCGGTCGCCGTCTGATCACGTCGGCATCGATCTCGATGACGGTGCCGTTGTCGACCGGCAGGATGTGATCGGGGGGGATGCCCACCGCCTTGGCCAGCTCGGCGTGGATGCTGAGGTGGCGGTATTCACCGTGGACGGGCACGAAGAACTTCGGCCGGGTGAGCGTCAGCATCAGCTTCAGCTCCTCGCGACTGGCGTGGCCCGAGGCGTGGACGTGGTGCTTGGAGGAGTTGAAGACGCGAGCCCCGCGTCGATAGAGGTTGTTGATGGTGCGATGCACCGCCTCCTCGTTGCCGGGGATCGGGTTGGCGCTGATGATCACTGTGTCGCCGTCGTGCAGCTGCAGCATCGGGTGTTCTCCTGCGGCGATTCGCGACAGCGCCGACATCGGCTCCCCCTGCGCCCCCGTGCAGAGCACGACAAGCTCGCCGTCGGGCACGGCGGCGTGCTGTTTGGGCGACACGAAGTTCTTCGAGGTGCGAAGGAAGCCAAGCTCCTGGCCAACGCGCACGTTGTTGAGCATCGATCGACCGACGATGAACACCTTGCGGCCGACGTGATCGGCAGCGTCGATCGCCTGCTGGAGACGCGAGATGTTCGACGCGAACGTGGCCATGAGGATGCGCCCCGGCGCGGCGGCGAAGAGCGGGGCGAGGCCCTCGCCGACGTGGCGTTCGCTCGGGGTGGTGCCCTCCTGCTCGGCATTGGTGCTGTCACTGAGCAACAGAAGCACGCCCTCGTCACCGAGGCGGGCGAGACGCGCCAGGTCGGGCGGCGAGCCGTTCACCGGCGTCTGATCGATCTTGAAGTCGCCGGTGTGGATGATCACACCGTCGCGAGTGTGGATGGCCAGTGAGCACGCGTCGGGGACCGAGTGGGTGATGTGGATCCACTCGACCGAGATGCCGCCGAGCGCGACCGTGTCGCCGGCGCGCACGGTGTGCAGGTCGGTTGAATCGAGCAGCTTGTGCTCCTTGAGCTTGTTGCGCAGGAAGCCGAGCGTCAGACTGGTCCCGTACACGGGGACCGGCAGCCGGGGCAGCACGTACGGGAGGGCCCCGATGTGATCCTCGTGCGCGTGCGTCAGCACGATGCCGCGGACGCGCTCGACGCGCTCCATCAGCCACGTGATGTCGGGGATGACCAGGTCGATGCCGAGCATCTCCTGCTCGGGGAACATCAGCCCGCAGTCGACGACCACGATGTCGTCGCCGACCTCGATGGCCATCAGGTTGCGGCCGATCTCGCCGAGGCCGCCAAGCGGGACGAGCGCGATCACTGAGCGAACAGGCTCAACTGATCGGCGGCGAGCGGGTCGGGCGTCTCTGCGGGCGGAGCACTCCGCGCGGCGCGGCTCGCCTCAGCTTCGTCGAGGTATGTCCGCACACGCTGCATATCGGCGAAGAGCGTCTCGCGTAGGGATCCGTTGTAGAGCGCCGCGGCCGGGTGGTACAGCGGCACGTAGGCGCGGTCGTGGCTCACCACGCGCTGCCCGTGCAGTCGTGAGATCCCCACTGACTCGGGCAGGAGCCGGTTGAGCGCGTGACGGCCGAGGATGAGGATGACATCGGGACGGAGCAGCGCGATCTGCTCGTCGAGGAAGTGGCTGCAGGCGGCGACCTCGTCGAGTTCGGGGTCGCGATTGCCGGGAGGACGGCACTTCACCGTGTTGGTGATGTAGATGTCGCGGCGTGTGAGCCCGATGGATTCGACCAGCTCGGTCAGCAGCTTGCCGGCGGCGCCCACGAAGGGCCGGCCCTGCTGGTCCTCCTTCTCGCCGGGCGCCTCGCCGACCGCCATGATCCGCGCCTCGACCGGCCCGTAGCCGGGCACCGCCTGGGTGCGTGTGGTGTGAAGGCGGCAGGTCACGCAGGCCCGGACCCGCTCGTGGATCTCGAGAAGCTCCTCAGTGGTCGCCACCCCCTGCATTGGACGCCGATTGTAGGGAGTGCCGAGCCGGGGGCTGCTGCATCCGTGTCTGCTTCATAACGACAACAACGGACACGCGTTAATGTCGCCGTGCGTTCAATGAGACGACCAGGAAGCAAACCGCGACTCGGGTTTGCCCTGTGCTGTGTGACGTGGGCGATGTCAACCGCTGCCTGCGGCACCACCTCTGGCCCGGCGGCCGGCGCGACACCAACCATGCCGTCTAGCCCCATGCTCACCGCCACGCCCGGCCCAACAACGACGCTGACGGCCAGTCCCGCGAATGGGCAGGCACCTGCTGTTGTCGACGACCACTCAGCGGGGTGGGACCCGGTCTCCCGCCGTGTGATCCTCCAGGCGTGGCCAGCCGACATGACCTCGGCGCCGACCACGTGGGCGTGGGACGGCCTGCTCTGGTCGCAACTGAGCCCGCAGCACCAGCTCCCGGCGCAGCGTGAGGCCTCGATGGCCGTTGACCCGGTCAGCGGACGCCTGCTGCTCATGGGGGGCACTTCACTCAGCTCGCCGGCGGATCCCACTGTGCAACCCCAATGGGGATCGAATGATGGAACCTGGCTTTGGACTGGTTCGGACTGGAACCGGGTTGCCGACAACCCTACGCAGGGGGGCCATCCAGCCCTCGCCGCCGACGACGCCACGGGACGGCTCGTGGTCAACTGTCCCAACATCCTCGGGGTCGAGACTCCCAGCGGCGTCGGACCCGGTCAGCTGACCCTGCCGATGCCGTCGCCGTCCTGGGCGGGCCAGGGCTCATTCAGCTGGACGGGGTCCGCCTGGGTGGCGGCCGGCGGCAGCGTGCCGCTGGTCCTGAACGCTGCAGTCGGTTACGACCCGATCAGCCGGCGAGTCATCCAGTTCGGTGGCCAGATCCAGGGAAACGTCGACCAGACAGCCGCATTCGACGGTAGCTCCTGGACACTGCTTCAACCTGTTCACGTGCCTCCGTATGGCGCCGCGGTCGGTGCCACGGACGCAGCGTTGGGTTATCTTGTGGTGCTCGCGAACCCGCTTGACAATCCCAATCTCGCGACCACCTGGACGTGGAACGGCGCCGATTGGATCCGTCAGGTCGTCAACGAGCCGCCCGCGACGGCCCTTGAGGGGTACAGAGGTCCGAATTCTCAGATGCTGTGGGATCCCGCTGTCAACCGCGTGGTGCTCATTGGCCGGAGCTCGAATGCCAGTCCGACGCTCAGCGTCTGGGCGTGGACGGGCACTGACCAGGGTTGGCAGATTCTCGGGCCCTGAATGAGGAGGTCGCCCGTCAGGCTCGCTTCGTCGAGCCCGCGCGCCGCCTCGCCGACCGGTGCGATCCGGGCCGTGTTAGCCGGAAGTTAGCCAGGTTGATGGTCGCCGGCCGGTCGGCATAATGCCGACCATGACCGTCACCGCCGCCGTCGTTCGTCGCCACATCAATCCCTGGGTCGTGCTCACGCTGGTCTGCATGGCCCAGTTCATGGTGGTGCTCGACGCCACCGTGGTGAACGTCGCGCTCCCGTCGATCAAGCGCGGGCTCAACTTCACCAACGCCGACCTGCAGTGGATCGTCAACGCGTACACGCTGACGTTCGGGGGTTTCCTCCTCCTCGGCGGCCGCGCCGGTGACCTGTTCGGCCGCCAGCGCATCTTCCTGGCCGGGCTTGCCATTTTCACAGCCGCATCGCTGTTCAACGGGTTCGCTCAGTCGCCGAGCATGCTGATCCTGGGCCGCGCCGTGCAGGGGTTCGGTGGGGCGCTCATCTCGCCGGCGGCCCTCTCCATCATCACCACCACGTTCGAGGAGGGCCCGCCACGGAACAAGGCGCTCGCGGTATGGAGTGGAATTGCGGCGAGCGGCGCAGCGTTCGGGCTGATCATCGGCGGCAGCCTCACCCAGGTCATCAGCTGGCGGTGGGCTTTCTTCGTCAACGTCCCGGTCGGGATCATCACGTTCGTGCTCGCTTCGCGGCTGGTGCCGGATTCGCGGGTGACCGGCGATCGCGGTGTGGACGTGCTCGGCGCCGTTATGGTCACCGGCGGCCTCATGTCGATCGTCTACGCACTGTCGAAGGCGGCGACTCCGGGCGAGGGTTGGACCGCGCCCACCGTGCTGCTCTTCGGCGGCATCGGGCTGGCGTTGTTGGTCGGGTTCGTCATGACCGAGCGCACGTATCGCGCGCCACTGGTGCGGCTGAGCATCTTCCGCACTCGGTCACTGAGCGTGGCAAACCTGGCGATGCTGCTGGTAGCCGGTGGCATGTTCGCGATGTTCTACTTCGCTGGGCTGTATGTGCAGATCGTGCTCGGCTATTCGCCGCTGACTGCCGGCCTCGCCTTCCTTCCCGTCACCGTTGGCATCGGCGTCGGCGCTGGGATCGCCTCCCAGGCGGTAAAGCGGGTTGACGTTCGTGCGGTCGCCGCCACCGGGTTGATCATCGGCGCCGTCGGGTTCCTGCTGTTGCTCCGCATATCCGTGACGAGCACCTACGTCGATGTGCTCCTGCCCGCACTGGTCGTGATGTCGGTGGGCCTGGGGATCACTTTCGTACCGGTGACTCTTGTTGCCACCACCAACGTGGCCACCAACGACGCCGGTCTGGCGTCGGGTCTGCTCAACACCTCACAGCAGGTCGGTGGTTCGCTCGGGCTGGCGATCCTCGCCACCCTGGCGGCCAACGCGACGACGAACTACCTGGGCGGTGTTGGTCATGCACCAGTGGCGGCCGACATCAACGCGGGTCTGGTGCAGGGGTACCACCTGGCTTTTTTCGCCGGTGCGGCGCTGCTGATCCTGGGCGCTGTGCTGGTGGGGTTCTTCATCCGCCGGAGCGACGTCGCCAACATCGCCAGCGGGCAGGAGATCATCACTCCGACAGAGGCGGTAGCCTAATCCACTAGCCTTGCGACCGTGAGCAGCGATCGCGGCGCTCCCCGTCGTGATGTGCCGGCAGGAATGCGAGCCCAGTTGGCCAGCGAATCTTTTATCGGCGTGCCCACGTTCGGCCGCCGCCCGTTGCTGACCGAGCCGGCACAGCTCGACGAGTGGCGTCCCGACGCCGCCGTCATCGGTGCACCCTGGGACGACAACACCACGCACCGCCCCGGCGCCCGCTTTGGTCCTCGCGCCCTTCGCGCCGCGACATATGTCAACGGCAGCTACCACCTCGACCTCGAGCTCGAGATCTTCGACCACCTCGAGGTCGTCGACTACGGTGACGCGCTCGTTGCCAACGGGCTCTGGGACGTCACCTATGCGGCGATCCACGATCGTGTCGCCGAGGTCGCCGGCCGCGGCATCATCCCCCTGGTCATCGGCGGGGATCATTCGATCACGTGGCCGAGTGCCACCGCGGTGGCCGAGCATCACGGCTTCGGCAACGTCGGGATCATCCATTTCGACGCCCACGCCGACACAGCCGATCAGACCGGCGGCAACCTGGCCAGCCATGGCACGCCGATGCGCCGGCTCATCGAATCCGGCGCGGTGCCCGGCCGCAACTTTGTGCAGATCGGCCTGCGCGGTTACTGGCCGCCCGCCGACGTGGTGGCGTGGATGCGAAGCCAGGGAATGCGGACGCACTTCATGCAGGAGGTGTGGGAACGGGGGATCAACGACGTCCTGGATGACGCCATCGCCGAGGCGCTCGACGGGCCTGATGCGATCTACATCTCGCTGGACATCGACGTGCTCGACCCCGGGTTCGCTCCCGGAACGGGCACGCCAGAACCGGGTGGGATGGCACCGGTGGACCTGCTCAGAGCGGTGCGGCGGATTGCGCTGGAGACCAACGTCGTCGCGATGGATGTCGTCGAGGTCTGCCCGCCATATGACTGGGCGGACACGACGGTCAACAACGCGCATCGCATGGTCTGGGAGGCGCTGGCCGGTATCGCCGCCCGGCGCCGCGATCGGGCCGCGCGGTAGACGAGACGCGACGGCATCACCGGCACGGCGCCAGCGAGGCCACGACGTGCGTTGTCTCGTCGACGAGGAAGAGTGTGCCGTTGGCGGTGGCGGCGAGTCCCTGCGGTGCGGGAGCGGTGACCAACCGAACCGACTGCCCGGTGGCCGGGTCGATGGCGTCGACGGTTCCGGCGAGGTCAGCGACATATAGCAACCCATTGAGGTACACGACCTCATCGACCTGTGCAAACGAGGCCAGTGACCGCGTTGCACCGGTCGGTGAAACGACCAGGACGCCGGGCGCATTCTCCATGCCGATGTAGACGTTGCCGGCGGGATCGGTGGTAGCCGCCACCGGGCGTCCCAAGCCGCGCCTGAGCACAGTGGTCGTCCCACCGACCGGGTACGCCAGGAGCGTGCCATTGGGACTATCGGGGATCAGGACTCGCTGATGAGTTGCGTCGTACGCGAGGCCGTCGATGCCGGCGTTGGCGGTGCGGTTGGTCAGGGGCAGCAGTCGGGAGACACGCGCGTCGCCGGGTCTGAAGATGCCGAGTTCGTTGACCAGCTGATCGGCGACGACGAAACGTCCGTCGGGGAGCTCGACGAGCCCTTCCGGTCCGCCGGGATCACTGACCGTTGCGAGGACCTTTCCGTCGGCTGAAAGCTCGGTGATCAGGTGCGCGTCGAGCGCGGTGACCCAGATGTTGCCATCCCTGTCGACGGTGACGTCGTCGGGGCTGGCTGCGATGCGCGCCAGGACGGTGAGCTGAGCCTCGGGGTGCGCAGGTGGACATCCGTTGAGTGTGGCCGGCTGGGCGGTGGCGGCTGGAGGTGATGGCGTCGCGACGGTTGGCGACACGGGGGCGAGAGGCGTGTTCGGGGTCGGTGGTGACTGCGAGGCGCAAGCCGCAAGGGCGATGACCATCGATACAGCGAACACCGATGCGGTTGGCGGCCGCCGCGGCCTAGCTCTCATGCGCCGATTCTGAGGGCTGTCCGCGTTTGTCCTGGCGGCTCGAATCGCGCGGCCGGCGCGACGCCGGGCGAGGCGCGCTAACGCGCGAGCGCTCGTTCCAGTTGGGCTTTGCTCATCTTCGAACGTCCCTTGATACCGGCGTGGCCGGCCTCGCTGCGCAGTTGTGCATACGTCCGTCCACCGGACCCGTGATGCGAGCGGAGTCCGCCTCGTCGGCCGGACGACATGTCATCGATCGACGTGCGACTTGCCTCCTTCGCCTCTCCGGCGCGCGGCCGTTCTTTGTTGACGGTGCGGGCCGCGATCTCCTCCGCCGTTTGGTCGGGCGTTCCACGCTTCTCTCGAGGCCCTCTTTGATGTGCTCGTATTGTCGCTCACGCTTCGGCGACCACGCCTTCTGTGGCATCTCTATTCCCTCCAATGCCAGTGTCTCCGGCCAGAGATTGTGCGGTGGGGTACTGACGAGTCACGGTGTTGCCGATTCGGGCTGAGACAGCGCTCAATCCTGCGTCGTGGTCCACGCCATCGCTGCGCGGGCTCGGCGACGGCGGAAGCGGAGTCTCGCCTCTCGCCGGCACCAACTGAGTCCGGCCTCACGCAGGCGGCAGAGCGGGCTCCCGAGCGCGATGGGTGTGGGCTGGTGCCCTCGGCGGCCGCGCCAGCCGAGCACCGGCAGCTGACAGGGTGCCCGGCACCACCGGCCCCGGGACACGCAGGGGTGTCTGCACCCCACCACCGGGGACAGCGCGAGGATGCCGCCGTCCTCGGTGTGCACCAGCGTCCAGCCGCCCTCGTGGACACACCAGTGGTGGTGGCGGCAGAGGAGCACCAGGTTGTCCGCGTCGGTGGGGCCG
>JBDTJX010000093.1:0-71908 GCA_039935655.1 Candidatus Dormiibacter sp. | reverse complement strand
CTAGGGGACCGACAGCGACCAACCCGGGTAATGACCGTTGGTATCGCCGACCTTGCTGTCGCCGGAGAAGAAATACAGCGCCCTGCCGTTGAGGGTCACCTGGACGCGTCCGTCCTGGCGCACGATGGTGCTGAGTCGTCCGCTCACACCGGAGGCCGGCGTCGGGGTGGTCCCCGCAGACACGGTCAGCGGCGGCCATCTGTCACTGCAGCCGCTGTTGCAGGTGGTCATCCCGCTCCCCGCGGTGTCCGAGTCGAAGGTGTAGAGGGTCATGCCATTGGACACCGCAGCGACCACCGTGCCCGCAGAGGTGACCAGCGTTTTGACCACGGCGCTGGCAGCCGCGGTCGGTGCCGCCGCCGCAACGGTCGGTGCCGGCGCGGCAACGGTCGGTGCGACCGTCGGCGCCGTGGACGTGGGCGTGCCCTGCGACTGAGAGACGGCGTCGCTGCCACACGCTGCAAGCGTCCCCGCCGCCAGGACGAGCGCCGTCGTCAGCCGCCGGCTGGCTATGTTCATGCGCGGTTCACCTCGTGCCGTCGATTGGTGTCCCTCTGAGATACCGCGGGGGTTACAACACCACGGCCGCACCCATTGGCGTTCTGGCAAGCTCCCGGTCATGGCCGATGTCGTGCGCGTGTAGCCGCGAGGCGCCGATGACCGAGCCGTCGTCGCAACTCCAGCTGGCTCCCGGCGAGGTGGCGTACGACGCGCCCATGTCCGCGGTAATCGTCGACGTTGCCGTGGCCGGCTCACAGGTCTCGGCGGGCGGCATGCTCGCCCTGCTCGAAGCGATGAAGATGCAGCACATCGTCAGTGCGACCGAGGCCGTCGTAGTCGGGCGGACGCTGGTCGCCGCGGGCGACACCGTGCTCGAGAACCAGCCGCTCGTCGTCGTGACACCCATTGTGGGTGCGACGCCCGGCGCCACCACCGTCGAAGCCGACGCCGACAGCACCCGGGCCGACCTCACCGAGGTGCGGGAGCGCCACGGGCTGGGACTCGACGACCGTCGCGCTGCTGCGATTGGCAAACGGCGCGGGCTGAACCGGCGCAGCGCGCGGGAGAACATCGGCGACCTCGTCGACGCGGGCAGCTTCGTGGAGTACGGAGCACTGGTCATCGCCGCCCAGCGCGGCCGTCGTACCGAACAGGACCTCCTCGAGAACACGCCGGCCGATGGCCTCGTGGCCGGACTGGCCACCATCAACGCCCACCTGTTCGGAGCTGACCGCGCCGCAGCGGTTGTCCTCGCCTACGACTACACCGTGCTGGCGGGCACGCAGGGCATGCGCAACCACGCCAAGACGGATCGTTTGTTCAACCTCGCCGCGCGCAGGCGCGTCCCGGTGGTGCTCTTCCCTGAGGGCGGCGGTGGCCGCCCGGGGGACGTCGACTCGCCGTCCCTCTCGGGCCTCGACGTGACCACGTTCCATGAGTTCGGCAGGCTCAGTGGAGCCGTGCCGCTGGTCGCGGTCGTGTCAGGGCGCTGTTTTGCCGGCAACGCTGCACTGCTGGGGATGTGCGACGTGGTGATCGCCACGCCCGACGCCAACATCGGGATGGGCGGGCCCGCGATGATCGAGGGCGGCGGGCTGGGCAGCTTCCGGCCCGAGGAGATCGGCCCCATCGACGTGCAGCGTCGCAATGGCGTTGTCCATGTCGTCGCCGGCGATGAGGCCGAGGCGGTGTCAATCGCCAAGAGGTACCTGTCGTATTTCCAGGGAGCGGTCGAGGGTTGGGAGGCGCCCGACGAGCACCTCGCGCGCCGGGCCGTCCCCGAAGATCGGCTCCGTGCCTACGACGCGCGGGCTGCGATCAGCGCCATCGTCGACGTCGGCTCGATGCTCGAGCTCCGGCGAGACCACGGCATCGGCGTTGTGACCGCGCTGGTTCGCGTCGAAGGCCATCCGTTCGGCCTGGTCGCGAACAACACCCACCACCTTGGCGGTGCCATCGACGCCACCGCCGCCGACAAGCTCGCCGCGTTTTTCACCCTGTGCGACTCGTTCGGACTGCCGGTGGTATCGCTGTGCGACACGCCCGGGTTCATGGTCGGGCCGCAGGCGGAGACGGAGGCATCGGTCACCCGGTTCAGCCGGCTGTTCATCGTCGGCGCCGGAATGCGCGTGCCCCTCGGCACCATCATCCTGCGCAAGGCATATGGGCTGGGCGCACAGGCGATGGCGGCGGGATCCTTCCGCGCGCCCCAGTTCGTCGTCGCCTGGCCCACGGGGGAGATCGGCGCGATGGGCCTCGAAGGTGCGGTGCGGCTGGGCTTTCGCAAAGAGTTGGAGGGGGCGACGGACTCGGAGGCTCGCGACCGCCTCTTCAACGAATACGTCGAGCTCGCCTACCAACGTGGCCGTGCGCTGAACGCTGCGACCGCCTTCGAGATCGACGACGTCATCGACCCCGCCGACACGCGACGCTGGATCCTCACGCTGCGACGCCGGTCATGAGCACCCACTCTGTGCGTCGCGCGTCGGCTGCCGACATCGACAGCGTGGCCGAGCTGTTCGCGCTGTACCGCGTCTTCTACGGCCAGGCGCACGACGTCGACGCTGCTGCTTCGTTCCTGCGGGCGCGGTTGGCGCGCGGCGAATCGGTCCTGTACATCGCGCAGGCTGAGGATGGTCCCGTGGTCGGTTTCGTGCAGGTCTACCCGACCTTCGCCTCAGTCGAGCTCGGGGCCGCGTGGCGGCTGAACGACCTCTTCGTGGCCGAGTCAGCGCGAGGTCACGGCGTGGCTGCGCTGCTGATGCGCTCTGTGCGCGACGGTGCCAGCGACGCCAGCGCCGTGTGGATCGACCTCGAGACCGGCCGGGACAACGTCGTCGCCCAGCGCCTCTACGAGCGCGAAGGCTACGTCCGCGATGACGAATTCCTTCACTACGTCACGTCGTTGGGGGAGCCACCCGCGCGGGATTAGACGACGAGGTTGACCACGCGGTCGACCTTGGCCACCACCTTTCGCGGCTCCGTCTCGCCGAGCAACTCCACGATGCGAGGCAGTTCCAGCGCCCGCTGACGAAGGTCCTCCTCGCCGGTGCCTGCGGGCACGGTCATCGTGGCGCGCAGCTTCCCGTTCACCTGCACGGCGATCTCCACCTCCACCCTCGCCGCCAGCTGGGGATCGTGCTCCGGCCAGCCGCCGCGGGCGTGCACGGAGGTATCATGCCCGGTGCGTTGCCACAGCTCTTCGGTGATGTGCGGCGCGAACGGCGCCAGGCAGAGCAGCAGCGTCTCCGCGTCGATCAGGCGGGCGCGTCCAGCCGCGGCCTCATGATCCAGTTCGCGCGCGAACTCCATCAGCTGTGCGATCGCGGTGTTGTAGTGCAGCTCGGCGATGTCCGCGTCGACACCGCCGATGAGGCGGTGACGGCGCCGCTCGCGCTCCTCGCCGTCGTCAGCGTCGGTGACCGTTGCCCTCTGGGTGCCGCGCCAGACGCGCTGCAGGAAACGAGTGATTCCCACGATGCCCTCATCGCGGAAGTCGCCACCCGCTGTGTACGGGCCCAGGAACATCAGGTAGAGGCGGAAGGTGTCGGCGCCGTACTTCTCGATGTACTCATCGGGATTGACAACGTTGCCGCGGCTCTTGGACATCTTGGCGCCGTCTTTGACGATCATCCCGTGAGCGCGGAACTTGGCGAACGGCTCGGGGTCGTTGACCAGCCCCATCCCGTGCAGGCCACGCATCACGAAGCGCGAGTAGAGCAGGTGGCGCACCGCGTGCTCGTTACCGCCGATGTACATGTCCACCGGCAACCAGCGTTCGGTGCGCGTTCGATCGAAGGCGACGTCGTCGAAGTCAGTCGAGGGATAGCGCAGGAAATACCAGCTCGAATCGAGGAACGTATCGCTGACGTCGGTCTCGCGTCGCGCCGGGGCGCCGCATCTCGGGCAGGTGACGTTGACCCAGTCCTCGACCGTGGCCAGCGGCGAAACCCCCGTGCCTGTGGGACGGAAATCGGCAAGCTCAGGCAGCAGCACGGGCAGGTCCTCGTCGGGCACCGCCACCTGGCCATCCCTGGGGCAGTGGATGATGGGGATCGGCGGGCCCCAGTACCGCTGCCGGGAGATGAGCCAGTCGCGCAGCCGGTAGGTGATCGTCGCCTCCCCGCGGTGGCCGTTCTCCAGCATCTCGACGATCCGCTTGCGCGCCTGGTCCGACGGCATGCCGTCGAGCTCGCCGCTGTTGATCATCGTGCCCTCGCCGGGGTACGCGGCCACCGCGGCATCGCCGCCGCCGATGACCTCGACGATCGGTAGCCCGTGCGCCGTGGCGAACGCGTGGTCGCGCTCGTCGTGCCCGGGCACCGCCATGATCGCCCCGGTGCCGTAGTCATAGAGGACGTAGGGCGCCGACCACGCCGGCAGGCGTGCGCCGCTGAGCGGATGGATCGCGGTCGATCCGAGGTCGAAGCCCACCGAGAAGTCGGGCTCTGCCGCGGGACCGGGAAGCCGGTTGCGCCACGCGTTCAGCTCGCCGCGCCGCTCCGCGAGCGCGAATTCCTCCAGCTGGGGATGGTCGGCGGCGATGACCACGAACGTCGCGCCGAACAGCGTGTCGGGGCGAGTGGTGAAGACCGCGACGTCGGGGCGCTCGCAGCCCTCGAGGTCGAACACGATTCGCGCGCCCTCGCGCCGCCCGATCCAGTTCCGCTGCATCAGTTTGGTCGACTCCGACCAGTCCAGCGTGTCCAGGGCGTCGAGCAGCTCCTGCGCGTACTTGGTGATCTTCAACCACCACTGACGCAGCCAGCGGGTCTCGACGATGGAGTCGCAGCGCTCGCAGCGCCCATGTTCCACCTGCTCGTTGGCGAGCACCGTGAGGCACGACGGGCACCACAGCACGGCACCGTCGCGCCACTCGACGAGCCCCGCTTCGAAGAAGCGCAGGAACAGCCACTGCGTCCAGCGGTAGTAGTTGGGATCGGCGGTGTTCACCTGGTGGTCCCAGTCGAACATCGCCCCGATCATCTTGAGCTGGCCGTCGCGGAAGTTGCTGACGGCGCGCTTCATAACCACCGCCGGGTGCTCACCGATCTTCAGCGCGTAGTTCTCGCTGTGGATGCCGAAGGCGTCGAAGCCCATCGGCTCGAAGACGTCGTCGCCGTGAAGGCGGCGCCACCGGCCGTAGATGTCGACGCCGCTGTACGGCAGCATGTGGCCGACGTGCAGCCCTTCCGCCGAGGGGTACGGGAACATCGCCAGGTTGTAGAAGGGACGCTCCGGGGAGTCGAGGTTGGTGCGGTAGTCGCCGCGTTCCTCCCAGATCCGTCGCCACTTCGCCTCCACGCGGCTGGCGTCGTAGGCGTCCAGCAGCACGGGCGAGGCCTCGGACGGTGCGGAGGTCGTGTCAGTCATGGGACTGGCAAGGGTACCGGAGCCTCGCGGCCGGCTGGCTCGCGGGCAACCAGGCTGGCGTCGGGCCACGTTAGAGTGCGCCGGTGCCCGACCGCGAGTTGACCGTGCTGCGCGACGGCGGGGCATTCTTCGAGGGTCCACGCTGGCGGGATGGCCGCTGGTGGGTATCCGACATGTACCGGCACGCGGTGTTCGCGATCACGCCTGCGGGTGACGAGGAGCGGGTGCTGGACGTCGAAGGTCAGCCATCGGGGCTGGGATGGCTGCCCGACGGCGACATGCTGGTCGTCTCTATGCGCGACCACCGGCTGCTCCGACGTCACGGCGACGGCACTGTCACCGAGCACGCCGACGTCTCGGATGTCTGCACCGGCGTCCTCAATGACCTGGTGGTCGACGCACAGGGCCGGTCATGGGTCGGAGACTTCGGCTTCGACCTGATGGCCTTCGACGACCCGGTGACCGCATCACTCAAGCGTGTCGACCCGGATGGTACGGTGGCGGTGGCGGCAGAGGGATTGATCTTCCCCAATGGCGCAGTGGTCACCGACGACGGCGGCACGCTGATCGTCGGGGAGACACTCGGCAACCGCTTCACCGCCTTCACCATCGACGGCGATGGCACGCTGCGCGACCGTCGCGTGTGGGCGCAGCTCGGCCCTGAGGTCACCCTGGGTCCGGCGATCGATACGCTCCAACAGCTGCGCGTCGCCCCCGACGGGTGCGCGCTCGACGCGGAGCAGCACATCTGGGCCGCTGACGGGATCGGCGCCCGCTGCGTCCGCATCGCCCCCGGCGGTGAAATCGCCGACGAGGTGCGTGCCCCGGAGGGCCTCGGCATCTTCGCGTGCATGCTCGGCGGCGACGATGGGCGCACGCTGCTGCTCTGCGCCGCGCCGGACTATTTCGAAGCCAATCGCCGCGACACCCGCGAGGCCGTTCTGCTGACCACGCGCGTCGACATCCCCCACGGGGGCCTGCCCTGAGCGAGCCGGCGGCCGAGGCCCGGGTACCATAGGGGCCCGTGCCGACGTAGCTCAGCGGTAGAGCAACCGCCTCGTAAGCGGTAGGTCGTCAGTTCAATCCTGACCGTCGGCTCCAGTCGCTGATTTTGTATTCAGACGCAGCGACTGCTACCCCTGTACAACGGGTGTCAACGTGCCCATAATCTGAGGTGGCAGTCGCTTCATTGCAGCGGGTTGGCGATTCCTGGGGCTGTCCGAGGAGGATCGCCTCGCTTTCCGCGACGCGCTCACCAAGTTCGTGCGCATCTACTCGTTCCTGTCCCAGGTTGTCACGGTGGCGAGCGCCGAACTGGAGCGCGACTACATCTACTGCCGTGCGCTCGCCAACTACCTTCGCGACGCCACAACGTCCGAGCGTCTCGACCTCGGCACCGAGGTCGAGCTCACCCACCTGCGCAATGAGGTTACGTTCGAGGGCTCACTGGCGCTGCAGTCGGACACCGGGGAGGTGCGCAGCATCTTCGGCGACGCCGCCGGCAAACAGCAGGAACTGCAACTTGTGCCGCTGTCGGAGATCGTGCTGGAGCTGAACGAGCGGTTCGGCCTCTACCTCACCGAGCGAGACCAGCTCCTCTTCGACCAATTCGAGGAGGAGTGGGCTGCTGACCCCGACCTCACCGCCCAAGCGCAGAACAACACGCTGGACAACTTCCGGCTGGTGTTCGACAAGATCTTCCTTGGCACGATCGTCAAGCGCATGGACGCCAATGACGCCATCTTCAAGCAGATCCTCGACGATCCCGATTTCAAGGCCCACGATCGGCGACTACTACGTGCGCAAGGTATACGGGCGCCTGAACAGCGGACCGACGCCCGAGGGCGCTTCGAGGTGAGCGCCTTCCGCGCCGCCAGGGTGCGAGATCCTGAGCCGTCCTTGGTCTTTCCGCCGGCACCGCCCGACGCGGAAGCGCGAGAGTCGCGGATGCTGTGATTCCCGACTACCAGACCTTTATGCTGCCGTTGCTGCGGGCCGTGGCCGACGGCGAGGCGCATAGGACGAGCGAACTGCTTCCTCAGCTCGCCGACGAGTTCCACCTCACGGACAGCGAGCGCGAGGTCCTCGTGCCGAGCGGGCGAGCGACCGTCCTGTACAGCCGCGTCCAATGGGCGCGAACGTACATGTACCAGGCAGGGCTGCTGACGTCGCCGCGGCGCGGGTACATCGCCATCTCCGGCGAGGGGAGAAAGGTCCTCGCGGCCGGCCCCAATCGTATTGACCTTGCCTTTCTTCGCCAGTACCCCGCTTTTCTCGACTTTGAGGGCCGAAGCAAGGCGTCGGCCGCTGCGGCGGGGGAAGTCGAGCCGAGCCCGCCAGCCGCGTCCGCCGAGACGCCTGACGAGACCCTCGAACGCACCTGGCGCGAAGTGCGAAGCCAGGTTGCGGCTGAGCTGCTCGAGCGCGTACGGGCCGCCTCCCCTCGCTTCTTCGAGGAACTGGTCGTCCGGCTGCTGGTGGCCATGGGCTACGGCGGGTCCTACGCTGACGCGGCCGCGGTGGTCGGCAAGGCCGGCGACGAAGGAATCGACGGCATCATCAAGGAGGATCGTCTCGGCCTCGACGCCCTGTACGTCCAGGCCAAGCGGTGGCAGAACGTCGTCGGGCGACCCGTGGTGCAAGGCTTCGCTGGCAGCCTCGATGGTGCTCGGGCGAGGAAGGGGGTGATGATCACGACGTCATCGTTCACGGCCGAAGCGAAGTCCTACGTCGGTCAGATCGAGAAGCGGATCGTGCTCATCGACGGAGTGATGCTTGCCGAGCTGATGATCGAGCATGGCGTCGGCGTCGCCGCCGACCGCACCTACGTGGTCCCGCGGATCGACCTCGACTTCTTCGACGAGGAGTAGGAGCGCCGTCTAATCAGCGTGGGGCCGACGAGAGGTTCCAGGGGTCCTCGACCCGCACCGAAGAAAACGGCGACCGTGGTGACGTGGGAGAGGGTGCAAACCTCGAGAAAGAAAAGCCCGCCAGTGCGCCTTGCGGCGGACGGCGGGTAGCAAGGACCGAAGTATCCCACAGCCAGCCCGGGCCCAAGTCAGGCGGATCGGTTCTGGCCAAATTCCTGGTGTCGCCGAGATGTCGCCAAAATCGTGCTAGCCATGTCGGCCAATATGTCGTATCATATGTCGCATGGCCATCCTCCAGCTTCGAGGCAATGCCTCCTTTGTCCTACGCGTCGGATACAACGATCACAAGTCCGTCCTCGCCGCCCTCACTGGGGAGGAGTGCAGCGGGCCGCCCGTCCCCATCGACGTCCTCGTCGTTGAGGCCCACTGGACTCAACGACACCGCGACCTCGTCGAGCAGGCGGCCCATGGCAGACAGCTCGTCGTCGACTACCGGGTGGACCAGTGGGTTCTTCCGGGCTCGTCGGCCCTGCCGCGGGGCCGCTCCACTGCGTACTCGGTCGACGAGATCCACGAAAACGCCGCCGGCATCGTGCACGACGCCCTCGCCGCTCAGGTCGACACCATCTGGACGGTCTCACCCGGATGCCACGTTGATGCGCTCGGCGACGACGCTTGGCGCACCACGCTGCGCCTCCTGGACGAGACCACCCATCAGGCCGGCACGGTGCCCACCGCTCGACTGCTCGGCACGCCTTCTGCGCTGGCCACTCCGGAGGCCGCGCGCTCTCTTCTGGATCATCTCCTGACACGCAACGTCAGGAGGATCATGCTGACGGTTGGCCCACTCGCTCCGGATAGCACTGACGGAGAGAACGTCTTGCGGCTCGTCCGCCTCTTCAGCGAAGCTGACATTGCCGTGCACCTGACCAACCAGGGCGCGCTCGGGCTTGCCGCTCTGGCTATGGGTGCGCAGTCCTACGATGCCGGACCTCTCGGACGATCCGAGGCTTTCGACTTCGAGGCTCAGCGACTACGGGCCACCAGCAAGTCCCCAGCTCGCGCGCCGGCTCCTCGAGCCTACGTTGCCCCACTGCTGGCCAGCGTCAAGAAGGACATCGTCACAAAGCTCTTCCAGCTCAAGGCCCTGCGAGGAGCCTTGGACTGCGACGGCCCTTGCTGCGCCATACGCATGGATGGCGCACTCGTCCACCCGGTCACACATTTCGTGGTCCGTCGCTGCGCCCAGGTGCGCAGCGTGCTCGACCTCCCTGGCGACATGCGGGTCGCTCAGGCAGACACCCTCTTTGCCGAAGCGGAGAACCTACACGAGGCCATCCGCGGCGTGCGCCAGAACGACCGGTCCGCGCTCGACGCCAGCGACTTGGCGACACTCAATGAGCGCATGCGCGACGTGCACTCCGCGCGCCGCCAGCTCCATCGTGTTTTGGAATCCGCCAATTGGGCAGCATCGTGAGCTTTGGGGTGGCGAAATGAGTAGTCTGGTTGCAACGACCCTACAGCGGCTTCACGACGACGGAGAAATCACCCCCGCCGACGTTGCGCGCCTCGTCAGCTCCACGCGGCGAACAATCGAACGATGGAAGAGCGGCCAATCCGCTCCCTCGCCTGAGAAGAAAGAGCTGCTCCTGTACCTCGAGGCGGCCGTAAAACAAGCGCGGCGTCACATGGGCCGAGAACAAGCTTGGGCATGGCTCCACAGTCCCAATCCCTTTCTCGATAACGCGATCCCACTCGACGTTCTGCCAACCGACTATCGACGGGTCTTCGACGCGCTGGAAGCCGAGGCAGAAGGCGTCTACGTGTAACGCCTGTGGAGCGGAGGGACATCCACGAGCGACTGGATCAACTTCCGGTCGCCCAGTGGGATGGTCCCGCCTTTCGCGAAACATCCGCCCAATACTCGGGCCGCGTGCCCAGCGGCGAGGGCGCGCGACGCGCGGGCGGTCGCTGGAATCCGCCCGAGAGCTTTCGCACGGTGTATGCATCGCTGGAAGTGGAGACCGTGGTCGCTGAATTTCGCGCGCGCGTCGGGCCGAGCCGCGATCCCGTAGAGGTTGCCGCTGATCGCGTCATGTGGCCACTGAAGACGCGCGTCGATAACCTCGTCGATCTCCGCCCGCCGGAGCACCGGCGCCTGGTGGGCCTTCCCGATCCGTTCGCGTTGACGACTCCGCGCCAAGCCTCTCAGGAGATTGGGTCAGCGGCCTTCTACGTCGGCTATAAAGGCCTCCTGGTTCCCAGCGCTGCCGACCCTAACGCCACCAACCTCATTGTCTTTCCCGACCATCTCGGCGACGACGACCTCTGTGAGCTCGTGTCCGGACAGCGACCATTGGCCGGCTACCTGGCAAGCTGACCGCAGGACGGCCCTCTCGTGCAGCTCCCGAACTTCACCAGCGCTGGCCACGACCGCTTGGCTGCCTTCACGTCCGACTCAGCCACCAGAAGGTACCGCCACACGGCCAGCCTCTTTCTCCATCGTCACCTCGAGGACCCAGTCAACACAACTACTAGATGCCCCGTGGCGCGTTACGAAGCCTGGGCGTGGGTGAACTGGATGTCCTGCATGGTGACCGACACCGTCGGTCCTGAGGTCGGCTCGACGATGCCGAAGGTGCCCTCACTGGCCGACCTGGTCGTCGAGTACGCACCCGCGGTGACGAAGGGGTAGATCGCCGGCACGGAGAGCTGGGTATTGGGACCTGCCGTCTGGTCGAGGGTGGTCTGCACCGTGGCGATGGCCAAGGCGCTCCCGTCGGCCAGCTTGTACGCCCAGACGTACGTCTCGGGCGCATACGTGCCGTCCGAGGTGCCACCGGCGTGGCGGATGGTGTTGGTGCTCAACGTGCCCATGTTCACGAGGGTGCTGGTGTCCGGACCGGCGGCGAAGGTGATGCTGGGAGCATTGGGCACCTGCTTGGTCGACCCGAAGCTGGTGCCGAGATAGTTGCAGTACGCTGCGGCGAGTCCGGGCACGGTGGCAGGGTAACCGTGCATAGTGGCGGCGTCGAGCGCTTTGCCGTATCCCTGCGCGTTCAGCGCGAAGCTGGGGAACGACGCACCGGATGCCGGGCTTAGATAGGCGGCAAGCTTCCACGCGGAGCCGGCATCGTCCTTGGCGAAGACCAGCAGGTACTTGGTGGCACCGGTGGAAGTGTGAAGAGTCGTCTCGGCCAGGAAGCTCGTCGGGTAGGTGCCGTCCTGAGGAACCACCGTGGTGATGTCCGAGAGCGTGAACGGCGAGATGCTCGCGACTGCGCCGACGTACGCGTCGTCCTTGGCTGTGTCCATCTCCAGCGCCGGTCCCTCCTCGATGGGAGGCAGCCCCAGGTAGAACAGCGTGAGGTTGTTGTGGTTCAGCGCGGCCGCCCATTGCTGCACGATAGAGACGGCCGCCTGCGGGGTGGTCGCCGGCGGTATCGGTGCCGCGGTGGGCGGCTGACTCCCTGTCGCCGTCGCAGCACCCGAGCTGCTGCCGCATGCGGAGAGGGCCAGCAGTGCGAGCACCGCGGCGATGCCGCTCAGCGCGGGGCGGGGAGCGTCCATCGCGCGCATTATCGCGGCTGCGCGCCTCATCGGCACCGGCGCCTCCGGCAGAACGTCGTCGCCGTCTCGCTCGACCAAATCGACAACAATGCGGGTGGCTTCCCGACCCCGAACACCGGGACAGCGATCTTCACCCAGGGTCAGTCGGTCAACGACACCACAATCGCCAACAACTTCTTCTCCGGGCACACCGACTCGGCGCTCAACCTGGGCGATGGCTCGCAGCATGGGCTGACCGTCGCCGACAACGTCTCGTACAAGGATTCGACCTTCCTCGTGCTCGGCAGGGCGACAGGCTCGGTGGTGCACCGCAACGTCATCGTGGGCACGATCCCGATAAGCAGCGCGATCTACCTGTTCGGTCAGAACAGCGGCGTTGAGGTCACCGACAACTACATCCAATCAGGGCCCGGGAACACCGGCGCCTCAGGTATCCGCCTCACCGGTCCTTTCTTCGGGGCGGTCGGCCCGAACACAAACATGACGATCGCCAACAACGACATCAGCAAGTTCGACTACGGCATCCGCGGCACCAACGTCGATCACAGCTGGTTCAGCGGCAACAAAACTCATGACAATGCGGTCGACGGCATCCAGATGGACAGCACCGCCGTCACCAACACGCTGCGGTCGAACCGGGCGTCTGACAACGGCGTCTGGGACTGCGAGGATCAAAGCAAGGACGGCGGCACCGCCGGCACGGCCAACACGTGGACCATCAACAAGGGCGACACATCCAGCCCGGCGGGCATCTGCCACCACTAGGCACCTGCCGCGCACCGACCTACTTGGACGAGGGAGCCGGCCTCCACTGCGGGGCCGGCTCCCTTTCCGTCAGGTCGAGTCGGCCGTACCCGCTCAGCGCACCCGGTGACAGGGCGCATCGAGGTACGCGCCGGTCCGTCATCCCAGGCATCCCGACACCTGGCGTCAGGCAAGCCGAACCTCAACTCCGTCACACCCCGATCAAGTCAAACGCACCGCTGCCGGCGAGGTTGAAGGGCTCCCCGTCTGCGCCCGGTGATCAGGTCACCGCCGCCGTGCCGGCGGCCCGACAACCGCCTTTCGGCGCTGAAAGCGCTCCATGGCGATGACGCTCCAGATGAGCTCAACGACACCGAATGGCCATGCCCCCGACAGGAATCCATAGAGCGCGGAGAGGATGCATCCACAGGCAAACGCCAGGACGAAACCGCGGCCGCGGCCCTCCAGCGCGTACATCAGCATCATGAATGTCAGGGCGACGACGCCGTAGAGGGTGACGGCCAGCGTCATGGCGCCTCGTCTCCCACAGCCGACAGGATATTCGGGAGTACGATGCGGTCGTGGAACCGTCCGGGCGCGGCATCTTCGGCTGGCTGCCGCCGGCGCTGCGCCGCCTCGAACACAGGCTCGGGGCCAGACGCGACGACCGCACCCTCTGGGTGTGGGTGGTCCCGGCGACCACCGTGGTCGCCACCTTTGTGATCCTTGCCTTCATCGGCATGCAGGGCAAGGTCGATCTCTTCCTCACCGTGCCGATGGCGCTGACCCTCTCCCTGTTCCTCGGCTCGCTCTCCGCCTTCTACCTCACCGCCGCCAGCTCCGACGAGAACGAGGGGGACGACGACGACCGCCGCCGGCCCGGTCCCGCCGTGCCGCCGGGGCCATCGCCCCTCACGGCGGCACGCATGGTGGTCCCGGAGCCGCGCCGCCCGTCACCCGAGCCCCGGGCCGACGAGCCCGCACCGGTCGGCGCGGGCTCCGACCGCCGCTGAAGCGCTTCGTGCCCTGAGGCTCAGTGGCCGGTCGCAGTGATGCGCTCGGCCAGGTAGCGCATCGCGATCGGGTAGCGATATTCGATGCCCATGTGTCCCGCACCGAACAGCTCGAAGTGCACATCGGTGATTCCAGCGGCGGTGAGAGCGTCGCGGAAGGCCACAGCCCCGAGCTCGAGGAACCACTCGTCGCGGGTGCCGCCGTCGATGTAGATGGCGTGCAGAGAGCGAAGCGCGTCGGCGTGGCCGGGCACCATGCGCACCGGGTCGCAGGCCAGCCACCGTTCCCACACCTCGGGGATCATGCGCCCGCTGCGCACGTCGAACGGCAGGCGGACAGCACCGTCCTCGTCGGTCGAGTACGCCGCGGCCATCGCCCACATGTTGATGAGGACGCCGTCGGTTGGTCGCGACATCATCGGACGGGTGCGGATGTCGGCGAGGAAGCGCTCGTAGGAGCCGTCGTACTCGTCGCGGAGCGCGCGAACCACGTCAGGGACATCCTTCCAGTAGCACAGCTCGAAGAGCGCGTCGCCCGCGTGCGTCGCCAGCGCGCCGAACACGTCGGGGCGCAGCATCGGCGTGATCATGGCGCCGTAGCCACCGCTGGACTTGCCTGTGATGGCGCGATGGGCCGGGTCAGCGAGCGTGGGAAACCGCGCATCCACGAAGCTCACCACCTCGTCGCACAGGTAGGTGTGGTAGCGGCCCGTTCCCGGGGAGTCGACGAACTGGCTTCCCCCCAGCGACGTCCAGCAATCGACCATCACCACCAGGCACGGCGGCACAGACGGATCGCTGAAGAGTTCGTCGATGAGCTCGATGACGTTGGGCCGGAAAGCGCTGCGGTTGCGCCACATGTCGACCTGCCCGGTGAACCCCTGGATCAGGTAGATCGCCGGTAGTCGCGCTACCGCAGCGTCCACCGTCGGCGGCGTGTACACCAGCAGGGGCCGCGTCGTGGGATCAGCCAGCGGGTTGCCGCGCAGCGCCTCGCTCTCGATGACCAGTTCGTCGACGCTGCCCCGCAACGGTCGATGCCAGGGCGCTCCGACCGTCCATGTCTGCACGCTCACGTCCGTGCGGCGACCACGCGCGTGATACCGAGGCTGTCGCGGTTCGATCGCACCTCCTTCAGCCCGGCCTTGCGCAGGACGGTGGCCGTCGCCCGAGCCAGGTACGGAGCGATCTCGACGAGCACATACCCTCCCGGCCGCAGCCACGACGGTGCATCCTCGGCGAGGCGGCGCACCAGGCCGAGGCCATCCTCAGAACCGTCGGTCAGCGTGCTGCGTGGCTCGAACTTGCGGATTTCGACGGGAAGACTGCGCACCTCATCGCGAGCCACGTAGGGCGGGTGGATGGTGAGCACGTCCACCTCTCCGCGCAGGGTCGACGGCAGCCCGATCAGCATGTCGCTGACCGCGAACGACACATTGTCAAGACCAAGTTGTCGTGCGTTGGCCCTGCCGAGCTTCACCGCCTTCGGCGAGATGTCCACGCCCCACACCTCGCTGCCGCGCACCTGGGTTCCGATCGCCAGCGCCATCGCGCCCGACCCTGTGGCGACGTCGACCGCTACCCGCCGGCCGCGTCGCCGTCGCAGCCGTCGCACAGCGTGGTCGACGGTCAGCTCGCTCGAGGTTCGTGGCGAGAAAACGCCTGGCCGCACCATCAGTCTCAGCCCACAGAATGTGAAATGACCGGTGATGTAGTTGACCGGCTCGCCCGTCAGCCTGCGCTCGACGAAAGCGGTGAACTGACGCCACTGTGACTTGCTGACCTCGTACTCGGACAGCAGATCATCGTCGGGCTCGACGTCGAGCACGTGGGCAAGCAGCACCTCGGCGTCCCATCGCGCCAAGCCTGGTTGCCAGTGCTCGATATTGCGTGACTTGGAGATCCGTTTCTCCGCAGCGGACAGCAGATCTTCGCCGGTGGCCCGTAGACTGGACGGCGTGGAGACCGCACCGCGGCTCGCAACCCTTGACATCCCGCGCATGGTAGACGAGCAGACACCGGCCGCCCGCCGTCGGGCCGCTTTCTTCGATGTCGACCGCACGCTGCTGCGCGGCTCGTCGCTGCTCCATGTCGCCCGGCCGATGCGACGCGCGGGCCTGCTGCCGACCCGCGCCATGCTTCACTCGCTGGTGACACAGGCACGTTTCAGCCTCTACGGCTTCGACGAGACGCAGATTCGCGAGGCGGTTCGCGGCGTGGGCACCTTCGTCGAAGGCATCGAGGCGGGGCGGCTGCAGAGCTTCGGGCAAAGGACCATCCCGGTCTACGTCCTGCCACGCGTGTACGCGGAGGCGGTGGCGCTCATCGAGTGGCACAGGAGTCGCGGCGACCTCGTGTTCCTGGTGTCGTCCTCGCCTCGTGAGTTCATCAGCGTGCTGGGAAGTCTCCTCGGCGTCGACGGCGTCGCGGCCACCGATGCGGAACTGCACAACGGTCGCTACACCGGTCGGATCATCCGTTTCTGCCACGGCGAAGCCAAGGCGGCGGCGGTGCGCGACCTCGCCGTGGCCAACGACGTCGACCTCACCGTGTCGTATGCCTACGGCGACAGCTTCGTGAGCGACCTGGCGATGCTCACCGAGGTCGGCAACCCCGTCTGCGTCAACCCGGATCGAGCGTTGGCGGCCGCGGCGGCGCAGCGCGGCTGGCCGATCGAACGATTCCAGCAGGCCGGCATTCGTCCCAGCTGCGCGGCCCTCCGCCGGCTTCCGCGCCAGGTTGCCAGTACCTCCCGCCCGGCCGTGCGTCGAGCCCACAGCAGTGTTGCAAGCAAAGCCCGGTCTCTGCGCAACCTGTGAGCATGCCCGCACGGTGCGCGGCGCTCGCTCGCAATTCTGGATGTGCGCACGCGCCGAGTCCGAACCGGCTTTCCCGCGCTACCCGGGACTGCCGGTGCTCACGTGCGCAGGGTACGACCCGGGCACTCCGCGCCCCGTTCGACCCAGCTGACTCTCAGTTGGCGAGGCGAGCCAGCCAGGCCAACTGAGCGGGCGTCGAACGACCGATCGCCACAAGCTGGGCTGCGGTGGGCGGCGGAATACCGGCGAGGGCAGCGAACGTCGCCAGGCTCATCGCACCACCGATGTGGGTGCGGTGCAACACGAACGCGCCGGCGAGCGTCTGCGTGTCGCCGCCCATCGTGGTCACCGCGTCGCGGAAGCCGGCAGCGCGCACCAGTTGTACCACGGCGGCGTTGAACCCCCCGTACGGGTAGGCGAAATCGAGGACGGTGTGGCCGAGCAGCTGCTCGAGCGCCGCCTTGCCGCCGTAGATCTCCGCGAGCGCCACGGCGGGCGCAACCGCGGCCAGGTCGACGTGGTGCACTGTGTGTGAGCCGATCACCAGTCCCTCCGCGTCCATCCGCTTCACCTGCGCTGCGGTCATGTAACCGGGGTGGCCGATCAAGCCGCTGACCACGTAGTCGGTGGCGGCGAAGCCGTACCTGAGCAGCACCGGCGCAGCGGCGGTGGCAAAGTCCGTGTAGCCATCGTCGAACGTCAGCAGCACTGGGTGTGGCGGCAGAGCGCGCTTGGCGGCCAGGGCCTGCATCAGCATTGCCGGGCTGATCGGCGTCGCTCCTTCAGCGTGTAGGAGAGCCATCTGTCGAGCGAACAACGCCCGCGACGTCGACAGGTTGAAAAGGAGGACGTCGCGCGAGCCCGGCGAGACATCGAGCACATAGTGGTACATCAGGATGGGGATGGTGAGCGTGCCGCCCGGCGTCGCGACGGTGACAACGCTCGGGACCGTGCTCACCGACGGCAGCTCCGCGGCAGAGTTGGGCACGCTCGTGACATCCGGCAGATCTGACACCGGGGTGGTGCGCGCCGTCTCGTGCAGAGGTGCCGCGCTCGCGGACATCAGGACCAGCGCCAGCACGACCATCAAGACAAGGGGTCGGCGGCTGCTGGGGCGCAGTCGAACACGGCCAAAGCTCACTCCGTCAGGATACCCCCTCCGTTAGCCGAGATCTCCTCCGGCAACCAGATCGTTTTGATGTTGACGAACTCGCGGATGCCGAAAATGGCAAGTTCGCGACCGTAGCCGCTTTCCTTGACGCCGCCGAAGGGAATGCGCGGATCGGAGTGCGTCATGCCGTTGATGAAGACACCACCGCTGTCCATTCGCCGAGCCAGCGAGAGGCCTCTTTCCTCATCTCGCGTCCAGATGTTGCCGCCGAGCCCGAAATCGGAATTGTTCGCTGCCGCGATCGCCGCATCCGCGGAGCGCACACGCATGACCGCGGCGAGCGGCCCGAACGTTTCCTCATGGAAGGCGGGCATGTCCGCCGTGCAGCCCGTGAGCACGGCGGGCGTGAAGTAGTAGCCGCGTCCCTCTGGTCGCGTGCCACCACACCGCAGCGTTGCGCCCATCGCCAGCGACTCGCGCAGCTGGCGTTCGATGGTGTCGCGCAGGTCGCCGCGCGCGAGTGGCCCCATGGTCACGGAGTCGCGGGTGGGGTCCCCGACCACCATCGCCAGCGCGCGTTCGACGAGCAACTCCTCGAACTCGGCGGCGACGGTGTCGACGACGATGAACCGCTTCGCCGAGATGCAACTCTGGCCGGCGTTCTGGAAGCGCGACTTGGCGGCGATGGTCGCGGCCGCCTCGAGGTCGGCGTCTTCCAGGACGATGAATGCGTCGGATCCGCCGAGCTCGAGCACTGCGGGCTTCAGGCTTCTCCCCGCCGCGGCGGCGACGCTGCGTCCGGCGGCGGTGCTCCCGGTCAGCGTGACGGCGGTGATGCGCGGGTCCTCGATGACTGCGGCGACCCGCTGGTTGGGGATCAGCGCCACCTCGAAGACGCCGTCGGGCACGCCTGCGTCCCGGAAAACCTCGCCGATGGCGAGCGCACAACCGCTGACGTTGCTGGCGTGCTTGAGCAGCGCGCAGTTGCCCGCACACAGCCCCGGCGCCGCGAAGCGGAACACCTGCCAGAGCGGAAAGTTCCAGGGCATCCCCGCGAATACCGTGCCCAGCGGCTCGAACGTGACGAAGCTGCGTGGACTGTCGCTCGGGGCCGGCTCGTCGGCCAGGAAGCTCGCGGCGTGCTGGGCGAACCAGTCGCACGCAAAGGCGCATTTCTCGACCTCGGCGCGGGCCTCGGCGATGGGCTTGCCCATCTCCGCGGTGATCAGCGCGGCCAGCGAGTCGCGGCGCTGCCGGAGGACGCCGCCGGCCGCGGCAACCAGCCGGCATCGGTCCTCGATGGGCGTCGCCCGCCACCCCTGCCGGCGCGCCAGCGCACGATCCAGCGCGGCGTCGACGTCCCGCTCTGTATGCACCGGATAGGTGGCGATCTCCTCCTCCGTCGCCGGGTTGACGGAGCGCATCGCCTGCACTTCCACGGCCATCTCGCGTCCTCCAGACACCGATGGTAAGCGCGCCGTCCACGACTCCGTCGGCGCGCGTCGATGCCGTAGGGTGACCGGAAGTGACCGCCCTGGCTCGATCCACCGTCGTCCATCGCCTGGGCGGCCGGGTGATCGGCGCGTTTGCCATCGTGTACGTCATCTGGGGCAGCACCTACCTGTTCATCAAGCTGGCCTCGGAAACCATTCCCCCCCTGCTCATGGCAGGCGTTCGATTCGTCATTGCCGGTGCAATCCTCCTGGCCATCACCAGTCGCATGCGCGGCGGCCGCGAGAGGGATCCGATCGGCCGCCGCCAGTGGGGCGCAGCCGCCGTCACCGGTGCACTGCTCCTGCTCGGCGGCAACGGCGGTGTCGCCTACGGCGAGCAGTTCGTGCCATCTGGCACGGTCGCGCTCCTGGTCGCCACCGTCCCCCTCTTCATCGCACTGTTCAGCGCGCTCTTCCTCGGCCAGCGTCTGCGCCCGCTTGCGATGGTCGGCATCGGGGTCGGTCTGTTCGGGACCGCGGTGCTGCTCCGCCCCGGGGGAGGCGCCCCCGACGCCGGTCACATGCTGCTCGTGCTGGCATCGCCCCTGGCGTGGGCAATCGGTTCGCTGTACGCCACGCGCGGCCCAGTACCCAAGCGCGTGCTGGTGGCAACCGGGATGGAGATGCTCTGCGGTGGCGCGCTGTTGCTCATCGCCGGGGTCGCCACCGGCGAATTGCCCAACCTGCACCTCGACAGGATCAGCCTGGTGTCAGCGTTGTCACTCGTCTACCTTGTGGTCTTCGGCTCGCTCGTCGCCTACACCGCGTACGTGTGGCTGCTCAGCAAAGTGCCCACCACCGCAGTCGCGACGTACGCGTACGTCAACCCCTTGGTCGCGGTTCTCCTCGGCTGGGTATTCCTGGGCGAGCACATCACCGGGCAGACGCTGCTGGCGGCGGCCCTCATCATCGTCGCCGTGGTGCTGATCCTCTCCCGGCCGCCGGTTTCGCCGCGGCGCGCCCCCAGCGTGCCCCTCGAAGGCGTGGCGTGATCGACGCCGAACGGTCGGACGACGAGAAGGACCGCATCGACGAAACTGGCACACAGGAGAGCCCGGGCACCGACGAGCACAACGCCCCGGCGAGCTTCCTTGACAACGCGGGGCCCAAGGACTTCCTCTGCCTGGGACCGATCCTCGCCAAGTCGATCTACTACTACGCCGGTATCCCACTGGGCACGGCGCTGCAGTTCACGCGCCCGCTGTACGCGGAACTGCTTCGCGGCAGCACCATCTCGTTGATCATCGCCGGCGCCTTCGCCTCCGGCGGCAGGCTGCCGCTCTGGGCGGTGCTCTTTGCACCCATCCCGATCACGATGCTTACCGACCCTTTCTTCTTCTGGGCGGGTCGCCGTTACGGGCGTCCGCTGGTGGGCTATCTCGAGAAGCACGACCGGCGATGGCACCGCAGGGCGTCCCGGGCGGAGAGGTTCTTCGCACGCTGGGGGCTCTGGGCGATCCTCTTCGCCTACTGGCTCCCCGTGCCCAACGATCTGCTGTATTTCGGCGCCGGCGATGCCCGCATCCGGTTCCTGCCCTTCATCGTCGTCGACTTCATCGGCACCCTCAGCTACATCGGCCTCTGGGTGTCGCTCGGCTTCATCATCGGCAAGCCGGCCGAGAATGTCGCCGACGCGGTCGGTCAGTACAGCGGCAGGATCACGATCGCACTCGTCGTTGTGATCGTCGCGGTCAGCACGTTCTCCGCGTGGCGAGGCGGCCGCTTCCGGGGCGGCTCGTAGCCGAGAGTCAGGTGACCGCCGCGCGCTCCGCGAAGCGCTCGTCGAGGTGCGCGCCGGTGTCGATCACGTCGCGCAGCCGTTCGACCGCGTCCCACACGTCCACGTAGCGGATGTACAGCGGCGCGAAACCGAACCGGCAGATGTCGGGGGCGCGGAAGTCGCCGATGACGCCACGCTCGATCAGGCCGCGAATCACGCCGTAACCGTTGCTGTGACGGAAGGACGCTTGCGAGCCGCGCCGCTCCGGATCGCGCGGCGACACCAGCTCGAACCCCATGCGCGCGCAGCGTTGCTCGACCAGTGTGATGAACAGCTCGGTCAGCGCCGTCGACTTGCGTCGCGCCGCTGCCATGTCCTGCTCGAGCCAGAGGTCCACACCGGCTTCCAGCGCGGTCAGCTCGAGCGTCGGCGGTGTGCCGGAGAGCATCGAGGCGATCCCGCGCGCCGGGCGGTAGGCGGGCTCGAATGCAAACGGTTCCGCGTGGCCGAGCCACCCGGGCACCGGGTTGCGCAACCGGTCGTGCAGCCGACTGCGCACGTGCAGGAACGCGGGTGCTCCGGGGCCACCGTTGAGGTATTTGTACCCGCACCCCGTGGCCATGTCGGCGCCGTCGTCGTCGATCCGCAACGGCACCGCCCCGACGCTGTGCGACAGGTCCCAGACCGCCAGCGCGCCGGCTTCATGCACGGCGTCGCTGACCGCTCGCATGTCGTGCATGAAGCCGGTTCGGTAGTCAACGTGCGTGATCAGCGTCAGCGCGACGTCGTCGCCCAGCGAATCAAGCATCCGGGCGCGTGGCACCACGCGCAGTGTGGCTCCGTTGAGCGCAGCCGCACTGGCGGCGACGTAGAGGTCGGTGTGGAAGTTCTCCTGCTCGGTGACCACCACCGAGCGTCCCGGCTGCATCGCCAGGGCAGCACACACCAGCTTGAAGAGGCAGATCGAGGTGCTCTCGGCGACCACCACCTCGTTGTCCTCGGCACCGACCAGGCGCGCGATCTTGGCACCGACGCGCAGTGGCGCGTCGATCCAGCCGCCGTCAGTCCAACTGCGGATC
Organism: Candidatus Dormiibacter sp.; assembly: GCA_039935655.1. Taxonomy (GTDB): domain Bacteria; phylum Chloroflexota; class Dormibacteria; order Aeolococcales; family Aeolococcaceae; genus Aeolococcus. The sequence goes on along the minus strand of JBDTJX010000093.1, from coordinate 50,116 downwards.
AGCCCATCCCCCCACTGTTGCTCCACCGCCGTGGCGACAGCTCGAGCGGTCGCGACCGGCATTGCACCGAGGGAGTTGCCGTCGAGGTAGACAAGGCCGTCGGGGAGGACGAAGCGCTGACGGACGGCCGCGAGCGGGTCGCGCGCGTCGCGCTCGGCGCATGCCTCGCGGTCGATGCTCGCACTCACAGGCGGTTGCGCACCTCCCAGAGCTCAGGGAAGAACCGCCGCTCCAGCGTCGCCTGCAGGTAGGCGACGCCGAGACTCCCACCGGTGCCACTGCGACTGCCGATTTCCCTCGCGGCCATCAGCGCGTGGTGGTGGCGCCATCGGGCGATGCCCTCGTCATGGTCGACGAACAGCTCGCAGAGCTGATGGAACGCGGTGCGCATGAGGTCATCGTGGTCGCGGTACAGCGACGCCAGCGCGGTGAGGCGGCGCTCCCGCGACAGGTCGTGGTCACCGCCCGGAAAATCGAGATCGTGAGCGCGCAGCGCAGACCCCAGCGCGTCGTACAACGAGCGTTGCTCCAGGCGGCCCCGCAGTTGGGCGCGTTGGAGCTCGCTGCGGCCCGCGTCGCCAAGGTGACGCGCATCACCAAAGCCGGACAGGGCTTCGATCTCGCGGAACTGCGTAGACTGGAAGCCGGACGCTGGCGCCAGTGGGTCGCGGAACCGCATAAAGCCGTCCGGGCTCATGGTTTCGAGCACGCGCAGCTGCTGGATCAGCAGTTCCTCGACGTCGACAGCACGGCGCATCGGCGCCAGCGCTGTATGGGGACTGCCCTCGTCGAGCGCCGCCGCGGTGGCGTCGAGCTCGTGGAGAATGAGCTTGAACCAGAGCTCGTACACCTGGTGGACGACGATGAAGAGCATCTCGTCGTGGGCGCCGTCGGTGAGCGGTTGTTGAAGGTCGAGGAGGGCGTCGATGTGCAGGTAGGTGACGTAGTCGGTCTGGACGCTCATCCACCGCCACTCTAAGCCTGCGCGATGCGGCGTCGCAGGAAGGCGAGCACGGCGGCCTCCGCCGGGCTCAGCTCATCCAGCGCGCCCGCAAGTGTCTCCTCGGCCCGCTGCCCAAGAGTGTTGAGCAGTTCGCCATCGAGGTGTGCGCTGAGCACCTCAGGGTGCACGTAGCAGCGCCGGCACACCGCCGAGGTGTTGCCCAGGTGCCGCGCCACCGACTCGACTGCCTCCACCACCTGTCGTTTGGCCTGCGCTTTGGAGGCGTGCTCACCGAGCTCCTGGAGAGCCCATGCGGCCAGCACGGTGCCGGCCCACGTCCGGAAGTCCTTGGCCGAGAAGTCGTCTCCGGCGGCGTCGCGAATGTACGCGTTGACGTCGTCGGATTCCACGCGGCGCACCTCACCGTCGTCGTCGAGCCACTGGAACAGCTCCTGGCCCGGCAGCTCCTGGAGCCGGGTGGTCGCGCGTGCCACCCTGGCGTCCCGCAGGTCGACGACATGCGCCCTGCCGCTCTTGCCACGGAACTGGAAGCCCCCTTGCTGCCCTCCACCTCGACGTGACGCTCGAGCATCGTGGTCAGCCCGAACGACCTGTTCTCGCGGGCGTACTCCTCGTTGCCAACCCGGATGTAGGTGGCGTCGAGGAGGCGCACGACAAGACCGAGCACACGCTCGCGTGACAGGTCGGGCCGGCGCAGGTCACGGTCAACCTGGGCGCGGATGCGCGGCAGCACTTCGCCGAATGCAAGCGTGCGTTCGTACTTGGTGGCGTCCCGCGCCTCGCGCCAGCGATCGTGGTAGCGGTACTGCTTGCGGCGCCGAGCGTCGCGGCCGGTTGCCTGGATGTGGCCGTTGGCCTGGGGGTAGATCCACACATCTGTCCACGCCGGGGGCACCGCGAGATGGGCGATTCGCTGCACCTCCGCAGCCGCGCGGATGGTCTTGCCGTCCGGAGCGATGTAGCGAAACCCACCGCCCGGCTTGGCCTCGCGCCGGATTCCTGCCCCGGCATCGGTGACGTAGCGCAACCCCGCGGCGCGCGCCGAGGCGACGGGGTCGTTGTCGATGACGCGACGACGGCGGGACACCACGCGATGCTAGGTGGCCGGTACCCGCGGAGCGCGTCGCCGGCTATGCGTGCGCGTCGGGGAGTTCGACGATGTCGTGAAGCCGGAAGGCATCGACCGGGGTCAGCTGGTCGTAGGTGCAGGTGAGCGGGTCGCGGTCCTCACGCCAGCGCAGGAATCGCGCGGCGTGGCGGAAGCGCTGCCCCTGGAGGTGGTCGAAGGACACCTCGCACACCAGCGTCGGCGTCAGCGCAACCCAGTCGGCGTCCTTGTCACGCGTCCACCGGCTCGGCGCGCCGGGCGTGCGGCCGCCCCCGAAACTCCCGCCACCGTGAAGCGGAGCCAGGATGGTGACCAGGTCGCGCTTCTCCTTGGCGGAGAACGAGGATGTGTGTCCGACGCGGTGGAACACGCGGTCGCCGTCGTACAGCCCGAGCAGGAGCGAACCGACGACCTCTGTCTTCGTCTCCAGGCGATAGCCGCCGACCACGCAGTCCACGGTGCGCAGGTGTTTGATCTTCACCCAGCCCCTCTCGCCGGGCCGGTAGGTGCCGTCAGCCGGCTTGGCGATGAGGCCGTCGAGCCCGGCACCCTCGTAGCGCGTGAACCAGTCGCGCGCCTCGTCGATGTCGGCCGTGTGCGGTGTCAACGCCGTCCGTGGGTTCGGTGTCGCCGCGCCGCGCAGCAGCTCGCGGCGGGTGACCAGCGGCCGGCCGCGGAGGTCCTGGTCGGCCTCCGCGAGAAGGTCGAAGAGGATCACTGTGGCCGGTGTCTCCCCGGCCAGGCGGGCCACCCGCGACGCGGCGGGGTGGAGCCGCATCTGCAGCGCGTCGAAGTCAAGGCCGTGCGGGGTGGCGATGATGATCTCGCCGTCGACGACCGCGCGCTGCGGCAACGCAGCGCGCAACGGATCGAGGATCTCGGGGAAGAAGCGCTGCAGCGGCTGGCCTTTGCGGCTGCTGACGACGACGTCGTCGCCGTCGCGGAAGATGACCGCCCGGAAACCGTCCCATTTGGGCTCGTATCGCCAGGTCGACCCCACGGGGATCTCCGCCGCCGCCTTGGCCAGCATCGGCTCCAGCGGCGGTGAGAACGGCAGAGTCACGGTGCCGCGCGGGCGGTGGCCACCAGACGGAGCAGGTTGTTGACGTCGCTGACCCCGCCGACCGACCGGGCGGCGTCCTCGAACGCATCGATGGCATCGAGTTGGCCCACCTCGCCGCGAAGGGTCACGGTGCTCTTGTGGGCGGTGACGCCGACCCCGTCGGATTCATCGCCGAAGCGAACCGCCAGCTCGGCGCGAACGCCCTCAACGAGCTCCGCCTCGCGGCGGTTGGCCCGCACTCCGACGAGCGTCGCTACGTGGGCTGTCTGCCGCTTGGCGATCACGGTCGCCGCCTGCCGGCGAGACGCGCCGCGCCGGGGCAGGAGGAAGATCGCTGCCCCGATGCCGGCCACCGCCGCACCGATGGCCGCGGCGGCCCGCGTCACCCCTTTCATGTCGGACGCGAAGTGTAGGCGATGGTCGTCAGCGTCACCGGGGACGGGGTGGCGCGCCCAGCAGGATTTGAACCCGCGACCTTCTGATCCGTAGTCAGACGCTCTATCCGGGCTGAGCTATAGGCGCGCGGTTCCCCTGACCGGGGAACGGCTTGCGAGTGTACACCTCCCTCGACAGCCCAACTCACGGTCCTGGCCCACGCGCGGCTACGCCGCCAGCGACCAGCGAGCCATGATGGAAGGAACAGATCAGGAAGCGCGGAGGTCGTGAACCATGGCGGTGACAGGCAGTGTTGATAAGCGCCTGACTGCCGAGGACGTCGCATTCATGCGCGACCTCGGCAACCAGTTGCGGGTCGACGGCATCCGGGCCAGCACCAAAGCCGGTTCAGGTCACCCCACCTCGAGCATGTCGGCCAGTGACCTCCTCGCGGTGCTCATCACCCGTCACCTCCACTACGACTGGCAGAAGCCCACCCTCGACAACAACGACCACCTGATCTTCTCCAAAGGCCACGCCTCTCCCCTGGTCTATGCCATCTTCAAAGCGTGTGGCGCGATCGACGACACCGAACTGATGACGTACCGCGCCAACGGCTCGCGCCTGCAGGGACATCCCACCCCGGTGCTGCCCTGGGTCGACGTGGCCACCGGCTCGCTCGGTCAGGGGCTTCCCATCGCTGTCGGGGTGGCCCTGGCCGGCCGCGCCGTCGACCGGCTCCCGTTCCATGTCTGGACCGTCTGCGGCGACTCGGAGATGGCCGAGGGCTCGATCTGGGAAGGTCTCGACAAGGCCGCGCACTACGGGCTCTCCAACTTCACGGCCATCGTCGACGTCAACCGGCTCGGCCAGCGGGGGCCAACCGAGCTCGAATGGAACATGGCCGCGTACCAGAGTCGCGTCGAAGCGTTCGGCTGTCGCGCCCTGGTCATCGACGGCCACGACGTCGAGCAGATCGATGACGCGCTCCAGCGGGCCCGTGCCGAACGCGAACGCCCAACGGTGGTGCTGGCCCGCACCATCAAGGGCAAGGGGTTCAGCGAGATCGAGGACAAGGACGGCTGGCACGGCAAGGCGCTGCCGCCCGACATGGCCGAGCGGGCCATCACCGAGCTCGGCGGGATCCGCAACCTGCACGTCGATACGCCACGCCCCGAGCCGGGTGAGTCGGCGGTGCGCCGCGGCGGCGCGGGAGTGACCGTTTCAGTGCCGACCTACTCAAAGGACGACAAGGTGGCTACCCGCAAGGCATTTGGCGACGCGCTGGTGGCACTCGGGGCTCGCGCGGACGTGGTCGCACTCGACGGCGAGGTGAGCAACTCGACACACGCCGAGGAGTTCAAGGAGGCGTACCCGGAGCGCTTCTTCGAGATGTATATCGCCGAACAGCAGCTGGTCGCGGCCGCGGTGGGAATGTCAGTGCGCCGCCTGGTTCCGTTCGCGTCCACCTTCGCCGCGTTCTTCAGCCGCGCTTACGACTTCGTGCGCATGGCGGGCGTTTCGGGCGCGAACATCAGGCTGTCCGGCTCGCACGCAGGCTGCGAGATCGGCGCCGACGGCCCGTCGCAGATGGCGCTGGAGGACCTGGCGAGCCTGCGCGCCATCCACACGTCCACCGTGTTGTACCCGAGCGACCCGGTGTCGACAGCCAAGCTCGTCGCCCGCATGGCGCAGACAGACGGCGTCATCTACCTGCGCACCACGCGCGGCGCCTATGCCACGCTCTATGACAACGACGAGACCTTCGAGGTCGGCGGCTCGAAGGTTTTGCGACGCAGCGACGCGGACACGGTGACCTTGATCGGCGCCGGCGTCACCGTCCATCACTGCCTCGACGCCGCCTCCCGGCTCGCCGACAAAGGCATCAGCTGCCGCGTCATCGACCTGTATTCGGTCAAGCCAGTCGACGTCGCGACACTGCGCGCGGCGGTGCGCGACACGGGCGGCAACCTGGTGATCGTCGAGGATCACTACCCGGAGGGCGGCCTCGCCGCTGCGGTTCTCGAGGCGCTCGCCGGCGATGAGCAGCGGCCCCGGGTGACCCACCTGGCGGTGCGCCAGCTGCCCGGCTCCGGCACACCCGCCGAGCTCATGGCCGCGGCCGGCATCGACGCCGACGCCATCGTCGCCAGAGTGCTCGCCGGCGACTCGGCCGGGGTGCGCTGATGGCTGCGACGAATCCTCTCCGGCAGCTTGCCGAACAGGGTCAGTCGGTGTGGCTCGACTTCATCAGCAGGGAGCTGCTGACCGGCGGGGAGTTGCGCCGCATGATTGCCGAGGACAACGTCACCGGCATGACCAGCAACCCGACGATCTTCCAGAAGGCCATCGCCGAGGGCCAGGACTACGACGCCCAAATCCGCGAGCTGCTGGCGTCAGGCATCGACGATCCCAACGACATCTTCCTGGAGCTTGCGATCACCGATATCCGTGCCGCCGCCGACCTCCTGCGGCCCATCCACGAACGCACCGACGGCGCGGATGGCTTCGTCAGCCTCGAGGTCTCGCCCGACGCCGCCCACAGCACCGCACGCAGCATCGACCTTGCCCTCGATTACTGGAAGCGGGTTGACCGCCCCAACCTCATGGTCAAGATCCCGGCGACGCCTGAGGGCGTGCCGGCGATCAGGAATGCGCTGACGGCGGGCGTCAACATCAATGTCACCCTCGTCTTCGCACTCGCCGCGTACGACGACGTCATCCACGCGTATCTCGACGCGCTGAACACGCGCATCGGTGCCGGGAAGTCATCGGACGTGCATTCGGTGGGGTCGTTCTTCGTGAGCCGCGTCGACACCGCTGTCGACAAGCTGCTTGAGCAGAAGCTCGCCGCGGATCCCGGCAACCCGGTCATCGAGGACCTGTTCGGCAAGGCGGCCATCGCCAACGCCAGGCTGGCCTACGAGAAGTTCGAGAGCTACTTTCGCGCCGAGTCGTTCGCCAAGGCATCGGCGGCAGGCGCGTACGTGCAGCGTCCTCTATGGGCGAGCACGAGCGCCAAGAACCCCAAGTACCGCGACGTCGTGTACGCGGAGGCGCTGATCGGTCCCGATACCGTCGACACCATGCCACCGGGCACCATCGAGGCATTCCTCGACCACGGTGTCGTCGCCGGGGCGACGGTCAAGGAGGACGTTGCGGAGTCGCATCGCGTGATGGAGCAACTGGCCGAGGTGGGCATCGACATGGACAGGGTGACGTCCGACCTGCTCGCCGCCGGCGTCAAGTCGTTCACCGATTCGTACAACGAGCTGATCCGCGGCATCGCCGAGAAGGTCGACTCCATGCATCGTGGCTACGGCGCCCGCCTGCACCTCGACCTGGCGGCGAGCACCGATTCGGTGCGCGCCGCGGTCGCCGGTCCCAGCACCGCGGACGTGGCCCGGCGCATCTGGGCACGCGACGCCGACCTGTGGAAGCTGGGGGACGCCGACCACGCCAAGATCATCGGCAACCGGCTCGGCTGGCTCGACGTGACCGACGTGATGCGCGAGGCGCTGCCCCGGTTGATCGGGCTCACCGACGAGGTGCGCGAGGCGGGGTTTCGCAACTGCGTGCTTCTCGGCATGGGTGGCAGCAGTCTCTGCCCCGAGGTGCTGCGCACCTCGTTCGGCAGCGCGGCCGGCCAACCCGAGCTGCACGTGCTCGACACCACCGACCCGGCGGCGATCGTGCAGCTGACCGAGCGCCTCGATCCCCGCACGACGCTGTTCATCGTGTCGTCCAAGTCGGGCACGACGTTGGAGACGCTCAGCCACCTCGCCCACTTCTGGGAGTGGGTCAGCACCCACCGCCACCTCGATGCGGGGCAGCACTTCATCTGCATCACCGACCCCGGCACACCGCTCGGACAGACAGCGCGCGAACGCAAGTTCCGCCACCTGTTCGAGAACCCACCCGACATTGGCGGCCGCTACTCAGCTCTGAGCTTCTTCGGCCTCGTCCCCGCTGCGGTGATCGGCATCGACGTCGAGGAATTGCTCGATCGCGCCGAGCAGATGCGCCGCCAGTGCCACCCCGGCATCCCCGCAGACCTCAACCCCGGCCTGGCACTCGGGACAGTCCTCGGCATGTTGCAGCGCAGCGGCGGCGACAAGGTGACCATCCTGGCGCCCCCGCGCATCGCCGCGTTCTCGTTGTGGGCTGAGCAGCTCATCGCGGAAAGCACCGGCAAGGAGGGGAAGGGGTTGATCCCCATCGGCGACGAGCCGATCGGTGAGCCGGCTGTGTACGGCGACGACCGCATCCTCACGGTGCTGCGGGTGCGTGACGACGACACCGACTTCGACGCCGAGGTGGGCGCCTTGCGCAACGCGCACATCCCCGAGGTGGCGATGCAGCTCGACGACCTGTTCGACCTCGGCGCCCAGTTCTTCCAGTGGGAGTTCGCCACCGCGGTGGTGGGTGCGACACTGGGTATCGATCCCTTCGACGAACCCAATGTCCAGGAATCAAAGGACAACACGCGCAAGGCGCTCGACCGCTACGAGCGCAACGGCAGCCTCGCGGATGAGTCCGCCAGCGCCAGCGACGATGGCATCTCCGTGTTCGGCGCCCAGGGCACCGGCGACATCGACGGCGCCCTGACGGCGTTCCTCTCCTTGGCGCGCCCCCACGACTACGTGGCACTGATGGCGTATGTCACGCCCAACAGCGAGAACGAGGCCGCCCTGCAACGCCTGCGCGCTGCCATCCGCGACGAGCATCGCGTGGCCACCACCCTCGGCTTCGGTCCCCGCTTCCTGCACAGCACCGGCCAGCTGCACAAGGGTGGCCCGGACACCGGCCTGTACATCCAGGTCACCACCGACGACACCGTTGACGTGCCCATCCCCGGGCAGCCATTCACCTTCTCGATCCTCAAGCAGGCACAGGCCCAGGGCGACCTGCAGTCGCTGCGTGATCACGGCCGCAGGGTGATCCGCCTGCACATCGGTGGTGACCTCGCCGTGGGGCTGAGCCGGCTCACCGACGCCGTCATCCACGCGGCAACGGGAGCACGCTGATGGAGATCGGGTTTGTCGGCCTCGGGCGAATGGGCGCCAACATGGTTCACCGCCTCCGCCGTGACGGCGACCACGCTGTGGTTGCGTTCGACCCCAATCCCGATGCGCGCGCGTCGGTAGAGCAGGCTGGCGCCACCAGCGTGACCGCACTCGCAGACCTGGTGGCGCAACTGCAGGCGCCGCGCGCGGTGTGGATCATGGTGCCGGCCGGCACCATCACCGAGCAGACCATCGACGGGTTGCTGGAGTCGTTGGCCAGCGGTGACTCCATCGTCGACGGGGGCAACAGCAACTGGCACGACACGGTGGCCCGGGCCAAGCGCTGCGCGGAGCGGGGCATCACCTTCATCGACGCCGGCACAAGTGGGGGCATCTGGGGACTAACCGTCGGCTACTGCCTCATGGTCGGCGGCGACACTGCCGCCGTCGAGCGCCTCCGTCCGATCTTCGAGACGCTGGCCCCGCCGGACGGCTTCCTCCACGTCGGTCCATCGGGCAGCGGCCACTACGTCAAGATGGTCCACAACGGCATCGAGTACGGGATGCTGCAGGCATATGCGGAGGGCTTCCACGTCCTCGAGGCATCGAAGACGTACCCCGACCTCGACCTCCACGCCATCGCGCACCTCTGGAACCAGGGCAGCGTGGTGCGGTCATGGTTGCTCGAGCTCGCCGAGAAAGCTTTCGAACGCGACCCGCGGTTGAGTCAGCTGCGCGGCTGGGTGGACGACTCCGGCGAGGGGCGCTGGACCATCGACGAAGCGATGGATCTCTCGGTCCCGGTCCCGGTGCTCGTGCTCTCGCTGATGGCCCGCTACCAGTCGCGCCTGCCCGATAGCTTCGGCAACAAGGTGATCGCCGCCCTGCGCAATGAGTTCGGTGGCCATGCGGTGAAGCCGGAGGAGCAGGCCGCAGTCTCCCCGCAGCACGCGTGACCGACACCGCAGTCGCCACCGACCTCGTGTCTGACGACGAGAGGGCTGAAGGCAACGCGCTCTCGGAGGGCCTGCGCCAAGGTCGCCTGCCGCTGCCGTGCGCGGTGGTCATCTTCGGGGCCACCGGCGACCTCACCAAGCGCAAGCTGGTGTCGGCTCTCTACGCGCTGGCCGCCGCCGGCCAGTTGCCGCCCGGTTTCTCCATCGTCGGCGCGGGGCGCAGCGCGCAGTCCGACGAGGAGTTTCGCACGGCGATGCATGAGGCGGTGAGCCGCTTCTCCAGGGTGGAGCTTCGCGATGACATCTGGAGGGTCTTCGCCGACGGGATGCGGTACTGCGCGTTCGACCTCGACTCGGACGACGGCCTCGCGCACCTGCAGCAGACCCTCGATGAGCTCGACCGCGAGCGTGGCACGGCGGGCAACCGCATTTTCTACTTCTCGATTCCGCCGAGCGGTTTTGCCCCTCTGGCCGAGCGCCTCGGATCCAGCGGGCTGACCCGCGAGGTGGACACCGGCTTCCGTCGCATGATCATCGAGAAGCCGTTCGGCCGCGACCTTGCCAGCGCCCGCGAGCTCAACCGCAAGTTGCACCTCGCGTTCAGCGAGGAACAGATCTATCGGATCGACCACTACCTCGGCAAGGAGACGGTGCAGAACCTGCTCGTCTTTCGTTTCGCCAACGGCATCTTCGAGCCGCTGTGGAACCGTCAGTACATCGACCACGTGCAGATCACCGTCGCCGAGAGCATCGGCGTCGAGGGGCGGGGGGCGTACTACGAGGAGTCCGGCGCGCTGCGCGACATCATCCAGAACCACGTCATCCAGCTGATGGCGATCGTCGGCATGGAGGCGCCGAGCAAGATGCAGGGCGAGACGGTGCGCGACGAGAAGGTGAAGCTGCTCCGCGCGGTGCGTCTCATCCACCCCGATGATGCCCTCTCGCACACCGTGCGTGGTCAGTACGCAGCCGGCTGGGTCGACGGTGAGCAGGTGGCAGCGTATCGCGACGAGCCTGACGTTTCCGCTGACTCTCTGCGCGAGACCTACGTCGCCATGAAGCTCGACGTCGACAACTGGAGATGGGCCGGGACGCCGTTCTACCTGCGCACCGGCAAACGCCTGCCCAAACGGGCCACTGAGATCGCCATCCAGTTCCGCCGCGTGCCGCACTCGCCCTTCGGCGGCCAGGTGGCCACACCGTCCGGCAGCCTGCCCAAGGACAGCATCGATCCCAACCTGCTGGTGCTGCGCATCCAGCCTGACGAGGGGATCACGCTGCGCTTCAGCGCCAAGGTGCCCGGCCAGTCGGTGCGGATTCGCACCGTCAACATGGACTTCCTCTACGGCAGCGCCTTCCTCACCGCGTCGCCGGAGGCATACGAGCGGCTGCTGCTCGACTGCATGCTCGGCGACAGCACGCTGTTCGCGCGCGAGGACGAGGTCGAGGAGGCCTGGCGCATCTGCACCGCGATCCTCGACGGCTGGCGCGCCCACCCGCCTGACCTCGAGGGAACGCCCAACTACGAATCGGGCACCTGGGGTCCACACGAGGCCCGAGACTTCATGGCTCGCGACAGCCGGCAATGGCGCCGGCTCTGAGATGACCACAGTCGGTGCGCTGGAGGTTGCGCACGCGAGCGGGCTGCACGCTGTCAACCGCGCCCTCAACGACATGCACCACGAGATGTTGCGGGTGGGCGGCGAAAGCGAGGGTGCCGTCGTCCGTCTGGCCGTGCTCAACCTGGTGGCGGCGTCCGTGGACGTCGACAGCGCCGATCTCGCCATCCGGGCGCTGGGCCGGCTCGGCGCCAAGCATCCGGTGCGCGCGATCATCGTCATCGCCGACCCGGACGGCACCTCCCAGATGGAGGCCGACGTCTCCCTGCAGTGCTCCGCCGTCGATTCGGCGCAGGTGTGCGCGGAACAGGTGCGCATGGTGGTCGGCGGTGAGGCCGCGTATCACCTGGCCAGCGTGGTGACGCCGCTGCTCGTCCCTGACATCCCCACCTACCTGTGGCTGGTGGGCTCGCCGCCGCTGCAACAAGCCTTTGGCCAGGATGCCGTCGCCATCTGCGAGCGGCTGATCGTCGACAGCGGCGCCTACGACGATGACGCCGGTGCGCTGCGTCTGCTCGCCGACGAGCTCGAGGTGGTGGGTGACGCGCTCGCGGTCTCCGATATCGCGTGGGAGCGCACCCGCACCTGGCGCCAATTGATCGCCCAGTCCTTCGACGGACAAGCGATGCGACGGTTCCTCCACGGCGTCACACGCGTGCAGGTCGAGTGCAGCGGCGACCGCGTCTCGGCGCAGGCGTGGTTGCTGGCGGGGTGGATGGCCAGTCGGTTGGGCTGGGAGGCAGCGAGCGATCAACCCCGTGTGGTCACCACGTCGCGTCCGGTCGAGGACGTCCCCGCGTCCAACCTGGCACAGGTGACGCTGCAGTGCACCGCCCGCGGCCAGAGCGCACTGGTCACCGTCAAGCGCCGGGGGGCGGCTCTGTGCGGCGTCATCGACGTCGAGGGCGGAATCCATGCAGAGCGCGCCGTCCCGGTCAGCGACGTCGACAGTGTCGACATGGTCGGCTCGCTGCTGGAGAGCAGCGCCGAGGACCCCGTCTACCGCGCCGCACTGCGCAAGGCGGCCGACCTCGCAACCGCAGCTCGATGAGCGTCGACACCCTGCCCGGGACGGTGCGCGTGCTCACCGATCCGATCGCTGTCGCGGCGGCGGTGGCGCAGTGGGTGTCCGAACAGTCCGCGCGGTGCAACCCGTTCCGCATCGCCCTGGCGGGAGGAAGCACCCCACAGTTCCTTTACGAAGCCCTGGCGTCCTCGACCTTCAAGGCCGGCATCGACTGGTCGCGATGGCAGGTGTACTTCAGCGACGAACGCGCCGCTCCGCCGGACCATCACGACAGCAACTACCGGCTCGTCCACGACACGCTGCTCTTACGCGCACCGGTGCCTCCCGGGCAGATTCACCGCATCGAGGCCGACGGCCCGGACCTCGACGCCGCTGCCGCCGCCTACTCGCGGTTGCTCGAGGCCGATTGCGGCAGGCCACCTCGGCTCGACGTCGTGCTTCTCGGCCTCGGCGCCGATGGGCACACCGCGTCCCTCTTCCCCGGCACACCGGCGCTCGACGTCGTCGACGCCTGGACCACTCGCGGGCGGGCCGACTTCGAGCCGCTCGACCGCGTCACCATGACGTTTCCGGCGATCAACGCCGCGGCACACATCGCGTTCCAGGTGACCGGGAGCGAAAAGGGAGACGCGCTGCGCGGCGTCGTCGATGGCTCAGTCCCCGCGGCGCGCGTCCGGGCCGCCGACGGCGAGCTTCTCTGGTTCCTCGACGCGGCCGCGGCCGGCACGCTGCGCTGAGCGCCCGCGCGCGTCGGCAGGTTGGACCACGAGCCAGGTCCCGTCACTGCGCGAGGCGCCGGTGCTGTGACGATCCTGCCGGCGTGCGCTCAACTGATCAGTCTTCGCGCGCGACCATCGCGTGCCGCGGCACGACTGCGGCGCTGAGCAATCCATTCGCGCAACTCGTCCGCAGTCATCGCATTGAGGACGCGGTCGCGGGGAACACCAGCGCTGATGAGCGCGGCAACGCCCAGCGGCATGGCGTCGAGGTCCACCGGGTGGTGCGCGTCGGTGTCCACAGCGATCCAGGCTCCCGCAGCCGTCGCACGCCGCAGCAGCTCCACGTCAAGGTCCTGCCGGTCCGGGTAGGCGTCGACCTCGACCGCCACGCCGAACTCTGCCGCCGCCTCGAAGACTACCCCCCACCGCGCCGGCAGCCCGAGGCGGCGGTTGTACATTCGCCCGCGCGGGTGAGCGAGCACATCGACGGTCGGGTTGGCCAACGCGCGCAAATACCGATCCGTCTGGTCGTCGACCAGTCGCAGCTTGGAGTGGAACGCGCCCAGCACGATGTCCAGCTCGGCCAGCGATGCCGGGTCGGTGTCGCCGGTCCCGTCGGGCGCGACGTCCATCTCGATCCCGTGGAGGACCGAGAAGTCGAGCCCTTCCTGGGCGAGCAGGGCATTCAGGGTGTGTACCTCGACTGCCTGTTCGGCTCTCCGCGCGTCGCTGAGCCCGTTGGCGATGCGCAACCCCTGCGAATGGTCGGTGACGGCGATGTGCGAGTAGCCGAGCTCGACGCAGCGCCGGGCCATGGCCTCCAGGGTGGCGTGGCCGTCGCTGCTGAGGGTGTGCATCTGCAGGTCGCTGCGCACCACCCCCTGCCATTCCGGCGCTGCTCGCACGCAGGCGAGCGCGTCAGCGCGGGCAACAAACCCGGCCCGCAGTGGCGGCGGCACGGGCGCGACAGCTTGGTCGCTCACCAGTGACGCGATCACGTCGGCAAGCCATGGCCCCACCCGGCTGAGCGTTGTCAGCGGTTGCCCGGCGGCGACGACGTCAGCGGCGCGCGCGTCCCAGCCCAGCGCGGCGCGCGATGCGCGGCGCATGGCGCGTTGTCGCTGGCTCCCCTCCTCCTGCTCCTCTGCAGCGCGCGCGAGCAGCTCGGAGAGGCCGTTGTTCGACGGGGATCGCTGGAGGCTGCCCGAGTCAGGCTGCGTACGCGCTCCTCCCCTCGGTCACCGCAAGCTGCCCTCGACGACGCCGGCTACCGCCTTTCGTCCCTTCAGCACCACGTCCTCGATGCTGCTCATCGCCGCGTCGATCGGGGCGGCCACCGCCGCCGCAACGACGTTGCCGGGCGGCTGATCGGGTGCGTGCGGGTGGGGCCGTGCGGGAACCACCCTTTTGGCTGCACGCATGTCCTCACCCATGGTGATCAACTCGGCGCGGGTGAACGCGCTGCGCAGCTTGGGGAACAGGTCCGACTCCTCCTCGCCGATGTGGTGCTTGACGTTCTCGGTCATCGCCTGCATCTTGGCGGCGAAGCGTTCGTCGGTGGGTTGCATCTTCTCGAGCTCGGCGCACGCCAGCTTGACCACGTGGTGCTCCTCCAGCGCCTCGAGCACATCCTTGTCCGCTTGCGGCAGGGCGATCCGAGCGCGGGGGTAGAGAATCGTCTCCTCGATCCCGGAGTGGATCGACAGTTCGGCGATGATCTTGTCGGCGATGCGTCGACGCGTAGCGTGGGCGCGGTCACCAGCAGCGAAGAAGTCCCTGAAGAGCTTCTTCACCGCGCGGTGATCCTCCTTGAGCAGTGCGATTCCGTCCTGTGTCGGCATGGCGAATCCCTCCTAGCGGTGGACGACGACGGTGGCTGCAGCGATCAGGCAGGCGCGGGGAGCGCCGAGGGCAGCTCCAGTCGGAAGACGCTGCCTTCGCCCGGCACGCTTCGCTCCACGTTGAGCGAGCCACCGCACGCCTGGGCGAGGACGCGCGCGACGTGGAGGCCGAAACCGGTGCCCGGAACGCGATTTTCGAGGCGGAAGAAGCGGTCGAAGATGCGCTCGTGCAGCTCCGCGCTGATCCCCACCCCGTGGTCCTCGACGCGCACCGCCGGCGGCTGGGAGGGGTCGACGGAGATACGGATCCATGGCGCCGGGCCGCCGTAACTGATGGCGTTGTTGATCAGGTTGTCGACAATGCGATCGACATGGAAGCTATCGGCTCGGGCCGCGACCGGGGTGGGTGAGGGTGCCGTCTCGACGGTGGCGCCGGCCAGCTCCGCGCGCGCCTGGCTGCGGACCGCGGCGCGGCCGACCACGTCGTTGAGGTCGAGCACCGCAGTGGTCGTGGGAACGGCTCCGCTTTCGAGTCGCGCTGCCAGCAGGATGTCGTCGACAAGCCGGTGCAGCTCATGGAGCTTCGCGGTGATCAGCTCCATGGGCCGCGCCCACCCTGCCGGCGGGGCACCGTACGTGCCCTCGCGCAAAAGGTCCACGTACCCCGAGAGAACCGTCAGCGGGGCGCGAAGGTCGTGCACGACGAGGTTGAGAAAGGATGACATCGCCTCCGATGCGGCCTGCGCGTCCGCGTAGAGCCGCTGGTTTCGCAGCGCCAGAAGTGCCACCCTGCCAAGCTGTTCGAGGGTGTCGGCGTCGTCGTGGATGAACGGTCGAGGATGGCGGCGGAACACCATCAGGAACCCGGCCACGCTATCGCCGCTGCGCAGCGGAAGCACGATGGTGTGCTTGACACCCGCGAAGGCGTTCTTCAGCTCCGGCGGGAAGTGCTCGTAGGCCACATTGGCGCCGACCACGACGTCGACGGATTGCAGCGACGCGAGCAGCATCTCGTGGTTGTCGAGACGACCACGCCAGTCCGGCAGGATGGTCTCACTGTCGACGTCATGGACCCCCTCGACGAGGACGTCGTCACCTTCGACGCGCAGCAGTGTCGCCCGGTTCCCGTCGACCGCCGCGCAGACCTGCTGGAGGACACGCGGAATCTTCTTGTGGGCGTCCAGCGAGCCGGCCAGGTCCACGACCGCGTCGACGTTGCCGCGCAGCCGCCGCGCGCGCTGTTCCCAATCCTGGGCAGGTGCGGCCTGGAGCACCGCCAGCGCGACCAGCGAAGCGAACCCCTCCAGGAACTCGCGTTCGGTCTCAGTCAGCGGGGTGCCGGGGTCGCGGAGGAGCAGAAGCGCGCCCAGCGAGGTCGGTTCGCCGCCGCCACGCTCGCCGATGCGCAGCGGCAACACTGTCAGTGCCACGTCACCCGCGCTGGCCAGCGCACGGCCGAGCGGACTGAGCCGGGCGTCCACCGGCTGCAGTGCCGATGGGCCGGCGAGCGCCTCGGACACCGGTGAGCCGGCCAGCGGCCAGAGCGAGCCGGTTCGTACGTCTCCGGTCTCGCCGGCGACGCCGGCGACGCGGACCGACTCGGTTCCATCGAGGACGCAGACGACACACCCATTGAGCGGGCGGATGAGCGCGTGCCGGACCAGCATCCCGGCCACCGCGTCGCCGTCATCCTCGCTGCGGACGTCGCCGCGGATGACCCTCAGCAGGTCGCCAAATGCGCTCCCGAGCGCCCGCTCCGCATCGGGTGTGAGAGCGTCCCCCGACTTCATGAACCCACCATTACGACACTAACTTTAGGCACCTGTCCCGGTTCAATGCTGTGCTGAGAGGATTGACGCATTCAGCCGCCTCGGCAGCGGGCGCTCGAGCCTGTCATCAGCTAGTCTCGACAGGTGCCCCGCTCAACATGGCCGGCGTGTCCGGGCGCCGTCTGCATCGCCCCGAGCCTGCTCGCCGCCGACTTCGGCCACCTCGCCGACGCCGTCCATGCGCTCGAGGACAGCGGCGCCGAACGCCTCCACGTCGACGTCATGGATGGAAGCTTCGTCCCCAACTTCACGTTCGGCACTGACACGGTCCGTTCGCTTAGGCGCGAGACAGGGCTCCCTCTCGAGCTGCACCTGATGATCCGCGAGCCGGAGCGCCACCTCGAGACCTTTGCGGAGGCGGGAGCGGACGGGATCACCATCCACCAGGAGGTGTCGCCACACCTGCATCGCAGCCTGACCACCATCCGCGGGCTCGACTGCCGCGCCGGCGCGGCGATCAACCCGAGCACTCCCGTGACCTCCCTCAGCGATGTGCTCGAGGTCTGCGACCTCGCCCTGGTGATGACCATCAACCCCGGCTTCGGTGGCCAGAGGCTGATCCCGCACACCCTCGAGAAGGTGGCTGCGCTCCGGGGCGAGATCGACCGCCGTGGCCTGGCCACCGAGATCGAGGTGGACGGCGGCGTCGACGCCGGCAACGCTGGTGACTGCGTCGCAGCCGGCGCGACGGTGCTCGTCGCTGGCACCGCGGTCTTCGGCCACGCCGAGGGTCCCTTCGCGGGAGTGCGAGCGATGGTTGCCTCTCTGCCGGGCTGAGCATGACCCGGGCGCTCGGCGCGCTGACCGGCCGGCGTGGCAGGCTACCCCACCGTGACCGAAACCGACATCATCGCGCCCACGACGCCATTGCTCGACGGCAAAGTCGACGAGGCCCGCGCGGCCGACGACCTCGCCAGGCGGCTGCCTTCTGCGATGTCGGTGTTCGCACGGGTTGCGTACAACTACCGTTGGTCATGGACACCCGGTGGTGAGGACCTGTTCATCGCCGTCGACCCGGTGCGCTGGGAGCAGAGCGGGCGCAACCCGATCAGGCTGCTGCTCGAGGCACCCACGTCTGCGCTCGAGCGCGTGGCTGTCGACCGCGAGCTGATCGGGCGGGCTCACGCGGTCCTGCGCGTCATCGAAGAGGACGCCGCGCGGCCACAGCTTCCCTGCCGGGCGTCGCCGCGGCATCCCGTCGCATTCCTCTGCGCCGAGTTCGCCGTCCACCAATCGTTGCCCATCTACGCCGGTGGGCTCGGGGTGCTCGCCGGGGACATCGTCAAGGAGGCAAGCGACCTGGCCCTGCCCATGGTGGCCGTCGGGCTGCTCTACCGCCAGGGATACTTCCTGCAGCGGATGGACCGCAGCGGCTACCAGCACGAGTACTGGACGCCGCTCGATCCCGAGCGCGTTCCTGCCGTCCTTGTCCGCAACGGGGAAGGCCGTCCGGTGACCGTCACCGTACCGCTGCGCGGGCGTCAGCTGACCGTGCAGGTGTGGCGCGTCCAGGTGGGCAGAGTCCCTCTGCTCCTGCTCGACGCCGACCGCCCCGAGAACTCGCGTACCGACCGCTGGATCACAGCACGGCTGTACGAGAGCGATCGCGGCATCAGACTTGCTCAGTACGCGCTCCTCGGCATCGGCTCGATGCGCGTGCTCGCCGCCATGGGCATGGACCCGGCCGTGGTGCACCTGAACGAAGGGCACGCCGCGCTCGCCCCGCTCGAGCTGGCCCGGCGTGAGATCGCAACGGGCGTCGACCGTCACACCGCGTTCGCCAACGCTCGCGGGCGCACCGTCTTCACCACCCACACCCCGGTCGGCGCCGGTAACGAGGGGTACGACATCGCGGAGATCGCCGAGGTGCTCGGAGACTACCCTTCGGAGATCGGCATGGACGTCGCCGGCTTCCTGCAGCTCGGCCGCACCCGCCCTGACAACCCCGCGGAGCCATTCGTGATGACCCCGCTGGGCATCAAGATGAGCCGCGCCGCCAACGGCGTCAGCCGCAGGCACGGCGAGGTCGCCAGGCAGATGTGGCAGCCCCTGTTCCCCGAGCGGCCGGTCGAGACCGTGCCGATCGGGCACGTCACCAACGGGGTGCACGTGCCCACCTGGATGTCCCCGTCGATGCGCGACCTGCTCGACCGCCACCTCGCCCCCGGCTGGATGTCACGCCAGGCCGACCCTCAGACATGGGCGCGGGTCGACGACATCCCTGACGCCGAGATCTGGCAGTTGCGCTCGCTACTCCGCTCGGAGTTCGTTGAGTACGTTCGCGACCGCAGTGTTGCCACCCGGCTGGCACGCAGCGAAAGCCGCGACCTCGTCGCCGCCGCGGAGCGCGGCTTCAGCGCCGACACACTGACCATCGGTTTCGCTCGGCGGCTGGCGACGTACAAGCGCCTCTACCTGCTGACCATGGAACCGCAGCGCGTCGCCGACCTGGTCTCCAGCGAGGTCCACCCCATGCAGCTCATCCTCGCCGGCAAGGCCCACCCCGACGACGAGGAGGGCAAGCGCTCAGCCCAGGGGTTCTTCTCCTTCAAGCACATGCTGCACGCGGGCGAGCGGGTTGCATTCCTCGACAACTACGACCTCGGCATCGCCGCACGACTCGTTGCGGGATGCGACCTCTGGGTCAACCTGCCCCGGCCTCCGCTCGAGGCCAGCGGTACCAGCGGGATGAAGGTGGTCCTCAACGGCGGCCTCAACCTGTCCGTGCTCGACGGCTGGTGGGCCGAGGCGTTCGACGGCGAGAACGGCTGGGCGATCCCTGGCGATACCACGTACGACCGCGACATCCAGGACAGCCGCGATGCCGCAGCGTTCTACGACCTGCTCGAGCACGACGTTGCCCCACTCTTCTACGACCGCGACGAGGAGGGGATCCCGCGCGGCTGGGTGCGCCGCATGAAGCGCTCGCTGCGCACCAACGGGCCGCGCTTCTCAGCGACGCGCATGGTGTGGGACTACATCGACAGCGTGTACGCGCTGCGCGCCACCGCCGGCCGGTAGGGCACAGGGCGCGGCCTAGAATCGCGACGGTGGAATACTCCGAGAGCATCCTCGACCTGGTCGGCAACACCCCATTGGTGCGACTCCACGCCATGACCCGTGGGATCGGCGCCACCGTGCTGGCCAAGCTCGAGCAGCTCAACCCCGGCGGCAGCGTCAAGGACCGTATCGCGCTTGGCATGGTGGAGGAGGCCGAGCGCTCCGGCCAGCTGCGCCGCGGTGGCACCATCGTCGAACCCACGTCGGGCAACACCGGTCATGGCCTGGCCATGGTCGCGGCGATCAAGGGCTACAAGATGATCTTCGTCATGCCCGACAAGATGTCGGCCGAGAAGATCAGCCTGCTGAAGGCGTACGGGGCCGACGTGGTGGTCTGTCCCACCAACGTCGACCGGGAGTCGCCGCAGTCGTACTACTCGGTGGCCGACCGGCTGGCTCGCGAGATCCCGGGCGCCTTCCAGCCCAACCAGTATTTCAACGTCAAGAACCCGCAGGCGCATTACCAGACGACCGGCCCCGAGTTGTGGCGGCAGACGCAGGGGCGCATCGGCGTGTTCGTCGCCGGCGTCGGCACCGGCGGCACCATCAGCGGCGCCGGCCGGTACCTCAAGGAGCAGAACCCGGCCATCCAGGTGGTCGGTGCCGACCCCGAGGGATCGATCTACTCCGGACCCATCGCGCCGTACAAGATCGAGGGCGTGGGCGAGGACTTCTGGCCGGGTACGTTCGACCCGGCGGTGGTCGACCGCATCGTCCAGGTCACCGACCGCGAGGCCTTTGTGGCCGCCCGCCGGTTGGCCCGCGAGGAGGGAATCCTGGTCGGCGGGTCGGCGGGCATGGCGCTTCACGCGTCCCTGGTGGTCGCCGCGGAGACCGACCCGGACTCGGTGGTGGTGGTGCTCCTCCCCGACACCGGGCGTAACTACCTGACCAAGTTCTTCTCCGACGAGTGGATGCGTCAGAACGGCTTCCTGGACCGGCTCGGTCCGGCGCGCGTCCGCGAGGTGCTCGCCGCCCACGCCACCGGCGACGGCGCGGTGCCATCGCTGGTGGCGGTCGAGGTGGGGCGAACCGTCGGCGAGGCGATCGACCTGATGCAGCGGTACAACATCTCGCAACTCCCCGTCGTCGACGGCAGCAACGGCGACCGCCAGGTCGTCGGCAGCATCGCCGAACGCACCCTCCTGGACCGCGTCTACCGCGACCCCGCGGTGGTGACCGCGTCGGTGTCGGCGGCGATGGACCCGCCGTTCACGTCGGTGTCCGCTGACGCGCCGCTCGACGAGGCGTTCACTCCGCTGCTCAATGGTGAAGCGGCGGTCACCATCATCGACGGTGACAGGCCCGTCGGGATGATCACCCGCGCCGACCTGCTTGAGTACGTCGCCCACCACCGCTGAGCAGGAGACGGGATGAACAAAGAGCAACCCGGATTCGCCACCCGGGCGGTCCACGTCGGCCAGGGCCCCGACGCCGCCACCGGCGCGGTCGTGCAGCCGATCCACCTGGCGACGACGTTCGCACAGGAGGGCATCGGCAGGCACGGAGGGTTCGAGTACTCGCGGAGCAACAACCCCACGCGTCAACAGCTGGAGACCTGCCTCGCCTCGCTGGAGGGCGGCAGCCACGGGCTGGCCTTCGCGTCCGGGCTGGCCGCCACCACCACGGCGATGCTGCTGCTGGACCCCGGCGACCACGTCGTGTACATGGAGGACGCATACGGCGGCACGTTCCGCCTCTTCAACCGCGTGATGGGGCGCTACGGGCTCACCTTCACCGCCGTCGACGCCACCCGGCCGGGCGCGATCGCCCAGGCGATGACCGACCGGACCCGGCTGGTCTGGGTCGAGAGCCCCACCAACCCCCTGCTGCGTATCGTCGACATCGCCGCGGCGGCAGAGGCGGCCCACCAGCGTGGCGCGTGGCTGGCCGTCGACAGCACCTTCGCGTCTCCGTACATCCAGCGCCCACTCGAGCTCGGCGCCGACATCGTCATGCACAGCTCCACCAAATACCTGGGCGGCCACAGCGACGTTCTGGGCGGCTGCCTCGTCACCGCGGACGACGGCCTCGCCGAGCCGCTGCGGTTCCACCAGAACGCCGCGGGCGCCGTCCCCTCTCCGTTCGACTGCTGGCTGTTGCTCCGCGGGCTCAAGACTCTGGCGCTGCGCGTCCAGCGCCAGAGCGACAACGCACTGGCCATCGCCGAGCACCTGGTTGGCCACCCGTCGGTGCAGGCAGTTCACTACCCAGGGCTCGCCTCCCACCCGCAGCACGAGCTGGCGGCGCGACAGATGGGCGGCGTGTACGGCGGGATGGTGTCATTCGAGCTCGCCGACGAGGCGGCCGCGGTGCGGGTGCTCGAGGCACTGCGCCTGTTCACCCTCGCCGAGTCGTTGGGAGCCGTGGAGTCACTGGCCGAGCACCCCGGCCTCATGACCCACTCATCGGTGCCGAGCCAGGAGCGTCGCCGCATCGGACTGCGCGAGGGGTTGCTCCGCCTCTCGGTGGGCATCGAGGACCTCGACGACCTGCTCGCCGACCTCGACGAGGCGTTGCGACGGGCCGGTTGAGGCAAAGGCAGAGGCGTTGGCGGGGACGATAGGCTAGGCCGGTGATTCCCGATGACCTACAGCACACCGAGGCGGAAGCGCGCCACGAGCTTCTCGCCAACCTCCGCTACGACATCACCCTCGACCTCACCGGGCCGCCGGACGCCGCGACGTTCCGGAGCGTCACCGAGATCGACTTTTCCGCCACCCTGGGCGCCGCGACCTTCATCGAGCTCGAAGCCGAGACCATCCACGAGATCGTGCTCAACGGCGAGGCCGTCGACGTGGCATCCGCGTTCATCGACAACCGTGTTGCGCTCGCCGGGCTGGGTGACAGGAACCACCTGCGCGTGGTCGCCGACCAGCCGTACTCGCACACGGGCATGGGCCTGCACCGCATCGTCGACCCGGCCGACGGTCACCTCTACATCTACACGCAGTGCGAGCCGTACGAGGCCCACCGCGTCTTCGCCGCCTTCGACCAGCCCGACCTCAAGGCGCGATTCACCATGCGTGTCATCACGCCGACCGAGTGGGTGGTGGTGAGCAATGCCCCGGTGGCGCGCATCGACGCAGCTGCATCCGACCCGACGGCATCGACGGTGGAGTTCTCTGAGTCACCGCTGATGTCGACGTACCTTGTGGCTGTCGTCGCCGGCCCGTACGCGCGCGTCACCGACACGCACGACGGCGTCGAGCTCAACCTCTACTGCAGACAGTCACTGCGCCGCTACCTCGAGGACGAGGAGATCTTCGAGATCACCAAGCAGGGGCTCGATCACTTCGCCCAGCGCTTCGGCACGCGCTACCCGTTCGGCGACAAGTACGACCAGCTGTTCGTGCCGGAGTTCAACGCCGGCGCCATGGAGAACGTCGCCTGCGTCACCTTCAACGAGGAGAGCGCCATCTACCGCGGCGCCGTGCCGGCATCCGTTCGCTCCTGGCGAGCCGGGACGATCCTGCACGAGATGG
Organism: Candidatus Dormiibacter sp.; assembly: GCA_039935655.1. Taxonomy (GTDB): domain Bacteria; phylum Chloroflexota; class Dormibacteria; order Aeolococcales; family Aeolococcaceae; genus Aeolococcus. The sequence goes on along the minus strand of JBDTJX010000093.1, from coordinate 27,064 downwards.
CGCACATGTGGTTCGGTGACCTGGTGACCATGCGCTGGTGGAATGACCTCTGGCTCAATGAGAGCTTCGCCACCTACATGGGCAACGACGCGCAGGCAATGGCGACCAAGTTCACCAGCGCCTGGGTCGACTTCGCCAACGGCGACAAGTCCTGGGCAGCCCGCCAGGACCAGCTGCCCACCACCCATCCGATCGCGGCTGACGTGCCCAACGTCAGCACCGGACGGCTCAACTTCGACGGCATCAGCTACGCGAAGGGGGCGTCGGTTCTCCGCCAATTGGTGGCCTGGGTCGGCGAAGACTCGTTCTTCGGGGGCATCCGCGAGTACTTCACCGCGCACCAGTGGAGCAACGCAACGCTGCGCGACTTCCTCGCCCCGCTGGAGCTCCATTCGGGTCGCGACCTCGCCGCCTGGTCGCACGAGTGGCTCGAGACCGCGGGAATGAACGTGCTGCGTGCCGAGATCACCGCCACCGACGGCATCGTCGAGTCGTGCGCCGTGTTGCAGACGCCGGCCACCCCTGCACTCCCGACGCTGCGTTCGCACCGCATCGGTGTCGGCCTCTTCGACCTCGACGACAACGGCCGGCTGGTCCGCACCGAGCGCATTGAGCTCGACATCACCGGCGCGCGCACCGAGCTGCCGCAGCTCCGGGGGCGGGCGCAGCCGGCACTGGTTTTGCTCAACGACGGTGACCTCACCTTCGCCAAGATCCGGCTCGACGACGTCTCCACCCAGACCGTCATCGACCACCTCTCCGACCTCGAGGACCCGCTTGCCCGGTCGCTGCTCTGGGCGGCGATGTGGGACATGGCACGTGACGCGGACATCCCCGCCGGGCGGTACATCGACTTCGTGCACCGCCACGCTCCCCACGAGACCCTGCCGACCATCGTCGACGACCTGCTCAGCCAGGCGATGGGAGCCGTGGAGAACTTCGCCGACCCGGCCAACCGGCGCGCCGCACGAGCGCACCTCCATGAGACGGCGGCGGCCATCCTGGCGGCGGCGACGGCGGGGAGCCCACTGCAGTTGAGCGCCCTGCGCTGCACGTTGGCCACCTCCGACGTGCCGGAGGACTTCGACTTCGCCGCCGGACTGCTGGCGGGTCGGTTCGTGCCGGAGGGAGTCACCATCGACCAGGACCTGCGCTGGCTGATCACCCGCCGCCTCGCCGCAGCCGGGCGTCTCGACAACGCCGCCATCGACGGTGAGGCCGCACGCGACAACACCGACATGGGCGCACGCAAGGCGGCGGCGGCGCGCGCGTCACGACCGGACGCTGACGCCAAGGCGGCAGCGTGGACGGGGATCATCGACCGCGCAACGCCGCTGGCGATGCAACGGGCGCTGATCGGCGGCATCCAGGAACGCGACCAGCAGGAGGTGCTGGCTCCCTACATCGAGAGATGGGCGGAGCAGGTGCCCAAGTACTGGCGCGAACGCGCCTCCGAGGAAGCCGAGGTCTTCACCCAGGGGATGTATCCCGCCTACCGGGCGGACGAGGTGGTCATCGCCGCCGTCGACAGGCTGCTCGCGGGCAGCCAGCTGAGCGAGGCCGGACGCCGGCTGGTGGTCGAGAGCCGCGACAGCACGCTCCGCCAGCAGCGTGCGCAGGCCGCCGACCGCGCCGCCGGAGTGGGCGCGCAGGCATAGAGATGACCTTCGACGCCTTCCTGCACCAGCTCCCCGACAGCGATCCCGACGAGACGCTCGAATGGCTCGAGTCGCTGGACACGCTCGTCGCCACCGAGGGCGTCTCGCGGGCCCGCTTCGTCATCGGCAAGCTCGTCGAGCGCGCTCGCAAGCTCAATGTCGGCGTGCCGCCGCTGGTGTCGACGCCGTACATCAACACCATCCCGCCGGAGGAGGAGCCGTGGTTCCCCGGCGACGAGGAGATGGAGCGCCGTATCCGGCGGATCGTGCGCTGGAATGCCGCGGTGATGGTGACGCGCGCCAACAAGCGCAGCGACGGCATCGGCGGACACCTCAGCACCTACGCATCCTCGGCGTCGCTGTACGAGGTCGGCTTCAACCACTTCTTCCGCGGCAAGGACGACGGGCGTCCCGGTGACCAGATCTATTACCAGGGGCATGCAGCACCCGGGATGTATTCCCGCGCGTTCCTCGAGGGACGTCTCACCGAGGAGCATCTCGACAACTTCCGCCACGAAACCGGCGGCAAGGGGCTGAGCTCGTACCCGCACCCTCGCTTGATGCCGGACTTCTGGGAGTTTCCCACGGTGTCGATGGGGCTGGGTCCGATCAACGCCATCTACCAGGCGCGCTTCAACCGCTACCTCTATGCCCGGAAGATTGCCGACACCAGCGAGTCGCGGGTGTGGGCGTTCCTCGGCGATGGCGAGATGGACGAGCCCGAGGCCACCGGCGCCATCGCTTTGGCGTCGCGCGAGCAGCTCGACAACCTCGTCTTCGTGATCAGTTGCAACCTGCAGCGGCTCGACGGCCCGGTCCGCGGCAACGGGAAGATCATCCAGGAGCTGGAATCCATCTTCCGGGGCGCCGGGTGGAACGTGGTCAAGGTGATCTGGGGACGAGAGTGGGATCCGCTGCTGGCGCGTGACGTCGACGGCGTGCTCGTCGACAAGATGAATAGCACCAACGACGGCCAGTTCCAGAAGTACTCGACCGACGAGAGCGGCGCGTACATCCGCGAGAACTTCTTCGGGCCGGACCCCCGGCTGCGCAAGCTCGTGGAGCACCTCTCCGACAACGACCTGCGCCACCTCCGCCGCGGCGGTCATGACCACCGCAAGTTGTACAGCGCGTACCGCCTGGCGCTGGAACAGAAGGGCGCGCCGACCGTGATCCTCGCCCACACCGTCAAGGGCTGGACGCTCGGCTCGCTCTTCGAGGGCCGCAACGCCACGCACCAGATCAAGAAGATCGGCGAGGCAGAGCTCAAGGCTTTCCGGGACAAGCTGGAGCTGCCCATCAGCGACCAGCAGCTCAGCGAAGGCGTGCCGCCCTACTACCACCCCGGCGCCGGTTCCGACGAGGTCGACTACCTGATGAGCCGGCGCCTGGCCCTCGGCGGCACGCTGCCCAAGCGGGTGGTGCGCGATCGCAGGCTGGCAGCGCCGGGCGAGGAGGTGTGGACGGGGACCCTGGCCGGAAGCGGTGGTCGTCCCGCGTCGACGACAGCGGCCTTCGGCGCGGTGCTGCGCAACCTGCTCCGCGACCCCGAGGTCGGCCGCCGCATCGTGCCGATCATTCCCGATGAGGCGCGCACCTTCGGCATGGACGCGCTGTTCCGCGAGGTGAAGATCTACGCGCCGTTCGGGCAGCAATACGAGCCGGTCGACGCCAGCATGCTGCTGAGCTACCAGGAGGCGCGCGACGGACAGCTGCTCGAGGAGGGCATCACCGAGTCCGGCTCGATGGGCAGCTTCGCGGCCGCCGGAACCGCGTATGCGACCCACGGCGAGCCGATGATCCCCTTCTACATCTTCTATTCGATGTTCGGTTACCAGCGCACCGGCGACCTGGTGTGGGCGTTCGGCGACGCGCGCGGTCGCGGCTTCCTGCTCGGCGCCACTGCCGGTCGCACCACGCTCAACGGCGAGGGCCTGCAGCACCAGGACGGGCATTCCCCGCTGTTGTTCTCCGCGGTGCCCAACTGCGAGGTCTACGACCCGGCGTACGCGTATGAGGTTGCGGTGATCGTCCGCGAGGGCATTCGCCGCATGTACGAGCGTAACGAGGACGTCTTCTATTACCTGACGCTCTACAACGAGAACTATCCGCAACCGCCGATGCCCGAGGGCGTCGAGGAGGGAATCCTGCGCGGGCTGTATCAGCTCCAACCCGCTGCGCAGGATCGCGCCCAGCGAATCCAGCTCTTCGCCAGTGGCACAGCGATGCCAGCCGCGCTCGAGGCGCAGCGAATGCTTCTCGACCACGACGTGGCCGCGGATCTTTGGAACGTGACCAGCTACCTCGCTCTGCGCAATGACGCACTCGCTGTGGAGCGCTGGAACCGGCTCCATCCCGACGGCCCGCGACGCACCTCGTATATCGAGGAGCAGTTGAAGGGCAGCGATGGCCCGGTGGTTGCGGTCAGCGACTACCAGAAGACAGTCGCCGATCAGGTGGCTCGATTCGTACCCCAGCGCTTCGTCCCGCTCGGGACCGACGGCTATGGCCGCAGCGACACGCGCGCGGCCCTTCGCAATCACTTCGAGGTCGACGCCCGGCACATCACGGTGGCGGCGCTCGACGTGCTCGCCGACCTCGAGCGCGTCCCACGCCACGTGGTCACCGCGGCGCTGGAGCAGTACCAGGTGCGCACCGAGGGCGCAGAGCCCCGGTTGCTCTGACCCGCCTGACGATTCGATGTCCTGCGACTGGTTGTTCGTCGACGGCTCGAGCCTGATCTTCCGCGCCTTCCACGGCGTGCCCTCCACCGTGCGCTCCCCGGACGGCCGGCAGATCAACGCCGTCCGCGGCTTCCTCGAGACGCTGACCCGTCTGACCACCAATCGCCGGCCCGCCGGGCTCGCCGTGGCCAGCGACGAGGACTGGCGCCCGGCCTGGCGGGTTGAGCTGATCCCCGCGTACAAGGCGCACCGCACCGCCGAGCCGATCCCTCCCGACCTCGAACCGCAGATGCCGATCATCCACGACTTCCTGGACGCGGTCGGCATCGACTTCATCGGTATGCCGGACTACGAGGCCGAGGACGTCATCGCCACGTGGACCGCGAAGGCTCCCGGCACCGTCGAGATTGTCAGCGGAGACCGCGACCTGTACGGGCTCATCGAGGATCCCCGCGTACGTGTCCTGTACCCGGAGAAGGGCGGTCTCGCCGTGGTCGACGAGGCCGAGGTGACCAGGCGTTACGGCATCCCCGGTCGCAAATACGCGGATTACGCGGTTCTGCGCGGCGATCCCTCCGATGGGTTGCCCGGGTTGAAGGGCGTCGGGGCGGTGACCGCGGCCGGCCTGATCTCCAGGCACGGTGGTGTCGCGGGCCTCCTCAGCAACGGCGGCCTGCGGCCCGACCAGCGCGACTACCTCGCGCGGGCGATGCGCGTGGTGCAGCCGGTGCAGAGTCTGTCGATCGAGCTTCCGAAGGGTCGCCGCGACTCGTATCCCGCCGATGCGGCCGCTCTTGATGGCCTCGTCGACAAATACGGGCTGGGTTCCACGACGGATCGACTCGTGCAGGCGCTCCGCGCCTAGCCGCCGAGCGGTAGCGTCATGCGCGGGTGATGGCGCGCACCACAGCCAGCGGTGATTGACTCGTAGAGGACGGCCACGTCGGCGATGAAAGCGTGGCTCCATGGGAGCCGCGCCGCCAGTTCGCGCCATTGCTGTTGCGCGGTCTGCGGCCATGGCCGGCGCGGACGGCCGAGCGTGCAGTGCGGGCGGTACGGCCGCTGCTCGACGGGGAATCCAGCCGCCGCCAATGCCATCGCGCAACCGTGGTCAAGGTCACGCAGCGCCTCGACGTCCCCGTCGACGCCCCACCACAGCACCCGCGGGCGTGCTTCCGATGGGAACGCGCCGAGGCCTTTCAGCTGCAGATGCATCGGGGCCTGCGCGGCGAACACCGGCTGCAATTCCTGCAGGGCGCGGGCAACACTCTCGTCGCTGACGCTGCCGAAGAAGTGCAGCGTGATGTGCACCGTTTCCACTGGGGCCCAGCGCACCCCCTCGACCTGGTTCCTGAGCTGCTCGAACAGCGATTCCACCTGCTCCAGCGCGGGCGGACGCACCGGGAGTGCCAGGAACGCCCTCACGGGGTGTGTACAGGCGTCACCACCGGGCTTGGCGCGGCGCTCGCTGAGACAGCCGCGCAGAGGTCGTCGCCAACGTCACCGACGTACACGTGAATCTGGTTGGCGCTGCAGTCCTGCGCGATCGACTCGAAGATCGCCTCGCCGAACCAGTTGGGGCGCTCCTTGACCGTGTACGGCTCCGGCGCGTTGACCACGATGTGACGCAGACGCAGCGTGGTTGCCGTGGAGGACTCGAGCTGCACGATGTCGTAGCCCTGCGCGTCGCGAATCGGCGTGGTCGTGTAGCGTCCCGCGACCAGCGCCAGGACGGGGCCTGCGTACACGGGGTCGTCACCCTGCACCTGGGTCCGCGAGACCGCCCCGAGCTCCCCTCCCTTGGGCGCCGTCGTGGTGTCGTCGGAGTACTGCGCTGCCAGCGTGGCGAACGAGACGCCCGCCGCCAGCTTCTGTTCGATCTCCAGCGCGCGCTGCTTCGCGAACACATCCTCGAGCTTCTGCTCGTTGATCGACGAGGTGATCTCGTCGTGGAGCTGCGCCATTGAACCGCCGAGGCTGGCGAGCCGGCTCTGCAACTGGTTGGTGCCGCCGGCCGCCGTGACGTCCGCCTGCACCTGTGCCTGGACCTCGGCGTCGGTGGCGGCGACGCCGGACGCGGCCGCTTCCTGGGCGATGACGGTGTCGATGATGAGACTGCGCAACACGGATGCCCTGACCTGGCTGCGCATCGCCGGGTTGTTGGTCGGACCACCGGCGATGGCCACGGAGGTGAGCGCGCTGGTCAGGCGGACCTGGAAGAGCTCGTTGGTGATCGCGGTGGGACCGACACGTGCGATCACCTGGCTGCCGCCGCTCGGCGACGGTGCTGCGCTGCTGCAGCCGCTGCACAGCAGGACGAGCACGATGACGAGGGTGCGGCGCACGATCGCCAGTCTAGTCAGCACCGCCGCGAGGTCGGCCTCCTGCGGCGCGGTCCGCGCTGAACCCCGAACGGAAACTGCGTGACATGCCGACCGCGATCGCGACCACGCCCACCACGACAGCGCCGATACCGATGGCGTTGAACAGGCCGAACACCGGCTTCAGGACGGCATACAGCACCGTTCCCAGCGGCTGCAGCCCGGCGAACAGCATCGCGTAGATGCCCAGCAGCCGGCCCCGCAACCGCGGGTCGGTTTCAGTCTGCAGCAATGTCGTCATCGACGTGTTCATCGCCAGGAACGCGAAGCTGATGCCGACCAGGGCCACAAGTGTCACCGGCAGCACCGTCGAGTGAGCCACCACGAACAGGCTCACCGCGTACACTCCGCCGCCGACGATCAGCAGCCGACGCCTCCCCGCTGTGTTGCCAATGGTGGCGATGACGATGCCGCCGACGACGCCGCCGATCCCGCCGATCGAGTACAGCAGCCCGAGGACGGCAGGACCGCCCTGCAGCTGGGTTCGGGCCAGGATTGGCAGGTACGGCATGTACGACACACCCAGCAGCGCGAGCGTGGCGCAGGCGATGACGATGCCGCGCACCAGGGGATCGCGGCGCACCGCGCGCACGCCGTCCAACAGGTCCCCGATCGCGGTCGCGCCTGCCGAGCGCGGCAGCGGCCTGACGTCGGGAATCACCAGGAGCAGCACCGCCAGCGGTGCGATGTAGGCCACGGAGAGCACCGCAAAGCACGCGCCCGGACCCGCGGTTGCGATGAGCAGTCCGGCAAGCGACGGGCCGATGATGCGGGTCGCGCTCATCGCCGTCGAGCTGAGCGCCACTGCGTTGACGATGAGCTCACGGTCGACCAGGTCGGCAACCATCGCCTGGCGCGTCGGCAGGTCGAGCGCGTCGGCCGACCCGTAGACGACCGCCACCCCGATGATCGACCAGAAGCCTGCGTGCCCGGTCAGGGCCAGCCCCGCGAGGACACCTGAGCTGACCCCGAGAACCGACTGAGTGACGAGCAGGATGCGGCGCCGCGGTAGCCGGTCGGCGAGCAGCCCACCGCCAAGCGACAGCACGACGGCGGGAAGGCCATCGGCGGCTGCCACCGCGGCCACCGCTGTGCTGCTGTGGGTCAGGTCGTACACCAGGTAGCCCAGGGCGACCATCTGCATCCATGTGCCCAGCAGGGTCGGCCACTGCGCGATCCAGTACCAGCGGAACGCGCGGATGGCGAGCGCCGGCGGTGGCCAGTGTCGCAGTGGCGGGATGGGCTCAGCCACCGTCGTCACGGGCATCGCCGTCAAGAGCGGCTGTGCCGGCTCGAGCTCGCCCTGCTCCACGCGCTCATCATCGCTGCCGCAGCGGTGGGGGTGATGCCGTGAAGGCATGACCGGCTGCTAGGCTCGGACGGCGTGAGCACCGGCCTCGTCATATTCCTCGCCGTTCTCCAGGGCGCGACCGAACTCTTCCCGGTGTCCTCCCTCGGCCACGCCGTGGTCGTCCCGGCGCTCTTCAACCTCGGAGTCGACACGTCCGCGCCGACCTTCGTACCGTTCCTTGCGTTCCTTCACATCGGCACCGGTGTGGCCCTGGTGGCGCTGTACTGGGACCAGTGGTGGCGGATCGTCCGCGGGTTCTTCACCGCGGCGGTGCGAGGGCGAATCGACAACTCCGAGCAGCGCCTGGCGATGCTGTTGGTGGTCGGCACCATGCCGGCCGGGGTGATCGGCTTCCTCCTCGAGACACCGTTGAAGTCACTGTTCGCGCATCCGCGCCTGGCAGCCGCCTTCCTGGTCGTCAACGGCGCCGTCCTCGCCACCGCGGAGATGTTGCGGCGCAGGGACGAACGCAGGCGTGGGGCCGGCCGCCCGGCGGAGCGCGAGGAACGATTCGGCACCATCGAACAGATGAGCTTCGCTCGCGCCGGGCTGGTGGGCTTCTTCCAGGTCTTCGCTCTGCTTCCGGGCATCTCGCGGTCCGGTGTGACCATGGCGGGCAGCCTTGTCGCCGGGCTTCGCCACGGGGAGGCGGTGCGCTTTGCCTTCCTGCTGGCAACGCCGATCATCCTCGCCGCCGGGATCCTCGAGGTGCCGCAGCTCCCCAGCAGCGGAGCACCGTTCGGCCTGTATACCGTGGGAGCCGTCCTCGCCGGGCTGATCGCGTATGCGAGCGCCCGGTTCCTGATCAAGTACTTCGAGATCGGCCGGCTCGACCCATTCGCCGCCTACTGTGCGATCCTCGGGGTCACCGGCCTGATCCTCTTGCACTGAATCGAATGGAGCTCCATGAACACTCGAACGCCTCTTGCCGCCATCCTGCTTGCCTTGCTGGGCGTCCTCTTCCTTGCGGCCGCCGTGTTCTACGCGACGACTGACACCGGCCTGCTGGCCAGCGCCGTCGGTCGCCACTACAAGCACGCCGTGGTCGCCGTCGCGCTCGGGGTGCTGTGCTTTGTCGGAGCCAACTTCGCGCGACGACGCCCGGCCTGAGGGCAACCGTAACCCGGCTCAGATGATGGCGGCCTCGGGCGTGCTCTGTCCGCGCTTGAATCGGCCCGGGCTGAACGGCGAGATGTCGATCTCGCTGCCGGCGCCGGTGATCTCCTCGGCGAGCAGCATCCCGACCGCCGGCGCCTGCATGAAGCCGTGACCGCTGAAGCCGCAGCACAGCCAGAAGCCATGCAATTCGGTCTCGCCGACGATCGCCTGGTTGTCTGGTGACACCTCGTACAGTCCCGCCCAGCCGGTCTTGATCGCCGCTCGCGCCAGGATGGGCACACGGTGGGTGGCGTGTTCAACGAGGTGCTCGAGGAAGCTCCAATCGACGTTGGTGTCGAACGATGACGGTTCAGCCGGGTCGCTCATGCCCAGCAGCATGCCGTTGCCCTCGGGGTGGAAGTAGAACGACGTGCGCATGTCGACCGTGAACGGCGGACTGGGCTGCAGCGCGAACTCCTCGGTGATGAAGATGTGGCGCCGAAATGGCCGCACCGGCACGTCGACACCGGCCATCTCGCCGACCGCGGCTGCGTACGGGCCGGCACAGTTCACCACCATCGCGGTGGCGATGCGCGTCCCGCCTGCGATCACCGCGGCCACGCTGTCGCCCTGCCTTTCGATCGCCTCCACGTTGACGCCTTCGAACACCTGGGCGCCGTGGCGTCGCGCTGCAGCGACGTACCCGGACGTGACCTCGTTGGGGCCGGCCAGGCCATCGCTCGGGCAGTAGGTCCCGCCGAGCACGTCGGTCACGTTCAGCGCGGGGACGATTGCGGCGATGTCCTCGCACGAGACGAGCCGGACGTCATGCAGACCGACCGCATGCTGCATGGCGACATTGCGCTCGAATTGCGCCATCTGGTCCGCCTGCGTGGCGACGAACAGGTAACCGATTTCACGGAGGTCGGCGGTCGCCCCCACCTCGTCGCTGAATCGATCGAGCAGTTGGCGGCTGAGCATCCCGACGCGAACGTTGATCTCGGTGCCGAATTGCTGGCGGACGCCGCCGGCGCCGCGCGCCGTCGAGCCGGCACCGAAATCGCCGCGCTCGAGCAGGACCGGCCGCATCCCGGCGCGCGCGAGGTGGTACGCGAGGCTGCAGCCGACCACTCCGCCACCGATGACAACGCACTCGGCGCTGGCCGGCAGCTCCATCACCGAGTCAGGCGACCCGTGCGTTCGACGTGACCGCGGGAAGCGGGGTGTCGCTGAGGAACGCCGTGATCAGGTCGAGCTGACGGCGCACGTACGTCTCCGTCCAGCCGTGCCCGGCGTCCTCCACCTCGACGAGGCGCACCGCGTCCATGTCAGCGACGGTGCGGCGCAACAGCGGGACATCCACGATGCGGTCGGCGGCGGCCACGATGATCAGGGCCTGGCGCCGCGAGTTGCGCAGCAGCGCCACGTCGTCGCGGGCGAGCCCGTCGAGCAGCCATTCACGGAGGGCTCTCGGATCGGCGCGAAGCTGGTTGCGGAAGTTCATCTCGGCCGCGGCCGGGTCGACATCGTCACCTTCGACGAGAAGCCGTTTGTAGAGGTCGCTCACCACCCGGCGCCGGCTCAGCCAGGAGATCGCGGGGAAGATGCCGGGTGCCATGAACCCGCGCATCTGCAGGTGGAAGCGATGGCGCACCAGCGCCGGCGCCAGCAGCGGCGTGTGCAGCACCATCCTCCTCACCGCGGTGGGCCGGCGCTGCAGGAGCGCCATGGCCACCGACACCCCGAGGCACAGGCCGGCGACGTCAAATTGCTCGACCGCGGCGTCGCGACACACGGCGTCGACGGCGCCGGCGAGGCGTCCCGCGCTGTGCCGAGCACGGTGCAGCGGCGCCGAGGCGCCGCAGCCCGGCAGGTCGGGGATCACCAGCGTGCGGACCTGGCTGAGCTCATCGAACCAGGTCTCGAAATTCTCTGCCGAGCCGAGGAAGCCGTGGCAGAGCACCATCGGCGGCCCGACGCCCCCGACCAGATAGCGCACCTGGCGGCCGGCGTGAGTGGTGAAGCGTTCTTCGAGCTGCGCCATCAGGCCTTACTGCTGAGCGTCGGTGTCAATCTGCGCGCGCTGCAGGCGCCCGCTGTAATCGATGTAGATCGACTTCCACTCGCTGAACTCGTCGAGCACGTGGCCGCCGGCCTCGCGGTGCCCGTTGCCGGTGTTCTTGGTACCACCGAAGGGGAGTTGGATCTCGGCGCCGATCGTCGGCGCGTTGACGTAGACGATACCGGCCTCCAGCTCGTGGATGGCGCGGAAGGCGACGCGCAGGTCGTTGGTGTAGATGCTGAGGCTCAGGCCGAACTCTGTCGAGTTGGCCGCGGCGAGAGCCTCGTCCAGGGAGTCGACCGGGATGATGGCGGTGGTGGGCCCGAAGATCTCCTCCTGGGCGATGCGCATCGTCGGGGCAACGCCGCCGAAGACAGTCGGCGTGTAGAAGAAACCCTCGGCCAGGTCACCGTCACGAGCCACGTCGCCTCCGCAGAGGAGCTTGGCGCCCTCCTGCACACCGATCTCGGTGTACCCGTGGATGCGATTGAGCTGCGTCTCGTTGATCACCGGGCCGACGTCGACCGCCTCGTCCAGCCCGTCGCCGATGCGCAGGGCACGCGTGCGGGCGACGAGCTCCTCGGTGAACCTGGGGAGCACCGCGTTGGCGACGATGAGCCGCGACGAGGCGGTGCACCGCTGCCCGGCCGTGCCGAATGCGCCCCACAGCGCGCCCTCCACCGCAAGCTCGAGGTCGGCGTCGTCCATCACCACGATGCCGTTCTTGCCGCCGAGCTCGAGCGACACCTTCTTGAGCATCTGGCCGCAGGTGGCCGCGATGACCCGGCCCGTCTCAGCGCTGCCGGTGAAGAAGATGGCCGCGGTGCCCGGATGACGCACCACCGCCTCACCAGCCTCGTGGTGGCCGAAAACGACGTTGACAACGCCGGCCGGGAGGCCCGCCTCGAGGAGAATCTCGACGAAGCGCAGCGCGCAGAGCGGGGTGTCCTCGGCGGGCTTGAACACCACGGTGTTGCCGGCCATGACCGCCGGGAAGATCTTCCACGAGGGGATGGCGATCGGGAAGTTCCACGGTGTGATGCAGCCGATCACGCCCAGCGGCTGCCGCATCGTCATCGCCCATTTGTTGCGCAGCTCGCTCGGAACCGTCTCGCCGAACGCCCTGCGCCCCTCACCGGCGATGAACTTGCCCATGTCGATCGCTTCCTGCACGTCGCCGCGCGCCTCGGTGAGCACCTTGCCCATCTCGCGCGTCATCAGGTGGGCCAGCTCCTCCTTGCGCTCCTCCATGATCGTCGCTGCTGCGAGGATGATCTCGCCACGGCGCGGCCACGGGGTCGCCCGCCAGCCGGGAAGGGTGCGCCCGGCGGCGGTGACTGCGGCATCGACATCGGCAGACGAGCTCTGCGGGAACACGCCGACGACATCGCCGTGTCGCGCGGGGTTGCGCGATTCGAAAGTGCGCCCGCTCACCGCCTCGCGGTGCTCACCGCCGATCAGGTTGGATGCGTGCACCGCTTCGCGCTCGCCGATCATCGGCCCACCTCCTCGCCAATGCACTGCTCGAGGATGTCGAGGCCGCGACGCAACTCGTTCTCGTCGATGGTCAGTGGCGGCAGCAGGCGCACCACGTTGTCGTCGACACCACAGGTGAGAATGAGCAGGTCGGCTGCCACGCACCGGCGCTGGACGCCGGCCGCGACGTTCGCTGCCGGCTTGCCATCCCGCATGAACTCGATGCCGATCATCAGGCCGAGGCCACGCACGTCGCCCACCTCGGCGAACTGATCGCGCCATCCGCGCAGCCGCTCGATCACCGTCTTGCCCAGGACGGCGGCACGCTCCGGAATGCGGTCGCGCCTCATCGTCTCGATGACCGCGACCGCCGCCGCGCAGGCCACCGCGTTGCCACCGTAGGTGGTGCCGTGCTCGCCCGGGTGCCACTTCGACATCACCGCGTGCGTCGCCACCACGCCGGCGATCGGCAGCCCGTTGCCAAAGGCCTTGGCCACGCACATGATGTCTGGCCGCACGCCGCTGTGCTCCACGCAGAAGAACCTGCCGGTCCTGCCGAAGCCGCTCTGCACCTCGTCGCAGACCAACAGGATGCCATTCTCATCGCAGATCTCCCGCAGCCGCGGCAGGAAATCGGCGGGCGGGACGACGAAGCCGCCCTCCCCCTGCAGTGGCTCGACCACGATCGCCGCCACCGAGTCCGCCGGGACCGTCGTCCGGAAAAGGTGTTCGATCTCCTCACCGCGGGCGATCGCACAGGGCTGACCGGGCGCGTGCTCGCAGTAGCGATAGCAGTGTGGGTAGCGAACGTGGTGCACGCCAGGCAGGAACGGTCCCATGCCCTCGCGGTACTTCGCCTTGCTGGCCGTCAGAGTGATCGCCCCGTAGGTCCGTCCGTGGAAACCGCCGGTGAAGGCGATGACCTCGGTTCGGCCGGTGGCGCGGCGGGCCAGCTTGATGCTCGACTCCACCGCCTCGGCGCCGCTGTTGGTGAGGAACACCTGGTCGAGCCCCTCGGGCGCGACGCTGACCAGCGCGGCGGCGGCCTCGATCATCCGCGGGCTGAGCGTAGTCACCGAGGTGTGCCAGAGGCGGTCAACCTGCTCATGCACCGCCTTGACGACCGCGGGGTGGAGGTGGCCGAGGTTGGTGACGCCGATCCCGCACCCGAAGTCGAGGACGTCGCGGCCGTCAAGAGTGAAGAGGTGCGCGCCCAGGGCATGGTCGACGACCAGGTCGGAGTACCTGCTGTACGCGGGCGAGATCAACTCCGCGTCACGCTCACGCCAGAGCCCGGCGCTCTCACTCCCCCTGACGGCAAGGTCGGTCACCGCGTTCCTCCTCATTTGACGGTCCGCGGTCTCCCCCGGCGCGCGGCCAGACCGCAGCGTAGCGACTCCCTTCGTTCAATGGACAGGTTCAGACCGAGCGTGAGGGCGCGGCGGCCTTGAACCTGCCGAGGCTGAGGAACCCAACGAACATCACCGCGATGCCGATCGCCTCGTACACACCCAGGCTGTCCAGCGAGCCCCCGGTGATCTTCGCCGCACTGAAACCGGCGGCGATCACCAGGGCGCCGGCCGTCAGGAGCACGTTGCAGACGACACGGTCGACACCGCCGCGATCGACCAACAGGCGGTACGCCGACCAGCCTGATCCGCCGACGAGGATCAAGGTGCCGAGGATGTTCAGGACGACAGCCCCGAGGTGGAGGGCTGAGCCTTGCGAGATGGCGTCACCGAGGACGCCGGCGGCGGTGCCCAGCCGGGCCGTGTCGACGGGCACAACGGCGGAATCGATGGCCAGGGCGACGGTCACGACCACCAGGACGATGGTCGCGGCGCGGGCCATCGGCCGGGGCGCAAGGAGAAACAGCGTCCCCATCGACAGCCAGATCACCCCGAGGACGCCGCCGAGCAGGTAGAACGCGCGAAAGAGCGCAGCGTTGAAACCGATCCGCTCGCCGGCCGCCTGGCAGGCGGCGGCCGCGGCGAAGATGAGCAGCCCGGTGGTCCACGCCGCGAAAGCGGGGCGCCCGGACCGCGTGAACCTTGTGAAGACCACCCAGGCAAACACGGCACTGACCGCGGCCGCCACGATCGCCGCCATTTTGTCAAGTCCCTCTCAGCTGCACGATTCTGAACATTGCTTCGCTTCAGTTGATGACTCCGCGCCCTTCTCCACCCTGACAGTCGTTCTCCAAACTGGCCGGCGGTTTGACAGTCATCCCCTGTGGCGTGTAGATAAGCACACCACTTGTTCACCAGTCTTGGAGAGCTTCATGATCCTGACCAAACGGTTGCTGCCCATATTCGGTGTCGTGGGGATCGCCGCACTGTCGGCGTGCGGCACTTCCTCAGCCCCCTCCTCGTCCGGGAGCGGCAGCGGAAGCCTTGCATCCTGCCAGGGCACGATCACGGTGGCATCGGATCTGCCTCTCACCGGCGGTGACGCCACCGACGGGCCGCCCGTCGAGAAAGCCGCCCACCTCGCGGTGACCCAGGCGAACGCGAACAAGGCGCTGGGCGGCTGCACCCTCAAGTACACGAGCAAGGACGACGCGACCGTGCTCAAGAACGGCCATGACCCGGCCCAGGGTGCCGCCAACATCACCGCGCTTTCCAGTGACCAGTCGGTCGTCGGTGTGGTCGGACCGTTCAACTCGAGCGTCGCGGTGGCTGAGATCCCCGTCGCGAGCCAGAACCACCTCGCCCTGATCAGCCCGTCCAACACCAACCCGGGTCTCACGCAGGCGGGAACCAATCCCGACGTCAACACCGCCTCGCTGTACCCGGGGCCGCACACCTACTTCCGGACCATCGGCACGGACATCACCCAGGGCCAGATCCTCTCGTTCGTGGCCACCCAGGAGCTCAAGTTCACCAAGGCGTACGTGATCGATGACCAGGAGACCTATGGGAGGGGTCTCGCGACCTTCTTCAAGAAGTACTTCGTCCAGGACGGCGGCACCGTCGTCGGCAGCGCCAGCCTGCCCGGTTCCACCAAGCAGTTCCAGACCCAGATCTCCGATGCTCAGTCCAAGGGCGCCCAGGTGATCTTCTTCGGTGGCACCTCGGGCAACGGTTGTGGAGTCATCCGCAGCCAGATGCCGGCATCGGTGCCCCTGCTCGGCGGTGACGGCTGTCAGGACGACAAGTTCATCACCGACGCCGGCACGAATGCCGTCGGCGCCGAGGTCACCAGTGCCCCGGACGCGAGCAAGCTGCCCACGGCGACGCAGTTCTACACCGATTTCAAGTCCACCTACAACGAGGACGGCACCGAGAGCCCGTACACCCCGTACGGATTCGACGCCATGAACGGGCTCATCTCGGCGATCAAGTCAGTGCTCCTCGCCAACGGTGGCCAGCCCCCGAGCGACGCGCAGACCTTCCGCGATGACGTGGTGCAGCAGCTGCACAGCCTGAACTACTCGGGAGCCACGGGCACCGTCGCGTTCGACACCAACGGCGACACCACCCACGCGGGGTTCAGTCTCTACACGATCAATGGCTCCAAGTGGATGCCCAAGGAGTTGCTCACCGCCGATGCCACCGGCAAGGTGACCGTCGCCAGCTAGTCGCAGCACTCAGGGGAGGGCGCCCATGGCGCCCTCCCCCTTCTCGGTAGGCTTGTAACGAGGGGTGACCGTGAGCGATGAGACCGCGGCCGGACGAAGCGGGGCCGCAGCAGGCGTTGCGCAGGGCGCCTTGGTCGACCAGCTCGGGCTCTCGCCGCGAGGCCACCGCGGCGCCGCGACGAACCCGGCGATGGTGCAGACGCTTGCCGCCTTGCGTCGTCTCTACCTACTGATCCAACAGCGCTTTCCCTGGATACTCCTGGGCGCGATCGGCGCCGCCGCCGTCGGGGTGTACCGCAACGGTGGCTGGACCCTGATGGGCCAGCAGATCAAGAACGCGCTGGTTCTCGGCGGGATCTACGCGCTGGTGGCCGTCGGGTACACCATGGTCTACGGGATCATCGAGCTCATCAACTTCGCCCACGGCGACGTCTTCACGCTCTCGGGCTTCTATGCCTACCTGATCGCAGGGTTCTTCGGCGGGGCACTCGGCAGTCTTGCCACGGGGGGGGGGTTGGGGCTGGTCGCCGCTCTGGTCATCCTCTTTCCCATCACGATGGCCTTCGCCGGCCTGACCGGGATGGTCATCGAGCGCGTGGCCTACCGGCGACTGCGCGATGCACCGCGGGTGGCGCCCCTGATCACCGCGATCGGCGCGTCCTTCTTTCTCGAGGGGTTGATGCTCCTTGTCTTTGGCGCCGACAACAAGCCCACCGGGCTGTCGACATGGATCACAGGACATGCCTTCACGATCGGCAACGTGACCGTGGACTGGAAGGACCTTCTCGTCGTGGGCATGGCGATCGGCCTCATGATCGCGCTCGGTGCCTTCGTGCGCATCACCAAGCTGGGCAAGGCGATGCGCGCCACCGCCCAGGACCGCAACGCCTCGCTCCTCAGCGGCATCAATGTCAACCGGACGATCTCGGCAACGTTCTTCATCGGTTCCGCGCTGGCGGCCGCCGGGGCGATCGTCTACAGCATGTACTTCAACCTGATCCAGTGGAGCCTCGGCTACCGGCTCGGGATCATCGCGTTCACCGCCGCCGTTCTGGGCGGCATCGGCAACATCGTCGGAGCCGGGATCGGCGGCTTCATCATCGGCATCATCTACGTCTTCGGCGGCTCGCTCGCCGGCGGTGAGTGGAGTGACGCACTGATCTTCGCCATCCTGGTGATCATCCTCACCTTCCGCCCGGTCGGGCTCTTCGGCGTGGACGTGACCACCCGTGCGTAGGCTGGGTCGCGGCCTGCTGCGGCCGGCATCGGAGCCGGCTGAACGCCCAGCACGGGGATCGGGCACAGGTACCTTCTGGATCTTCAGCATCGGCTCATCGTTGGTGCTGCTGATGGGCTGGCTACTGCCGTGGTTCGTCCAGCCAACCTCGAGCGGCGTCGGTTTCAGCCCGATGGACGTGGTGACGTCGAGTCCCACCGGGATCGGCACGCTGTGCGTGTACGTCCTCGCGGTGACCATGGTGATGCTGGTCATCGCTCCGGTCGCGGAACTCGTGTACCGGATGCGCAAGCAGCCGGTCCCGATGCGGTTCGACCGGGTGCGCGTGGTTGCCGCCGCTGTGGGGCTGCTGCTCACAGTGGTCGTCTTCCTGCTCACCAGGATCATCCAGGAGGAGCCGCTGTTTGGCCCGATCCGTGCCCACACCATCACCGACTCGGCGGTGTGGCTGACGATGTTCGGCTACATCATGGCGGCGGTGGCGTACGGCGCCAGGGACTGGGTGAGCCGCCGCCCGACGGTGGCGTTTGCCGCGCTCGGCCTTCCCTTCGGCCTGCTCCTGCCACTGATGTTCCACCAGGCACCCAACTTCATCTACTGGGCGGCAGCCTCGCTGGCGATCTACACGCTGCTGGCGCTGGGGCTGAACGTCGTGGTCGGCTTCGCGGGGTTGCTCGACCTCGGCTACGCGGCGTTCTTCGCCATCGGGGCCTACACGTGCGCGTCGTTGGCCTCGCCGAAGCACTCCATTCACCTGCCGCTGTGGGTGCTCATCTTCCTCGGCGCTGCGGTAGCCTCGATGTTCGGCGCGCTGTTGGGCGCCCCGACGCTGCGGCTGCGCGGCGACTACCTCGCGATCGTCACCCTCGGGTTCGGCGAGATCATCCCCGACCTCGCCACCAATAACGTCGGCAACCTCACCGGTGGTCCGGACGGCATCTCGTCGATCGATCAACCCATCCTCTTCGGGATCCACTTCGGCATCAACAAGGAGTGGTACTACTGGGCACTGTTCGTGCTGGTGATCGTGGTGGTCATCCTCTTACGCAACTTGGAACGCTCGCGCGTGGGCCGCGCGTGGGTGGCGTTGCGCGAGGACGAGGTCGCCGCCGCGGCCACCGGCATCAACACCACCGCGACCAAGTTGCTCGCCTTCGCCATCGGTGCGTCGATCAGCGGCCTCGCCGGTGCTTTCTATGGGTCCATCGTCACCATTGTGTCGCCTGATGACTTCGCCTTCGCTGTATCGGTCTCGATCCTCAGCATCATCGTGCTGGGTGGCATCGGCAACATCACAGGCGTCATCGTCGGCAGCTTCGTGTTGACCTTAGTGATCTTCTGGGTGCTGCCGAACCTGAACGAGTGGTCTGGGACCCTCGGGCAGACGATCAACGTGCCCAGCCTTTCCAACATCGACTACAGCAAATACACGTACATCATCTACGGCATCGCACTGGTCGCCATGATGCTCTTACGTCCCGGTGGGTTGTTACCGAGTCGGGCGCGTCAGATCGAGCTCAAGAGTGGCGGCGAGGAGGAATCCCTCGCCGCCGTGCAGGGCCGGGCCTGATGCCGCTGGTCGAAGTCGACAACATGGTCAAGCGGTTTGGCGGCCTGCTTGCGGTCAACGACGTATCGTTTGTCATCGATTCCGGTGAGATCGTTTCGATGATCGGTCCCAACGGGGCGGGCAAGACGACCGCCTTCAACTGCATCACCGGGCTGTATCCAAGCACCTCCGGGGATGTGCGGCTCGACGGCCGCAGCATCACCGGTCAGCCACCGCACCGCATCACCCGGCTCGGTATCGCGCGGACATTCCAGAACATCCGCCTGTTCTCGTTCATGACCGCGCTCGACAACGTCATGGTCGGCGCCCACTGGTGGATGACGTCGCACGTGTGGGACAGCGTTGTCAAGTCACCGCGCGCCCGCCGGGACGAGCGGCGCGTCACCGACCGAGCGCATGACCTGCTCGACAAGCTCGGCCTCAGCCGCTATGCGGGTTCGTACGCACGCGAGCTCCCGTACGGGCTGCAGCGACGGCTGGAGATTGCACGCGCTCTGGCAACGCGTCCGCGTGTGCTTCTCCTCGATGAACCGGCAGCCGGGCTCAACCCCCAGGAGAAGAAGGAGCTGATGGCGCTGATCGGCCGGCTGCGCCAGGAGGGGCTCACCATCTTCCTCATCGAGCACGACATGAAGGTGGTCATGGAGATCAGCGATCGCATCGTTGTGCTCGACCACGGCGTCAAGATCACCGAGGGTAAACCTGTCGAGGTGCGCAACAACCCGCAGGTGATCGAGGCCTACCTCGGCCAGGGGGCGGCCGAGCGAATGGCCGGGGCGTGACCGGCACGCTGCCCGCAGCACCGGAGCGGCCGGCGCCCAGCTCAGTGCCGGTCCTCGAGCTGCGCGAGGTGGACGTCCTGTACGGTCGGGTCCAGGCGCTGCACGGAGTCTCCCTCACAGTTGATGAGGGCGAGATCGTCGCCCTCATCGGCAGCAACGGCGCCGGCAAGACCACCACCCTGCGCACCATCAGCGGCCTGGTGCGACCCGCCAAGGGCGAGATCCTGCTCCGCGGCGAGCCGATCCACGCGCTGGGCGCTGAGAAGATCGCGCGATTGGGTGTGGGTCACGCGCCCGAGGGTCGCCGGTTGTTCGGCCGCATGACGGTGCGCGAGAACCTCGACATGGGCGCGTACAGCCGCAATGACCGCGCCGGGATCAAGGCCGACTTCGAGCGCGTGTACCAGCTCTTCCCGCGCATCAAGGAGCGAAGTGGCCAGCTCGCCGGCAGCCTCTCGGGCGGCGAGCAGCAGATGGTCGCAATCGGCCGCGCGCTGATGGCTCACCCGAGCGTGCTCCTGCTCGACGAGCCCTCACTCGGGCTGGCGCCGATCATCGTAGACGCCCTGTTCGCGGTCATCCGCGAGATCAACCAGGGCGGTACCACGGTGCTGCTCATCGAACAGAACGCGTTGCTGGCGCTCAACACCGCGAGACGTGGCTACGTCCTCGAGGTCGGCGAGGTGGCCACCGAGGGCCCGGCGGCAGACCTGCTCCACTCGCCCGACGTGCAGCGCGCCTACCTGGGGATGTGACGGGGCGCACACCACCGGCGTACGTGACACCATGGATGCGACCGTGGACCATGTTGAGGAACAACCGTTGAGCAGGGAGGCGCTTGCCGCGTCACTTCCTGACGTTGGCGACGTGACCGCCGACCTCGTCGGCTGGGCGGCCGACAGCGCGCAGGGACGACGGGCACTCCCACCGGTGCGGGCTCGACGCGTCCTCACCCGCGCCGTTGACAGGCTCCGCGCGCTCGTCGACCAGAGCACCCGTCTTGCCGGGCAGGTGACCGTCGACGAGCTGACCGGCGCGCTCCGCCGGGGGGCGGGCCTGGTCGCCGCGCTTCGCGACAGGCTTCGCTCGTACGACCTCATCGTCAGGTACGGCGGCGACGAGTTCCTCTGCGTGCTCACCGGCGGCGGCATCAGTGTCGGCATCGGGGAGCTCACCGCGGGGGACAGCGTCGACGCGCTGGTCGAACGAGCGGACGCCGCCCTGTACGCCGGCCGCCGTGGGCGCGCCATGGCCGCAACCTCAGCAGGCTAGCCGCTCCAGCCCCGCCACACCCCGGCGGCGATCGCCGCCGCAGCGCCGACGACGAACGCAACGTACTCGACGACCATGCCCCGGCTCCGGACGCGGCTGAGCAGGGCGGCCGCCAGCCCGCGCAGCCCATACCAGAGCACCAGCAGCAGCCCCGCTCGGATGGTGCCCCGTCCCGCTGCCGGAAGGATGACGAGCAGTCCGCAGAGGACGGCGGCGATCATCGCCGCAGTGGCGACGGCCACGAAGCCGTTCAACTCCTCGGTGAGGAGCGCGTCTGCGGACACGAGGAGCACGCCACAACCGCAGAGCGCCAGGCTGCTGGATGTCGCCAGGCCGCCGCCGAACGAGGCCAGCAGCAGCGGCGCGAGGACAACGATGCCGGCGCCGTCGCGCAGCAGCCGGATCACGGTGCCTTCGCGGCCGGCGGCGCGGAGGCCACCGAGGTGCGGGATCCCGCCGATCACCAACGCGGCGATCGCGCCCGCTGGGATCCGAAGCGACAGGTCACCGGTGCTGCCGAGCACCACGACGAAAGCAGCGATCGCCGCAACCGGCAGAAAGGTCGCGGCGAGCGCATGACGGAGGTTGCGCCCGTAGACAAGGCGGTCATAGATGGTCAGCGTCAGCGCCGTGGCGATCGCCAGTGAGCCGGTCGCGATGACCGCGGTGCGCAGGCCGAGCACCTGGGGGCGCAGCGCCGACACCACTGCGCAGACTGCGATGCCGAGGGCTGTGTGCACGAGCGGCAGCGGCACATCGCTGAGGGCACGCACCTCGGGGCCGAGTCCGAGCGCAGCCCGTGCACTCTCTGCGTAGAACGCGTTGCCGCGACGACGGTCGGGGTTGGGACGGTTGTCCATCGCTGTCGCCATCGCGCTCAGGCGGTGCTGGTGCCCTCGCGCCCGTAACGGTCCTCCAGGCGCACGACGTCGTCGATTTCCGGTGAGGAGACCTCGACCAGCTCGCAGTCTTCGACCGCGACGAAGCGGTGGCGCCGCCCCGGCCGAACCCGGGCCGCCATTCCCGGCGACATCCGGTGCGTCTGCACCTCGCCACGCTCGTCTTCGAGCACGAGGTCCATCACCCCCGACATGATCAGGATCGACTCATCCTTCTGGACGTGGTACTGCAGGCTCAGCTGCTCACCCTTGTTGATGTGGATGAGCTTGCCGAGGTAGCGGTCGGTCACCGCCCAGCGAACCTCGTATCCCCACGGCTTGCCGACGCGGGTATCGTCCGCATCGCTCACCTCGGACCGCCCCGTGTCACGCATGTTGCGTCTCCTGTTTGGCCGCGGCCGCTACGCCGAGGTGGTCCTCGAGAGCCGCGAGCAGTTGGTTGACGCGGTCCTTGGTCGGCGCCTCGCTGTAGACGCGCATCAGGGGTTCGGTCCCGCTCATGCGCACCAGCGCCCACGAGCCGTCCTCGAGATAGAACTTGAAGCCATCGTCGTCGCGGGTGCGCACCACCCTGCTGCCGGCAAGCTCGCTGGGCGCAGCTTCCCGGAGGCGCCGGTAGGTTTCCTGCTTGCGCTCCTCGTAGCCGTCGCGCGGAAAGCGGATGTCATGTCTATCGTACGCGTGCGGGCCGACCAACTCGAAGAGATGGGCGAGGATGCTGGAGAGGGGCAGTTGGTAGTCAACGATCATGTCGGCGATCATCAGGCCGGAGAGGATCCCGTCCCGTTCGGGGATGTGGCCGCGGAACGCAAAGCCGCCCGACTCCTCGCCGCCGAGGAGCGCGTTCTTCTCCATCATCACCGCGCCGATGTACTTGAAGCCGACGGGCATCTCGTGCACGGTGACGCCGAACCGCTCGCCGAGCGCGTCGACCATGCTGGTGGTGGTCAGCGAGCGCACGATGTCCCCGCGCAGGCCGCGTTTCTCCAGCAGGTACATGGTGAACAGCGCCATCACCTCGAGCTGGTTCACGTAACGGCCGGCTTCATCGATGATGCCCACCCGGTCGGCGTCACCGTCGTTGGCGATGCCGACATCGTGGCCGCCCTCGGCCATCAGCGCCATCGCCTCCGGCATGTAGCGGTCGATGGGTTCGGGGTGCATGCCTCCGAATCCGGGGTTGCGCTCCCCGTGCAGCTCGGTCACGGTGGTCCGGTCACCGCCGAGCACACGGGCCAGCAGCCCGGCGCCGGCACCGTACATCGCCTCGTGCATCACCTTGAGACCAGCGCCGCGGAGCCGATCGATGTCGACCATGTGGCCGAGCTGCTCCAGGTATGACGGGAGCGGGTCGACGAGCTCGACGGCGCCGGAGCTCACCGCGTCGTCGAAGCCTGTGGTCCGGACGCCGTCGGACAGCGCCCGGGCGGTGTTGGCCTCGAGGTCGGCAACGACCTCCGGCGAGGCTGAGCCGCCGAAGTCGGGCTTGTACTTGAGGCCGTTGAACTCCATCGAGTTGTGGCTGGCTGTGACCACAACACCCCCGGCGGCCTTGCGTTGGACAACCGTCCACGACACCACTGGGGTGGGGACGACGCGGTCGAGCAGGATCACGCGCAGGCCGTTGGCGGCGAGGACCCGGGCCACCTCGCGGGCGAAGAGCTCGGCGCAGTAGCGGGCGTCGTGGCCAACCACCACCGGGCGCGCCTCACCGTCGAGATACGCCGCAACGCCCTGGGCGACGGCGCGGACGTTCGTGTACGTGAAGTCGTCGGCGACCACGGCACGCCAACCATCGGTCCCGAAGTGGATCGGGGTTGTCATGGATGAGGATTCTGGCGGATGGGGCCGTACCCGCGGCACGCGTCGCGGGCCGCGCTGGTTCCATGAGGACCCAGTTGTTACGATGCTTGCAATGCTCGTCTTCACAGCGCGGGCCGGCACCGCCTTCGCGGCGGCTCTGCTCGTGGTGGCTCTGAGCGGTTGCGGCGATGACACCAAGATCCCCCAGGCCGCCTCGGCGACCCCGTTCGCCACGAACAGCGTGGCGATCACGCAGCAGGGCAATGCTGACGCCACCATCGACGCCAGCTCGGTCAGCTTCAAGCTCGATGACTCGCGCTCGCTGGTTGTCCGCGCCACGCTGACCTCGCGCGCGACGTCGATGATCTCCGTCAGCGTCCGCGCCTCGCTGTACGACCCGAGCCACAACCTCGTCGGCGACGCCATCGGCGGCCAGGTCAAGGTTCAGCCCGGGCAGCGGACCATCCTCAGCCTGAGCGGCCCCACGCCGCTGGGCACCATCGCCTCAGCCCTGTTCGAGGTCAGTGGACAACCGTCGACGCCTTGAGCGCACCGCCGGGCCCTAGAGGAGGTCGGCCCTCCCCGTGGTGCGCAGTCGGTCGACCAGCTCCCTGACCAGTTGCTCTGAGCCCAGCCGGAGCACCAGCACGGCGTCGCCCGTGTCCACGACAGCCAACCCCTCGACGCCCACCAACGCGACCGTGCGACCGCCTGCCGACATGACGTAGCAGCCGCGCGAGTCGAGCAGGAAGGCCTCACCACTGCTGACATTGCCGTCGCCGTCCGCCGCAGCCGCCACGCTCGAGGCCTGGTCGACCCACGTGCCGAGATCCGACCAGTCGAACGCGGCCCGTACCGCCGCGAGCCTGCCGGTGCGCTCGAACACCAGCGGCTCCACCGCCACGGTCGCAAGTGCCGCGTACAGCCGGGCAGCGCGATCCTCGTCGCCGGCAGCGCGCGCCGCGACGATGTCGCGCAGGGTGGCGTCCATGGCGGGATCGGCGGCGCCCAGCTCGGCGAGGAACACCGGAGCCGTCCACGCAAAGAGACCGAGGTTCCAGAGGTGGCGCCCGTCGCGCACGTACTGCTCCGCGCGCTCGCGGTCGGGTTTCTCGACAAACCCCGCGGCGCTGGCCGCCGGCAGGGCGGCCGCGGCCGCGAGCAGCACGGCGTCGGCACCCGTGCCGGGCGGCGCGGTCCAGCGGCCAGGGAGCAGCGTCTCCTCGAGCGCGATGTAGCCAAAGCCGGTGGCAGGCGCTGTCGGCGTCAGCCCCACCGTCGCCAGGCCGTCGGTGGCGACCGCCCACCCAGCGGCCGCCAGCACGGCGGCGCGGTAGGCATCGTCGTCGCCGACATGGTGGTCGGCGTGCACGGAGACGATCACCGCGTCGGGATCCGAGCGCGCCAGCTGATGCACGGCGAGCCCGAGCGCAGCGCCGGTGCCGCGCGCACATGGCTCACTGATCACCGAGACCGGGGCTGCCACGCCCTTGAGCGCCTCCCTGCAGCCAGCTGCCTGGGCTGCCTCGGTGACCACGTGCAGGTTGCCCCCGAGCGGTGCCACCCGGTCGGCAGTGGCCCGGAGCAGCGTCACCCCACCAGGACCGAGGGGGAGAAGGTGCTTGGGCATGGCGGCGCGGCTCAGCGGCCACAGCCGCGACCCGCTGCCGCCGGCGAGGATGAGGACGTGGAAGGCCACGGCCGGGATGATGCCCCAGCCGGTCCCCGCAGAGTCAGCCCGCGGCCACCGCCAGGATCGGCTGGGTGCCCGCGGCCTCGGCCAGGTCGAGGGCTCGATCGGTGCGCTCCCAGGGAAGATCGAGGTCGCTCCGGCCGAAATGGCCGAACGCAGCGACCTGCCGGTAGATCGGCCGGCGCAGCTCGAGCGCCGAGATGATGCCGAACGGGGAGAGGTCGAAGAACTTCTCGACCAGCTCCTCGATGCGCTCCACCGGGATGGTCTCGGTGCCGAAGGTCTCGACCAGCACGGAGACGGGCTTGACCACGCCGATCGCGTAGGCCACCTGGATCTCGCACTTGCTCGCCATGCCGGCGGCGACGATGTTCTTGGCCGCCCAGCGCGCTCCGTAGGCGGCGCTGCGATCGACCTTGGTCGGATCTTTGCCGCTGAACGCACCGCCACCGTGGCGCGCGTACCCACCGTAGCTGTCGACGATGATCTTGCGCCCGGTGAGCCCGGCGTCCCCCTGAGGACCACCGATCACGAACCGACCGGTCGGGTTGACGTGGCGAATGGTCGAGGAGTCGAGCCACTCGGGCGGGATCACCGCATCGACGACGTGCTCCTGGACCTCGCTGAAGATCTGCTCGTGGGAGGTCTCCTCGGAGTGCTGGATGCTGACCAGCACGTTGTCGACGCGCCGGGGTCGCCCCTCCGCGTCGTACTCGACGGTGACCTGGGTCTTGCCGTCGGGACGCGCCCAGCGCAGGGTGCCGTCGCGTCGCTTCTGGCTGAGACGCCGAGCCAGCCCGTGAGCGAGCTGGATTGGCGCCGGCATCAGCTCGGGGGTCTCGTCGCAGGCGAAGCCGAACATCATCCCCTGGTCGCCGGCCCCGCCGACGTTGACCCCCTGGGCGATGTCGGGCGACTGCTCGTCGATGCAGACGAGCACGCCGCACGTCTCGTAGTCGAACCCGTACTTGGCGCGGACGTAGCCGATGTCCTTGATGGTGCGGCGGACGACGCCGGCGATATCGATGTAGGCGTCGGTCGAGATCTCTCCGAAGACCAGCGCGGTGCCGGTCGTGAGAGCCGTCTCGCACGCCACGCGGCCCAGCGGGTCTTTCTCGAGGACGGCATCGAGCACCGCGTCGCTGATCTGGTCGGCGATCTTGTCGGGATGCCCTTCGGTGACGGATTCCGAGGTGAAAAGGCGGCGGCGGGTGCGGCTCATGACGTCCTCCGACCCCACCGGCGGCCACCACAACGCCCTGTGCGCCATTGCCCGCTCCTGTCCAGGGCCGGCCCGATCGTACCAGCGGCCCCCCGCGCGGCGTCCCAGCGGCCCCCTGAACCTGTGGCGAGTTGACCGCCGACCGTGTATGGTTTGCCGCACGTATCAATATGACCGGGCGCCCAAACGTCCCGGCGGAGGACCTTGGCGCGTGCCGGTAGACCAGACCCTGCGTTGCCGCGAGTGCGGCGTTGACTTCATTTGGACCGAGGGAGAACAGGAGTTCTTCGCCTCTC
>JBDTJX010000092.1:0-38743 GCA_039935655.1 Candidatus Dormiibacter sp. | reverse complement strand
AGGTCGTCCGACGCTGGGCCGAAGGTCATGGCGGAAGCGTAGCGAACAGGTGTTCGCCAACGCAAGGCAAAAACCCTTGCTCAGCCACGGTTTTACAGCATTGCGACAGCACACCCGGTTGTCGCGAGCGTGTGACTCCGCACGCCCCACACTGTGGATAACGAGCGGTGATGGAACCGGCCAGCGCTGTGGCCGTCCGCCAGGTGTCGCCAACCGGACGGCGTTGTCGCGAGCCGGACGGTGTTGTCGCCGCCCTCAGCCGATCGAAATACCGACGTTGAGCGGCGGCAGCGATGCGTCGATGTCCGCACGCCCGGAGTCCATCAGCTCCACCAACTGTTGCACCGAGGCCGCCGAGCGATGCAGCGCCTCGCGATCACTCCTTTCCAGCTCGACCTCGACGACATCGAGCAGGCCGCCGGCGCCAAGGCGAGCCGGGACACCGGTGTACAGCCCCTTAATGCCGTACTCGCCATCCAGGAACACAGAGCAGGGCAGAACCTGGTGGGTGTCGAGCACGATGGCATCGGTCATCTGCGCCGAGGCGGCCGACGGTGCATAGAAGGCGCTTCCCGTCTTGAGCAGACCGACGATCTCCGCCCCGCCGTCGCGGGCTCGCTGCACGATGCTCGCCAACCGATCTCCAGCGATGAGCTGTGCCACCGGGATACCTGCCACTGTGGTGAGGGCCGTGAGCGGCACCATGGTGTCGCCGTGGCCGCCGAGGACGTAGGCGGCGACGTCAAGCACCGAAGCATCGAGCTCTTGGGCGATGAAGGCGCGGAAGCGAGCCGTGTCGAGGACGCCGGCCATACCGATCACCCGCTCGCGGGGGAAGCCGGTGGCGGCTTTGGCGATCTGCGCCATGGCGTCCAGTGGATTGCTCACCACGATGATCACTGCATCGGGCGAGTTCTCGGCGACTGACCGGGCGACCGACGCGACGATCTTGGCGTTGGTCATGACCAGGTCGTCGCGTGACATGCCTGGCTTGCGTGCCACCCCGCTGGTGATCAACACCACGTCGGATCCTGCGGTCTCCTCGTAGCCGTTGCTTCCCGTGACCAGGGAGTCGTAGCCGACGATCGGGCCGGCCTCGAGCATGTCGAGCGCCTTGCCCTGGGGCAGACCCTCGACGATGTCGACGAGGACGATGTCCGCGTAGTTGCGCTCGGCGAGTCGCTGGGCGAGGGTGGCCCCGACGTTGCCGGCACCGACGACTGTGATCTTGACGCGCACGGCAAACTCCGGGAACTCGCTGACGTCTGCTGGAATCCCGGGCATTGTAGGAAGCGGGACTCGGGGTACGCGGCGCAGCGGCTAGCATGGCGCGGTGCCCGCTGCCCCGCGCCCGCTGACCCGCGCCGAGCGCGCAGTCGCATACGGGTTGCTCGGCTGGTCGACGGAGGTGGTTTTCACCGCGCTCGAAGCACTGTCGCATCGCCGGACCCGCGACGCCCGGCTGCGCGGTCACACCTACCTGTGGATGGCGCCCGTTTACGGCCTGTGCGCCGTCCTGTACGAGCCGGCTCATGACGCGGTGCGCGAGCGCCCCGCTGCTCACCGCGCGCTGGCCTATGCGCTCGGCATCCTCGCGGTCGAATACGCCACCGGCCGGCTGATCGGGCGCGCCACGGGCGCGATCCCGTGGGACTACCGCGGCCGCAGCCGGCTGGCCGTCAACGGGGCTGTGCGGCTCGACTACGCGCCTCTCTGGGCGGTGGCCGGGATCGCGCTCGAGCGCGTCGACGACGCGTTGCGCTCGGCACGGATCAGCCGGGCGGCCTGATGCGCCGCCGCCTTCCGCCCGGCGCTCGACAGCGCGCCGCGATCGTTGTCGAGCGGCTCCGCGCGGAGTACCCGATCGCGACCTGTGCGCTCGTGCATGAGTCGCCGCTGCAACTGCTGGTGGCCACCATCCTCAGCGCGCAGTCCACCGACAAGCTGGTCAACACCGTCACCCCGGTTGTCTTTGCGCGCTACCCCACGGCCGAGGCGCTGGCCGCGGCCCCGCAGGAGGACGTCGAGGAGATCATCAAGTCCACGGGGTTCTTCCACATGAAGTCCCTGGCCATCCGCGAGATGGCCAGGGACTTGGTGGAGCGGTATGGCGGCGAGGTACCGCGTCGCATGGAGGACCTCGTGACCCTGCGCGGGGTGGGTCGCAAGACGGCCAACGTCGTGCTTGGGGTGGCGTTCGGCATCCCCGGGCTCCCGGTGGACACGCACGTCACCCGGCTGTGTGCGCGGTTGCGGCTCACCTCGGCGACCGACCCCGTCGAGATCGAGCGTGACATCACCTCCATGGTGTCGCCCGCGGAGTGGACCGACCTCAGCCTGCGGCTCATCCTCCACGGGCGCCAGGTGTGCGTGGCCCGCTGGCCGAAGTGCCCGCAATGTGTGCTCAACGACGTCTGCCCCTCGGCGCAGCTGGGTCCGCTGCGCCCCAAGCCGGCGCGACGCAAGCCTCACGCGGCGGCGAGGACACGACCGGCGCGCTCGCCCAAAGCGAGCTGACGGAAGCCGGCGAAGGCGCACGCGCGCGGCTTGTGGATGGCAGCGACCAACTCTTCGGTGCGCTGCACCTCGGCCACCTCGATACCACACTCCCGTGCCACCGCGTCGACGCCGATCACCCGACCGGCGCCGGCGTCGACGTGGCCGGGGTGAATCGCCGCCGAGAGGGTGACCCGCGCGTAGATGAAGGGCTCGGCCGCGTGCTCGGGGACGCTGCATTCGATGAGGCCGAGCGTCTGACCATCGGCCAACTCCCCGGCCAGCGTCTCCGCGACGCCGCTGAGCAGACGCCGTGCTGAGGCGGATCCGGGGGCGTCATGGAAAACCAGAACCACGCGGCCATCGCACCGGAGGTGCTGGATGGCCAGCGCGCTGAGCCCTGTCCGGTGATCGAAGAAGCTCACCGGGACAGTGGCCAGTGGGGAGCCGACGTGCATGTTCGGAGGCTAGGGAGCCGGCACGGACATGGAACGGACGGTGCACGCCGTCGTACAGTTCGTTGCCATGCAAGGTGCGCAGAAGCTGACACCGCTCGACGCCTCTTTCCTCCACCTTGAAACGCCCCGCACCCACATGCACATCGGCGGCGTGGCGATCTTCGAGCCGTCGCCGCACGGGACGGGGCGCGCGCTCTACGACGGCCTGGCCAAGGCGATCGCGCCGCGGCTCGACCTGATGCCCCGGTATCGCCAGAAGCTGGCCTTTGTTCCCCTCAGCCTGGACACCCCGGTCTGGGTCGACGACCCCGATTTCGACATGAGCAACCATCTCCTGCGTGCCGCCCTGCCCAAACCGGGCGGCGACCGCGAGCTCCGCGACCTCATCGGCCGGGTCTTCTCGCGTCCGCTCGACCGGCGCCGGCCGCTCTGGGAGATCTATATCGTGGAAGGGCTGGAGGGCGGTCGCTGGGCGCTGCTGACCAAGTCACACCACGCCATGGTTGACGGTATCTCCAACCTCGAGCTGGCCACGATCCTCCTCGACACCGACGCCAAACCGGGCGCGCAACCCTTCGGGGTGTCGCGTTGGGAAGCCCGCGAGTCGCCGAGCGCGATGGGGCTGCTGGTCAACTCGCTGCGTCAGCGCGTGACCCGCCCGGCGCGCGTGCTCAGCTCGGCGCGTACTGTGGCCGGTCAGCCCGGTCGGCTCGCCAACGCGCTGCGCGACACCGCCAGCGGCCTGGCCTCGATGGCCGGGCACATTGGATCCCCCAAGTCCGCGATCAACGGGCAGACAGGCCCGACGCGCGCCTTCTCGTACAGCCATTTCCCGCTCGACGACTTCCGCCTCATCAAGAGGGCTTTCGGCGGCACCATCAACGACATCGTCCTCGCCGTGGTGGCCGGCGGCCTGCGCCACTTCCTGATCACCCGCGGTGTCGACCCCGACGACGAGAACGAGGCGCTGCAATGCCTGTGCCCGGTCAGCATCCGCGACAACAGCGAGCGCACCGTGCTCGGCAACCGCCTCGCCATGCTGCTGGTGAACCTGCCGATCGCCGAGGTCGACCCGGCGCGCCGGTTGGAGGCCGTCCGCACCACGGTGGATGCCCTCAAGGCTCGCAAGCAGGCGGTCGGCGCGGACTTTCTCCTCAACCTGGCCGGGTTCGCGCCCTCGACGCTGCACGCGATGGTGGCGCGAGCGTCGCTGCGGCAGATCGCCTTCAACCTGATCGTCACCAACGTGCCGGGTCCCCAGGTCACGCTGTACTGCCAGGGCGCCAGGCTCGTCGACGTCTACCCGATCGCCTTCCTCTACGACGGCCAGGAGCTGGCGGTCGCCATCTTCAGCTACGCGGGGATGCTGAACTTCGGCTACCTGGTCGATGACCAGAACGTCCCCGACGTCGACGTGTTCGCGCAGTGCGTTGAGGAAAGCACCGGCGAGCTGGTGGAGGCGGCCCGTGCGATCGGCGGGGCGAATGGGGCAGAGGCCGGCAAATCCCTGACAGGGCGGCGAGCGCCGCGAAAGGCCGCGACTGCAAAGAAAGCCTCACCGGCACCCAAACGCACCCGGCGGCGCACGCCCGCGTAGCCCGACCCAAAAGCGGGTCAGGCCAGGCTGGGGCCGCCCAGCCGCAGCGCCCAGGCACTCGCCTGGTCGTCCGGCACCGGCGTGTGGCCGTCCATCGAGCTGGCCAGGCGGCTCGCCTCGCTGCGGTCGAGGCGGACGCGACCGGCGTCGGCCTGGGTGATCAGGCCGGAGTCGATGCAGAGATTGAGGAACTCGACGAGCTCGTCGGGGTCGAGCGGGTCGAGGAAGCGCATCTTGCGGATCAGCCGCTCGCGGTTGCTGGGGAGGAAGACGCCGAGGTCGGCGAAGGCGAGAAGTACCGCCCGTGCGAGGTCGCGGAGTTCGTCCACCGGTTGGATGGTACTTTGCCCCGGCTCAACCGGCGAGTTGCAATGCAGACGCGAGCAATCCCGCGACCGTGACAGTGGTGGCGCTCGCCCGGCTGCGCCACGTCGGGTCGCCGATGCACGTGATCAGCTCGGCATACATCGGCGAGTACAGCGCATTGACGAGTGCGCGGTCGCTCAGCGAAGCGGCCTCGCGCGCTGCGCCGGTCTTGCCGTTGTGGGTCACAGCGAACACGCCGTCGGTCCAGGTGGCCTCGAGGCACTGTGCGGGCCGGTCCAGCCTGATCAGGTTGCGCCGGCGATTGCCGGCGTAGGACACAGCGAGGTGCGCGCTGCCCGCGGCGGCGAGACGGACGTCGACCGATGCCACCTCCCTGCCGCCCGGACCCTCACGGTGGCAGGCCACGACCCGGCACGCCGGGTCGAGCTCGTGGAGCAGGGCGAGGTAGTGCACCGCGTGGTCGCCGAGAATGCCGCCCTCGTGCTCGGGGTCGGTGCGCCAGCCACCCGCGCTGAGGGGGTCGGTTCCCGGCCTCTCGACCTCGACCGTCAGGCTGAAGGGCTCGCCGTCGCGGATTGCCCCGGCGGCTGCGCGCGCCAGCCAAGGCCAGGGCTGCGCGTAGCGGTACTGGTGAACCGTGGCCAGGGTCTGGCCGCGATGTGAGCCGGCCAGGTCGCGAAGGCTGGCGACGTCTCCGTCACTCAGGCCGAGTGGCTTCTCGCAGAGGACGTGCAGGCCTCGCGCCACGGCCGCGGCCATCTCGCCAAGATGGACGCTCGGCGGGGTGGCGATGACCAGGAGGTCGGGGCGCACGGTGTCGAGCATGTCGTCGTTCTCGGCGAAGCCCCGCACCGCGGGGTGTGCGGCGATGACCGCGTCGCGCCGCTGAGCAGCCGGGTCGCAAACGCCGACCAACTCGACGACACTCACCGATTCGAGCGCGCTGAGCGCCGGCAGGTGGGCGCGCGACGCCGCCGACCCGATGCCCACCAACGCGACCCGAAGCGCGGTCGCGGGCTGGTCGTCAGGCGGCAAGGGCACGCCCCAGCGCCGCGATCGCGTCGTCCGCCTCGTCCTCGCGGAGCACGAGCGGAGGGTTGAGGCGCACCTCAGGGACGTCGCCGACGATCAGGATGCCCTCGTCCAGGCAGCGACGGAACAGGCGCAGGCACAGCCCCGCGTCGGCGAGGGCTCCCGTCTCCGGGTCGACGAGGTCGAAGCCGAGCATCATGCCGACGCCGCGGTTGGCGCTGACGTAGGGGGACTCCCCCTGGAGCTTGGCGAGGCCCCGGGCCAGCCGCCTCCCCACTCGGTCGACGTTCTCGAGGAAGCCCGGCGAGGTGATCACGTCCACCACCGCGGTCCCGGCCACGCAGGCGAGGGGGTTGGCGCCGTAGCTGCTGGACGTCGCTGACCTCTCGGCGAACAGGCTGCGGTCCCAGAGCTCGCGCGGTGCCGCGACGCCGCTGAGGGGGTATCCGCCGCCGATGGCCTTGCCGAGCACGAGGATGTCGGGACGGACGCCGAACCAGTCGACCGCGAAGTTCCGGCCCAGGCGGCCGAAGCCGGTGATCGACTCATCGACGATCAACAGCCATCCCCGGCGATCGCACAGTTCGCGCAGGCCGGCGAGAAAGCGCCGCTGCGGCGGGCGGTTGCCGGCAGTTCCCAGCACCGGCTCCACGATGATCGCGGCGACGCCGTCCAGCCCCGCGGCGCGCCCTTCCAGGGCTGCCAGCGCATCGGCGCCGTCCTCCTCGCATACGCCGTAGCTGAGCGCGTCGTGCGCCTCGCACCGCGGGTAGGGGAGGGAGTGCACCCAGTCCACCCCGAGAGCGACGCGCTCATCGGGGAAGCGGCCCCCGCTGAAACGGACGCCAGTCGTCTTGCCGTGGAACCCGCTCGAGAACGAGATGAGGTCGCGCTCGCCGCTGATCGACTGGGCGAGACGCACCGCCACCTCCACCGCCTCGGCTCCGCCCGAGTAGAGCGCCACCCGGTCGACGCCGGCGGGCAGCACCGTGGCCAGACGTTCCAGGTAGGTGGCGTGCTCAGGGGTGTGCAGAACGCAGGCCGCGAGGCGCTGCGCCTGTGCGGCGATCGCCCGTGTCCAGACCGGGTTGCCGTGGCCGATGGCGGCCACGCCCATGGCGGTGGCGAAATCGAGCAATCGATCGCCCGACTCGGTGACCAGGTACGGGCCCTCCCCGTGGGTGACGACCAGGCCGGCCGACTCGGCGATGCGACGGGGGCCGCCGCCGCCGAGACGGCGCACAGTGTCAGCGACGTGCGTCGCTGCTGACGGCTGCAGGGTTGTGCTCATTCAGATGGCCTCGATGTCATTGTTGTCACCTCCGCCGCCGCGGCGCCGGAGTCGGTGCGCGTGCTGGGCGTGCTGGAGGTGGTACGGGACGTTGACCACCACCGTACCGGGGCGGAACAGTAGCTGCGCCTTCAGTCGCAGCGCGGTCTGGTTGTGGAGAAGCTGGTGCCACCAGCGCGTCGCCACCAGCTCCGGCAGGACGATGATCACCGTGTCATCGCTGCGTTGCTTGTCGATGGCGTCGATGTAGCGTAGCAGGGGCCGGACGAAGGAGCGGTACGGCGACTCGACGATCTCCAACGGCACGTGGTTGCCCCAGGCATCCCAGCGTGCTCGCATCATGGCGATATGGTGCTCGTCGTCGCAGACATGGACGGCGATGACGTTGTCGCTGAGCGATCGGGCCAGCGCCAGCGATTGCAGTGCCAGGCTGTTGAGGTCGGCGATGGGGACCAGGCAGACCAGCTTCATCTGGTCGGGGGACGTCGGTATCTCGGTGGTGAGGCGGCTGCTCACCTCCTGGTAGTGGCGGTGAATCGAGAAGCAGGCGGCCACCAGCAGGGGCACGATGATGACGATGACCCCCGCGCCGTCGAGGAAGCGGGTGATGCCGTTGATCGCCAGCACCAGCCCGGTGATGACCGTTCCGGTGGCGTTGATCGCCAAACCGAATCGCCAGCCCTTCTCGCGCAGGCGCAGCCATCGTGACACCATCCCCGCCTGCGACATGGTGAAGGCGGTGAACACGCCCACCGCATAGAGCGGCAGCAGGCTGTTGACGTTGCCATTGAATCCCCACACCAGCAGGCCCGACAGCGCGGCGAGCACGATGATCCCGTTGCTGTACGAGAGCCGGTCGCCGAGCCGCTTGAACTGATGGGGCGCGTAGTCGTCGCGCGCCATGAAGAAGAGGAGGCGGGGGAAGTCCGAGAAAGCCGTGTTGCCGGCGAGGACAAGGATGGCGGTGGTGGAGACGATGACGAAGAAGTAGAGCGGGCCATTCTGGAAGGCGTAGGTGGCGACCTTGGAGATGATCGTCTGGTAGTGCGGCGAGTTGGGAAGGTCAGGGACCAGCCCGAGCCAGTAGGTCACCAGGCTGATGCCGACAAACATCGCGCCGAGGATGACGCCGAGCGTGGTCAGGGTTGTGCGCGCGTTGACCCACTCCTTGGGTTTGAAGGCGGGCACGCCGTCGCTGATCGCCTCGACGCCGGTGAGCGCGGTGGCACCCGACGCGAAAGCGCGCAGCAGCAGGAAGATTCCGAGGTTCTGGGTGACGCGCTTGGGGTCGATGACGGGCACGGTGTGGGGCACGTGGTGGACCACGATCTGGATGCCGGCCACGGTAACCATCAGGAACATCGACGCGATGAACAGGTAGGTCGGCGCGGCGAAGATCGACCCGGATTCGCGGATGCCGCGCAGGTTGCCGAACAGCAGCAGTGCGATGAATGCCAGGCAGAGCGGCACTCGGTAAGGAATCGCCGAAGGAACGGCGCTGACGATGTTGTCGGTGCCGGCCGCGACCGAGACGGCGACGGTGAGCGTGTACGACGTCATCAACGCGCAACCGGCGACGAGGCCCGCCAGCGGTCCAAGGTTGTCACTGGCGACGATGTATGAACCGCCCCCCTTGGGATAGGCCCTGATCGTCTGCCGGTAGCTGAGCACGACGATTGCCAGCAGCGTCGCGATCGCGGCCGTGATCGGCAGGATGTAGCCGTACGCTGTAGCGCCGGCGAGGACGAGATAGAACAGGATCTGCTCGGTGGCGTAGGCCACCGACGACAGCGCGTCGGACGAAAGAACCGCCAGCGCCTTGATCTTGGTCAGCCGTTCGTGACTCTGCGCCTCAGTGGCCAGCGGCGCACCGAGGATGATCATGCGCAGCTTGCCGCGCAGCCGCCCGAACTCGCCGGTCGGCGCGGTGGCGCGCGCCGTGGCCTGCAACCACCCGGGAGCGACTCGTTCGAATCCCTGTGTTTTCGAACGGACGACGCGAACGTATTGCTCGCCGGGGCGACCGCGCTTTTCGAGCGTGTCCAGGTCAGGATCGACGAATGCGCCGTCGGCGGCGCGAGCGCGGGGTACCCGCGACCACGCGCGTCCCGCTTCCCGAAGTGATCTCACCTCATCGTCAGCGAGATGCACTTCAGCGGGGCCGGATGGCTCCGGCAGCGTGTCAGGCACTCTCGGTCACAACTCCGCCCGCAGTGTAGTGGCGATCCCGGCGGGCGCGGATTGGTGAGCGTCGGGTACGATTCTCGCGACCGATGGTTTTCGACTTGGCCGCGTGATCGACACAACCGAGGCATCGTCTCCCGCCGCAGGCGAGGAGACGGACGGCCGCAGCTCACCTGTCAACGGTGGCGCGCGAGCCGTCGTATCGCCGGTGCGTCGCCGCGCGCCCGTCGGCGGCCCGTCGCCGGCGCAGCTGCCGCGGATCTCTCGTCCACCGGGCCTGCCCCATGCTCCTCATCCGCTCGAGCCGCCGTCCCCCGAGCACCGCCACCTACCGGGGTGGGTGCGCCGGGTCCACGGACAGGCGCGGCCCATCCTGGCCGACCTTCTCGGCAATCTCGACGGCGAATCCCGCGATCGTTTCCAGGCGGCGGTCGACGCGCTCGTCGGAGGTATGAGCGCGGGTCGCTTCAGCCAGGCGTGGCAATACCCCAAGCTCATCGCCGACGGGATGGAACAGTTTGAGGGCCATCGCCGCGAGAACGCCGAGATGTTCCGCGCCCAACGCGCGCTCGACCAGCGTCGCAAGAAGGCCGGGGATTCGCTCCGCGAGGCCGGTGCGCGGCTGGCGCCCGACCTGCTCGCACGTCTCAACCGCACGCTGCGCAGCGCCACCACCGCCGACGAGGTCGCTGGGGTGGTGACCGAGGTGGAGCAGTCGGTCGAGGCGGCACGCAACAACGAGGAAAAGCGCAGGGACCGCGAGATCCACCGCACCCGTTCGCGGATCCGCAAGACACTGCCTCGCGCCGTGGGCACCGAGCCGACGGAGACATGGCAGGACGTGCTGCGGCGCTTCGCGGAGTCGCAGCCGGCGGAGTAGCGGAGAGCCCCCGGTATACTCGGGTCGAATTGAGCAGCAGCCCCGTTGCAGCGTCGCTCGACCCAGACCGCCTCGCCCCCGACGCCGGCAACCCCGCAGTGGCCGGGGTGATGCGCGACGAGGTGGTCTTCTGCCTGCCGAGCACCCCCGTGGACGCCATCGCCAAGCTGATGGCCGACAACGAGCTGCCCGAGATCCCGGTTCTCCTCGACCGCCGCCCTGTCGGGTACGTGCACCAGGACGACGTGCTCGATCGACTTGTCGCCGGCGACGTCGTCATCGCGGGCAGCGACCTGGCCATGCGACCGCCGACGACCGTCGTGCAGGCGAGCGACATCCTGCGCACCCCGCCACTGCTGGTCGACGAGGCACAACAGGTGCGCGAGGTGGCGGCGGTGATGGCCGCGCAGGGACGGCAGGTGGCCCTGGTGATGCACGAGGATGAGACGCCTGTGGGCATGTTGACGGCTCGCGAGCTGGCCGACCACCTCCTTGACCACCCGGAGTTGAACGGTGCCTGAGCTGGACCGCATCGCCACCACGTTCGGCGCCGAGTGCAACTCGGACGACAGCCTCCTCGACATCCTCCCGGCGCTGCGCGCGCAGCACCCGGTACCGCTGGTGGTCACCCGCGACGACGCCGTCGAGGGCACCGTGGGCCTCGAGGTCGTCGTGCCCGCGTTCGGCAGGGACCTGGCGACGATCAGCGTCGGTTCGGTGATGCGGCCCGCTCCTCTGCTCGACGTGTCCGAGTCCGTCGAGAATGGGGTGGCCGCGATGCGGAGCGCGGGCGGAGTCGCCGTGGTGGTCACCGAGAGCTCAGGAGGCCTCTTCTCACGGCAGCGCGACGAGCGCCCGGTCGGCATGGTCACCGACGTGCAGGTATTGGCCACCATCGGCAAGAACGTTACCGACAAGGCTCCGATGAAGATCCTCGCCGGCCACCGTGACCTGGGCTTCAACGTGCCCGTGTCGCCGTGCCAGCGTAACTGCCCGATCAAGCAGGACATCGCCACCTACGTCGACTACGTCAGCCAGGGCCGTTATGTCGATTCGTGGATGGTGATCCACGAGACCAACCCATTCCCGAGCATCCTTGGACGGCTCTGCAACCATCCCTGCGAGACCGACTGCAAGCGCGGCTGGGACCCCGGCGAGGAGCCGGTCACGATCCGCTCCATCAAGCGCTTCAGCACCGACTTCGCGTACCAGCAGAACCTCTGGATCGATTACAAGATTGCCCCGTCCAACGGTCGCCGCGTGGCCGTGGTCGGCGCCGGCCCGGCCGGCCTCACGTGCGCGCTGGACCTGCGCGTGCAGGGCTACGACGTCGTTCTGTTCGAGCGCGAGGCCAAGGTCGGCGGCTTGTTGAGCACGTCGATCCCGCCGTTCCGCTTCGACCACCGCCAGCTGCAGTGGGAGCTGGACATGATCCTGGCCACCGGGATCGATGTGCGCACCAACAGCAACGTGGGGACGGGCGAGAACGACATCAAGGTCGACGACCTCCTCGCGGAGTACGACGCGGTGTTCGTGTCCATCGGCATGATGAAGGGTCGGGTCCTGCCCATCCCGGGACATGACCTTCCCCAGGTCACCGACGCGATGACCTTCCTGCGCCAGGTGTCGTACGACCGTGTACCGCCGCACTTCCCGGTGGCCGGGCGCGTGGTCGTCGTCGGCGGCGGCGCGATCGCCACCGACGCGTGCCAGACGTCCATCAAGCTTGGCGCCAAGCAGGTGTGGATGGTGGCCATCGAGCCTGAGGACCGGCTCCCGGCGTTTGGCAACGAGCTCCATGAGGCCAAGGAGATCGGCCTGAAGATCCAGTGTGGAGTCATCGTCAAGGAGGTCCACGCCGACGACCGCGGCAACGTCGACG
This sequence comes from Candidatus Dormiibacter sp., assembly GCA_039935655.1. Lineage (GTDB taxonomy): Bacteria > Chloroflexota > Dormibacteria > Aeolococcales > Aeolococcaceae > Aeolococcus. The sequence goes on along the minus strand of JBDTJX010000092.1, from coordinate 26,596 downwards.
CCGTCAGCTTCGCGCCGCTCCAGCCCATGGAGTTCGATCCGCTCAGCGGCAAACTGATCTTCTCCTCAGTCAAGGAGGCCGAGGGCGCCGAGCGTTGGACGGCGCCGGCCGACCTGGTCATCTTCGCCTCCGGGCAGATCATGGAAACGCCCGGCGGCTCCGTCCCCCTCACCCAGCGCGGCCTGGTTGCCGCCGACCGCGGTGGTCACACCGGCGTCGACAAGCTCTTCTGCGGCGGCGATTGCGTGCAGGGGCCGTCGTTCATCGTCGACGCGGTGGGTTGGGGACACCGCGTGGCGCGGTCGATCCGCGAACACCTTGGCGATACCTCTGGGGTGGGAGAGCGCATCTACCAGACCATCGTCGAGCGAACCGACGATCACCGTCAGTCGGAGGTCTTCGTCCGCACCGAACCGGCCATCCTCGAAGCGGCCAAGCGCTACGACATGAGCGAGTGCGAGCTGCCGTGGAGCGACCGTGAGGCGATCGTCCAGTCGATTCGCTGCTTCCAGTGCGACTCTGTCCACCATTACGACACCGCGGTCTGCGTGCTCTGTGGGGCCTGCGACGACGTCTGCCCCGAAAAGGCAATCGACGTGGTGGTGTTCGGCGAGGACCGCGAGCGCTCTTCGGGTGGCGAGACCATGGTGTGCAAGACGTCCGGTGGGGACCCAACGTCAGGCGGATACGAAGGCGAGATCTTCATCAATTACGACCGCTGCACCAACTGCCGGATCTGCGAGGACCACTGCCCGGTGAACTGCATCACCTTCGAGCGAGTGCGATTCGTCGACGACACCATGCGTGTCGTGGAGAGGCCGCAGGTGACGGTGGACCTTCCGCTGGTCGCGGTGCACTGAGCTCGCCGCCGTCTGCGCAGGACGAGGCGCTGATGCGGCGCGCGCTGCGCCTGGCCCGGGCGGCGGGCCGGCGGGGCGAGGTGCCCGTTGGGGCGGTGGCGGTGCTCGGCGGCCGGGTGATCGCGGCGGCGTCGAACCGCATCGAGCACTCCGGCGACGCGTCAGCGCACGCCGAGATGCTGGTGCTGCGACGGGCGTCGGCGGTTGTCGGAAATTGGCGGCTCGCCGGCGTGACCGTGCTGGTTACGCTCGAGCCGTGCCCCATGTGTGCAGGGGCGATGGTGCAGGCGCGGATCGATCGCTGCGTGTACGGAGCGCGCGACCCCAAGAAGGGGGCCGACGGCAGTGTCTACGACCTTCTGCGCAACGCGGCCAACAACCATCGTCCGGTCGTTGCACAAGGGATGCTCGGTGCCGATTGCGGCCGGTTGCTCACCGAATTCTTCGCCGCGAGGCGTCGCGCGGCGCTGTGATGAGAGGGGCGTTGCCGCCCCCCTCACATCCCCCCTGTCCTCGCGGACGAGAACTCTTGTCGTGGCAGTGGCGGACTGGACACACGTCGCGGCGACTGCACCGCCAAGCATGCCACGTCACGTGCCAAAAGCCAACTGCACACAGCCGATCGACGGCGTTAACAGGAGATGTCACGACGTGTGAAGAGGGATGAAGGGTTGCAAATATCGAGCGGTGACTGGGCACCCCCTATCGAGAGAGCCTGGCAACCAGGTGTCCGCGGCCAGCGCCTGAGGGGTGCCCGAAACGGACGTGAGGGAGGGGCGGTGATAGGCTGCCCCGATGGCTGATGACAAGACAGTTCACCTCACCGCGGCCGGGCGCGCCAACCTCGAAGAGGAGTTGCGCGACCTCGTCGACAATCGCCGCGCCACCATCGTCAAGCGGGTGGCGACCGCGCGCGAGGAGGGCGACCTGAGCGAGAACTTCGCTTACCACGACGCGCGTCGCGAGCTCGGACTGCTCGATGGCCGAGTCCAGACCATCCAGAACCTGCTCCGCCATGCGCAGGTGATGCAGACAACCGTTGGTGAGGTGGTCGGCCTCGGTTCGACGGTGACGGTGCTCGATGAGTTCGGCGAATCCACCTACGTCATCGTCGGCCCGGTGGAGGCCGACGTTGCCGGCGGCAGGATCTCGATGGTGTCGCCCCTCGGCGCAGCCCTGATGGGCCGGACGGTCGGTGACGAGGTCACCTTCAGCTCACCGGGTGGCACCCGCATCGCGACGATCAGCACGGTGCGCTAGCGACCGCGGGATGAACCTGCGCGCACTGGTCGTGCTTGCCGCCGTGACCACCGCCGCAGCGGGGTGCGGAAGCTCCCCGGGTGGGTCGACGTCGCCGGCCGGTCCGCGGCCTGCCGCCACCGTGCAGTACTGCACCGACGGTGGCAGGGCGCTGTCGCTCGACCTGTACGAACCGGGCGGCGGCGGCCCCCATCCGCTACTGATCTTCGTGCACGGCGGTTCGTGGGCGTTCGGCAGCTCGAGCATCGTCGAGCAGAACCAGCTGACCCAGCAGGTCGTGGGCGGTGTGCTGAGGAGGGGATTCGCGGTCGCGTCGATCAACTACCGGCTGGCGCCCGCGGACCCCTGGCCAGCGCAGATCATCGACGTCCGCTGCGCCATCCGTTACCTCCGCGCCAGCGCGGCCAGCTTTGGCATCGACCCGCGCCGGTTTGCGGCGATGGGCAACAGCGCGGGAGGACAGCTGGTAAGCCTGGCCGCGCTGTCCGCGGGGCAGGTGCCGGCTTGGGATACTCGACAGTTCGGCGCCGAGTCGAGCTCCGTGGCGGCGGTGGTGGACTGCTGGGGGCCGGTCGACCTGCTGGCCCCCGGTTGGAGCAACACGGCGCTCGAGATCGGCAAGCTGGAGTTCCGGGTCAGCTGGGGGACGCAGAACGGGACGCTCGCGGCCGCCTCCCCGGTCACCTACGGGCATGGCGGGGCGCCTCCATTCCTGATCATCCAGGGGACCGCCGACGCGCTGGTGCCGCCCGCGCAGTCCGTCGAGCTGCGCAACCGGCTGACCGCCGCCGGCGATCGCGCCACGCTCATCGAGGTCAGCCACGGTGCCCACGAGCTGATCCCCAGTGGCGGCGCGATCAGCCCGGACGTTGCCACCCTGGCCCGGCAGACGGTGGACTTCCTGGTGGCGACGGTGGGGTGATCGGTCCGCCCGCCACATAGCCGCCGGGTTTGCGGCTACGTTGTCGGGCAATGGCCTCCATCAGCAGGCGTGCGACCGCGGCCGCCGCCGCAGCGCTGGCCGTCGTCATTTGCGGCTGCGGCTCCTCGACGGCCGGGTCGGCAAGCCCGACCAGCTCGGGCTCGGCGTCCGGGACGCCGCCCCCGAGCGCATCGCCGGCGGTGACGGCACACCCGGTGTCAACGCCCGCGGGTGTCGCCGCGCCGGCCGGCTTCGTCCCGGTGTCGGTCACCTTCGTGTCGTCGCAGATGGGATGGGTGCTGGGCCGTGCCCCGTGTTCCTCGTCAAGCCCATGCCTGACCCTGCTGCGCACGCAGGATGCGGGGCGATCGTGGCTATCCGTCCCGGCACCGCCGTCGACCCTCTCGTCCAGTCCCAACCCGGGCGGCCACGGTGTGCGCGGGGTCAGGTTCGCCGACGCGCTGGACGGGTGGGCCTTCGGCCCCGAGCTCTGGGCCACCCACGACGGCGGCGGCAACTGGACGCGCATCACGCTCCCTGGCGCTTCATCGACGGCGGCCGTCGTCGACCTCGCTGCCGCCGCCGGCGAGGTGCACGCCGCGGTGTTCGACCACAGCGTGGCCATCGACAGCAGCCCGATCGACCACGAGGGCTGGGGCGGCTCCTCGACAACGATCCCCTTCGGCGCGGGCCCGGTTCCGCGGGCGCGCATGGTTCTCCAAGGGACCGGCGGCTGGCTGGTCGAGGTGGACCGCACCGTCGTCGGCGGCGCCCGGTTGAGCGCGGGCCAGTGGTCGCGCTGGGGACCGCCGTGTCCCGATGGCGGCGGCGACGCGATCGTCGACGCATCGTCGGTGAGCAACCTTGTCGCGGTCTGCAACGAAGGGGTGTGGAACGGCGGTACGCCGGCGACGCACGCCTACCTGTCCAGCGACGGCGGCGACAACTTCGCGCAGGCGGCCACCACGCTGCCGGTCGGCAACGCGGATGAGGTGGCGACGCCGGCGGCAGGCCGCGCCGTGGTGGCGGCGCACAGCAACGGCGGCGCGATCAACGAGCTTCTGGCGACCGGCAATGGCGGCGCGTCCTGGAGCGTCGTCTTCCACTCCGCCGGTACCGAGGTGGCCAACGACCTCGGCTTCACCACCGTGCAACAGGGAGTCGTCGTGGAGAGCGACGGTGCCTCGGCAGCGATGTTGATGACGTTCGACAGCGGACAGCACTGGTCGCCCGTCAGCTTCCACTGACGGCGGCGTCCCAAGGGCCGTTCGACCGCGGCATCGCTCATGCGCGTGCCAGGGCGGTGGCAATGCACGCGTCGATGACCGCCGTCATGACCGCGGTCGCGCCGGCGTGTCCCAGCTGCGGGGCCAGCAGCGCCACGCGTTCGGTGACCTCCGCTTCGCGGCGGCGGTCACGGATCGGCGCTCCGCTGTCGAGCTTGATCCGCTCGACCCGGGCCACCAGGGTGGCGCGACGCTCGAGCAGCTGGGCGAGCGCCGTGTCGACGCCATCGATGGCCGTGCGGCACTGGCTGACCGTGGTCATCGGCACCGGCCGCGCCGACGTCACCAGCAACTGGGTCGCGCGGACGATCTCGGCGAGGGCTGCCGGCGTGATCGCCTGCGCAGAGTCGCAGAGCGCGTGCTCAGGGTCGGGATGCGACTCGATCAGGAGCCCGTCCGCGCCTGCTGCCACCGCGGCCATCGCCAGGGCGGGAACCCATGACGCATGGCCGGCTGCGTGGCTGGGGTCGACGATCACGGGTAGCTCGGTGCGATCACGCAGAACCGGGATCGACGAGATGTCCAGCGTGTTGCGCGTGGCGGGCTCGAACGTGCGGATGCCACGCTCGCACAGCACCACCTGGTCGTTGCCCTCGAGGAGGACGTAGCGGGCGGCGGCGAGCCACTCGTCGATGGTGGCCGATATCCCTCGCTTGACGATCACCGGCAGTCCGGAGCGCGCCGCGGCCCGCAGTAGGGGCGTGTTGTGCATCGAGCGGGCGCCGATCATCAGCGCGTCGACGTGGGGTTGCAACTGCACGACGTGTTCGGTCTGCAGCGGTTCGGCGATGACCGGCAGACCGGTGAGGTGGCGCGCCTCGTCGAGCAACTCGAGTCCGGCCGCCCCCATTCCCTGGAAGGCCTCCGGCTGCGTGCGGGGCTTGTACACACAGCCGCGGAGCACGGACGCGCCCGCCCGAGCAGCAGCAAGCGCGTGGCCGACGTAGCCCGGCTCCACCGCGCATGGACCGCTGATCACCGGCGTATCCGGTCCGCCGATGAGAACGCGGCCGATCGCGACCGGCCGCGAACGCGCACCAGGCGTGGCGCTGGGAATCAGTGAGTCGATGACCACCTGGTGAGTCCTCCGCGAAGTGTGTGGGTCACTCCGCGGGGGCACTTCCGGAGACCGACCCATCATTGATGAAGCCAGCCTCGGTGACGACTGCGCGTTAGGCTTGACGAGCCCTCGGCAGCCGACAGGCTGGCCGATCAAAATAGAAACGCGCCACGAATTGCATGGCCGCACCATACCATCGCGACCGCAACTCGGCAAGCGCGAACGCAGCGGGTAGACTCCGGCGGCACATGAGCGTCAACAGACCTGTGGGCGGCAAGCGGCAGAGCACGGCGATGACCGAGGGGCCGGATCGTGCGCCCGCGCGCGCGATGCTGCGCGCCATCGGCTTCACCGCCGAGGACCTCGCCAAACCGATCATCGGCGTCGGCCACGCGTGGATCGAGACGATGCCGTGCAACTTCAACCACCGCGCCCTGGCGGAGCACGTCAAGGCCGGCGTCCGCGCCGCCGGCGCCACCCCGATGGAGTTCAACACCATCGCCGTCAGCGACGGCGTGTCGATGGGCACCGAGGGGATGCGCGCTTCGCTGGTGTCGCGTGAGGTGATCGCCGATTCGATAGAACTGGTGGCGCGCGGGCACTCGTTCGATGGCCTCGTGCTCATCGTCGGCTGCGACAAGACCATCCCGGCCGCGGCGATGGCGCTGCTCCGACTCGACGTTCCCGGCGTGATCCTCTACAGCGGCACCATCGCGGCCGGGCGCCATCGTGGTCGCGACATCACCCTGCAGGATGTGTTCGAGGCGGTGGGCGCGCACGCGGCGGGACGCGTCGACGACGCCGAGCTGCGCGCCGTCGAGGAGACGGCCTGCCCGGGGGCAGGAGCCTGCGGTGGCCAGTTCACCGCCAACACGATGAGCACGGCGATGGAGTTCCTCGGCCTCAGCCCGGCCGGTGCCAACGACATCCCGGCCTCGCACGAGGACAAGCAGGCCGCGGCCGCCGCCGCGGGGACGCTCGCGGTCGCAGTGGTGCGGGACGGTCTGCGGCCGCGGCAGCTGGCCACCCGGGAGGCCTTCGAGAACGCCATCGCCTGTGTGGCGGCCAGCGGCGGCTCCACCAACGCGGTGCTCCATCTCCTCGCCATCGCGGCGGAGGCCGGGGTGCACCTCGACCTAGCCGACTTCGACCGGATCTCCGCCGCGACGCCGATCCTCGCCGATCTCAAACCCGGCGGGAGGTTCGTTGCCGCGGACGTCCACGCCGCCGGGGGCCTGGCCGTGCTCGGGCGCCGACTGCAACAGCTCGGCATCCTCCACGACGGCTGCGCCACGGTCGACGGCCGCACCATCGGCGAGGTCGCCGCTGCGGCGAAGGAGACCGCCGGCCAGCAGGTGATCAGGGCGGCCGATTCGCCGCTCAAGCCGCGCGGAGGCATCGCCATCCTTCACGGTGCACTCGCCCCGGACGGGTGCGTTGTCAAGCTGGCGGGGCACGATCGTACCCACCACCGCGGGCCGGCGCGCGTCTTCGACGGCGAGGAGGCGTGCTTCGCCGCGGTGCAGTCGGGCGCCATCCACGCGGGCGATGTTGTCGTGATCCGCTACGAGGGCCCGGTGGGCGGCCCGGGCATGCGCGAGATGCTCTCGGTGACGGGCGCCCTGGTCGGCGCCGGCCTCAGTGACTCGGTGGCGCTGATCACCGACGGCCGCTTCTCGGGCGCCACCCACGGGTTCATGGTGGCCCACGTCACCCCCGAGGCCGCCCTGGGCGGGCCGATCGCGGCAGTCCGAGACGGCGACGTGGTGACCATCGATGTCGACGCCCGCCACATCGACATCGACGTGACCCGGGAGGACCTCGCTGGCCGGCTGCAGACATGGACAGCGCCGTCGCCGCGATACCCCTACGGCGCTCTCGCCAAGTACGCGGCCACCGTGGGATCCGCATCATACGGAGCGATCACGTCTCCCGTCCCCGACCCCAACAGGGTTCTGGCCGACAGTGGCAAGAACTTGTGAGGCCGGCGAGTTGCGTACCGTCACACGATCGTACTTGACGTGTCACAGGTCGTCCCCTAGGCTACCGGGCACATGACCAAGCGGCTCGTCGTCGTCCTCGTACTCGTTGGCCTTCTCCTTATTGGGAGCGGGGCCTCGAGGTTCCGGACGCGGCGCGTGCAAAGGTAGGGCACAGACCAGATCCAGATCCAGAAAGGGTCCCCTCTCCGGAGGGGGCCCTTCTTTTTTTACCCGCGACACACACGGAGGCACGACCATGGACGACAGATATCGGCAGGCACCGGCATGGGGACCCGACGGGGGCGACCCGGAGCGTCCGTCGACGATGGAGCGACACCAGCGCGAGCAGTCGCCGTTTCGCAGCCGTCCGGGCGCGGCTCCCCCCGCGCACTACCGCGCCGAGGGATTCGACTTCTTCCGCGACGCCATCCATCGCACCTACAAGTGATCCAGCCCCGCCCCGGTCCCGAGTTTCCCGAGCCGGCCGGCGAGCCGCGCGTGCTCACCGGCGCCGAGATCGTGTTCGAGTGCCTGCTCGCCGAGGGGGTGCGCACGATCTTCGGGTACCCGGGCGGCGCCAACCTGCCGCTGTACCAGCACCTGCCGTCGTACCCGCAGCTGCACCACGTCCTCGTCCGCCACGAGCAGGGGGGCGCCCACGCAGCCGACGGGTACGCGCGCAGCCGGCGCGGCGCCGTCGGGGTCGTGTTCGCGACCAGCGGCCCGGGCGCGCTCAACCTGGTCACCGGGCTGGCCACGGCGTACGCGGACTCGGTGCCGGTCATCGCGATCACCGGCCAGGTGGCGATCACTGCCGTGGGCACCGACGCTTTCCAGGAGTCGGACGTGATCGGTTCGACCATGTCGGTGACCAAGCACAGCTACCTGGTCACGCGAGTGGAGGACATCGCCCCGACGATCCACCAGGCGTTCCACGTCGCCCGCTCCGGGCGGCCGGGACCGGTGCTGATCGACATCCCCAAGGACCTGCAGCAGGCGTCCACTGACTACTGCCCGGCCACAGAGCCGGTGCGGCTGCGCTCGTTCCAGCAGGCGCCACAACCCGACGGCAAGAAGCTGCGTCGTATCGCCCAGCTGATCGCCGAAGCGAAGCGCCCGGTGATGCTGATCGGCCGTGGCGTGGTCATCTCCGGGGCCGAGGAGCGGGTGATGGAGCTGGCCCACCGGGCCCACATCCCCACGGGCTGGACCCTCCTCGGCACCGGGGCATTCCCGTTGCGCGATCCCCTGGCGCTGCAGATGGTTGGCTTCATGGGAGCGGGGTTCACCAACCGCGCGGTCTGCGACGCCGACCTGCTCATCCTCGTCGGCATGCGCTGCGACGACCGGGTGACCACCCGGCTGGACTCGTTCGCTCCGCGCGTCGAACACATCGTGCACATCGACATCGACCCCGCCGAGATCGGCAAGAACGTCGTGCCCCACGTGTCGCTGGTGGCCGACGCCGCCGCCGCGCTGGACGCATTGCTGCCACTGGTCGAGCCCAAGCGCGAGCACGAGTGGCTCACCACCGTCGACCAGTGGAAGGAGGAGCACCCGATCCGCTTCATCCGCCGGGATGGGCTGCTGCAGCCGCAGGAGGTGCTCACCGAGATGTACGCGCGATGCCACGACGAGGCAATCGTGCTCGCCGACGTCGGCCTCAACCAGATCTGGGCGGCGCTCTGGTTCGACTACGGCAAGCCGGGCAGGTTCCTCAACTCCGGGGGCACCGGCACGATGGGCTACGCCTTCCCCGCCTCCATGGGCGCCAAGCTGTCCAACCCCGACACAACCGTCTTCTGTGTCAGTGGCGAGGGTGGCTTCGTCATGAACATGCAGGAGATGGCGACGATGGTCGAGCAGAACATCGACGTCAATGTCCTCATCCTCAACAACGCATCGCTGGGCATGGTGCGGCAGTTCCAGGACGACTTCTACGGCGGGGTGCGCTCCGCGGTCGACCTCACCTTCACCCCCGATTTCGTCAAGCTCGGCGAGGCCTTCGGCATGAAGGCGATGACCACCGACCGCGCCGCCGACGTCGGTCCGATGCTCGACGAGGCGCTGGCCCACCGTGGCCCGGTGCTGATGAACTTCGACATCGATCGCGACGCCAACGTCTACCCGATCGTGCCCCTGGGCAAGGGCATGCTCGATTTCGTCGAGGCGTCATGAGCCAGAGCCGCCTGCTCTCCGTGCTTGTCGAGAACAAGCCGGGCGTGCTCAACCGCGTCGCCTCGATGGTGCGGCGGCGGGGCTTCAACATCGACTCGCTGTCCGTCGGACCCACCGACGACCCGTCCGTATCGCGCATGACGGTCACCGTTCATGTCGGCCGCCAGCAGGCCGAGCAGGCCACCAAGCAGCTGGCCAAGCTCATCGACGTGATCAGCATCGACGACGTCACCGGGCAACGCGTCGTGGCTCACGAGCTGCTGCTCATCCGGATGCACGCGCCGACCAGCAGGCGCCGTGACGTGCTCGACATCGTCGACATCTTCCGTGGCCGGGTGGTCGACATCGCGATGGAGTCGGTGATCGTCGAGGTCACCGGCTCGACGCAGAAGATCGACAACTTCATCGAGCTGATGCGTCCCTTTGGCATCAAGGAGGTGGCCCGTAGCGGCGCCGTCGCCCTGGTGCGCGGTGACGACGCCCGCCTGCGGCTTGTCGACTTCGAGGCTCCCCACACCGACACCGACCTGACCAACACCGCCGGCGACGATGCCGGGCCCGTCGACACGACGGGCAACGTCTAGCGCTCACGAGGACACTGAGATGACCGCACGCATGTACTACGAGGCGGATGTCGACCGCGCTGCGCTGGCCGGTGCGCGCATCGCCGTGCTCGGCTACGGGTCGCAGGGCCACGCACACGCGCAGAACCTCCGCGACGCCGGGTATGACGTCCGCGTCGGCCTGCCGCAGACCTCGCGCAGCCGCATCACCGCGGAGGCTGACGGACTGCGCGTGCTCACCCCCGCCGAGGCGGTGGCCGAGGCCAACGTGGTCATGGTTCTCGTGCCCGACACTGCGCAGAAGGCCCTGTACGACTCCGAGATCCGCGACAACCTCGAGCCGGGCGACCTGCTGCTCTTCGCCCACGGCTTCACCATCCGCTTCGGGCAGATCGTGCCCCCGGCGGGCGTCGACGTCGCCATGGTGGCGCCCAAGGGACCCGGGCACCTGGTGCGGCGCACCTTCAGCGACGGCCAGGGCGTGCCCTGCCTGATCGCCGTCGAGCAGGACGCCACCGGCAACGCTTGGCAGCGGACCCTCGCCTACGCGAGCGGCATCGGCGGGACGCGGGCGGGCTGCCTGCGCACCACCTTTGCCGAGGAGACCGAGACAGACCTGTTCGGTGAGCAGGCGGTGCTGTGCGGGGGAATCTCCAGCCTGGTCAAGGCGGGCTACGAGACCCTGGCGGACGCCGGGTACCAGCCCGAGCTCGCCTACTTCGAGGTGATGCACGAGCTGAAGCTGATCGTCGACCTCATGTACCAGGGCGGACTCTCATACATGCGCTACTCGGTGAGCGACACCGCGGAGTTCGGGGACTATGTGAGCGGTCCCAAGGTGGTCGATGCGCGGACTCGCGCGACCATGCGCGGCATCCTCAGCGACATCCAGGACGGCACCTTCGCCAAGCGCTGGATCGCCGAGAACGAGAACGGACGGCCCGATTTCCTCGAGTACCGCGACGAGGACCACCGCCACCCGGTGGAAACGGTCGGCGCCGCACTGCGCGCCAAGATGACCTGGCTCGATGCCAAGACGGCCCCCGGCATGAAGCCGGCAGGGTCGAACGGCTCCGCAGAGGCGCCGGTATGAGCGAGACCAACGGCCACGTCGCCAGCCTTGGCAACCCGCTGTTCACTGCACCGGCCTCGGCGGAACCGGAGCTGCTCACCATCCTCGACACCACCCTGCGCGATGGCGAGCAGTCGCCGGGCGTGGCATTGTCGGCCGGCGACAAGCTGGCCATCGCCCGCCAGCTGGCGCGGCTGCGCGTCGACGTCATCGAAGCAGGCTTTCCCTTCTCGTCGCCGGGCGACTTCGCCGCGGTGCGGGCCATCGCGGAGCAGGTCGAGGGCCCCGTCATCGCCGGGCTGAGCCGCTGCTTCGAGGCGGACGTGCGCCAGTGCGCACAGGCGCTCGAGCCCGCGGCTCGCGCACGCATCCACGTCTTCATCGGCACCTCACCGATCCACCGCGAGTCGCAGCTGCGCATGTCGCAGGCGCAGGTTCTCGAACGCGCGATATCGATGACGGCCCTCGCCAAGACCTTTCGCGAGGACGTTGAGTTCTCGCCCATGGACGCCAGCCGCACCGAGCCCGAATACCTCGCCGAGGTGGTCGCCGGTTGCATTGCGGCCGGCGCCACCACAGTGAACCTTCCCGACACCGTTGGCTACGCCACCCCGGACGAGTGGCGCGGGCTCATCGAATGGCTGCACACCCGCGTGCCCGGTCTCGCCGGCGTCACCCTATCGGTGCACTGCCACAACGACCTCGGCCTGGCAGTGGCCAACTCGCTGGTGTCCGTTCGCGCCGGCGCACGCCAGGTGGAGACGTGCGTCAACGGCATCGGCGAACGCGCCGGCAACGCCGCCCTCGAGGAGGTGGCAATGGCGACCCGGTTGCATCCCGAGGTCTTCGGCGTGGCCACGGGGCTGGACCACTCGCAGCTCTACCGCACCTCACGGCTGGTTTCGCAGCTGACCGGCATGACCGTGCAGCCGAACAAGGCGGTGGTCGGCGCCAACGCGTTCGCGCACCACTCCGGGATCCACCAGGACGGCATCCTCAAGGACCGGCGCACCTTCGAGATCATGGAGGCGGCGGAGGTGGGAGCGGGCAGCACGCTGGTGCTCGGCAAGCTGTCGGGACGGCACGCGCTGCGCAACCGCCTGGAGCAGCTCGGCTACAGCCTCGACGAGGAGGAGCTGAAGCGCGCCTTCGTGCGCTTCAAGGAGCTGGCCGACCGCAAGCGCGACGTCACCGACCGCGACCTCGAGGCGGTCGTCGCCGACGAGCTGCGCACCGGCGAGGAGCGTTACCACCTCGAGCACCTCCAGGTGAGCTGTGGCACGCAACTGCGTCCCACCGCCACGGTGCGGATGCTGCTGCCCGACGGTCTCTCACACGAGGCTGCGGCCATCGGCGACGGTCCGGTCGACGCGGCCTACCGGGCCATCCATTCACTGTGCCAGGTCGAGGGTGAGCTCGAAGAGTTTGCCGTGCAGGCTGTCACCGCCGGCATCGACGCCATCGGCGAGGTGAGCGTGCGACTGCGGCGCGACGGCGTGCGGGCGGCGGGGCACGGCGCCGACACCGACATCATCGTGGCGGCGGCCAAGGCGTACGTGCACGCCATCAACCGCATGGCCGAGGGTGTCACCAGTGGCGAGCGGCCCACGCCCGAGACCGTCGGTTCGGCCGCGGCTGGCGGCCGATGACGGCACGCACTCTCTTCGACAAGGTCTGGGACGCGCATACCGTCGTCGCCGACGCCGATGGCCCGTCGCTGCTCTACATCGACCTGCACCTGGTGCACGAGGTGACGTCGCCACAGGCGTTCGAGGCCCTGCGGATCGCCGGCCGCCGGGTGCGGCGCCCCAACCTGACGGTGGCGACCATGGACCACAACGTGCCCACCATCGACCAGCTGGCGCCGATCAAGGACCCGGTGAGCGCCGCGCAGGTGGAGGCGCTGCGCCACAACTGCGCCGACTTCGGCATCGCGTGTTATGGGGTCGGTCACCGGTGGCAGGGTATCGTCCACGTCATCGGGCCGGAGCTCGGCCTCACGCTCCCGGGCACGACGATCGTCTGCGGTGACAGCCACACCGCGACGCACGGCGCCTTCGGTGCACTGGCGTTCGGCATCGGTACCACCGACGTCCAGCACGTCCTGGCGACGCAGACGCTGCGGGCCGCGCGACCGCGTTCCATGGAAGTGCGCATCGACGGCGAACTGCCGCCCTGGGTGACCGCCAAGGACGTTGCGCTCGGTGTCGTCCGCACCATCGGCACCGCGGGCGCACGAGGGCATGTCGTCGAGTACACGGGGTCGGTGGTGAGCCGCATGTCGATGGAGCAGCGGATGACGCTGTGCAACCTCACCATCGAGGCCGGCGGTCGTGCCGGGATGATCGCCCCTGACGACATCACCCTCGCGTACCTCAGCGGGCGACCCTTTGCACCACATGGGGAGGCCTGGGACGCGGCGGTGCAGGCGTGGAGCTCGCTGAGCAGCGACCCTGGTGCGCCCTACGACCGCAGCGCCACCATCGATGCCGCGCAGCTGGCCCCGACGGTGACCTGGGGGACGACGCCGGCGCAGTCGGTGGCCGTCACCGATAGCATTCCGCATCCCGACAGCTTTGCCGACCCCGCGCAGCGCGAGTCCGCAACCCGCGCGCTTGCCTACATGGGGCTGACCCCGGGCACCCCGATGGAGGAGGTGGCGATCGACACCGTGTTCATCGGCTCCTGCACCAACGCCCGGATCGAGGACCTGCGCAGCGCTGCCTCCGTGATGGACGGCCGCCGCGTCGCCGCCGGCGTCCGCGTGCTGGTCGTGCCCGGGTCTCAGCAGGTGAAGCTGCAGGCCGAGCGCGAGGGACTCGACGACATCTTCCGCAGCTCTGGCGCTGAGTGGCGCGACGCCGGCTGTTCGATGTGCCTGGGCATGAACCCCGACATCCTCAAGCCGGGGGAGAGGTGTGCCAGCACCAGCAACCGCAACTTCGAGGGTCGCCAGGGACGCGGGGGACGAACGCACCTGGTGTCGCCGCCAATGGCCGCCGCGGCCGCCATCGAGGGGCGCATCACCGACGTGCGTCGATTCGCGGCGCGTGTTGCCGAGGTGGTGTCATGAAGCCGTTCCGGTGCGAGCACGGCACGCTGGTGCCGCTCGATCGCTCCGACGTCGACACGGACCAGATCATCCCCAAGCAGTTCCTCAAGCGGATCGAGCGTACCGGCTATGGCGCGTTCCTCTTCCACGAGTGGCGCTATGAAGAGAGCGGCGCCGAACGGCCGTCGTTCGTGCTCAATGCCACCCCGTACCGGACCGGCACCGTACTGCTCGCCGGTCCCAACTTCGGCTGCGGATCGTCGCGCGAACACGCGGTCTGGGCCCTGCAGGACCACGGGTTCCGCGCGGTCATCGCGCCGTCGTTCGCCGACATCTTCCATGGCAACGCGCTCAGCTGCGGGCTGCTGCCGGTCACGCTGCCCGAGCACGAGGTGCGCGCGCTGCTCGACCTCGCCACCGAGGAGCCCGGCGTCGAGTGCATCGTCGACCTCGAGGATGGCACCGTCAGCGCCGGCGACCTGCGCTTCACCTTCCGGCTGGAACCAACCCAGCGACGCCTGCTGCTCGACGGGCTGGACGACATCACCCTGACGCTGCACAACCTCGAGGAGATCTCCGCGTACGAAGCGACACGCGCGTCGTGGATGCCCGACGTCTCCCGCGTGGAGCAACCAGCGTGAGCGTGCGCGTGGTTGCGCTGCCAGGGGATGGCGTTGGTGTCGAGGTCACCGCCCAGGCGATCGCGGTCCTGCGCGCCGTTGCGGACGCGGCCGGCATCGACCTGGCGGTTGACGAGCACCTCATCGGAGGCCGCGCGATCGACGAGACGGGCACGCCGCTGCCGGAGGCTACTCTGCGGGCCTGCCGGTCCGCCGACGCAGTGCTGCTCGGCGCGGTGGGGGGGCCGCGGTGGGACCACCTGAGCGGCGCCCAGCGCTGTGAGGCCGGTCTGCTCGGACTCCGGGCTGGACTTCGCGTCTTCGCCAACCTGCGCCCGGTGCGTGTGCACCCGCGGCTCGCCGACCTCACCTCGTTGCGCGCGGAGGTTGTGCGTGGCGTCGACCTGGTCGTCGTCCGCGAGCTCACCGGCGGTGCGTACTTCGGGCAGCCGAAGCGCCGCGAAGCCGACTCCGCGATCGATAGCATCGTGTACGCGCGTGACGAGGTCGAGCGAGTCGCGCGTGTCGCCTTCGCCCTGGCAGCACAGCGCAGCGGCCGGCTCACGTCCGTCGACAAGGCCAACGTCCTGGCCACCAGCGAGCTGTGGCGAGACGTCGTCGGTGGGCTCGCGCACGAATACCCGACAGTCACGCTCGAGCACGCGCTGGTCGACTCGTTCGCGATGCGAGTGGTACAGCGCCCGCGCGACATCGACGTGGTCGTCACCGAGAACCTCTTCGGCGACATCCTCACCGACGAGGCCGCGGTGCTGGCCGGGTCGCTTGGCCTTCTGCCGTCGGCCAGCATCGGCGACTCCGGCCCCGGGCTGTTCGAGCCCGTTCATGGCAGTGCCCCGGAGATCGCGGGGATGAACAGAGCCAACCCCTACGGTGCCATCCTCAGCGTCGCACTACTGTTGCGTCACTCGCTCGGCCGGGCGGACCTCGCCGCGGCGGTCGAGGCCGCCGTCGACGCCTGTATCGACGACGGCGTGCTCACGGCCGACCTCGGCGGTTCCGCATCGACGTCCGCGACCGGCGCGGCTGTGCTCGCCTCCCTGCCGGCCCACCTCCCCAGCGCCGCAGGCGTCGCCCGATGACGCTCGAGCTCTACGACACAACCCTGCGCGACGGCGCCCAGGGCGTGGGCATCAACTTCTCGGTGTCCGACAAGCTGCGGATCGCCGAGCACCTCGACCGCATCGGCGTCAGCGTCATCGAGGGCGGGTGGCCGGGGGCCAACCAGACCGACACCGAGTTCTTCGCAAGCGCCCGAGGTGTCCGGTTCGAGCACGCTCGGCTTGCCGCGTTCGGTGCGACGCGCCGGCCCGGGGTGCGGTCGCAGGACGACCTCCAACTGCGCGCGCTGCTCGACTCGGGGGCGCCGATCGTCACCCTGGTCGGCAAGACGTGGGATCAGCAGGTGCATGACGTGCTGCGCACCTCCCTCGACGAGAACCTGCTGATGATCGAGGAGTCGGTGGCCTGGCTGGTGGCGGCGGGCCGAGAGGTGTGCTTCGACGCCGAGCACTTCTTCGACGGCCATCGGTCCGATCCCGACTATGCGATCCGCTGCATGGAGGCGGCGCTGCGAGGCGGAGCCAGCCGCGTCGCGCTCTGTGACACCAACGGGGGCACGCTGCCCGACGCCATCGGGTCGGTGACGGCACTGGCGACGGCAGCGTGCGGCCAGGTCATCGGCATCCACTGCCATGACGACACCGGGTGCGCTGTGGCCAACACGCTTGCGGCGGTGCGGGCCGGCGCGGTGCAGGTGCAGGGCTGCATCAACGGCTACGGCGAGCGCACCGGCAACGCCAACCTCTGCACGCTCATCCCTGCCCTGCAGTTGAAGATGGGGTACCGGGTGGTGGAGGACGAGCAGCTTCGTCACCTGTTCGCCGTGGCCCGCGACGTCGCCGAGATCGCCAACCTGCATCCGCCGATCAACGCACCGTACATCGGCGCCGCGGCGTTCACCCACAAGGGCGGCCAGCACGTCAACGCCATGCGCAAGGCGTCCTACGCCTACCAGCACATCGATCCGAGCGCAGTCGGCAACCATACTCGCAGCGTGGTCAGCTCGCAGTCGGGCGGCGCCAACATCCTCGACCGTGCCGACGAGCTGGGCATCGACCTCGGCGGCGACCACGTGCTGGTGCGCCGGGTCACTGAGCAGGTCAAGGAGTTGGAGCACCAGGGGTACGCGTTCGAGGGTGCCGACGGGTCGTTCGAGCTGCTCGTCCAACGCGCCCGTGGCCAGCAGGCACCATTCGAGCTCGTCGACTACGTCGCGCTCGTCGAGCAGCGCGAGGGACGCGCGCTGGTGTGCGAGGCAACGGTCAAGCTGCGTGTCGGCGACACTGTCGTGCACACGGCCGCTGAGGGCAACGGGCCGGTCAACGCGATCGACGCCGCGATTCGCAAGGCGCTGTCGCCGTCCTTCCCCGAGACGGCCGCGACCCAGCTGTTCGACTACAAGGTCCGCGTGCTCGACGGGCACGATGGCACGGCCGCCGTGGTGCGCGTGCTCATCGAGTCGGGTGACCACCGGCGACGCTGGTCGACGGTGGGGTGCAGCACCAACATCATCGACGCGTCGTGGGCGGCGCTGGCCGACGCGTTCGAGTACGGCATCCTGCTGGCGCAGCGATCGCGCGAGGAGACGGCTGCCAGTGCCTGAAAGACACCACGCGCCGGCGCCTCAGTGGATCCGCGCCTGGATTGCCTCCGCCACCTGCTGGAATTCGTCGGCCTGGCTCTGCGCGATGGCGAAGGCGTTGGGCAGGTCGGGCGCCCTGGTACGCCGGAACCTGCTGCCCCACGACCACGCATCGAGACCGGGCATGCCGGCGGCGGTGATCTCGAACATGCCCGTGCCCACGCCGAGGATGACCTCCGCGCCGAGGATGTCGCCGTAGGCGAGGCTGCTGACCAGGGCACGCAGCGGGGCGCCGGCGCCCGCTCCTACGCCACGCTTGACGATGAACACGTGGCGATCGGTGAGCGCCACCACCTGGTCCTCCAGGCCTGTCGCCCAGAGGTTGACTACCTCGTCGGTCGCAAGGGCTTGGCGAAGCAGCTTGGCCGCCTTGCGGTCGACCTCGTCCAGGTTGTCGATGGTGGCGCCGATCACGGTCGCAGGCGGCCTATGGCGTCGGGGTTGCGCCCGGCGTGGCGGTACCCGGGCAGCCGGCGAGGACGGTAGTCAGCGACCGCGCTCCGGTCGGAGCGGTGAACTGCGCGCCACCGTTCCAGTTGGTGAAGTCGAGAGTCTGGGACTGGCCGCTGCTGATCCCGCTGAGGCGCAGCAGGTACGGGGGACCCTCGGTGGAGACGAACGCCGAGGCGCCCGAGCTGCTCTTGATGGCGATCACGCTGGTGCCGTCGGCAGTGCCGGTCGCTCCCTTGGTCAGCACGCCGGGTGAGGTGCCCAGGGCGTTGGCGAATGCCGCGAGGTCGCCCAGCTGACCCGCGTCTGCGGTGAGCCTGGCGGCGCCGGTCGGCGATGTGCTGTTGGCTCCGGCAGTCGCCGGGTCGAGCGTCAGCCAGGCGCCGCCGACGCAGGCGCCGATCGCAGGCGACGATGCGGCCACCCACACGGCGGTGGGAGCCTTGATGAAGATGCGGGCCTTGGTGGCCACGCCGCCGGGATCGGCGAGGTAGACGATGTTGAAGACCTTGCCACCCTGGTTGGCCGTGCCGCTGAAATTACCCTTGCCGAGGTCGGCGTCGAAGGAGATCCCGGCGATCGGGCCCTTGAGGTGGACGCTGGTTGCCTTGCCCATCGCGGCGACGCTGTCGGCGAAGATGGTGGTGGCGTCCTTGCTGGTTTCGGCGTTGGGTGTGCCGGCCGGGAGGTTCGGGCCGATCGTGGTGCCGCTGCTGCAGCCCGCGCAGGCGAGCAGCGCTGCGGTCCCCGCTGTCGCCGCGATCACCCGGTGCAAACGCATTGGACTCCTCATATGTCGCGTTTCAATCTGCGCCAGCCGCCGGCGCGGTTGTTGCTGATGATGTGCTTGAACATGGCCGCCAGCGCCTTGGAGTTGAGGGTTTCGCCCTCGTGGACGGCGACCGTGCGGGCGGTCTGGTTGTCATGACCGGCGGTGATGATCCCGTCAGGGTCGGGGACGATCCCGCCGTCGTAGAGAAAGATATTGACATGGTCCTTGGCCGCCAGCAGCGCGCAGATGTTGCCCTGCAGGACGAAGTACGGCTGGATGGTCCGTTTGACGGTCTCGGCAACTTCTGGGTCGGCTGCGTGAGCCAGCTCGCGGACCTCGCGGCAGATCCGCTGCTGCCATTGCGGAAGCGGGTCGATGTACGCGTCAACGCGCGGGTCCGTGGGGTAGCTCATCGCGCGCCCACCATAGACGAGACGGGGGATCCGCCCACTGTCCGCGCTGCCGATGAATCGGCGGCAGCACGAGAGTCAAAAGAGCAGACTGGGCGCGAAGAGACAAAGAATCACATGAGGAACACGTCATGAGCGAGACAGCGGTCAAAGCCACCAACCAGCCGGTGTGGATGGACCTGGGCGCCCGGAACATGGAGGCGGCGAAGCGCTTCTACAGCGACCTGTTCGGCTGGACGACGGTCACCGAGTCAGACCCTGATCTCGGTGGGTACACCGTCTACCAGCTCGAAGGCAAGGCGGTCGGCGGGGTCATGGACCTCGGCGACAACCCCGCTCCCAACGCGTGGCTGCCCTACATCGGCGTGTCCGACGTGCGGGCGGCGGTCGAAGCGGTGACTGCCGCGGGCGGCGAGGTGCTCGTCGAGGCGATGGACGTGAAGACCGCGGGGTCGATGGCGGTGGTCAAGGACCCGGTCGGTGCGGCGATCGGGCTGTGGCAGCCCGGCGACAACGCCGGATGGGAGGTGTTCGGCCAGGCGCGCGCGGTGTGCTGGACTGAGTTGCACGCGGATGGCGCCGAGGCCGCCAAGCGCTTCTACACCGAGGCCTTCGGCTGGGTGGCAAAGGATCAGTCCATGGGTGAGATGGAATACACGACCTTTTCTCGCGACGGGGGTGACGACTTCGCGGGTCTGGCCGGGCTCATGGGGGCTGCGTCGCCGCACTGGCTGATCTACATCGCCGTGGACGACTGTGACGCGACGGCGGCGAAGGCGAAGGAGCTCGGTGGGACGGTTGTCGCCGAGCCACAGGACATTCCCGAGGTCGGCAGATTCGCGGTGCTGCTCGACCCCGAGCAGGCTGTGTTCGCTGTGCTGCAGCCGCCGCAGCAGGGCTGACCGACGGGCCGGCCGCACGTGCTGCCGTCATGGCGCGTGCGGCTCGGATCGGCTGCAAAGAGGGTCGCCAGATGCGTGCAACGGTCCGCCGGGCGCCCCGAACGCCTTTCGAGCCATGCGAGGTTGGGCGACCTTCACGGCGTCGCTGTGCCTTTGGTCGACTCACATCGAGCACCAGGGGCGACGACGTCCTCACGGCTCCTCGAGTGGGCCCGGGAGCGCTTTCTCTGCCTCGACTGTCAACTCCGCCTCCTTGCGCCGGAGGACGAGGATCCCACCGAGGATGACAACGAGCGCGACCGCGGCGAGCGCCAGGTCCACCGGTGCGCTGAGCTTGCTGATGCGGTCGCCGGCCACATATGCACCGACGCCGTACCCGGTGGCCCACACGATTCCGCCCGCCGCGTTGAAGACGAGGAAGCGAGGCCATGCCATCCGCGCGGTGCCGGCGAGGAATGCGGCGTAGGTGCGCAGCACCGACACGAATCGTCCGAAGAACACCACCTTGCCGCCGTGCCGCAGAAAAAGGTAGCGCGCCAGCTTGACCCTGCCCGTGTTGAGCCGGATGTAGCGTCCGTAGCGGAGCAAGAGCCGATAACCGCCCCAGTGGCCGATGCCGAACCCGATGTTGTCGCCGACGATCGCGCCGGCTGCTGCAGCGATGACGATGCCGACGATGTTGAGCTGATGGGTGGCACCGGCGTACAGCGCGGCCGCGACCAGCATGGTCTCGCCAGGGAAGGGGATGCCGAGGCTCTCAATTCCCACGAACCCAAAGACGGCGGCGTAGCCGAACTGGCCAAGAAAGCGATCGATGAAGCTGCTTGTTGCGAGGAGCATGAACTCGAACAGAGTAGAGAGCGGGGACGGGGCGTGCGGCGGATCGTAGCCACCCCGCCATGCAAAGCCGGAGGAGGGCGGGACTCACCTCACAGTGGTGATTGGTCCGCCGCGACGACCGCTGGGAAACGGGGCGGGTTCAACGCCGAGATCGCCCATGGCAGATCGATAGCTCGCGTAGTGGCGATTCGCATCGCCGTGCCGGCCGGCATCAGCCATTGCTGCGACCAATCCAAGACATGCCTGCTCGTCGTAACGGTCGAGCTCAAGGATCCGCAGGAAGTACGGCGCTGCCCCATCCGGTTCGGCGCTTGCAGCTGCGCAGATGGCGAGCGCGCGTGCGCCGGCGATGTAGGCCGCCCGAGCTTCCTCCCGGGCGGGCACCGCCCAATCGTCGTAGGGATTCTCTTCGAGGAAGTCGCCCGTGTACGCGAGGGTGGCGGCCTCGAGGATCGGCATCCAGCGATAGGTCTCGCCACGACGCAGGAACCGCAGACCCTCGGACGCTGCAGCGAGGAAGCGCTCCAGGTCGACCTCGACGGCTGCCAGGTTGATGGCGACCGAGTCGCTGTCAGCGAGAAAGATTCGGTCGGGCGGAAATCGACGCCGGGGATCAAGCACGCTCCGGATGGTGGACAGCGCCACCGACAGCCGGTTGGCGACCCTTGGCGGCTCCTCACCGGGCCACAACGTCTCCATCAGGTACGGGCGTGCAACCGGACGACCTCGCCGAGCCACCAGCAGTTTGAGCAGCTCGCGGGCCTTCTTCGACTGCCAGTCGGAGGTCCTGACCGCTTGTTTGTCGCGGAGAACCGAGAACGCACCGAGAGACTGGATGCGGATCGTCGCCGTTTCCCGAGTGCCCAGCAACGCGGCTTCCCCCTTTGCCGGCGTCTCGGCGGCATCGCCGCCGTTGTCGCCGGCACCGCGTCGCGACACGTCAAAGGCAGCGCCGGCGTCGCCCCGACGGGACTGGATGGCATACAGCAGCGTTGTCTTCATGTCGGCGTTCTTGCATCGACACCGAACCCGTACGAGGTGACTCTGGCGACCCGGTCGACGGGCATCGCGGCGCGTTCGTTCACCTCCCACACCATCGCTTCGCTCTCGGCGCTGATCACGGAGATCACCACCTGGTCAGCGGGCATGAGGAAGGAGCCCACGTGGTGCACCTCGTGTCCCTCTGCGGTCATGGCGCGCGCTGAGAGTTCGAGGCGCGGAAGCGCTGCCCTGAGAAGCGCTTCGTCAACGCCGGGCCAGTAGCGCTCGACGAGGAACGCCGCGTTGCTGACAGTGGTCGCAGCAGTCTGAGCCATGACGCCAAGGTAGGCGCCGAGTTGGTGGCGACGAAAGAGGAGATCTCCGCGATCTGTATCGGGGCGACGCGCTCGCCGGGGCGGAGGCAGGCGCGCTGACAGCGGCACCGACTCCGGTAACCTCCTGTCCGATACCGCAGCGCATCCTCAATGGCTGACGTGCAACAAGAAGTCATCGGGCGGGACCAGGAGCTCGCGGCCGTGGACCGAATGCTGACTCGCGCGGCCGGCGGCAGCGGCCTGGCAGCGCTGACCCTGCAAGGTGAGCCCGGCATCGGCAAGACCACAGTGTGGGAAGCAGCACGGCGGGAGGGCACCGCGCGCGGCTTCCAGGCGCTCTCGGCGCGCCCGACACGATCGGAGGCCGGACTTCCCCTCGGAGCGTTTGGGGATCTCTTCTCGGACGCCTTCGCGAGTGCCGGCGCACGCCTGCCAACCCCGCAACGTGACGCCCTCGAGGTTGCACTGCTCCTCGCCGAGCCGGTGGGCGTGGCGCATGGTCAACGCGCGCTGTCGGTCGCCATCGCGACTCTACTCCGGGCTCTCACCGACGGGGACCGCCCGCTGCTGCTTGCCATCGACGACGTCCAGTGGCTCGACGAGAGTTCCGAAGCGGTGCTTTCGTATGCGCTTCGACGCGTGCAGGATCGCCCGATCGGCGTCGTGCTGTCGCTTCGCGGGTCGGGATCATCGGCCGTTCCGCTCGGCTTGAATGCGTCCGGGCCACTGGGGTGGTCCGAGCATCTCACGCTCGGACCGCTGTCTCTCGGCGCGCTTCACCGTTTGTTGCAGGCAAGTGCCGGAGAGTCGTTTCCCCGGCTCGCGCTCGTCAAGATCGAAGAGGCCTCCGGAGGTAATCCTTTCTATGCCTTGGAGATCGCCCGGGCCTTGATCAGGTCACGGGTGCGGATCAGCGCCAGCGAGCGTCTGCCGATTCCCGCGACGCTGGCAGCGTTGACGAGCCAACGCATCGATGCGCTACCCCTGCGGACCCGTGACGCCCTCCTCATGGCTGCCGTCGCCTTCGAGCCGTCGCTCGACGTGCTGTCCCGTGTGGCCGGCATCGACCTGGTGGAGGACGTCGAACCAGCGGTGCGCGACGGTGTCATCGCGCTTGATGGTGAGACCGTGCGGTTCAACCACCCGTTGCTGGCCACTGCCGCGCTCACCCGTGCAGGACCCGCGCGGATCCGCGAGATTCATTCGGCGCTGGCGGAGGCCGGCTGTTCAGACGAGGCGCGAGCGCGGCACCTTGGGCTGGCTGCGCAAGGACCGCACGCCGTCGCTGCCGAGGCCCTCGAGGCGGCCGCGCAGCGCGCTCGGATGCGAGGCGCTCCTGTGACCGCTGCCGAAATGTTGGAGCAGGCCCGCGAGTTGACCCCAGGAACGGACACGGAGGGTGCAGCACGCCGTGCCGTCGAGGCTGCCCGGTGCTATGCGGAGGCCGGTGACACACATCAGGCGCGGGCACTGTTGGAGCAGGTCATGGAGTCGCAGCCGACGGGCATCGCGCGAGCGGGAGTGCTTCAGTTGCTGGGCCAGGTTCGGGCGTGGTCGGCGAGCTTCCCCGAAGCTCTGCAATTCGCGCTCGAGGCCATCCAGGCATCGGACAGCGACATTGGCCTGCGGGCCGAGATCGAGCTCGACGTCGTGTTCTGTTACGTCAGCATCGGCGACTACGCGAGTGCCGCAGCCCATGCCCGCGCGGCCGTAACGGATGCTGAGAGCGCGGGAGCCGATGGCGCGCAGGCCGAGTCGCTCGCCATTCTCACCGTCATCGAGTTCTTGGGCGGCGAGGGTGTCGATGAAGCACGCTTGGCCCGGGCGCTGGCTCTCGAGGACCCGCTGCGCGCGGGCCCCGTACAGATGCGACCGCGGGTCATCCGCGCACTGTTGCTCTTGTTCACAGGCAGGCTCGACGAAGCCATCGCCGCGGTTAACGATTTGATCTCCGAGGCCGGCGAGCGGGGGCAGGAAACGGCGATTCCCATCATGTCCTTCTACCTCGTGTGGGCCTGCGTCTGGCGCGGCGACCTTGACGGCGCGACTCGCGCCGCCGCGCAATCGCGGGACGTGGCACGGCTGAACAACGATCCCTCGGTGCAGGCCCTGTCACTCACCGCAAGCGCCCTGGCGGCGGCTTACACGGGCGCGGTCGACCGGGCGCGGGCCGAGGCGGTCGAAGCGCTGGCGTTGTTCCAGGGTCTTCAGTGGACCTTGGGAACCATCTGGCCGCTGTGGACGCTCGGGTTTCTCGAACTCTCCGCGGGCAACGCGGCGCGAGTGGATGAGAGGCTCCGACCACTGGCCGACGCGATCACCCAGATGGGATTCGGTGAGCCCATTCTCGGCATCTTCCTCCCCGATGAGGTCGAGGCGTTGGTGGCACTCGGCGATTTAGACGCTGCCTCGCGGTTGGTCGACTGGCTGGAGCGCGGCGGCAGGAGAGTGGATCGACCCTGGGCGCTCGCCGTCGCCGCGCGCGGTCGGGGAATCATCTCTGCCGCGCAGGGCGATCTTCAGGCAGCACTGCGTGCGCTGGACCAGGCGATCACGGAGCACGAGCGTCTCCCGATGCCGCTCGAGTTGGCGCGCACGCTTCTGGTGAAGGGGCAGGTGCACCGCCGTCGACGGGAGAAGCGAGCCGCCGATCAAGCGTTGCGAGAGTCGCTGCACCTATTCGAAGAGGCCGGCGCCGCGTTGTGGGCCGCGCGGGTCAGAGCCGAGCTGGCGCGCATCGGGCTGCGTCCGCGCGCGCCGACCGACCTCACGGCGACTGAGGAGCGCGTGGCTGCACTCGCGGCGGCCGGTATGACCAACCGGCAGGTGGCACAGGCCGCGTTCATATCACCCAAGACCGTCGACAACGTGCTGGCGCGTGTGTACCGAAAACTGGGGATCAGCTCGCGCGTGCAGCTCGGCGTGGTGCTGGCCGCAATGAAGGACGAGGATAGGGGAGAGGGTGGGAGGCGAAACGGCGGCGATTCATCACACCCGTCATGACGCTCAGCGGCACCACCCGTGACCTGGAAGTGGTTGCGTCGGGTCAGCGGAATCGCCCTAGAAGGGGAACGGATTGTCGGTGCTCAGTCCACTCGGCCGGCCAGCCGGGAAGCGTTTTGCAAGCAGGGCGTTGAAGGGGCTGAAGGCGTCCGTCTTGCCGCTGAGGTGGGTGTAGACCTGCGCCAGTGTCGGCGCGCCCCCTCCCACGATTGTGGTGAGGTCGTAGCCGAGCTGATGGCGCAGGTAGTTGAGAAAGAGCGTGGCGCAGCCGATGGACACGTAGTTCTGGTCGGTCGGCTCGGTGGTGGTCACCCAGTCGGGTCTGTTCGAATCCAACCAGCTGGCGGCGGTGGCAAACCCATCGAGTTGAGCGGGATACACCTCAGTCGAGAGGACACGGGACAGTCCCTCACCGTGGCTGGCACCACAGTCCCAGCCGGCGTTCTGCGCCGCCATCATCACCTCGTCGGCCTCAGCGACCATGAGCATGCGCACCAGGTCCGCGTTGGTGCCGTCGAAGGCAGCGAGGTGCAACTCCGTGGCGGCACAGCTTGCGTGGTAGGCGCCGAAGGTGCCGGTGACGACAAACACGGTGAATGGCAGACCGCCGGGGTTCAGCCCTCCGAACCATGTGCGCAGGCTGGCGTAGTCTCGCTCGCACGTCGCAAGGACTGCATCGGCGAGGACGGGGCCGTTGGCGCCGAGCGCGTTCTCGTAGGACACCTGGAAGCTGGTCGTGTTGCCACGCAGTGTGTAGGGTCCGCCATCGGCGGCCGATCGGGGCGTTCCAGCTGGAATACCCTCGCCAGGCCTGAGCAACACGCGCAACGACGGCCCCGAGATGGTGTCCGGCGACGGGTCGGGAAAGGGAGTCATGCCGTGCCCTCCTGAACCTCTAGTAGACCACTGCCGGCCGGTCGCACGTGGTTGAGGACTCGGTCCAGGGGTCGCGGCACGTGGGAGAGATCCAGCGCCGCGACGAGAAGGGGCGCGCACTCGATCTTCCGACCGCGATGGGTCCCGAAGAAGCGGCGGAGTTGCTCCTCGGTGCTCCGCCCCTGCCACGCCGGCTGTCGCTGGAAGATGCGGAACAAGCCGAGCTCACCCTGCCCGTCGATGACCCGTTCCACCGCGGCGACGCCGAGCGACCGGATCAGCTCGTCCTCCAAGTCGGCAACGCACGTGTAGAACCCGAGCGTTTCGAGGTCGCCGCGCGTGAGGTCGGAGCCGTAGCCGGCGCGCTCGAGACCGCGCTGGACGTCCCTTTCTTCGGCGGCGTCACACAGACCGGCAACCCTGAGGTCCGATCCCTGCGGGCCGAACATG